>JBNKVT010000062.1:0-170316 GCA_050299335.1 Paracoccaceae bacterium | reverse complement strand
CTTGCAGAACATCTGGGCGCCTTTGTCGGACAGGTTACCGATGAACCCATCCAGGAAGTCGAGGTGCTGTTTGACGGCCTGACAGCCGAACTCAACACACAGGCCCTGATCAGCGCGACACTGGCCGGACTCATCCGTCCGCAGGTTACTGACGTCAACATGGTTTCTGCTCCGATCATGGCCAAGGAACGTGGCATCATCCTTTCTGAAGTCCGCCGTGACAAGTCGGGCGTCTTTGACGGCTACATCAAGCTGACCGTCAAGACCGCCGGCAAAACCAGGTCCATTGCCGGCACCTGTTTCTCGGACGGCAAGCCGCGCTTCATCCAGATCAAGGGCATCGATCTGGAGGCGGAGCCGCAGCGGTTCATGCTTTATACGACCAACTCGGATACGCCTGGGTATATCGGGGCGCTGGGGACGAAGTTGGGCGATCTGGGGATCAATATCGCGACTTTTGCTCTGGGCCGTTCGGACAAGGGTGGGGAGGCGATTGCCTTGCTCGGGGTCGATGATGTTGTTGCTGAGGCTGCGCTGAAAGAGCTGTCTAAGCTTCCGCAGATCATTCAGGCGAAGGCTATCGTCTTCCACTAGGAAGCGGAGAGCCGGGCTGACGCCCGGCACACGACTATTAAGCATGACCCTGACGGGTCATGCGATTCAAGGCTGCTGAGAAGGCCTGACCGGTGGTCAGGCCGGGCCCGAGCGTTTGCTGATTCTCCACCCGCCTCAACCCCGAGCCTCGCTGCGCTCGGGGCCTGCGGCCGGGTTGACCCGGGCACAGAATCAGCGGTTTCGGTGCGGGGGCGGGACCTGTATAAGCCGCCTGTCGGGGATTCTTCTGGGAGTGGGCCTTCATGGCAAATGTGGTGGTCGTCGGAGCGCAGTGGGGCGATGAGGGCAAGGGCAAGATCGTTGACTGGCTGAGCGAGCGGGCCGATGTGATCGCGCGGTTCCAGGGCGGACATAATGCCGGGCATACGCTGGTCATCGACGGCGAGGTCTTCAAGCTGCATGCGCTGCCCTCGGGGGTGGTGCGCGGCGGCAAGCTGTCGGTGATCGGCAACGGCGTGGTGCTGGATCCCTGGCATCTGCTGGAAGAGATCGCGTCCATTCGCGGGCAGGGGGTAGAGATCACCCCCGAAACCCTGATGATCGCCGAGAACGCGCCCTTGATCCTGCCCTTCCATGGCGAACTGGACCGGGCGCGGGAGGGGCAGAACTCGGTGGCGCGGATCGGGACCACGGGGCGCGGGATCGGGCCGGCCTATGAGGACAAGGTCGGGCGGCGGGCGATAAGGGTGGCCGATCTGGGGGATCGGGCGACGCTGGAGCTGCGGGTGGACCGCGCACTGGTGCATCACAATGCGCTGAGGGCCGGGCTGGGGCTGGAAGCAATCGACCGGGACAGGCTGCTGGCCGATCTGGAGGCGATTGCGCCGGAGATTTTGCGGTACGCGGCACCTGTCTGGAAGGTGCTGAACGAAGAGCGGCGGGCCGGAAAGCGGATCCTGTTCGAGGGGGCGCAGGGGGCGCTCCTGGATATCGATTTCGGGACTTATCCGTTCGTGACCTCGTCGAACGTGATTTCGGGGCAGGCGGCGACCGGGGTCGGGGTCGGGCCGGGGGCAATCGATTTCGTCCTGGGCATCGTCAAGGCCTATACGACCCGGGTCGGCGAGGGGCCGTTTCCGACCGAGTTGCACGATGCCGACGGGCAGCGGCTGGGCGAGCGGGGGCATGAATTCGGGACCACGACGGGCCGCAAGCGGCGCTGCGGGTGGTTCGATGCCTGTCTGCTCAGGCAGACCTGTGCGACCTCGGGCGTGAACGGGATCGCGCTGACCAAGCTGGATGTGCTCGATGGGTTCGAGACGCTGAAGATCTGCACCGGCTATGAGCTGGACGGCGAGATGCTCGACTACCTGCCGACGGCCGCCGACCTGCAGGCGCGCTGCACACCGGTCTACGAGGAGCTTCCGGGCTGGTCGGAGACCACCGAAGGGGCGCGGAGCTGGGCGGAGCTACCGGCGAACGCGATCAAATATGTGCGGCGGGTCGAGGAGCTGATCGGCTGCCCGGTGGCGATGCTGTCGACCTCGCCGGAGCGCGAGGACACCATCCTCGTCACCGACCCGTTCGCCGACTGATGGCACTGAGCTACAAGGCACGCCGCCGCTGGGCGCTGGTGATCCTGGTGATCGGGCTGCCTTTGTATATCGTGGTGGCGATCCGGCTGGTAACGCTGTTGCCGCGGCCGAATATCCTCTTGGAACTGCTGATCTATATGGTTCTGGGCGTGCTCTGGGCACTACCGTTCCGGTTCGTGTTCAAGGGGGTGGGGAAGGCGGATCCGGGCGACGATGCCAACCGCTGAAACACAACTGCCCAAACTGTTCCCTCCGCCCTCCTAGCGACGCCTGCCGAGGCGTATCGGCATCCGGTGTTCCGGGATGCCGAATAACATCAGGACCCCCTCTACCATCGTCAGGATACCTATGACCTGCACGATGCGCCAGACCCAACGGGTGATGGTGAGCATCCGGTCGCTGTTCATCTGGCCGGTCTTTGCGTCATAGCGACCAGGCACTACGTCACCGGCCTTGTGGACCAGGAAGCTGATCCAGCTGTTGCCCCGGTATTCGGGACGGGGGCGTTCGTTTGTGTCGAGAGCGAAGACCGGGCGATACAGGATCGCGCCTTCGTCGTCGGTTTTCCGCTCCATTTGCAGGACAATCAGTTGCACGGGCTCGGAGCGCTCGATGAAACCTGAAGAGGCCAATAGCATGAGTGTCGTGATGAGGGTGAAGATCGCGCCGATCAGGATATATTTGAAGGCTCGCCACCACATCGTCTCAGTCAGCCCCGGTGTTTCTCAGAACGGCCCAGAAGAACCTGTCCTTTGCGCCTGAATTCTCAGGCTTCCAGCCGCTGAGTGTCGCAAGTTCCTCTATTTCGGCGCGCTCGGGATGATACCAGCGAATTTCGGGGCCTTTCTCGCCTCGATATTCTAGCCGCATCCTTAATTCACCACGCCGCCGCCCTTTGGCAAGGTTGTTCTCATGGTAGCGCAGATGCACCGGGTCTCGAGTTTCGGTCAGATCCAACCCCGTCAAAATCAGGGTACCACCTTCTTCGGCCAGGGCCCGAAGGTGCCGGAACAACCGCACGGCTCCATCGAATGTGCCGCCAATGCCGACATTGTTGCCAAAAAGGGTCAGGGTTCGGAAACGAAACCCGAAATTCGGCGGGACTTGTGACATGATGTCGTGTTCCCGCACCTGCTCCAGTCCCCGTAGTCGGCATGTTTCGACCGCGCCTTTCGACAGGTCAATACCCCAGGCTTCCAGCCCCTTTTTCCGAAGCCAGAGCAAGTGACGACCTGCGCCACACCCGATATCCAGAACAGGTGCGCTGATCGCGGCAAGGGCGGATTTCTCGAAGCTAAGGGGTTCGGATTGAAAATAGATGCCGGAGCTGTGTTCATCCACCCGACCGTCGTCACGGGTTATCCTGATCGATTCTTCGGTATGACCGGAATGATAGTCCAAAAGCGCTTTTCCAAAAATATCCATGGCAGAATGTTAGGAGCACAACTCCTGATCCGCAATCTAAGCAACCCAGGTCAGATTATTTAAGGGTCAAAAACAACAAGGCCCCGGACGAACCGGGGCCTTGCCGAATTGGCTTTTCGAAAGCACTACATCCGGCTTTCGTAGTTGAACCTGAGCGCCTGCGAGATGGCGAACTGACCGCCTTCGACGCGCATGATCTTGCCCGAGCGCAGGAGCTTGCCGAAAGACTTGATGCGGGCTTCGGCGGTGTAGTTCTTCTCGTCCGAGATCTCGTCGACCATCTGCAGGATGGTCTTGCGGCTGAATTGCTGCTGCTTGTCGACCAGCGTCACATAAGCCGCCGAGGCCTCCAGCAATTCGGGCAGCGAGGCGGCGCCCATGCGCTTGGCGAAGGCGCGAAGTTCGCTGTCGTCGTGCTCGATACTGCTGTCCTCGTCCTCATCGACGGTCGGGGCGATTTCCTCTTCGGCATCGGTGCGGATGATGCGCAGACTGCGCTTGGGCGCGTCGGCGCGGAGCGATGCGGGCTCGTCCTCGGCTTCTTCGTTGGACAGGACCCGGAGCGATACCGAAGGGCTGTCGTCCGTGTCCGCATCGTCCGAGGAAAGCTGCAGGGCGCCAGACCCTTCTTCCGAAGCGTCATTTTCGTCACCGGCGGTCCTGGCGCGGTTCGCGGCGATTTCCTCCTCCGACAGGCGCAGGGCAACCGGCGAGGCATCCTCGTCATCCTCGGCACCCAGAAGTTCGGGTTCCTCGCCGCCCAGGACTTCCGGTTCTTCGCCGCCAAGAAGTTCAGGCTCGTCGCCGATAAGAACCTCGGGCAGAACCTCGGGCAGAACCTCGGGTTCGTCATCCATGTCGATCGGCGTGTCGAGCGACATGGTCCGAACGGGTTCCTCGTTTTCATACAATTCGGGTTCGGGACCGGATATGTCCCCAGCACCGAGCACGAGCGGCGCCGCGGCCTCCTCGGCGCTCGTCTCCAGGGGCTCTTCGCCGATCTCGTCCCCGGCTTCGAGCACCATCGGCTCTTCGAGGGCCGGCTCGTCGGACATCATATCGGGATCGGCGGCGACTTCTTCACCTGTCTCGCGGTCGATGACCACGGGCTGCAGGTCGTCGATCTCGTCGTCGATCTCTGGAGCGGGGTCCTCGACGGCCTTGGCCTCGTCGGCACTTTGAACCATCGGGTCCTCGCCGGTCGCGGCGTCGTCTTCCGAGCCAGCCTCAAGGACCAGCGGCGCCTCGAGTGCGGGGCTCTCGTCGTCATGAACGGGCTCTTCCGCGGCGCTGTCCACCTCGCTCTGCACCAGCTCTTCCGGTGCCGGGTCTTCCTCCGCCGGGGTTTCCTCGGCCTCGGCTTCCGCTGCCACGGGTTCCGCTTCGGTTTCCGCCGGTTCGTCCTCTTCGTCGAGATCGTCGAGGGACAGGTCCTCTTCACCGACCAGCTCATCGGCCATCATCGCGGCGAGTTCCTCGACATCCATATCCTCGTCGAGATCGTCGCTCAGATCGTCGGCGGGCTCCTCGGCCACGTTCTCCTCGGCAGGCTCTGCGACCGACGCCTCGGGGGCCTGCGTGGCCGCGTCCTCGGCGGTGGTCGAGACAGGCTCCGCCTTCAAGTCCACATCGGATTCCGCCGCCTCGGCCTCGGCTTCGGCATGCGTGTCAGCAGTCCCTGCGGCCTCGGCCTCGGGCATCGCGCCTTCAGCCGCTCCCGTCTCGGTGGTTACGGCTTCTGTCGGGGCTGCCGCTTCAGCGGCGATCTCGGTTCCGGGCTCCTCGGCCACATCCGCAGCGGGGGTTGCGTCGGCGTCGGCTGGGGCGGGTGTTTCCTCCACTGCGGCAGATTTCGACTTTTGATCCTGCAGGGTCCGCATCCGCACGCCGCCCTCGATCTCGACGATCCGCACATAGGGGTCGCCGGCGCTGTCGATCAGGACACGCTGGAGATGGTCGACATCCGGGTGCAGGTCCAGCGCCTCGGCGTCGGGATTCTCGTCGGCCAGTTCGACGAAATAATCGACGACGCCGCGGATCACCCGGAACGGGTTGTTAAAACCCTCCAGCTCGCAGACATAGGTGCCGAAATTTATGCTGAGCACTTTCGTGCCCGTTGTGGGGGTCTGGTCAGCCATGGTCTTTCAGTCGTCCTCACCTGGGTCGGCCCGCGTCCGGACCGCACTACATTGGCCTTGGCACCGGAAAGCCGCTGACAGGGCCAACGGCGATGCCTATACAGTTCAGGGACGCATACGGCGCCCGGTTTTCCCCCATCGAAAAGCTCCCCATGCCTGAAACTCTTTACCGGACGAATACCAACCTTACCCTGATCGGCGCCGGGCCAGTCACAGCCGCCGAACTCGATCTCTCCCTCGCGCATGCCCCCGAACTTGTCGCCGCCGATGGCGGCGCGGAAACCGCAAGGAAAATGGGTCACTCGGTACTATCGGTCATTGGGGACCTCGATTCATTAACTAATAGTGAATATTGGCGGAAATCGGGCATCACGGTTAATGCCGTCGATGAGCAGGACTCCACCGACTTCGAAAAATGCCTCTATTCGGTTGAAGCACCCCTGATCCTCGGCCTCGGGTTTCTGGGCGGGCGACTGGATCACCAGCTGGCGGCCTTGTCGGCCTTGCTGGGCTATGCCGGAAAACGGGTTATATTGTTGGGAAAAGGCGAGATTTGCTTTCTGTGCCCCCGGGCGTTGGCGCTGGAATTGCCGGAGGGAACGCGGCTGTCGCTTTATCCGCTGGTGCCGCTGACCGGGGTGGAAAGCGCGGGCCTGGAATGGCCCGTGGATGGATTGCGCCTTCGGCCGGGCGGGCGGCTCGGGACTTCGAATCGGGTATGCCACAATCTGGTCCGATTCGCCTTTGACGGGCCGGGCATGCTTGTGGTTCTCCCCCAGACCTGCCTCGGGGAGGCGGTAAGTCGGCTCGCGGACGCGGAACCGTGGCTATCCGCGCCGCCCGATGGCCCTACCGAAAGTCGCCACTGAGCGAGAGCGCCCAGCGGGGTCGCCCCGGGAGACGCGCGCTCCCGGGGCGCCGGTTGCCGCCGGACCCGAGACGGATTTCCATGGGCACTGATCGGCCCCCTGTTTCGGGTGGATGCAGGTCGCTTTTGACGCTCAAGGGTTGCGCGCAGGACCGGCCCGCGTCCCAGATCGTTGCGTTCAGACGCCAGCAGCGCGCCAATCAGATGACCCAAAGGCCGGATTTCACCCCGTGCCGGATTCGAGATTCAGCCAGGCGATCTCTTCGGCGGTCATCGAAACCGTCAACGCGGGCAGGGTCGAGACGATCTCGTCGGGGCTTCGAGGACCAATGAGAGCCAGGGACGGGAAGGATTGCGCCAGTACCCAGGCGGTGGCGATATTATGGGGCGTGACGCCGTATTTCTCCGCCAGCTCGGTGGCGCGGGCGCGCCGGGTCTCGTTATCCGGGCTGCCGAAACAGGCCTCGGGGCGGCTGTCTTCGGGCAAGCGGTCGCGGAGCGCGGCGGGCAGGAAATAGCCGCGTGCCTGAGAAGACCAGCTGACATGGGCGGTGTTTGTCCGGCGCAGATAGGCCAGCGCGTCCTGGCTGTTGGAGCTGGCGACCCCGGGCCAGACCGGGCGTTCCATCACCGCGAGCGACAGGTTGTTGTTGAGGATGCGCGGCGGCTCCAGACCGCCCGCCTCGGCATAGGCGACGGCTTCGGCGAAGCGGTCCACGGTCCAGTTCGACACCCCCCAGATGCCGATGCGCCCCGCATCGCGCTCGCGGGCGACGGCGTCGACGAATTCGCCGACCGGCACATCCGGGTTATCGCGGTGCAGGATGTAGATCGCAGCCTTGTCCAGCCCCAGACGGCCGAGCGAGACCGGCAGTTCCACCCCGACGGCATCTGGCACGTGATAGGGACTGTGCGCGCCCTTGACGATGACAGTGACCTTGTCGGCCATCCCGCGCGACTTCATCCACTGGCCGAGCAGCGTCTCCTGCAGGCCACGCCCGTAATGATGGGCAGTATCGAAGCCGGTCCCGCCCGCCTCGGCCCAGGCGTCCCACAGGATCGCGCCCTCGGCGAAGGTCTCGCGGTTGTCGCAGCCCATGATCAGCTTGGTGACCGGGCGGTCGAGGCCGGGCAGGGTCACTTCGGGGATCTTCGGCAGGCCTTCAGGCAAAACGCCCGGCAGGCGGCGCAGGGTCTCGGGGCGTTCGGCGAAAGTGACATATCCCAGCTCGCGCCGCCACGCGTCGAGGACGCGGGCATTTCCGATCGATGCGGCGGGGGACATGGCCGGGAAATCGGGCCCGGAGGCACCGTCGAGAATGGCGCGGGAGGCGGCCTCGGCCTCGAAGGCGAAGAGGATACGCTTGTCGGTGACTTCGACGGTTTCTTCGGTGCCGTCACGGATGATGCGGATCGTGGCGTCGGAGGGGCCTGCGTTGCGGCCCGGAACCCAGGGGTTGTCGAGTTGTATACGGCCGTTTTCGCAGATGATCTCGATCCCCTCGCCAAGCGGACGGGCGACGGCGCAGGCGATCTCGGCGGTGATGCCGTTTTCGAATTTCAACAGGCCGTATGCGACCTCGTCGACGCCGGTCTGCCCGAGATGCCCGGTGCCTTTCACCGCGACCGGTTCGGCGAATTTGCCTTCCGCAATGCCCGCGATCATGCGGGCGGCCGAGACCGGGTAACCGCCGACATCGAGGATGCCGCCGCCGGCGAGCGCGTATTTGTAGAGACGACTTTCGGGGTCGAAACTGGCGGCGAAGCCGAAACTGGCGCGGATATGCTGGACCGCGCCCAGAGTTCCGCCCCGGATGATCTCGACCAGTCTGGCGATCTGGGGGTGGTGGAGATACATGAAGGCTTCGCAGAAGAAGACGCCCTCTTGGCCCGCGGCCTCGACGATGGCTGTGGCTTCGGCCTCGTTCAGCGCCAGGGGCTTTTGACATGAAACATGCTTGCCGGCGCGGATCGCCATCAGGGCCTGTTCGGCATGGAACGGGTGCGGAGTGGCGACGTGAATGGCGTCGATCTCGGGATCGGCGCAGATGGCTTCGTAACTGCCGTGGCGTTTGCCCTCGGCGATACCGAAACGGTCGCCGAACTCCCGGAGACGCTCGGCCGAGCGGCTGGCGATGGCGACGAGCTCGCCGCTGTCGCTTTCGGCCAGGCCTTGCGCGTAATTGACGGCGATCCGCCCCGGACCGATGATCCCCCAGCGACATTTATTCATGATTTTCCTCCCGGCCCCTGCCTTTCGGCGCCTCTTGCATTTTTTGTTGGCCTTAGAGAAATCCGGCCCCCTTTACCAGCGGGAATCTACCTTCCGCGCGCGTCCCGCGTGCCTTTCTCCAACCGCCGTTGGCGTCGGCAGCGCCGACCTGGGCATGTCGCCGTGGTTTCTCGGTGGCCGGTCGATCCGGATCGTGCCCGAGCGAATTTCAGCTGATCGCCAACCGCCTCGTTCCGGATATCTTCCTGGCCTCCCTGGGTGCTGCGCTGGCCGAGATGACCGGGACGCGCCAGGTCGACCTGCGCGTCCTTCTGACCGGGATCGCCGCCGCCGGTCCGGTCTTCGCGGCACAGTTCAACTCCGCCACGCCTGAGGCCGGGTTCGCGCTGAAACAGGCCGCGAACGCCGCGGTTCCTGGCGGCCGGGCGTCGATTTCGGGCGCGGTCGGAACGATTGCCGGTGCCGTGGCCGGAGCGTTCCTGATGGGCGTCGGGAACACCGGTATGTCGACCATGGGGGGCGGCATCGACTATCCGCAGGTAATCAAGGGGTTGGTATTGCTCACGGCTGTGGTATTTGACGTCTACAAAAAGCAGAAACAGGGAAAGACCATGCTTGTATCGCAGATTGCTACCAGGGACGGCGGGCGCGAGGTCGTGGTCCGCGACGGGTCAGAGGCCCATGCGGTCTCGGGCACCGGCTCGACGCTGGAATTGGTCGAGGCCGCGATTGCCGCCGGGACCAGCCTTGGTGAGACGATCCGCGCACGTGGCCTTGCTCACCCGGTCGATATCGCCGCCGCGGCTGCCGAGGGTCGGATGCTTCTGCCGATAGATCACCCCGATCCGGCCCATTGCCACCTGACCGGCACCGGGCTGACCCATCTCGGCTCGGCCGCGACCCGCGACGCCATGCACGCCGCCCCCACCAAGGACGAGGCGGTGACCGATTCGATGAAGATGTTCCGTCTCGGGCTGGAGGGCGGACGCCCCGCTCAAGGGCGGGTCGGCGCCCAGCCTGAATGGTTCTACAAGGGCAACGGCCATAACGCCGTCGCCTCCGGCAGCCCCCTGACCTCGCCGGTCTTCGCCGAGGATGGCGGCGAGGAGCCCGAAATCGCGGGCGTCTATGTCATCGGCCCCGACGGCACGCCGTTCCGGGTCGGCTTTGCGCTGGCCAACGAGTTTTCGGACCATGTCACCGAGCGCGGCAACTACCTGTGGCTGGCCCATTCCAAGCTGCGTCCGGCGTCCTTCGGCCCGGAGATGCTGGTGGGCGATCTGCCAGGCGACGTTCAGGGCGTGTCGCGCATCCGGCGCGGCGGTGAGATGGTCTGGGAAAAACCCTTCGTTTCGGGCGAGGACAACATGTCCCACAGCCTCGCCAATCTTGAACACCATCATTTCAAGTACGATCTCTTCCGTCAGCCCGGCGATCTGCATGTGCATTTCTTCGGCACCGCGACCCTGTCCTTTGCCGATGGTATCGCACCCCGGGACGGCGATGTGTTCGAGATCGAGGCGGCGCCGTTCGGGCTGCCGCTCGTCAATCCGCTGCGCGTCGAGGCTGGTGATCGCGACACCGCCCTTGCCGTGAAAATTCTTTAGGAAGGGCTCGGAAGATGACATTTGAACCGGCGGAATGGCCGAGGCGGCTGCGGTCCCAGGAATGGTATGCGGGCAACTCGCGCGACACGATCTATCACCGGGGCTGGCTGAAGAACCAGGGCTATCCGCATGACCTGTTCGACGGGCGGCCGATCATCGGGATCTTGAATACCTGGTCCGAGCTGACGCCGTGCAACGGCAGCCACATGAAGGAGATCGCCGAGAAGGTGAAGGCCGGGATCTGGGAAGCGGGCGGCTTTCCGGTCGAGGTACCGGTATTTTCGGCCTCCGAGAACACCTATCGTCCCACCGCGATGATGTTCCGAAATCTGGCCTCTCTGGCGGTCGAGGAAACCATTCGCGGCCAGCCCATTGACGGCTGCGTCCTCCTCGTCGGGTGCGACAAGACCACGCCAAGCCTGATGATGGGGGCGGCAAGCTGTGACCTGCCGTCCATCGTGGTGACCGGCGGGCCGATGCTGAACGGCTATTTCCGGGGCGAGCGCGTCGGGTCCGGTACCCATCTGTGGAAATTCTCCGAGGCGGTGAAAGCCGGGGAGATGACGCAGGAGGAGTTCCTCGAGGCCGAAGCCTCGATGTCGCGCTCGACCGGCACCTGCAACACGATGGGAACGGCCTCGACAATGGCGTCGATGGCCGAAGCCCTGGGCATGGCGCTGTCGGGTAACGCGGCGATCCCGGCCGTCGACAGTCGCCGCCGCGTCATCGCGCAGCTTTCGGGTCGGCGGATCGTGCAGATGGTCAAGGACGACCTGAAACCGTCGGATATCCTGACCAAACAGGCCTTCGAGAACGCCGTCCGTACCAACGGCGCCATTGGCGGCTCTACCAACGCTGTGGTGCACCTCCTGGCGCTTGCGGGCCGTGTCGGGATCGACTTCACGCTGGACGACTGGGACCGCTGCGGGCGGGACGTCGCCACGATCGTCAACCTGATGCCGTCGGGCAAATATCTGATGGAGGAGTTCTTCTATGCCGGCGGCCTGCCGGTCGTGCTGAAGCGGCTCGGCGAGGGCGGGCAGTTGCATCGCGACGCGCTGACCGTCTCGGGGGCGACGATCTGGGACGAGGTGAAGGACGTCATCAACCACAACGAGGACGTCATCCTGCCGGTCGAAAAGGCGCTGACCGATCAGGGGGGCATCGCGGTGCTGAGGGGCAATCTTGCCCCGAACGGCGCGGTCCTTAAACCGTCGGCCGCCTCGCCTCACCTTCTGACCCACCGGGGCCGGGCGGTGGTTTTCGAGGATATCGACGACTACAAGGCCAAGATCAATGACGACGGGCTCGACATCGACGAGACCTGCATCATGGTCCTGAAGAACTGCGGGCCGAAGGGCTATCCGGGCATGGCCGAGGTCGGCAATATGGGCCTGCCGCCGAAGGTGTTGAAGAAGGGCATTACCGACATGGTCCGCATCTCGGATGCCCGCATGTCAGGCACTGCCTACGGCACCGTCGTCCTGCATACCTCGCCCGAAGCCGCCGCCGGTGGCCCGCTGGCCGTGGTCCGGAGCGGCGACATGATCGAGCTGGACGTGCCCGCCCGCCGGCTGCATCTCGATATATCGGATGAAGAACTTGCGGCGCGGATGGCCGACTGGCAACCCACGCACGAACAGCCCGCCTCGGGCTACGCCTGGCTGCACCAGACCCATGTGACAGGGGCCGATACCGGCGCAGACCTGGATTTCCTCAAGGGCTGCCGGGGCAACGAAGTCGGAAAGGACAGCCACTGATGGTAAAGCGCAAGATCGCGCTGGCGGGCATCGGCAAGATCGCCATCGACCAGCATATCCCGACGCTCGCCGCCAGCCCCGACTGGGAACTGGCCGCCGCCGTCTCGCGCAATCACCGGGTCGAGGGCGTGCCGAACTATACCGACTTCGCCGCCATGCTCGACGCCCATCCCGAGATCGGCACCGTCTCGCTCTGCATGCCCCCGGTGCCGCGCTTCGACTACGCGGTGACGGCACTTCTGGCCAAACGCCACGTCATGCTCGAAAAGCCCCCCGGCGCCACGCTGGCCGAGGTCCGGGCGCTGGAAGACCTCGCCGACCTCAAGGGCCTGAGCCTCTATGCCAGCTGGCATTCCCGCTCGGCCCGTTTCGTGGCGGCGGCGAAGGCGTGGCTGCGCGACCGCCTCGTCAAGCGCCTGACCGTCACCTGGAAGGAGGATGTCCGCAAATGGCATCCCGGCCAGGACTGGGTCTTCGAGCCCGGCGGCATGGGCGTCTTCGATCCTGGCATCAATGCCCTGTCGATCGTCACCGAGATCCTGCCCGACCCCATCCACCTGCGCACCGCGCGCCTTGATTTCCCGGAGAACCGCGCCACCCCCATCGCCGCCGGTCTCGATTTCCACCACCCCCATGGTGGCACGGTCACCGCCGAGATGAACTGGGACCATCAGGGCGAAGATATCTGGCAGATCGAGGTGGTCACCGACAAGGGCACGCTGACGCTCAAGAACGGTGGCGCGGTCCTGGAGATCGATGGACAGCCCTCGGAGGGCGCGGACGGCCTCGACGGCGAATACCCAGCGCTTTATACCCATATGGCCCGGCTGGTCGCCGAGGGCCGCTCCGATGTCGATCTCACTCCCATGATCCACATCGCCGACGCCATGACCCTCGGCAAGCGAAACACCGTCAAACCGTTCCATTGGTGAGGCCCGGGGGAAACCCCGCCAGGCGAATTCGCCTGTGCGGAACAGGCCCGCCCTGTCCGTTTTGTCGTTCTGGGCCACAGATCGGGGTGAATGCGATGGACCTCCGGCAAGGACAGCGAACCGGACCGGATTGCCGGTACCCCTATCGCGCCAGCCAGCCCCCATCCACCGGCAGCACCACGCCGTGCACATAGTCGGCGGCCTCCGAGGCCAGGAAAGTGACCGCCCCGGAAATATCCGCAGGTTTTCCCCAATATCCGGCCGGAATGCGGTCGAGAATGGCCCGGAATCGCTCCGGGTCCTTTCTCAGCGCCTCGGTATTGTTGGTCTCGACATAGCCCGGGGCGACGGCATTGACATTGATGCCCTTCGCCGCCCATTCGCAGGCGAGAAGCCGGGTGAGACCGGCCAGTCCGCTTTTCGACGCCGTATAGGAGGGAATGCGGATGCCGCCCTGGAAAGACAGGAGCGAAGCGATATTGACGATCTTGCCACCGCCCGCCGGAAGCATCTCGCGGGCGACGGCCTGGGTAAGGAAAAACAGCGACTTGAGGTTGACGTCCATGACCTCGTCCCAGTCCTTCTCGGTGAAGTCGATGGCGTCGGCGCGGCGGATGATACCGGCGTTGTTGACGAGGATATCGACCCCGCCTGCCCAGGCCCGGGTCTCGGAGACGATGCGCGGGATGTCGGCGGTGGACGAGAGATCGGCGCGGATTTCAAGACTGTCGTCCGGGATCAGTGCCCTGGTCTCGTCCATCGCCGAGCGTCCGACCAGCGCCATGCGCGCCCCGGCCTCTGCCAGACCCACGGCAATTGCCTGACCGATCCCGGTATTGGCCCCGGTGACGATGGCGGTCTTTGCCGAAAGGTCGAAGCGGCTCACCGGAGTTCTTCCATGGCGATCATGTCCATATCGGTGAAGTCCTGATTGTCCCCGGCCATCGACCAGATGAAGGAATAGGCCCCGGTCCCCGCCCCGCAATGGATCGACCAGCCCGGCGACAGGATCGCCTGTTCGCGGGCAACGACCAGGTGGCGGGTCTCGGTGGGCTCGCCCATGAAGTGGAAGACCCGGGTGTCGTCCTCCATGCCGAAATAGAAATAGACCTCAGAGCGGCGGTCGTGGGTATGGGTCGGCATGGTATTCCAGGCCGAGCCGTCGGCGATGGTGGTCATGCCCATCACCAACTGGCAGCTTTCGCAGTTATCGGGATGGATATACTGGCGCAGCGTGCGGATATTGGCCTCGGATTGGGTACCGAGATCGTGGCGGATCGCCTCTTCGGCGGGAATTTTCTTGAGCGTTGTGCGGCGGTGGGCCGGGGCGGAGACGAGGTAGAATTTCGCCGATCCCGCAGCGCTCGCGAACCGCACATCCGCGCAACCAACGGGAATGTAAAGACAATCCGTCGCCTCCATCGATACCGTGGCGCCATCGACCGTGACGGTCCCCGCCCCTTCGATGCAGAACACCCCCAACTCGCGCCGGTCGAGGAAGTTGGGATTGCCGATCGGCTTGGGCGCGGGCAGGGCGATGGCCTCGGGTCCCGGGACGACGCCACCGATGATGGTGCGGTCGAGATGCGAATAGGTCAGGTGGATCCTGCCGGTTTCGAAAAGATTTTCGACAAGGAAATTCGCCCGCAGGCCACTCGTGTCGAGACCTCTGGTCTCGCCCGGGCCCGGGATCTGGCGGGTGGCGATGGACATCGTGTCGCCTGCATGCCCCGATGTCGGCAGTGATGCGGGGCGGTCAGGCATCGATCGCGCGGTCATGGATGAAATATTCGGGCCAGAGTTCGCCGAAGACCTCAAGATCCAGTTCCAGCTTGTCGAGATGGCGGTCCATCGCCGCGACGGCCGCATCCGGATTGCTGGCCTCGATGGCGTCGATGACGGCGGTGTGTTCCGCAATGACAAGCGACATGCGACCTTCCTGAGGCAGGGTCAGCTGGCGATAGCGGTCGACCTGCAGCTTGACCTGGCGGATCAGGTTCCAGATGCCCTGATAGTCGGCGACCTGGGCGATGAACTCGTGGAAGGCCTCATCGGTGCGGTGGAAAAGCGCAAGATCGCCGCTTTCGGCCACATCGCGCTGGCGTTCGAGGATGGCGCGGAATTCCAGGATCTGCGCCCGGGTGGCGATCTCGGCGGCGCGGCGGATGGTGACGGCCTCCAGGGCGCGGCGGGCGATCAGGGCCTCGATCAGGGCCGAAACGGGAATGCGGCCCACGAAAGTGCCGGATTTCGGCACGATCTCGACCAGCCTTTCCTTGGCGAGCCTCAGGATCGCCTCGCGGACGGGGGTGCGTGACACGCCGTATTCCTCCGCCAGCCGGGTTTCCGAGATCGCGGTGCCGGGCCGTAGGGTCATGCACGCGATCGCGGCATGGAGCTTGCGGTAGATCACGTCGGCGCTGGTCGAGGCCGAGCCTTCCGCGAACCGTGCCGGCCCCGAGGGTGGCTGGCTCGGCGCACGTTTGCGCCGCGCAGCGCCCGCGGCACTGGTCGCCTTGCGGCTCATGCGAAATGGTCCTTCATTTGATGCAAGGGCATGGGTCTGGCCGAGCATTGCTTTCTTTGGTCCCCAACTATGCGGTTCCAGCCTCGAAGGCCTGCGTCAGGAGCGGATGGGCAGGAGAAAACCGCGTCTTTGTCCTATAACTTGTATACCAGATATGCAAGGTGGAAAGCCCGCGCAGGGACGCCAGCCCGGCAGCAGCAAGGCGCGCGTGCACAGGCCCGCATGAGAGCCCGTGGCGATAGCCACGGCGACCGGGCCCAACGGGAGCCGAGCCCCGAAGGGGCGACGGCGACGGGCGGGAGGGCTGCCTTTGAGAAATGCCGACGCCGCACGGCCTGCCCCCTCCGCATCGCTCGTCGTTCGATTGTCTCCCTCGCAAACACCCGTTAAACCCCGGAGAAACAACACCGGGCATTCCGATGCGCAGCCTTCTCTCCCGCCTCCCGCCCGTTCGCGGCACCCTGACCGAGAACCGGCCGCTCGCCGATCTCTCCTGGCTGCGCGTCGGCGGTCCTGCCGAAATTCTTTTCCAGCCCGCCGACCGCGCCGACCTCGCGTCCTTCCTCAAGGCCCTCCCCGAAGACATTCCGGTCTTTCCCATCGGCGTCTGCTCCAATCTCATTATCCGCGAGGGCGGCATCCCGGGCGTCACCATCCGGCTGGGGCGCGGGTTCAACGGCATCGAGCCCCTCGGGTCTGGCCGCATCCGGGCTGGAGCCGCCGCCCTCGACGCCCATGTCGCCCGCAAGGCTGCCGCCGCCGGGACCGATCTCGCCTTCCTGCGCACCATCCCCGGCGCCATCGGCGGGGCGCTGAAGATGAATGCCGGGTGTTACGGGACCTACACTGCAGACGCTTTCGTCGAGGCGACCGCGATCACCCGGGCAGGGGAGATTGTCACCCTGCGCCCCGAGGACATGCATTTCGCCTACCGCTCCACCGATCTGCCCGAGGGGCTGGTGCTGGTCGAGGCGGTCCTGCAGGGGCCTGAGGGCGATCCGGCAGAGATCGAGGCGAAGATGGAGGCAGCGTTGGCGAAACGCGCCGAAACCCAGCCGGTGAAGGAACGCTCCTGTGGGTCCACTTTCCGCAATCCGGCGGGCTATTCCTCGACCGGGCGGGAGGATGATGTCCACGATCTGAAGGCCTGGAAGCTGATCGACGAGGCCGGGATGCGCGGGTTCCGTGTGGGCGGGGCGCAGATGTCCGAGATGCATTCCAATTTTCTCATCAACACGGGTGACGCAACTGCCACAGATTTGGAAAGCCTCGGGGAAAAAGTGCGGAAAAAGGTTTTCCAATCCTCAGGTCTCTGGCTAGAGTGGGAAATCATGCGGGTCGGTAAGCCACAGGCAGGCGGCGACCTCGCGTAAGAACAGATCCCAGGGGCAACGACCCCATCTAAACGGGACAAGACAGAGGCCGGTGTATGTCGAGCAGGACAAACACCCGTGTCGCGGTGCTGAAAGGCGGTTTCTCCGCCGAGCGCGAAGTTTCGCTGTCCTCGGGCAGGGAATGCGCCGCCGCGTTGCGGGAAGCGGGTTACGAGGTGGTTGAGTTGGACGCGGGCGACAGCCTGTGCGCTGACCTGCGCGCCGCGAAGCCTGACGTCGTGTTCAACGCGCTGCATGGCCGCTGGGGCGAGGATGGCTGCGTCCAGGGCCTGCTCGAATGGCTGAAAATTCCCTATACGCATTCCGGGGTGCTGTCCTCGGCGCTTGCGATGGACAAGATCAAGACCAAGGAAATCTATGTCGCCGCCGGATTGCCGGTGGTGCACAGCATTCTGGTCCCGACCATAGAGGCCCGCCGCGCCCACCCGATGGAGCCGCCCTATGTGGTGAAGCCCTATAACGAAGGCTCGTCGGTCGGGGTCTATATCGTCCGGGAAGGGGCCAACACCCCGGCGCAATTGTCCGAGGACATGCCCGAGATCGTCATGGCCGAGGCCTATGTGAAGGGGCGCGAGCTGACCACTTCGGTGATGGGGGACCGGGCTTTTACGGTCACCGATATCTTCTCGGATGGCTGGTACGATTACCACGCCAAGTATTCCGAAGGCGGCTCGCGGCATGTGCTGCCCGCCGACATTCCGTCTGAAATCCACGATGCCTGCATGGATTACGCCCTCCGTGCCCATCAGGTGCTCGGCTGCCGGGGCGTGTCGCGCACCGATTTCCGCTGGGACGAGGAACAGGGGCTCGCTGGTCTGATCCTGCTCGAGACCAACACCCAGCCCGGCATGACCCCGACCTCGCTGGTCCCCGAACAGGCCGCCCATTGCGGCATCTCCTTCCCCGAGCTTTGCGCCTGGATGGTGGAGGACGCCTCATGCTGCCGGTGAAGCTCCACAAGGACCCGGCCCCAAGCCGCTGGAAATACCGCCTTGAGCGGCTGAAGCTGACGCCGTCCTATCGCTTCGCCGTGCGCTACGGGCTGCCCTACGGGTTTGCCGCCCTTGTGCTGGCGGGGCTGGTCACCAATGACAATATCCGGGCTGCGGTGACCGAGACCAAGACCGGGATATATACCTCGGTCGCCGAGCGGCCCGAACTGATGCTGTCCCGGATGGAAATCTCCGGCGTGTCGGCTCATCTGCGCGACGACGTGCTGGCGGCGATCGACACAAAGCTGCCGGTCTCGTCGCTGGATATAAGTGTCGGCGATATCCGGCGGCGGATCGATGCCATCGAAGCCGTCAAGCGCTCCGAGGTGCGGGTGGTACCGGGGGGCATTCTGGAAATCGAGGTCACCGAGCGGGCCGCCGCCATGGTTTGGCGGACGCGGGACGGACTAAAGCTGGTCGATGACGAAGGCGTGCTGACCGGCACGCTCGAAAGGCGGACGGACCGGAATGACCTGCCGCTGATTGCGGGAGAAGGGGCCGAGCATGAGGTGGACGAGGCGCTGCTGCTGCTCGCCACCGCCAGGCCGGTTGCCGAGCGGATCAGGGGTTTGGTCCGGGTGGGCGAGCGGCGCTGGGACATCGTGCTCGATCACGGGCAGCGCATTCTGCTGCCGGAAATGGCGCCGAATGCCGCGCTGGCGCGGGTCATGGCGCTTGATGCCGCCGAGGACCTGTTCGGGCGCGAGGTCTTGGTGATCGACATGCGCGACGGACGCCGGCCGATCCTGCGGGTCTCGGAACATGCCATTGATGAACTCCGCCGTATGCGGAACCCGGAAGAGGACAAAACGTGAGCCATCTGTTCGAATCCCAGCGCGCCATGCGCCAGCGCCGTGAAGCCGCCCTGAAACGCGGCGTCGTTGCCGTTCTCGATATCGGCACCTCCAAGGTCGCCTGCCTGGTGCTGCAATTCATGCCGAACGAACTGCATGGCGAGACCGGATCACAGCTGACCCATGGTGCCTTCCGGGTGATCGGGGCGGCGAATACCCGGTCGCGCGGGGTCCGCTTCGGCGAGATCGATGTGATGGACGAAACCGAACGCGCCATCCGCACCGCCGTGCAGGCGGCCCAGAAGATGGCCCAGAAGCGGGTCGATCACGTGATCGCCTGCATTTCCGGGGCCGAGCCGCGCTCTTACGGGCTGACCGGCGAGGTGCGGGTCGAGAATGGCGAGGTGGCGGAAAGCGATATTGGCCATGTGCTGGCGGCCTGCGATGTGCCGGATTATGGCGACGACCGCGAAGCGCTGCACGCGCTGCCGATCAATTTTTCTCTCGACGGGCGGACGGGGCTGTCGGACCCGCGCCGTCAGGTGGGGAACAAGCTGGCGGTCGACATGCATCTGCTGACGGTCGACGCCACGCCGGTCCACAACCTTCTGCAATGCATCCGCCGCTGCGATCTGGAACTGGCGGGGATCGTGACCGCGCCCTATGCCTCGGGCCTCTCGGCGCTGGTCGAGGACGAACAGGAACTGGGGGCGGCCTGCGTCGATCTCGGCGGCGGCACCACCTCGCTGTCGATCTTCGTCAAGCGCCACATGATCTATGCCGATACGATCCGGATGGGCGGGCATCACGTCACCTCGGATATCTGCCAGGGCCTGCACGTCCCCCATGCCACCGCTGAACGGCTGAAGACGCTGCATGGCGGGCTCTTCGCCACCGGCCTCGACGACCGCGACTATATCGAGATCCCTTCCGCTCTCGACGAAGCCGACGACCGGCGGCAGGTGACGCGTGCCGAACTGATCGGGGTCATCCGGCCGCGCATGGAGGAAATTCTGGAAGAGGTCCGCGCCCGGCTCGACGCCTCCGGCTTCGAATACCTGCCCGGACAGCGCGTCGTCCTGACGGGCGGCACCTCGCAGCTTCCCGGCATGGAGAGCCTTGCGACCCATGTCCTTGGCCGTCAGGTCCGTATCGGCAAACCCCTGCGCGTCCAGGGCCTGCCTCAGGCCGCCACCGGCGGGGCCTTCGCGGCTACCGTTGGCCTGGCGCTTTATGCCTCCCATCCTCAGGACGAGTGCTGGGATTTCGAAATGCCCGCCGACCGCATCGGCTCGCGCCGCATGCGCCGGGCGCTGAGATGGTTCCGCGACAACTGGTGATATCCCCCCACGACCAGTTGTTCGGGATCACCCCCCTCTCCCATTTCGGGAGAGGGGGGGGCTTATTTGAAGCCGCTATTGCACATTTTGGCCAAAACCCGCTTATTTAGTCTGTACACACAAGGTATTGTGGCTTTTTTCACACAAAGTTCGTGACGCGAGTCCAGACTTGGTTTACGCTACCGAATCAGCAGGAAAACAAAGCTGAACCGCCCACAAAACGAGGCGGAATACAGGCAAGACAGGCGGAACTGACATGACATTGAACTTGCGCATGCCCGAGCAGCATGAATTGCGCCCCCGTATCACCGTCTTCGGGATCGGCGGCGCGGGCGGAAACGCCGTCAACAACATGATCGAAAAGGCGCTTGAAGGGGCGGAATTCGTGGTCGCGAATACCGACGCCCAGGCGCTGGCCCAGTCGCAGGCGACGAACAAGCTGCAGCTTGGCGAGAAGGTCACCCAGGGGCTCGGGGCAGGCGCTCGGCCAGACATTGGCGCCGCCGCTGCCGAGGAAAGCATCGAGGCGGTGATCGACCAGCTCGACGGCGCGCATATGTGCTTCATCACCGCCGGGATGGGCGGCGGCACCGGAACCGGAGCCGCCCCGATCATCGCGCGGGCCGCCCGCGAGATGGGCGTGCTGACCGTCGGCGTCGTCACCAAGCCCTTCCAGTTCGAAGGCGCCAAGCGCATGCGCCAGGCCGAGGAAGGGGTCGAGGAATTGCAGCGGGTCGTCGACACGCTGATCATCATCCCGAACCAGAACCTGTTCCGCCTCGCCAACGAGAAGACCACCTTCACCGAAGCGTTCTCGATGGCCGACGACGTGCTCTACCAAGGTGTGAAGGGCGTGACCGACCTCATGGTCCGTCCGGGCATCATCAACCTCGATTTTGCCGACATCCGCTCGGTGATGGACGAGATGGGCAAGGCGATGATGGGCACCGGCGAGGCCGAGGGCGAGGATCGCGCCATCCAGGCCGCCGAGAAAGCCATCGCCAACCCGCTGCTGGACGAAATCAGCCTCAAGGGCGCGCGCGGGGTGCTGATCAACATCACCGGCGGTGAAGACCTGACCCTGTTCGAACTGGACGAGGCCGCCAACCGTATCCGCTCCGAGGTCGATCCCGAGGCGAATATCATCGTCGGCTCGACCCTCGATGCCGCGATGAACGGCATGATGCGGGTGTCGGTTGTCGCGACCGGCATCGACGCCGCCGAACGCGCAGAACCGGTTCCGATGCCGCGCCGGACCCCCAAGGCGATTTCCCGGCCGGCTCCTGAACCGGTGGAAGAGCCCGAAGAGATCGCGGAGCCCGTCCGGGCCGAACGCGCGCCCGAGCCGATCCTGGAGCGCGCCCCTGATCCCGCGCCAGAACCGGTCGCCGAACCGGAACCGGATTTCTTCGAGGTGGACGAAGTCGCGGCGGCCTATGAGGACCCGCAGCCGGAACTGGTCGAGCGCGAGGAATTCGGCGTGCCCGCCGAGGAGCCGCGCGTCGAGGAGCGTCTGGGTGTCGAGCCGGAGCCGGAAATCATCGAAACCCCGGCTCCAGCCGCCCGCCGTCCTGGCCAGCCGACCGCCGAAGCGCTGGCCCGGTTGCAGGCCGCCGTCGCCAAGGTCCCGGATGCCCCGGCAGCGGTGCGCGAAGAGCCTACCGCCAAGCGCGCCGAAGAGGGGCCGAGCCGGTTCGCGATCAATTCGCTGATCCACAAGATGACCGGCCAGACCCCGCGCGAGCAGCGGGCGGCGGTCTCGCATGATCGGGTGCCGCCGATTTCGGCACCGCAACCAAGCCTGGAAGCGGAGGCGGAGCGTGAAGAGCCCGACCGCTCCGAAATCCCGGCCTTCCTGCGCCGGCAGGCTAACTAACCACTTGATATCAAAGAGCATATCCGGAAAGCCCCGCCTTTGTGGCGGGGCTTTTTGCATCTGCGAAACGAATCCACTAAAAAAGTGTAACAAACGGTCACAGAGATTGAGTTGAGCCAACGTTATCGGACAGCTATCCAGACCTAGATATTGGTGAGTGCGCCGATCCGGACAATCGGCGGAAAAAATTGGGCGAAGGGGCGAGTTCGTGCAGACGACGCTGAAACGCAAGATCCAGATCGTGGGAACCGGTCTCCATTCCGGGCGCCCGGCGCGTCTCGTGCTGAACCCCGCCGCCGCCGAGTTCGGCATCTGGTTCCGCCGCACCGACATCACCGGTCGCGACAACCTGATCCCGGCCCTTTGGGACGCGGTCGCCGATACAAGGCTCTGCACCCTGATCGCCAACGAGGCCGGTGTCACCGTCGGCACGATCGAACACCTGATGGCCGCCCTGGCCGGCTGCGGCGTCCACAACGCGCTGATCGAGATTGACGGTCCGGAAGTCCCGATCCTCGACGGCTCGTCGCGCCGCTTCGTGCGCGAGATCATGTCCGCCGGGCTGACCGAGCTTGACGCGCCGATCCGGCTGCTGCGGGTCCTCAAGGCGGTCTCGGTGGACGTGAACGGCGCCACCGCCAGCCTGTCGCCCCTGGAAGGTTTCGAGATCGATTTCGCCATCGACTTTCCGGACGCCGCCATCGGCCGGCAGGCCCGCAGCCTCAATCTCGCCAACGGCGCCTTTGCCCGCGAATTGTCCGACTGCCGCACCTTCTGCCGCCGCTCGGATATCGAGGTGATGCGCGAGAACGGGCTGGCGCTGGGCGGCAGTCTCGACAATGCCATCGTCGTCGATGGCGCCGCGGTACTGAACGCCGACGGGTTCCGTCGCACGGATGAATGCGTGCGCCACAAGATGCTGGACGCCTTGGGCGATCTCTATACCGCCGGGATGCCGATCCTTGCCCGCTATCACGGCGACAAGGCCGGGCATGGGGTGACCAACGCGCTCTTGCGCAAGCTCTTCGCCACACCGGGTGCCTTCGAGATCGTCACCTGTTCCGAGGCGATGCGCCGGGATCTGCCGGGTTTCGGCATCAAGCCCCAGGACCTTGCGCGCGCCGGCTGAGTGCATCGGGGGCCTCCCGGACTGTCCGGTGTGAAATGCCACCGGTTATCCGCGTCGCGAATTTGGCTTTGCCAGCTTCCACTCCCATCTCTTTCCATGTAAGACGAAACCCGGTCCCGCACGCCGCGTGCGGCGGGGCCGGTTCAGAGTCGGGTCCGGGCGCGGCATGATCAGGCCCCGTGTCACCTCAGCCGGATCCGGAGGCGTTGGGAAAACAGGCATGAATTTGCGTATTGGGCTTATCGGACTGGCACTCGTTCTGGCCGCCTGCGGCGGTGGCGACGAGGACGCCCGGATCGAATCCCGTTCCGCTCAGGAGATCTTTCTCGATGCCGAGGCGCTGCTGGCCGAGGGGGAACCGGCGGAGGCCGCACAGATGTTCGACGAGGTCGAACGGCTCTATCCCTATTCCAGCTGGGCCAAGCGGGCGATGATGATGTCGGCCTTTTCCTATCACGAGGCCCACCAGTACGACCTGAGCCGCGCCGCTGCCGGGCGCTATCTCGATTTCTTCCCCGCCGACGAGGACGCGGCCTATGCGCAATACCTGATCGCGCTCAGCTATTACGACCAGATCGTCGATGTCGGCCGCGACCAGACCAACACGTTCGAGGCCCTGCAGGAACTGCGCGAGACCATCGAGCGTTACCCCGACAGCGAATATGCCAAACCCGCCGAGCTGAAATTCGATCTGGCCCTCGACCAGCTGGCCGGCAAGGAGATGGAGATCGGGCGCTACTATCTCAAGCGCGGCCATTATACGGCGGCGATCAACCGGTTCCGGGTGGTGGTGGAGGATTTCCAGACCACCTCGCACACCGCCGAGGCGCTGTTCCGGCTGGTGGAAAGCTTCATGGCGCTGGGGCTCGATGCCGAGGCGCAGACGGCGGGCGCGATCCTTGGCTATAATTACCAGGGCTCGGTCTGGTATGAGGATGCCTATGATCTGTTGCAGTCGGGCGGTCTCAGCGCCGAGCCTGTCGGCACGGGTTGGCTGTCGCGTATCTATCGTCAGGTTATCCAGGGCAAATGGCTGTGATCTGAGCCGGTATGCTGCGCCATCTCTCCATCCGCGACATCCTGCTGATCGAGACGCTGGATCTCGGGTTTCAGCCCGGGCTGAACGTGCTGACCGGTGAGACCGGGGCGGGGAAATCCATCCTTCTCGATTGCCTGGGCTTCGTCCTCGGCTGGCGTGGGCGCAGCGATATCGTGCGGCAGGGGGCCGAGGCGGGCGAGGTCACGGCGGAGTTCGATCTGGCCAGGGACCATCCGGCCCGCGAGGTGCTCGACGCGGCCGGACTGCCGGTGGAGGACGTGCTGGTTCTCCGCCGCATCACCACGCCCGAGGGCCGCAAACGGGCCTTCGTCAACGACACGGCCTGCACGGGCGAGACGCTCCGGGCGCTGTCGGCGGTGCTGGTCGAGCTGCACGGTCAGCATGACGACAAGGGGCTGCTGGACACGCGCGGACATCGCGAGTTGCTGGACGCATTCGGTGGGCTCGATTCCGAACGTCTCGCGGTGCGGCTGGAATGGCAGAAACTGTCGGCGGCCCTGGCGTCGCTGGAGAAGGCCGAGGCGGCGCTGAAGGAAACCACCGAGGACCAGGAATTCTATACCCATTCGGCGAAGGAGCTGGAGGCGTTCCACCCGATGCCCGGCGAGGACGAGGCGCTCGACAAGCGCCGCCGGGTGATGCAGCTGGCCGGTCGGACGCGAGAAGACATTCTCAAGGCCGCCGAGGCGATGGGCCCGGCGGGCGGCGAAGGGCGGATCAGCGACGCGTTGCGCTGGCTGGAGGTGGTCGCGGGCAAGGCGCCGGGGCTGCTCGACGAGCCGATCGCCGCTCTGGAAAGGGCGCTTTATGAGCTCGGCGATGCCCAGCAGCAGATCGACAATGTTCTGGTCGATATGGACTTCGACCCGCTGGAACTGGAGCGCGTCGAGGAGCGGCTCTTCGCGCTGCGCGCGCTGGCCCGCAAGCACAACACACAGCCCGATACGCTGCACAGGCTGGCCGAGGATTTCCGCGCCCGGATGGAGGCTGTCGATGCCTCCGAAGCAGCGGTGACCGCCTTGAAGGCGCAAGTGACCCAGGCCCGGGCCGGGTTCGAAACGGCGGCAAGGGCACTGAGCGACGCCCGCCATGCGGCGGCGGTGCGGCTCGATGCGGCGATGGCCGAGGAATTGGCGCCGCTGAAACTGGAAAACGCCGCCTTTTCGACCGAGATCGCCGATCTGCCACTGGAAGAGGCCGGCAGCATGGGGATGAACGCGGTGTCCTTCACGGTGGCGACCAACCCGGGCGCACCGCCAGGC
Organism: Paracoccaceae bacterium; assembly: GCA_050299335.1. Taxonomy (GTDB): domain Bacteria; phylum Pseudomonadota; class Alphaproteobacteria; order Rhodobacterales; family Rhodobacteraceae; genus JBNKVT01. The sequence goes on along the minus strand of JBNKVT010000062.1, from coordinate 144,829 downwards.
CCCTTGAACAAGATCGCGTCGGGCGGGGAATTGTCGCGGTTCCTGCTGGCGCTGAAGGTCTGTCTCACGGGCCGCTCGGAAGGGCTGACGCTGATCTTCGACGAAATAGATCGCGGGGTCGGGGGGGCCACGGCAGATGCGGTCGGGCGGCGGCTGGAACAGGTCGCAGGTGCCGCGCAGGTGGTCGTTGTCACCCATTCACCGCAGGTGGCCGCGCGGGGGCAGCATCACTGGCAGGTGGCAAAATCGGTCAGGGGCGGGGTGACGCTGACCGACGTGCAGCCCCTGGGTGCGGCCGAGCGGGTGGACGAGATCGCCCGGATGCTGGCCGGCGACGTTGTGACGGAGGAAGCCCGAGCGGCGGCGCGGGCCCTGCTGGAACGATAGCGCCGGGAGGGGCGACGAAAGTTCGAGGGATATTCCAAGCCCCCCGAATCCATCTCAGGGCCACCTGGTCGATGCCGGCCGGTTCCTTGTGTCGGCTGCAAGCCGTGTGTCACCGAAATCTTTCAAAGATTTCGGCCGCATTCTTCGAAAGAATGCGGTCACCGCGGCCTGGCGAGGTTATCCGACAAGCCGCCGCGGGACCATGAATTCCACAAGCCGGAACCCCCGCGCCGCCGACCAGGTCCCGCCCGTCCCCTCGAACACAGCCGTTGCTCCGGTCGGGTAGCGAATGAGATCGGCGTCCTCGGCCTCCGGTGCCAGCATTTCCGCCAAGGCCCCGATTCCGGGATTGTGGCCAAGGACCAGTACCGTCGCCGCGCTCCCGCCCCTGTCTCGCAGCACGCGCAGGATCGTTTCCGGTCCGGCGAGATAAAGCGCGTCCTCGAACACCGCCTCGCCGCCGAGCCCGAGAAGCTGCCAGGTTTCCCGTGTCCGCACGGAACTCGAGACCAGCGCCCGCTCCGGCTGCAGACCCGCCGCACGCAGCCAGACGCCCAGCGCCCCCGCATTCCGCCTCCCCCGAGCGTTCAGCGGTCGCGCCTTGTCCGACTGAAGCGGGTCGTCCCAGTCCGACTTGGCGTGCCGCATCAGGATCAGCCGCATCATCCGGCCCGGATCATCGAACCGGCGCCATGGGCCGTGAACAGTTCCAGAAGGCAGGCATGGGGCGCGCGGCCATCGAGGATCACCACCGCCCGCACGCCCTTGTCGATCGCGTCGAGCGCGGTCTCGGTCTTGGGGATCATGCCCCCAGCAATCACGCCCTCCTCGGTCATCTGCCGCACCTGCGCGGCGGTCAGCTGGGTGACCACGTCGCCGTCCCGGTCCTTGACCCCCGCGACATCGGTCAGCAGCAGCAGCCGGTCCGCCTTCATCGCCCCGGCAATCGCTCCCGCCGCCGTATCGCCGTTGACATTGAAGACCGAGCCGTCGCGACCGATGCCCAGAGGCGCCACGACCGGAATGAAATCGCTGTCGAGAAAGGCCCTCAGCACACCAGGATGCATCTCGACCGGGCGGCCAACCTGACCCAGATCGACCGGCCCGTCCGGCCCCTTGCCCATTTCCTTCTCGCAGATCATCAGATTGGCGTCGGTGCCCGACAGGCCCACGGCCTTTCCGCCAACCGCGTTGATCGCCCGCACGATCCGCTTGTTGACCGAACCGGCGAGGATCATCTCGACGACCTCCATCGTCGCCGCGTCGGTCACCCGCTTGCCGCCGATGAATTCGGACTTGATCGCCAGCTTCTCCAGCATGGCGTTGATCATCGGTCCGCCGCCATGGACCAGCACCGGATGCAGGTTGCATTGTTTCATCAACACGATATCACGGGCGAAATCGGCCATCGCCGCATCGTCGCTCATCGCGTTTCCGCCAAGCTTGATGACAACCGTCGCCCCGTCATAGCGTTGCAGATAGGGCAGCGCTTCGGCCAGCGTGCGCGCGGTCGCGACCCAGTCCCGTTTCATGGCTGAAGATTTCTCCACATCATCCTCCCCCTTGATCCTGCGCCGGTCGCGGACCGGAGTTCCGGCGGCTTGTACCGGCTTATGCCGTGCGCTCCAACAAAAAACGCCGCTCCCGGTACCGTCGACCGGCCCGAATCTCCGGGGCGGCCCCAGATGGCTGGCCGGCCAGCGGGAGAAGCCGCCGAAACGGTGTGGAGAACAACATCGCTCTGGCCGAAGTCGAAAATCTCGTGCAGGATACTGCCCGCCTGCCGGAGTCCCAAAGCAATGAGATGGTTACCGATTTCCCTTGTCCCCTTCCTTGTCTTCGCCGCGTGCAGTGGATCGTCCCCGGCCCCGTCTTCGCGTGCCGGAATATGTCTTGCGGCCTTCGAGACCTATGACACCGCGCTGACCGTCAATCTCGGCTCGCTCTTCCGCGATCTCACCCCCGGAAGCCCGACCGTCCGCGACGAGCGCCGCCTGCGCGATGCCGAAACGGCGCTGCGCGCGAATGGCTGCCTGACAAACTCGGCGGAGATCCCGCGCATCATCTCGCCGCGCCGGAACATGGAACGCAACCGGGCCGGCGACAGCGGTCAGTTCGGCAGTACCCGCTACATGCATGTCGCGATGACCACCGACCGGAACGGTGCGCGTAATCTCGAACAGTTCTTTGCCGGTCTCGGCTATGCGGTGCGGGTCGTGTCGGCCGATCGGCTCGGCTATCGGGTGTTTCTGGGGCCTCTGCGCTCGAGCGGTGCGGTTCTGCATGCCGAGCGGCTGATGGATCAGGTCGGGATCGACACCGCCTATATCGTCAATTCCCGCGGCTGAGCTCGCCTTGCCGTCTCGAAAAGGAACCGCCATGTCCGATCCCATGTTCTCCGTCTCCGACCAGGTGGTTCTCGTCTCCGGCGGCAGCCGGGGGATCGGGCTGGCGCTTGCAACCGGCTTTGCGGAACGCGGGGCAAGGGTGGTGATCACGGGGCGCAATGCCGAGGCGCTGGCGGAAACCTGCGAAAGCACCGGCTCCGGCATGGACTGGATCGCCTGCGACGTTGCCGATGAGCGCGAAATCGGGTCCTGCGTGGCTGAATGCGTGGCCCGGCACGGGCGGATCGACACCCTGATCAATTGCGCGGGCATCAACAACCGGATGCCGGCGACGGACTATTCCGCCGAAGAATTCGACCGGATCATCCGGATCAATCTCCGCGGGGCGTTCCTGATGAGCCAGGCGGTCGGGCGGCAGATGATCGCGCAAGGGGCGGGATGCCAGATCAATATCGATTCGCTCTCGACCTACGCGCCGCTGACCCAGGTGGTGCCCTATGCGATGAGCAAGTCGGCCATGTCGAACATGACCCGTGGCCTGGCGATGGAATGGGGCCTGCATGGCGTGCGGGTGAACGGGCTGGCGCCGGGCTTCATCCTCACCGATCTAACCAGCAAACTTTGGTCGGATCCGAAGATGCAGGCCTGGAACGACGCCAATGTGCCGCTGAGAAGGATGGGCAAGGTCGAGGATCTTGTGGGCACGGCGCTGTTCCTGGCGTCTCCGTCGGCGGCCTTCCTGACCGGGCAGATCCTCCGGGTGGATGGCGGGGCCTCGGCGGGACTGAATTGGCCGATAGCCGGAGACTTCGAGGTCAGCTGGAAGGGGTGAGACGCACCGGAGCGCTCCCTTTACGAGGCCGGGTACGGTCGCCCGGCTTGGCTTAGATAGACGGTCGTCGCTCTGGTCGGGCGGAGGCGGAGGGTGATTCGGACCGGTTGATATGCGCCCGTGACATGAGCGTCGGACGGTGGGTGAAATCACCCACCCTACGCCGGACGGCGCTGCTATCGGCGGGTCGGAACAGGCGGGGACCGACCCGACAGATTGCAACATGCCTGGCCTTTTGCACTGCCAGTGGGCATGAAATATAGCCATCCTCGCTTGAAATTCCGCGACCGCGACCGATATTGTCTCAAAACCCCAGACAGGAGAGGCGCATGGACCGGCTGAGCGAGATGCAATCCTTTATCGCGGTGGTCGAGCAGGGCGGGTTCACCGATGCGGCGCGCACCATCGGCGTCTCGAAATCGGTGGTCTCCAAGAATGTCTCGGCACTGGAGGCGCGCCTCGGTGCGCGGCTCCTGAACCGCACCACGCGCCGCGTGAACCCGACCGAGATCGGGCTGGCCTATTACGACCGCGCCACGACCGTGCTCACCAAGGCCCAGGAGGCCGACGAGATGGTCACCGCGATGCAGACCGATCCGCGCGGCACGCTCAGGGTCTCGGTGCCGGTGAATTTCGGCCTGTCGCATATCGCCCCGGCCGTCGGAGAGTTTCTGCAGCAATATCCCGACTTGCAGGTGAACATGGTCCTCGACGACCGTTTCGCGGAACTGGTCGCCGATGGGTTCGATCTGGCGATCCGGATCGGCCGGATGGAAGACAGCTCGCTCAAGGCCCGCAAACTTGGCGAGGCGCGGCCCCTGCTGGTGGCGTCGCCGGAATATCTCAAGTCACATGGTGTGCCCAAGAACCTCGACGACCTGTCCCGGCATGATCTGTTGCATTACACCAATCTCTCGACGGGGAATTTCTGGAGGCTGAAATCAAAAAACGGCGAGGTCAGGGATATCCGGGTCGGCGGTCGGTTCACCGCGAATAACGGCGAGGCGCTCAGGCGGGCAGCCGAGGCGGGCCTCGGGATCGCACTGCTGCCGAGTTTTGTCCTCGAAGACCGGGTGAAGACGGGCCGTCTGGTCGAGATCCTGCCCGAAACCTGCCTCGGAACCCTGGGGATCTATGCGGTCTATCCGCCCGGCCGCTATATCCAGCCGAAAGTGCGCAGCTTCATCGATTTCCTGGTTGAGCGTTTCCGCCATGTCGGGCCTGATGACTGGGTCTGCGCGCAGATGGCCGTCGAGCACGGCAAGTCGCTGGAGCCGGCCTGAGGCGGCTTTTGGAACCGCCGGGATTGCCCGGCGATCCGCCGTCCGGGACCGGGAAACGTGCGACCGATGCAAGGCTATGCACAATGGGTCAAGCACGCCGAGTGGCACTGAACTCCCGATTGTCCGATGGCCGCTTCAGTGGACGCGTTTGGTACGGGCGGCCGGAGTCGAACCGGCACGGCCTTTCGGCCCAGGCATTTTAAGTGCCATGTGTCTACCATTCCACCACGCCCGCACGGCGCACGGGGTTTTGCCCCTGAGGAGTTATTCCTCCGCGAACCTCCTAGCGTTCTTCGGAGCCCTTGCCAACTCGCATCGGGCGCGGGCTGGACGGGCAAGGCGGCCGGAGGGGCGGGCCGGATCAGGCTCCTTCCTTGCGGAAATAGTCGGGATTGGCGTCGATCAGCGCTCCGATATGAGAGATCGTGCCGGACAGATGTTCCTGCACCGCCGCAACCGCCGCCATCTCGTCGCCGCTTTCGATCGTGTCGAGGATCGCCTGATGCGCCTCGGTGATCGACTGCATCTTGCCCTCCGATGGCAGTTCCAGCCGCCGCGCCCGCGCCATGTGGCCAGACCGGGACTTTATCAGCCGATGCAGGTTCGAATGGCCAAGGGCGGCATAGAGGCTCTCGTGGAAGGCTTCGTCGAGGCCGTTGAAGAGGTCGGCCTCCTCGGTATTGCCGCCAAGGGCTGCCTGCATCCGAACGATGGTCCTGGCCTTGGCGGTCCGGGCAGGGTCGCCGGCCTTTGCCAGGTGCCGCGAAATCTCGCATTCGACCGCGAAACGCAGGAAATGGGCCTCTTTCAATTGCGCCACGTCGATTTTTGACACCACCGTGCGCGATTGCGGAAATACCTGCACCAGCCCGTCCTGTTCCAGCTGCTGCATTGCCTCGCGCACCGGGGTCTGCGAGACCTCGTATTTCTCGGCAAGTTCCACCCGCGACAGGGTCATACCCGGGGCGAGATCGAGGCTGACGATCCGCTCGCGTAAAATGTCATACAGACGTTGCGCGGCCGGCAGCGCCGGATTGGCGGGTCTGATGGGAAGGATATCGTTCGGGTCGATGGGATAGCCCTCAAAGCTGTTTCACATGTCGATCTGCGGCGTCACCTGCCACGCCACCCATTGAACATCGGATGCACGAAAGGTCCAGTCTGACAGTGATTGCTGCCGCTGATTATCTAATATATTAGTTCAACAGGAATCGATTGGCGCGAGCGATCAGGTCCGGGAAATCGGCGAGGGCATTCCGGGCGGATGTCACGCAAGGCCACCCAAGATCCCCTCCCATGGGACGGGGTGACGGGTCTTGCCGCTGGAAACGGGTTGTTGGCTCTGGTGCGGCAGCTATTGTCGCTGCGCCCGATATGCAGGCAATTGGGGAAGGTTATAGGGGTAAATGGTGAAGAGATACGAAGATCTGCGCTCGGCCCGCTGGTTTGCTCCTGACGATTTCCGCAGCTTCGGACACCGGTCGCGCACAATGCAGATGGGGCACGGGCCCCAGGACTGGGAGGGCAAGCCGGTAGTGGCGATCCTCAATACCTGGTCCGAAGCACAGCCCTGCCACATGCATTTCAAGGACCGGGCCGACTTTGTCAAACGCGGCATCCTGCAGGCCGGGGGCTTTCCGATGGAACTGCCCGTCCAGTCGCTGTCGGAGACCTTCATGAAGCCGACGACGATGCTCTATCGCAATCTCCTGGCGATGGAGACGGAGGAGCTCCTGCGGTCTCACCCTTGTGACGCCGCTGTGCTGATGGGCGGCTGCGACAAGACCACGCCCGGGCTGATCATGGGGGCGCTGTCGATGGGTATCCCCTTTATCTACCTGCCCGCCGGGCCGATGCTGCGGGGGAATTTCCGGGGCGAGGTGCTGGGCTCGGGGACGGACAGTTTCAAATACTGGGACGAGCGGCGGGCCGGAAAGATCAGCCGTGAGGAATGGACCGGGGTCGAGGGCGGGATCGCGCGGTCCTACGGGCATTGCATGACCATGGGTACGGCCTCGACGATGACGGCGATCGCCGATGTGATGGGTCTGTGCCTGACCGGGGCCAGCTCGATCCCGGCGGCGGATGCCAATCACCAGCGGATGAGCGCCCAATGCGGGCGGCGGGCGGTGGAGATGGCCTGGGAGGACATGACGCCGAACCGGATCGTGACCCCGGCTTCGGTCAGGAACGCGGTGACCGTGGCAATGGCGACGGGCTGCTCGACCAATGCGATCATCCATATCATCGCGATGGCCAGGCGGGCGGGGGTCGCGCTGAGCCTCGACGATCTCGATGCGGTGGGGCGCGAGGTGCCGGTGATCGCCAATGTCAGGCCCTCGGGCAAGGGATACCTGATGGAGGATTTCTACTATGCCGGGGGGCTGAGGGGGCTGATGCGGACCCTTGGCGACAAGCTCGATCTCGGGGCGCTGACGGTGTCGGGGCGGACCCTGGGCGAGGCGCTGGAGGGGGCGGAGGTCTATAATGACGACGTGATCCGGCCCTTGGACAATCCGGTCTATCACGAGGGGTCGCTGGCGGTGCTGCGGGGGAACCTGGCCCCCGACGGGGCGGTGATCAAACCGGCGGCGTGCGACCCGAGGTTTCACCGGCACCGGGGGCCGGCCCTGATTGCCGACAGCTATCCCGAGCTGAAGAAGATCATCGACGATCCAGATTACCCGATCACGCCGGACCACGTGCTGGTCCTCAGGAACGCCGGGCCGCAGGGGGGGCCGGGGATGCCGGAATGGGGCATGATCCCGATGCCGAAGGCACTGCTGAAGGACGGGCACCGCGACATGGTGCGGCTGTCGGATGCGCGGATGAGCGGCACCAGCTATGGGGCTTGTGTGCTGCATGTGGCGCCGGAGAGCTTCGTCGGGGGGCCGCTGGCGCTGCTGAAGGACGGGGACATGGTGGAGATCGATATACCCGGGCGGTCGCTGCGGGTGGATGTTTCGGACGCCGAACTCGCCCGTCGCCGCGCCGCCTGGACGCCGCCGGAGCCGCGCTACCACCGGGGTTATGGGTGGATGTTCACCAAGCATATCGAGCAGGCGGACAAGGGGGCGGATTTCGACTTCCTGAGACAGGAATTCGGGGAGAATCCGCCGGAGCCGGATATCTTCTGAGGGGCCTTGCACACGGGCAAAACCGATCATTACGCTGAAAACAAAGAAAAAACAGGTTAACGATGGGTGTGTTTCACCAAACCGGGGCAAAAGGAGCCGTGCTGGGATGAAAACCGAGACCAGAGAAAAACTCATGGGCGTGTCCGTCGCGACGCTGTCCACGGCCCTCTTCAAGAGGGGCTTGCGGAACCAGACGATCCAGGACGTGCATCCGGTGAAGTTCAAGGGGGCGAACATGGTCGGGCCGGCCTTCACCCTGCGCTACATCCCGGCCCGCGAGGACCTGAACCCGATCACGGTCTTCCAGAACCCCGATCACCCGCAGCGGGTGGCCATCGAGCAGTGCCCGGAAGGCCATGTACTGGTCATGGACAGCCGCAAGGATGCCCGCGCCGCCTCGGCGGGGGATATCCTGATCACGCGTCTGATGATGCGGGGCGGTGCGGGCGTGGTGACCGATGGCGGGTTCCGGGATTCGGTGACCATCGGCGGGCTGGACATTCCGGCCTACCACCACCGGCCCTCCTCGCCGACCAACCTGACGCTGCATCAGGCTCTCGACATCAATGTGCCGATTGGCTGCGGCGATGTGGCGGTCTGGCCCGAAGATGTGATCGTCGGAGACGGAGAAAGCGTGATCGTGATACCCGCCGACATTGCGGACGAGATCGCGGCAGAGGCGGTGGAAATGACGGCCTATGAGGATTTCGTCACCGAGGAGGTCAAGGGCGGGCGCTCGATCATCGGGCTTTATCCGCCCAAGGGCGACGAGGTGCTGGCGCGGTTCCGGGCCTGGCGCGACCAGCACGGACGGTGAGGCGTTGCGCGGAGGCAACCGAAATCTTTCAAAGATTTCGGCCGTTTTCTTGCAAAGAAAACGGGGCCCGGCGGGTCAGCCAGCGCACCGGGGCGCGATTGCAGAAGATGACGATCTGGCCGGAATTCTCCGCGACCTGATAGCCGCGTCTTCCGATCTCGTTCATGAAGCGATCCATGCCGGCATAGCGCTCGATATCGCTCGCCTTGCGGCGGATGACGCCGCCCTGCTGCACGGCCTTCGAGGCGAAAAGGTCCCGGAGCCAGAGTTCGGGCGACAGAGGCGAGGGTTGGATTTGCATGGACAGTTCTTTCGCCCAGGATGGTAAAGGCGAGGTTAAGGCAACCCGCCCCGTTGTATCCCCCCGAACGGTTTCAGGAGGACAGGCGCGCCAGCACGTCCCTGAATGCGGGCAGGCACGGCCGGCGCGCGTGCCTTGGGTTTTCAAGGCGGCTTTTGAATTCCCGGGCCAGCGCCGGCAGATCGGCCCGTGTCCAGGTCGCGCGGAGCGCCCGGCCAATGGCGGGATCGAAGGGCGTATCGGTCTCGCGCCAGGGCCGCAAGAGGCGCGCGCTTCCGCGTGCCGCGATGTCGCGGGCCGCGCCGCGCGTGGCGGCGGCGCTCAGGGCGATGCGAGTGATCGACAGGCAATGGTCGAACCAGTTTTTCGACAGCCCCGCCGCGTCGCGCCCGGTCCACCAGCCGGAATGGGTGTTGCGATCGTGAAAATGCTTTGTGTAGAGCGGTTCGGGCAGGCAATGAAGCTCGCCGAGCAGCGACTTGGTCATGATCCAGGCGGAATCGGCGGCAAAGCCCGCTTGGGTATCCTCGGGCATGGCGATCCGGGTCAGATCCCCGGGACTGCGGATGAGCGCGCGGTAGCTGTAGCCGTTGAAATGGTGATCGAGCACCGTCCGGATACGGCTCCGGCGGCCGCCGGTGACCGCAGCACCCTTCATGGTCGGGCCGGAGCTGCCATCCTCGAAGACGCAGCTTATGTCTGAAAATGCGGCGATGGCCTTTCGGTGGCTTTCGAGATGCGCGTGGGTGCGCGCAAGATAGGCCGGATCCAGTTCGTCATCCTGGGGCAGGATACAGAAATAGGCAGTGGTGACCCGCTCGATCAGGTGGTTGGAATTGCCGACCCAGCCGAGCCGGTGTTGGTGATGGGTCACCTCGGCGCCATGCTGCGCGGCAAGCCGGTCGAGCAGCTCCCGGTCATGCCCGCCATCGTTGGAGATGCGGACCCGGAAATCGCGGAATGTCTGGGCGGCGACGCTGTTCAGGCAGCGCTCGATAAACCGGGCCGGACGGTAGGCCGGAATGCAGATGGTGATCGGAAGCCTGGTGGGGCGGCGTTTCCGGTCCCGGACAAGGACGGGCAAGGGAACGGGCCGCATCCCCGGATCACCCGGCCATGTGTTCTGCGGCCGGGGCCGCCTGGCCGCACAGGCGGGCGGCGCAGTCGGCGGCCAGCAGCGGGGCCAGCGTGTATTTGCCCGTATCGACGGAGAAATAGCCCGGAGCCGGTTCGCGAATGCCGACCTGGTGGCGGGAATGCAGGCCGCTCTGGCGGTCGGTGATATCGGACGCGCCCCGGGCGACAATGAAGCCGCCGTCGACATGTTCGGGCCGGGCATGGTCGCGAAGCGCTGCCAGGGACGGCACCAGGCTTTCGAGCCCGGCGAAGCTTTCGGCCAGGATGCGCATCCGGAGTTCCGGGGTGAGATCCGGTGCGGGCGGGTCTGTCTCATCGGTGGCGAGCAGCCGCCCCGACGGGTACCAGGAGAGATAGTGCCGCCCCGAGGGGAAGGCGACGTAGTCGCCATAGGCGCCGATCAGCGCCGTGACGTTGGGGGCTGGCGGCGCGGCCCTGGCTGGTCCGGTGACGTCGACGCCGCATTTGTAGCGGGTGAACCAGGGGCCAGGCTCGGCAAAGCCGCTGGCGATATCGATGGCATGGCGACCGTTCCAGGCCGCGTTGACGACAGTTTCGAAGGGGCCGTGGTGCCGGGGATCTGTCCCGGGCCGGGTTTCGGTCTCGGCCTGCCATCCGGCGCCGTGGGCCCGGAAGCGCAGCACGCGGTGACCGGTGAGGAGCGTGATCCGCGGGTGGCCGGAGAGGATTGCCGCGATCTCGTTGGCGATCAGGGCCGTATCGACGGATCGCTCGCCGGTGCGAAAGCGGGCCGCAATCCTGTCGGTGGGGTCTGAGCCGGGGATTTCGTGCCAATGGCGCGCTGTGCCCTGTCCGAGATAGCTGAGGCCTGTGGCCGTCTCGGCGTCGCGCCAGAGCGCGGCCACTTGGGTGAAATGGCGGCGGATCTCCTCCGGGCCACGCTGGCTTGTAGCCGGGACGATATAGTCGAAAGGCTCCGTCACGGTGTCCTCGAAGCGGCGAGACGGGAGCCAGCGTTCGAGCAGCGACCGGAACCGGATCGCGCCTTCGATCATCCGCCGCGCCGTCCGCAGGCTGGGATCGCCCGCATAGACGAAGCCGAGATGGATCTTGCCTTCATTGACCCGGGACGCAGCCGCGAGCGGCGCGGCGCCGGCCTCGAAAAGGGTCACCTCGTGACCCTTTTCTGCCAGCTCCAGTGCGATCAGACTACCGGTGAGCCCGGCCCCGGCGATTGCCGTTGTGGTCTGGGTGCGTGAAGCCATCGATACTCCGAACTGCGGTCTGGCTTGTTACCGGGTCGAGAACTGCATGTTCCGGACAAAAAATCAATCGGGTCAGGTGCCGCAGCCGGCAACGCGAGGGGGCAGGGGGTCCAAGCGGAGCGTGGCGGCGGTGGTGCGGCGTGTCAGCTCTGGGAGACTTCGAGCTGAATGCGGTCTCCGGCGAACCAGGTATCGCCGTATTCGACGGGGGTGGCGTCGGCGGCGATGTTGACGGATGTGGCGTGGATGAGGGGGGCGCCCTCGGGGAGTTGCAGGTGAAGCGCCTGGAGCGCGGTGGCGGGTTCGGCGGTGAGCCGCGTCGAGGCGCGGGTATAGTCGGCGATGCCGGCTTCGGCCAGCGCTGCGGTGACCGAATGGGTGCGGGTCAGGGCCTCGGGGAGGTTCGGGAAGGGGTCGGCCGGGAAGATCGACGTAAAGAGGGCGATGGGAAGGCCGTCGGCGAGCGACATTCCTTCGACGGCGTGGACCTGAGCGGCGCGCGGCAGGGCGAGGGCCTTGGCCTCGGCGGCGGTGGCTGGTCGTGTGGTGAGGCTCAGCAGGCGTTTGGTCCCGGTACGGCCGGCGGCGGCGAGGTTCTGGTGGAAACGGACGCGGCGGCCGATCGGGTAGGGGGTGGGTCTCGCGGTGACGAAGACACCGGAGCCGCGGCGGGAATGGGTGAGACCTTCTTCGGCGAGGGATTTCAGGGCGTGGCGGATAGTATGGCGGTTGACGCCGAAGCGGGTGGCCAGTTTCGCCTCGGTAGGGAGTTTGGCACCGGGCGGCGTATCGCCACGCGCAATCTCGGCGCGGAGCGTGTCGGCGATGCTTTTCCAAACGGGGGTTCGGACGGGGTTGCGGGTCATATCTATGAAAATCCCCCAGAACGCGCTTGTCAGGTTGCGCCGGGTTGCGTATGATTTGTCTAGTTGTATATGGTACCAGACAAATTGGCAAGGTGTCGAGATGGCGCACATGATACAGTCGCATTTCGCGGATTTCCGGTCCGGACCGGACCTGATGCGCAGGTTCGGAACCGGACCGATGGCCGCAAGTGAAGCGGCGGAATGAACCGGGATGCGATGTCAGAACGTATCTGGCGGACCATTGCGATCGCTGGCGCCGAGGTCCCGTTCCCGGCGCTTCTGCGCTGTCTCGACCCGCGCTGGATGGATAGGGAGGATGCGGCATGAGTGAAGACCTCTTGGGTATCGACCATCTGGGGTTGACGGTTTCGGACCTTGCGGCGTCGCGGCGCTTTTTTGTCGAAGCGCTGGGCTGGGACGAGTTCGGCGGCAATCCGGATTATCCGGCGGTCTATGTCACCAATGGCCACGCAAAGATCACCCTTTGGCAGCAAAAGGGGCCGGACAGACGCGGGTTCGACCGGCACGGGCAGGTCGGGCTGCACCACACGGCGCTGAAAGTCGCCGACCGCGCGGCGCTGGGCCGCCTGTTCGAAACGGTTGCGCAATGGCCGGGCGTCGAAGTGGAGTTTGCCCCTGAGGTCTCGGGCAACGGTCCGAAGGTGCATTTCATGATCCGCGAACCGGGCGGCACGCGACTGGAGTTCAGCTATGATCCCAGGTGACACGGCATTCGCATCGGTCCTTCCCCGCCCGCGCGTCCCCCACGCATACTGGACCCTGTCGCCGCGGACCATCTCGGAGAGTGGGCGGAAGCGGGTCGATACCACCCGCGACGTCGCCTTCCCCTATCCGGCGATGCGGTCCGGGCTTCCGACCGACAGCCTTGACCCTGCCAACTGCGAGACCGTCCCGACCCGCATCGACAGAGACAGGACGCGCGGGACGGCCATTCCCGGCACCAACCACGATGCCGGAGCTCACACAAGCAACGCAGGATGGTGAGACGTGATGTATCGGGCAGATCGCGGAACGCTGTAAACGAAATGGAGGCAGGGGGGATGGATACGCCGCAGGCGGTTGCGGGGCACTGCCGGATCGGGCGGGCGAGATCTGACGGTATCTTCTCAAAGCGCTTAAAATTTCCTGCGAAGGAAGCGCCTGTTGAGGTTGGGTTGCTTCTGGCGGCGATCCATGAGAATCTCTCTTTTCTCAGCAATTATTGGTCTTTTACTGAATTTCAATGTTGCGTGAGGTGCCGGAATCTGGCATGAGCTATTGAAAGCGCTTTCATTATTTCGACGGCAATGGCTACTTCCGGGGGGAAATCTATGGCCAAGCTGAAGGACCTTGCGGAGCATCTGGGGCTCAGTCAGGCCACGGTCAGCCGGGCGCTCAACGGCTATTCTACCGTAAATCACCGGACGAAGGAAAGGGTTTTGGAGGCGGCGGCGCGGCTGAATTACCGGCCCAATGTCTCGGCGCGGCAATTGGCGACGGGGCGGGCGGGGTCTTTCGGACTGGTGATGCCCCGATCGAAGGATTTTCTCGCCGATCCGCATTTCGTCGAATTCCTCTCGGGCTTGACGCAGTCGCTGTCCGAGCACGAGCTGGACGTGGTGTTGACGAGTTCGGACAATATCCAGACCTATGAGCGGTTCGCCGATGGCGGCAAGGTGGACGGGTTCGTGATTTCGTTGCCGATGGCCGACGATCCGAGGATCGAAGCGCTGATGGAGCGGGGGTTTCCGTTCATTGTCCATGGAAGGACGGCGGATGCCTCGGGCTACGGCTATTACGACATCAACAACCGGCAGGCCTTCGAGGACGCGACACGGCTCCTGATCGATCTCGGACATCGGCGGATCGCGTTCCTGAACGGGCGCGAAGGGGCGGTGTTCGCCCAGGACCGGTTCCGGGGATACCAGAACGCCATGTCAGGGGCCGGGATCGGGATCGACCCCGCGCTGGTCTTTCACGGGGCGATGAGCGAGGAGAACGGGTTGCGCCAGACCGAGGCGATGTTCGATCTGGCCCAACCGCCGACGGCGATCATCTGCTCCTCGACCATTCTTGCCATCGGCGCGACGAGGCGGTTGCGCGAGGAAGGCGTGGTGCTGGGGCGCGATGTGTCGCTCATCAGCCATGATGACGGGCTGTCGAGCCTGAAGACAGAGAATTTCTCGGTGCCGCTGACCGTGACCCGCGCCCCGATCCGTGAGGCGGGGGTCGCCATCGGCGAGATGCTGATCGCGCAGTCGAAAGGGGCGGCATTGGCCGAACTGCAGGTGGTGGCGCCGGTGGAACTGATCGTGCGCGGCTCGACGGTCGCGGCTCCGGCGCGGTAGCGGCCCGGCTCCGGTTTTCACGGTCTGTCGAAATCCCGCCGCGTCGTGGCGATGCCGCGCATCATCGTCGTGGCGATGCCGCGTATCCTCAGGCACGGGGATTGCCATGGTCTCGGAAAGGCTGACCTCCGGGGCGGTTGGACGGAAGGTAAACGGCGCCGCTGATCTCTCGCGTCACAGAACCGGCGCAGGACTCTGGACGGGGCTCAAGACGGGGTGCGGTCAGAGCCGCTTGGCCAGGTCGCGCTGCGGGAGGTTGCGCCATTCGCTGAGCCCGGCGGCATCGCGCCGCGAGAGATTGACCCGACCCGAGCCGCTGTCCATGCGGAACCAGGACAGTTCATCGACCCCCAGCGCATGCGCCGCGAGGTCCCGGCTGGCGCGGTGGATCTTCAGGCGGCGGGCAAAGTCGCAGAAAGCGGCGCTGTCGGGGGCGATCACGGGCCAGCCCGCGACCGAAAGCTGCCAGGTCGCCTCTGGTCCGGTCGTCTTCTCCCCTGGACCGGTCCTGGCGTAGGCCAGAGCCAGCGCCATGGGGCCGAGCGGATTCAAGGCGGATTTCTTTCGGCGGCGGGCGCCGGCGAAATAGGTGATCTTGCGTCTTGCCCGTGCGGTGGAGCGGAACTTGCGCACGATGGCCTCGGGCCCGTCGAAGCGGCCAAGTTCGTAGATCGACCCGTCGGCAATGCCAAGCTTGCAGCTTTCCGACCCGAAGCCGAGGATCAGGGTGCGGCTGGCCGTGGTCCGGTCGATGATCGACAGGAAATTCCAGAAATGCCGGTCGAGATTGTCCTCCCAGTCCGGTGCGAAGCCCGAGGCCGGGATCGAGACCGGCTCGATCGTGCTGCAATCGGAAAGACTGTCTATCGCCAGGCCGAGGTCCAACCGGACGGTGCCGTAGAGCACCATCGGTTCGGCACTGTTGTACAGGACCAGGCGGCTGTCCCCCCATTGCGCGCCGAAGACCTTCGGCCCGCCGGGCCGCGTCTGACTGCGGCAGAACTCCAGCATGGCGCGGATCTTCGACTCGGCGCCTACGGGATCGAAATCGACCGTCTGAACATGGGGGACGAGCGTGTCAGCCTTGACAGTCCCCGCAAACTGAAAGCCCTCCGATTCACAGACGGGCCAACTGGCAATACCCGGTACCACCCTATCTACCTTTCACATGATCACCTGCAACCTGTATTCGCGTAACGCAAACTGGATGGCGTTCATGTCAAGAAAGTGACCAAAAAGAGTGCAAAAACGGGATTATCCCTTGAAATAAGGCTCAATCCGTCGGGCGCCGCCAATGTGTGGCACCGAATTTATGTGGCAGTTGCAGCGTGGTCGAGACCCGTGCGGCGTAGTCCTCGGGTCGTAAAACCCGGACTTCCGGTGCCTTCCCGACGCGGGCCAGATAGCGGCCGAGGCAGAGCGTCAGCAATCCCGGGCCGGTCTCCATCCAGGTGTCGAGCCCGCCCCGGAACCCCGGCAGCCCGGCCTCGATCCGCCACAGGGCCTCGGTCAGGACCGGATGCCCCGGTGTACAGCCGATAAAGCTGTTGGCGACGGTGAAATGGCCCTTTTCGGCGGTCAGGAGCAGCCCGCAGCCGGTCAGCCAGTCGTCGACCGGGGCACGGGGGTATTCATCGGCGTCGACATAGAGCCCGCCTTCCCGGGCGAGCCAGGCGAGACGGAAGATATCGGCCCCGGTAGCTGGGTTTTCGGCCCGCCGCGTGGCCTCGGCGAGCGCCGGGTGGTCGTTGGCGCGCAGCCAGTCCACAGCTGTCGCGCGGTTGAAGCGCCGGGTGGCGAAACCGGGCAGGCGGGCTTCCCAGGCCTCGGCGATCAGGTCATGGGCCGGGCTCCGCGCGCCTTCCCAATAGGTGAGGATCTGGCGTGGAATGGTCCTGTCCGGCGCGGTCGGCGCCCAGAGGTCCGGATCGCTCCGGAGGCGGCGGTAGAGATAGGGCATCCAGTCGGTGGGAAGGTCCGGGGCCGAGTCTCGCGCCTGGAGGACGGCCAGATAGTCGGCGTCCCCGGTATCAGTCGGGGGCGGATCGGCGGAGGCCATGGCAAGGACAAGATCATGGGTGTCGCTGGTCTCGCCCCGCGCCTCGGCCAGGGGGCGCCATCGCTCGCGGATCGCGCGGGCTTCGGCGATGTCGCCCCGAAGGAAGCGGAGCTTTCCGGCCAGAACGTGCAGGTCGGTCGAATGGGGAAAGGTCCTCAGCGCCGCGGTCGCGCTGTCCGCGGCCTCGGTGAGGCGGGTTTCGAGAAGAGCGGTCTCGGCAGCGGCGATGGCGGCTTTCTCGCGGGACGCGTAGGCGAAGGCGGCGAGGGAGGTGCAGATTTGCCGGACCCTCTCAAGATCGCCCGAGGCGCGGGCGAGGCGGAGGCGGAGCAGGGACGCGGTCTCGTCGCCGCTGCGCTCGGCCAGATCGGTGGGCAGGGCATTCAGCAGCCGCTGAGACTCGGCATAGTCGCCGGTCTGGATCAGCATGGTGATGAGGGCAAGGCGATGTGGCAGGCTGCCGGGGAAGCGCTCGGCGGCGTTGCCCAGCAGACCGAGCGCCCGGGGCCAGTCGCCCGCGCGGAAGGCGGTCTGGGCGGCGAGGGTCTGCAGGCGGCTCGAGGCGGGGTAGAGGCGCCGGGCGGTCTGGCCTTCCGCCTCGGCCTCGGCGAGTTGGCCGGCTTCGAGCAGCGCCTGAACATGAAGTGCGAGGTCGCGTTCGGTGCGCGCGGTGTGGGGGCGGGGGGCGATTTCGGCGTTGCAGATCGCGAGCGCGTCCCCGCGGCGGGCCTGCTGAAGGGCGAGGCGTAGCCGAAGGGGCCAGGGGGGTTCCGGGAGGTCCGGACGGGCGGCGAACCCTGCGGCTGCGGCGATGGCACCGAGTTGCAGGAGTTCGTGCAGGACCAGCGGCGGCAGCGACGGGTGCCTGAGCGCCTGCCGGTCAAACTCGGTCAATAGCGCCTCCGGCCCGCCTGTATAGGCGGCGTGGCGTAAGAGGGCGCGGGCCGGTTCGGGGGCGTCGGGATGCGCCACGGCGCAGTCGTGCAGAAGGGCCACCCCGGTGTCTGGCTGGCCGGAGCGGGTGTGGAACTCGGCGAGGGACAGGCGGTTGGCCAGCGCGTCGGTTCCGGCGGCGTTCGGGGGGGCGTTCGGGGGGGCGTTCGGGGCGGAAAGCAGCGCGATGGCGTCGCCGATCCGGCCATGGCGGGCCAGGCGTTCGGCGGCGGGACCGCGTTTGCGACCGGTCTGGCGGGTGAGGGTGGCGAGACTTTCCAGTCCCTCCGGCGGGCCGGCGAGACCGGTTGCGTCGACCCGGAGAAGGGCGAGGTCGATGGACAAGGGGTGCCGATGGCAGGCGGCTTCGGACAGGGGCAGCAATTCGGGGAGCGCGCCGAGGCGGAGGAGGTGCCGCGCGGCACTCAGGGTCCGCGCATAGGGGGCCGTCGCGGGGTCGGCGAGAGCTGCGAGGCGGGCGGGGATACCCTCGGTTCCGCTCAAGAGCTGCGCGTCGAGATCGGAGAGGAGCACCTCGGGGCCGGTGGCCTCCGGCGCGGTGGGACCGGACGGGTCGGAGCCGCCGGTCATGACGGGGCGGCGGCCTCGTCCCTGAGCGCAAGCAGGGCAGGGGTGCGGGGCCAGTTGAGAAGCGCCTGGCCGAGCAGGCGCGTGGCCTTCCCGGTCTCGCCGCTGGCCCGGAGCAGGGTGACGATCCGTGCCGCCTTGGCCGGGTTCGGGGCCAGCGACTGTGACAGGGTCAGGGCCCGAAGCTGCCCGGCATCGTCGCCCTTGCGTGCCAGCATGTCAGCCAGCGCGCGCAGCGTCCCGGCGGCGTTGGTGGCCCCGTCGTCCCGGAAACCGGGCGCGGAGGCGGTTCTGAGTATCGCGGGCATGTCACGCGACAGCGCGCGTTCGGCCGCGGCGGTGAGGTCGAGGGCGAGAATGAGGTTATAGGGCGGCGGGAAACGGTGGAACTCGACCGGATCGGGCAGGGGTTGGGCGAAATGGCACTCGACGATCAGGGTATTGACCGCCTGGAAGCGCAGGAGGTCGGCATGAAAATGCAGGGCGGTGCGGTCCTCGTCGGAAAGCTCGGCACGCGGTAGCGCGGCGGTGATGGACAGCCCGTCGAGCAGCCCGCTCAGCCGGTCGAGACGGGCGAGGGCGGATTTGACCTTGCCGGGATTGCGCCCGCGGAACGGGGTGTAGTCGGTGAAGCGCTTGCCCGATTTCGAAACGGTGCCGGTGCAGCGATAGCGCCATCCCGAGGTGGATTTGTCGAAAAAGCGCTGGAATATCGCGATATCGTCCGCGCGCCGCAGCGCCAGCACGATCTTGTTGGTCTGTTTTCCGCCCTTTGCCACCGGCCTCTCCGTCCGCGCGATACCGGGGCAGGTTAGCGCCCCGGACCGGGTATTTCGAGGAATTTCAGCCGGTCAGCCGAGCGATGCGATCAGCGCTTCGATCCGGTCGGCGGCAGCGTCGAGATCGGCATCCGAGGCGGCATAGGAAATCCGCATGTAAGGCGACAGTCCGAAACCCGCGCCGCCGACGGTTGCGACATTGCCCTCTTCGAGGAACCAGGACAGGATCGCCGCCTCATCGTCGAGCACGCGGCCCGATTGCGTGGTCTTGCCGATCAGGCCATGGAGCCCGATGAAAAGGTAGAAGGCCCCGTCCGGCGTGTCGAGGGAAAGACCCGGCATGGCGGAGAAGCGGGCGACGAGACGGTCGCGCCGGGTCAGGAAAGCCTGGCGCATCTCCTCGACCGTCTGCAGCCCGCCATTGAGCGCCGCCACGGCGGCGGCCTGCGAGACGGAGCTGGGATTGGTGGTCGATTGCGACTGAAGTTTCTTCATCGCGGCGATCAGCGCTTTCGGCCCGCCGCCATAACCGATGCGCCAGCCGGTCATGGCGAAGGATTTCGACACGCCGTTGACCGTGAGCACCTGTTCCTTGAGCTCGGGACAGACCTGGGCCAGCGTCGCGAAGGGCTGACCGGTAAAGGAGATGTGCTCGTAGATATCGTCAGCGATGACGAGGATATCCGGGTAGGGGCGCAGCACCTCGCCGATGGCCCGCCAGTCGTCGTCGGACAGGACCGCCCCCGTGGGGTTGGAAGGCGAATTCAGCATCAGCGCGCGGGTCGCGGGGGTGATGGCCGCGGCGATCTGCCCTGCGGTCGGTTTGAAGCCGGTTTCGGGGCCGCAGGCGATCTCGATGGGTGTGCCGCCTGCCAGTTTGACCATGTCGGGATAGCTGACCCACGCCGGGGTCGGGATGATGACCTCGTCGCCCGCCTGGATGCTGGCCATGATGGCGTTGAAGATCACCTGCTTGGCACCGGTGGAGACGGTGATTTCGTCGCGCGCATAGCTGAGCCCGTTCTCGCGGAGGAACTTGGCGGCGACGGCGTCCTTCAACGCGGCGGTGCCGTCAACGGCGGTGTATTTGGTCTGCCCCGAACGCATGGCGGCCTCGGCGGCGTCGAGAATATGGGCGGGCGTATCAAAATCGGGCTCGCCGGTGGTGAGCGCGATGACCGGACGGCCTTCTTCCTTCAGCTCGATGGCGCGGTTGGCGGCGGCGATGGTGGGCGAGGGCTTGATACGGGCGATGCGGTCGGAGAGGCGGATGGGCATGGGGCGGTGACCTGTGTTGAATGGCGGCGAGACCATAGGCGGGCGGAGGTACCGAGGGAAGGAGAAAATCCGGCTTGGTGCGGGTGGTTTGCGGGGAGTCGAGACAGGTGGGGATGCGCGGAAATTGCGTGTGGCCCGGCACGATGGCGGTGGCAGACGGGCAGCGGCGGGTCTGGCGCGGAGTCGCAGAGAATGATCTTGGGGATTATCTTGGCGTGTCGGGGTCTGAACGGGCCGCGTTGGCGTCGCTCAGCGTGCCCTGCGGGTCACGACGTAGAGGGTGGACATGCCGAGGAGATAATAAGCGGCGAACGTCTCGAGCAGATTCTGCCGGGTGGTCCAGACGACAAGGGTAGCACCGAGGATGAAGATCAGTGCGGCATTGATCGACAGGGCGCGGTTGCGCGGGGCGGGCAACGGGTGCTCGGGCATGGGCATCAGGCGGGTGACCGCGAGCCGGTTGCGTTGTGCGATTGCCTGAGCGTTCATTGTCTGACCCTCTACGTTTTCCCCCCGGTATTCGTCGCAGCATGAACCGCAATCGTGGCGGGGTTTGTCCTCAATCTGGGTAAAATCTTGGCAGCTGGGTGGGTGCCGGTCGTCAGCCTGTGCGGCAGGATGGTTGGCCGGCGCTGACCTGTCCTTCCCGGGCGCCCTGGCCGGCAGTGGTGCCGGCCTTGGCCCGGGCGGGGCGGCATTTGGTCCTTCGCCGGGCCAGCCGGTTTGGCAAATCGCCTCTTTTCTCTCCATCCCGGCTGACGCTATATGGCTGTGATATCAGCCGCCCCGGGGCGGTGAGGGAGGATACAGTGACTGAGACACGCCGCTTCCGTTCGTCGGAATGGTTCGACGACAAGCACCGCCCGGACATGGTGGCGCTCTATATGGAGAAATATCTGGGCTGGCGCTATTCGCTGGAGGAGCTGCGCTCGGGCAAGCCGATCATCGGCATCGCGCAGACCGGCTCGGACCTGGCACCCTGCAACCGCATCCACATGGACCTGGCCCTGAGGGTCAAGGAAGGCATCCGCGAGGCGGGCGGCATCCCGATGGAGTTTCCGGTCCATCCCATTCAGGAGACCGGCAAGCGGCCGACGGCGGCGCTGGACCGGAACCTGACCTATCTGTCGCTGGTCGAGGTGCTGCATGGCTATCCCATCGACGCGGTGGTGCTGACCACCGGCTGCGACAAGACCACACCCGCACTGCTGATGGCGGCGGCGACCATGGACCTGCCGGCGATCGTGCTGTCGGGCGGGCCGTCGCTGGACGGGTATTTCGAGGGCGACGAACTGGTCGGTTCCGGGACCGCGATCTGGCGGATGCGGCGGCGGCTGGCGGCGGGCGAGGTGACCGAGCAGCAGTTCTTCGAGGCCGCCTCGGGCTCGGTGCCGTCGATGGGACATTGCAACACGATGGGCACCGCCTCGACGATGAACGGGCTGGCGGAGGCTCTGGGCATGTCGCTGACGGGATGTGCCGCGATCCCGGCCCCCTATCGCGAGCGCTCGGATATGGCCTATCGGACCGGCAAGCGGATCGTCGAGATGGCCCATGAGGACCTGAAACCGTCGGATATCCTGACCCGCGCGGCGTTTCTGAACGCGATTGCCACCAATTCGGCGATTGGCGGGTCGACGAATGCCCAGCCGCATATCAATGCGATCGCAGCCCATATCGGGGTCGAGCTGAAACCGTCAGACTGGCAGGTCCACGGCCATGACATCCCGCTTCTGGCCAATGTGCAGCCGGCGGGGAAATATCTGGGCGAGGGCTACTTCCGCGCCGGGGGCGTGCCGGCGGTGATGTGGGAGTTGCGCGAGGCCGGGAAGCTCAACGACACGCTGACGGTGACCGGGCAGGGGATGTTTGCCAATCTCGAAGGATGCGAGAGCGTGAACCGCGATGTGATCCTGCCATACGGGCAGCCGCTGGCCGAGAAGGCCGGTTTCGTGGTGATGAGCGGCAATCTGTTCGATACCGCGATCATGAAGACCTCGGTGATCTCGAAGGAATTCCGCGACCGCTATCTGTCGACGCCGGGCGACGAAGGCGCTTTCGAGGGACGGGCGATCGTCTTCGAGGGAGGCGAGGATTACCACGACCGGATCAATGATCCGGCCCTGGAAATCGACGAAAACTGCATTCTGGTGATCCGCTATTGCGGCCCGATCGGCTGGCCGGGTTCGGCGGAGGTGGTGAACATGCAGCCGCCTGACGAGCTGATCAAACGCGGGATCCTGTCGCTGCCGACTATCGGCGACGGGCGGCAGTCGGGGACAGCTGACAGCCCTTCGATTCTGAATGCCTCGCCGGAGGCGGCGGTCGGCGGCGGGCTGGCGTTTCTGAGGACCGGGGACCGGATCCGGGTCGATCTCAATGCGGGGACGTGCAATGCGCTGGTCGACGCGGCGGAATGGGAGGCGCGCAAGGCGGCGGGTGTCAGCGAGATTCGAGCGTCGGAGACGCCCTGGCAGGAGATTGCGCGGAACCATGCCGGGCAGCTGGCCCAGGGAGGCTGCATCGATCTGGCGCTGAAATACCAGAAGGTACGCAAGACGGTGCCGCGGCATAATCACTGACGGGAAAAACGTCCCGGCAGTTTCCGCGACGCACCGCTTTCTTGCAAAGAAAGCGGCCGAAGTCTTTGAAAGACTTCGGTGGCGCCGGATGCGGGTCGGAGACGGAGCGGGTCAGTTCCGGGCGATCTGCAGGTCCTGGATGGCGTCTTCGACAACCAGATTGGCGCTGGTGCCGCAATCGCCGACCGAGAGATCGACGGTGCCGTCGATGGACAATTCCGCGCTACGGGAGCGCAGCGAGCGGATGGTGATCCGGTCATTGCAGACGTCCCCCTGATCGGCGACTTCGATGGACAGGTTGATGATCCCGTTCTGGGTCCGGGCCGAGATCGGAACCGAATAGACCTCGGCCTTGGGTCCGGCGAGGAAATTGTCGCCACCCAGCGTCACCAGATAGCCGCCACCGACGCGTCGCGCGGTGCGGTAATCGCCCGGGCTACCGGCCCAGACATGACCGTCGCCACCGCGGCTGGCGCCGTATTCCAGCGCGTGGAGATTCAGATCGACCGGGCTGTTCCAGACAATGGCCACCCGGTTGAAGCGGAACATGTCGGGCACCTGGACGCTGTCGCTCACCCCCGCGCCATCGGTGAAGGTCACGGTGACCGCAGCCTGTTCGGAGAAGACCGGGAAGGTCACATCGGCCTGACCGTCTTCGCCGAGCACGGCGTTGAATTCGAGGGCCTCGTGGGTGATGCGGAACGGCTGTCCGGCGCGGCAGGGAGAGTTGATCGTCACCGTCACTTCCGCTCCGGGCACGGCGGAAAGCGCCATGTCGGCAGCGCAGTCGCCTGCCACCGTGGATGTCAGGACGGGCTCTTGAGCCGCCGGCGCGGCGATCTCCGGCGAAACGGCGGCGTTTTCGATCGGCGTATCAACCGGCGCGGCCTGGGGCCGGATCGAGATCTGGTCGCTGTCATTGGGCTGGATGATGATCATCGCCGGGCGCTCTTCGGTCCCGGTTTCCGGAACCACAGCGACCGGCTGGGTCGGCTCGGGTTCGTCCTCGATGGTGAGGAACTGGATGATCGCCTGCTCGGTCTCGTCCTCGGGCAGCGCTGCCTCGGGTTCGAGCACCTCCTCGCGGACCGGCGGGGCCGCAGGTGTGGTGTCGATATCGAGCGTGGCGGGTGTGTTCAGGGCCAGTTCGATCTCGGGCCGCGTGGCCGGGACATGGAGGTCTTCGGATCGCGGCAGCGGCGTGTTGGCGCTGTTTTCGGTCTCGACCGAGGAGACAAGTTCCGAACTGTCGACGATCGAGGCCTGGGTCTGGCCTGGCGAGGTCACCGGCTGGGCGGCGGCGACCGGATCGACCGAGGCCGTCGGCTCCAGCAGCGACTTCGCCGCCGAGAAGGTGGCTCCGAGCAGCGTGTCGCTCTGGGCGATGCTGGCGAAGATGCCGCTATCTGCCTCGGGCTGGGCGACCTGGGCCTGTTCGGTGACCTGGAGCTGGGCGTCCGGGGCCGGTTCCTCGGCGATCTCCTCGGCGGTGGCGGTCAGACCAGAAGGCGCATTGCCGGGGCGCGGAGCCCGGATGGTCGCCGTCGCGACCTGGATGTCGTTCTCCTGGGCGCCGAAATTCGGCGCGGCCATTTCAATGGCGTCGATCTCGACCGGGGCTGTTTCCGCCGTCTCGGTGGAGATATGGTCGTTGGAATCGAGCGTCGAGGCGATCTCGACATCCGGGGCGCTGTCGGGCTGGTTGCGGATCTGCTCGACCGCCTCCTCGGGCTGGACGATATCGTCATTGGTCGGGGTCGGCAGCGGCTCGGGCACGTAATCGACCTGCGGGGCGAGCGCGACCTCAAGCTCTTCCTCCTCGGCCGGGATATCGGCGGTCGCGATCTCTTCGACGATCTCTTCAGAGGCCGGGTCCTGGGATTCGGCAACCTCGCGCTCCTGGTCCTCGGCGGGCTCTGGGGCCTGGGCGACCTGCGCGGTCGAGCCGGTCGGGTTCACCTCGCGGATATCGAGGGTGACGACGGCGGGCTCGCAGTCTTCCTCGGACGCTATGCAATAGGTCAGGGAAACGGTGCCGGCACAGCTGTCCTGGCCGAGGAACTCGATCTTGCCGTTGAAAGGCCGGGCGGTGCCGCAGAGCGGCGCGTCGACGATCACCAGATCGGCGGCTTCGATCCGGTCCACGTTCTTGTCGTTGGAGAACACGTCCAGCTGCTGCACCTTGCCCGCCGGGATGATATAGGTGTCCTCGACGGCGGCGAATTTCTTCGACGGTCCGAGGATGCTTTCGCCCTCGCCGTTGCCCTGCACCAATGCTCCAACGGCCACGATCAGCACGATCGCGGTGATTATGGTCATAAAGCGGTCATCGAGGCGCACGGCGAAATCCTCCGGATACCTATGTGTTCATCACATCGTTACCTGCCCGATTCTACTACACGCGCCCAATTCCGGACTCCCCTGAAATGTCCGTCTTCGGACATTGCGTGTTTGAGGCAACATTTCCCCACACTTGGAAAACACACGAGCATTCATCCCCAAATATAGGCACACAGTGCGGCACAAATGTGGTCCCCGGCATGCCATTCCCTAACGCCAGCGAATGGAGCGGTACATTCTCGGCAGGCAGGCGGGACCTTGGCCCGAAACCGGGCCCGATTCCCAGAAGGCTGTAAATAATAGTGGTTTTTCGGCGTTCAGCCGCCGGTCAGAGCCGTCCGTGGCAATGTTTGTACTTCTTGCCCGAGCCACAGGGGCAGGGGTCATTACGGCCAGAATGTGACCATGTCTCGGGATCGTCGGGGTTGACGCCCGGGGCCAGCCTCTGGCCGGAGGGAATCGCTGCCGAGGCGCTTTCCTGTGCCTTTTCAGCCATCTGAGCCGCCGCCTGCATCTGGGCGAACATCTGCTGCTGCTCGTCCGGGGTCAGCAGCTTCACATGCGCCATCTGCTGGGTGACCTCGACGCGCAGCCGGTCGAGCAGGTTCTCGAACAGGGTGAAGGCTTCGGTCTTGTACTCGTTCAGCGGGTCGCGCTGGGCGTAGCCGCGGAAATTGACCACGGACCGCAGATGTTCGAGCCGCAACAGGTGCTCGCGCCAGTTCTTGTCGATTGTCTGCAAGAGCACCTGTTTCTCGATGGTGCGCATGGTCTCGGGCGTGTACTGCGCCACTTTCTGGGCGATCTGCTTGTCGGCTTCCGCCCCGATGCGTTCGCGGAAGGTATCGTCATCCACCCCCTCCTCGTCGCCCCAGGCGATGATCGGCAGGTCGAGCCCGAAGGTCTTCAGCACATCGGCATAAAGCCCTTCGGTATTCCACTGATCGGGATAGGCTTTTTCGGGGATATGCTCGGCCACCAGATCATCGATGACGTCATGGCGCATGTCGGTGACCACTTCGGACAGGTCGCTGTCCTCCATGATCTCGCGGCGCTGCGAGAAGATCTGCTTGCGCTGATCGTTCATCACATTGTCGAATTTCAGCAATTGCTTGCGGATGTCGAAATTGCGGCCCTCGACCTTCTTCTGGGCGTTTTCCAGCGCCTTGTTGATCCAGGGATGGACGATGGCCTCGCCCTCTTTCAGGCCCAGCCGCTTCAGCATTCCGTCCAGCCGCTCATGGCCGAAAATCCGCATCAGATCGTCCTGGAGGCTGAGATAGAACAGCGTTCGCCCCGGGTCGCCCTGGCGGCCCGAGCGGCCGCGCAGCTGGTTGTCGATGCGGCGACTTTCGTGGCGCTCGGTGGCCAGCACGAAGAGGCCCCCGGCCTCGATGGCCTTGGCCTTGGCGTCCTTGGTTTCCTTGAGGATCTGCTCGCGGATGGCAACGGGATCGGCGTCGTCGCCGGCCGCTTCGATGGCCTCCAGAATGCGCGCGTCGGGGTTGCCGCCCAGCTGGATGTCAGTGCCGCGCCCGGCCATGTTGGTCGCAATCGTCACCGCCCCCGGCACCCCGGCATCGGCAATGATCGCGGCTTCCTGTTCGTGGAAACGGGCGTTGAGCACGTTATGCGGCACACCGGCCTTTTTCAGCATTTCCGCCAGCACTTCGGATTTGTCGATCGAGGTGGTGCCGACCAGCGTCGGCTGGCCCTTCTCATGCGCCTCCTTGATCGCCTCGACGATGGCGGCGATCTTTTCGTCCGACGTGCGGTAGACACGGTCGTCCTCGTCGATACGGGCGATGGGCAGGTTGGTTGGGATCTCGACCACGCCGAGCCCGTAGATTTCCTTGAACTCCTCGGCTTCCGTCATCGCGGTACCGGTCATGCCGCCGAGTTTCTCGTACAGGCGGAAATAGTTCTGGAAGGTGACCGAAGCCAGCGTGACGTTCTCGGGCTTGATCTCGACGCCTTCCTTGGCCTCCAGCGCCTGATGCAGCCCGTCCGACAGGCGGCGACCGGCCATCATGCGGCCGGTGAATTCGTCGATCAGCATCACCTCGTCATTGCGGACGATATATTCCTTGTCGCGCTTGAAAAGCGTGTGGGCACGGAGCGCCTGATTGACGTGATGGACAAGCGAGGTGCTTTCAGGATCGTAAAGCGAGGCTTCCATATCCAGAAGCCCGGCAGCATACAGTTCCTTTTCGACCGCGTCGTTGCCTTCTTCGGTCAGGGTAGCCTGCCGTGTCTTCTCGTCGATCTCGTAATGCTCTTCGCTGAGGCGCGGGATGATCCCGTCGATCTTCACATACATGTCCGAGCGGTCCTCGGTCGGCCCCGAGATGATCAGCGGCGTCCGCGCCTCGTCGATCAGGATCGAGTCCACCTCGTCGACGATGGCATAATAATGCTCGCGCTGGGCCATCTGGTTGAGCTCGGATTTCATGTTGTCGCGCAGATAGTCGAAGCCGAGCTCGTTATTGGTGGCATAGGTGACATCGGCGGCATAGGCAGCCTGCTTGTCGCCCTCGTCCATCCCCGGCACCACGACACCGCATGTCATGCCGAGGGCGGAATAGACCTGATCCATCCATTCGGCGTCACGCTTGGCCAGATAGTCGTTGACGGTGACCACATGGACACCGCGTCCCGTCAGCGCGTTGAGGTAAACCGGCAGCGTCGCCATCAGCGTCTTGCCCTCGCCGGTCTTCATTTCCGAGATATTGCCCTGATGCAGGAAGATGCCGCCAATCAGCTGCACGTCGAAATGCCTGAGGCCGAGCGAGCGGACCGAGGCCTCGCGGACATTGGCGAAGGCTTCCGGCAGCAGCTTGTCGAGGCTTTCGCCCCCGGCGACCCGTTTGCGGAACTCTTCGGTCTTGGCGATGATCTCGTCATCCGACAGCTTCTGGAACTCGGGCTCAAGCGCGTTGATCTGGTCGACGATCGGCTGCACCGACTTGACCTTGCGGTCATTCGCCGATCCGAACACTTTCTTCGCGATTGTCTGCAAACCCAGCATGGTGGCTCCTGCCTTCCCGACGATCCTCTGGCAGCTTCCCCGTGCTGCGATAACAATTGCGCGACACCTCGCCCGCCTCCGCAAGACGGCTTGTCCGCCCGCTTTGAAATCTCTAAGGGGATGGGAAGCCGAACCGGCACGGATGGGGTCGCGCCTCGGCATTTAAGCGCCTGCCCCGGCCCTGTCAACGTGACGCGCCGACACATGGCTGGCAATGGCCGCCCGCGTGGGATATGGGTCGCGGAAACCAAAAGAGGACTTCATGCAGAAAACCACAATCGCCGCCGCGCTGCTGTGCGGAACCCTGATCGCACCCTGGACCGCACTGGCGCAGGACCAGGACGGCTCGGACGCCGCCGATCCCGCCGAAGAACAGGTGATCGAGGAACAGCCGACCGAGGCCGAAGCGGCCCCGGACGTCGCCACGGAAGAAACCCCGGCGCGGGAGTATGACCGAACGACGGTGCTGGCGACGGTGAACGGGACCGATATCACTGTCGGCCATCTGGTGCTTTTGCGCCAGAAACTGCCCGCTCAGTACAATTCCGTGCCTGACGAGGTGCTGTTCGAGGGCATTCTGGAGCAGCTGATTGACCAGTATCTCCTGGCCGAAACCATGCCCGAGGGCGATGCGCTGGCTCCGTCGATCCGCTATGCGCTGGAAAATGAGCGACGCGCCATTCTCGCCTCGAACCGCATCGGCGAGATTGCCGGGCAGGAGATCCCCGAAGCCGAGATCGAGGCGCTCTACGAGGAACAGTTTGGCGACGTTGCTCCGCAGACCGAGGTCAATGCCTCGCATATTCTGGTGGCGACCGAGGAAGAGGCGCAGGCTCTGATCGAGGAACTGGAAGGCGGTGCCGATTTCGCCGCGCTTGCCGCCGAGCATTCCACCGGACCGTCCGGCCCCAATGGCGGGCAGTTGGGCTGGTTCACCCGCGGCCAGATGGTGCCGGAATTCGAGGAGGCGGCCTTTGCGTTGGAGACCGGTGCGGTCTCGACCCCGATACAGACCCAGTTCGGCTGGCACGTGATCAAGCTGAACGAGACCCGCGACCTGCCGCCGCCGACCTTGGAGGAAACCCGCGACCAGTTGCTCGGCCAGCTGCGCCAGCAGGCGGTCGAGGCCGAGGTGGCAAGGCTGCGCGAGGCCGCCGAGGTCGAGATGAAGGACGAGGGGATCCCGGTGTCCTCGGTCAGCGATTTCTCGGTGCTGGAGAACTGAACTTGGCCAAGATCGCCCATGTCTCGCCGCTGGCGCCGGAGCGTTTCCCGGACCTGCCGGTCATCGACGGCGTGCGCTTCGCCACCGTCGAGGCCGGGGTGCGCTACCAGGGCCGCCGCGATGTGATGCTGGCAGAGATAGCACCGGGGTCAGCGATGGCCGGGGTATTTACCCGCTCGGCGACCCGCTCGGCCCCTGTCCTGTGGTGCGAGCGGCATATCGGCAAGAGCGATCCTGCGAAGGGTCTGGCGATCCTGGTAAACTCGGGGAATTCCAACGCTTTTACCGGTCGCAGCGGCGAAGAAGCGGTGAGCCAGCTTGCCGAAACCGTGGCGCAGACGCTGGATATCCCGGCGGGCAATGTCTTCATGTCTTCGACCGGGGTCATCGGCGAGAAACTCCCTGCCGACCGGATCGCGGCGAAGATCGGCGCGTTGAAGGACGCGCTGTCGCCCGACAAGGCCGAAGAGGCTGCCCGCGCCATCATGACCACAGACACCTATGCCAAGGGGGCGGCCACGGAGGTCAGTCTCGGCGGGGCGCATGTGAAGATTGCCGGGTTTGCCAAGGGCTCGGGCATGATCGCGCCGGATATGGCGACGATGCTGGTTTATCTCTTCACCGATGCGGCGATTTCGCAGGAGGTCCTGCAGGGCGCTGTGTCGCGGATCAATGAGCGCAGCTTCAACTGCATCACCGTCGACGGCGACACCTCGACCTCGGACACGCTCTTGCTGGCGGCAACCGGAAAGGCGGACATGGACCCGATCCGCGATGCGGGTGATCCGCGGATGGAGGCGTTCGAGGCGGCCCTCGGTCAGGTGATGCTGGACCTCGCACATCAGGTGGTGCGCGATGGCGAGGGGGCGACGAAGTTCGTGACCGTGAGGGTCGAAGGGGCGGCGTCGGATGTCTCGGCCAAGATTGTCGCGATGTCGATTGCCAATTCGCCCTTGGTCAAGACCGCCCTTGCCGGCGAGGACCCGAACTGGGGCCGGGTGGTGATGGCGGTCGGCAAGGCCGGGGAGCCGGCGGATCGCGACAAGCTGTCGATCTGGTTCGGCCCGACGCTGGTGGCCGACAAGGGCTGGGTCTCGCCCGACTACCGCGAAGAGGTCGGGGCGGCCTACATGAAGAACGCCGAGATCGTCGTTACCGCCGATCTGGGGGTCGGGGACGGCAAGGCGACGGTCTGGACCTGCGACCTGACCCATACCTATATCTCGATCAACGCCGATTACCGGTCTTGAAGACGGTTCTTGTCTCGGCGGTTGCTCTGATCGACGTTGACGGGCGGGTGCTCTTGGCGCAGCGGCCCGAGGACAAACCGATGGCCGGGCTCTGGGAATTCCCGGGC
The DNA here is from genome assembly GCA_050299335.1 of Paracoccaceae bacterium. Taxonomy (GTDB): domain Bacteria; phylum Pseudomonadota; class Alphaproteobacteria; order Rhodobacterales; family Rhodobacteraceae; genus JBNKVT01. Next base: position 113,978 of record JBNKVT010000062.1, on the reverse strand, counting down.
GGCAAGGTCGAGAAAGGCGAGACGCCCGAGGCCGCACTTATCCGCGAATTGCACGAGGAACTGGGGATCGACACCTGGGAAAGCTGTCTGGCCCCCCTCACCTTCGCCTCGCACACCTACGAGAATTTCCACCTGCTGATGCCGCTTTTCGCCTGCCGCAAATGGCAGGGCACACCGCGCGCCCGTGAAGGCCAGATCCTGAAATGGGTCCGCCCGCGCGACATGCGCGACTACCCGATGCCGCCCGCCGACCTGCCGCTGATCCCGGTGCTGCGCGACTGGCTCTGACCCCTCGCCGGCCGCTCAGAGCGGCTTGCGAAGGACCTGGGTGCCGAGCCGGAACCGGAGCCAGCGGATGCTCGTTCCAATGCCGGTGGAGATCGGGGCCAGCAGGCGCAGGATGGTGGCGTTCTCGGCAAAGACCATGCGCATGAAGGGCCTGATGGTACGGGCCCGGGTCAAGACGGCGAGGATATTGTGGTTTCGGCGCAGGATCATGTGGAACTGGATCAGCTCCGGGCGGGCGGCCTTGATCCGGCGCGAGGCGGCGACGTCCCACTCGACCTTGACCGGCAGCACATTCACCAGCCGTCCCGCCCGCTGCGACGAACAGGCACAAAGACCGCAATAGGCCGGGACGCCCGCCTCCTGATACCGTTTCAGGCGCAGGGCGGCAAAGGGGAGCCTTGCGGCGAAGGTGACGCCGAGGTCGGCACCGATCCCGTCCGCCACCTGGACGGCGTGATAGCCGCTGGTCGAAAACCCCGCAACGGTCACGTGCCGGTAGGCCCCGGTCGCAAACCGGGTCCTGAGCGTGTCGCAAATCTCGGGGATGGTCCGGCCCAGCCCCTCGATCCCGTCGAGGAAGAAACCGGCCATATTCGCCCGCACCGACAGCACATCCTTCGGCCCCGGCGGCAGGAGATAGAGCAGCATGGAGAACGGTACGAAGAACTGCCCGCCGCGGCCGCTGAAGAAGATATAAAGCCGCTTGTCCCCGGGGGCGACCCCCGGCGTCTCGTAGCGGGCCACCTGGCCGATGGGGGCAAGTTCGGCCAACTGGGGACGGTGCAGGGCCTTGCGGCGGGGGCGGGCGGTCATGAAACCGAAATAGGGGGCCACGTCACCGAGATGCGGGTGCAGCCAGGCGAATTCCGGGTCGCGCAGCCGCAGATAGAGCCGGGTCAGATCGCCGGGGGGCAGCCGGTTGCAGGCCTCCTGCAGGCACATCTGGGCATGGAGCCGCCGCGACATGCCGCGCAGGCGGTCGAGCCAGGGCGCGATCGGGTCGGTTTCCATGGCTCAGGCCAGGCGATTGGCGAGCATGGTCACGAAGGCGCTGCAGGTCGGATTGTCGAAGAGGTCCGAGGGTTCGATCTCGGTATCGAGCTGGTCCTCGACATGGAAACAGAAATTCGTCACGTCGATACTGTCGCCCGAAATCGCGGTGAAATCGAAATCCGGGCGCTTGAGGATCGTGTCGATCTCGGGGTTCGTGGCTCCGCCGAAGACCTCATGGGCGGTTTTGCGGACGATCCGGTCGATCTCTTCCGTGTTCATCAGGACACCTTTACTTTGATACTGCGCGGAATATCGAATATCCGCTGAGGTACGGTTTCGCAGTTGACAAATGTCACCCGCGCCGGGCTGCGGCGGATCTCGGCGACCATGTCCCGCCACAAGAGCTGCATGAAGCCGCGCCCGAGGCAGGCATGGGCGCCAAGGCCGAAGATCCCTGCTGGTTGCGGCGCATCGGGATCGGTGAGAAAGCCGGCGAGATCGACATGGACCGTTTCGCGCGGGCAGCGCTGCTCGGCGAGTGCCGTGTCTGAGGCTGCCCGGCGCAGGACGAAGGGCACGCCGGTGGCCGGAAGCGTGTCCGGCCAGTTGAGGCTGGCGACAGGAGCGTCCTTGGCACCTTCGAGGACGCGCGCAAGCGAATTGCCGAGCGCGCCCATCGTGGCGTCATTGCCGAGAATGGCGAAGGCGATGCGGATGCCGTGGCTGTCCGCGTCCTCGTCCGGAAATCGTGCCCTGATCCGGGCGAAGGTTTCCGCAAAAGCCTTTTCGAGGTCAAGGCGTTTGCGGATGCTGAGCTGGTGGTCGAAGACCAGGGACGGGGAGACGTCGAAACCCGTGCCTGTCTGGACCTGAAGGAAATCCGCGATGATCAGGGCGACAAGCCCCTCCATGAGGTCGGTTTCGCCGGTTTGCGCGAAGGCGCGACGCGTGTGACGAACCGCCTGTTCCCGGACCGCGACCAGCGCCGGTGCGATCCGCTGCATATGGGCCGAGGCCAGGCGGCGGAGTTCGGCATGCCGGTCCCCGTCATGGACGACGGGCAGATATTTCATCGCCAGAAGGATATGGGGAAACCGCTGGCCGGTCTGCTGTTCGAGTGTCCGGTAGCCGCTTGCATAATCCGCGGTATGCATGTCGGGATTTTTCAACACGGCAGCCGTTGCGGCGGACGTGGCTGTCCGTCGCATCCGCAGGTCGTCGTCAAAGGTCAGGCCGTTCGTCAAGGCTACCAAATGATACTTGTTTCGACATGGCGTTACGCTACTGCCGGAGAGCGTATCCAATTCAGCGAAGTTTCGGAAGGGCCTTCGCGGCCTGATCGGACCCGGACGTTTGCGATCCCCCCCCGGGGCGCGCCGGATGCAAAGCCTGTCGCTACTCCGCCGCTTTCGGCACGGTGCGGCTCATCGCCCGCTGCACGTCGAAACCGAGTTGCGCGAGGATGGTGATCACCGACTGCACCGCCAACGCCTTGTTGCGCTGACCGGCAAGGGCGGCGATCCGCGAGCCGGCGCGGCCGAACTCGTCGAAGACCCGCAACGCGTCCGGGGCGAGGGCGTCGCGCTTCGGATAGACTTCGGAATCGTAGAAATTATGCACGATCTTGCCGCAGCGCGTGATCATCTCCGCCGGATCGATTTCATCCGAGCGCCGCACATCGGCATTGAGCGCGGCGAGATGGCTGAGCCAGGATCGGGTCAGCACCTCGGCGGGCGGCAGCGCCACTTCCTCGACCTCGTGGACAGCCGCGCCCTCGGCGGCGTTTTCGGCGTTCAGCCGGTCGATAAGCGGCGAGATCCGCGCGTCGAGGATTGCCTGGGCGGCCATCCGGTGCGCGGCGCGGATTTCCGTCGCCGAGGAATTCATCGCCGCCAGCAGGCCCTCACCGCCGCTGGAGGTCCAGAGCTTCTTGTCGGTGATCTCGCCGACCTCGTTCCGCGCTTCCTGGGCCTGCAGGGTCGCCACCGGCACTGTCTCGGAGAAATGCGGCAGCGCTTCCTTCTTCATCCGGCCCATCAGCCGATCTACCGATTTCGCCACCCGGGGCATGTCGACATGGGTGACGACCAGGATCGAGCTGTCATGGAGCCGCTTGGGCAGATCGGCCCAGAGATGCCGTTCGGTCTCGCGCCAGGCCTGGGCGCCATTGGTGCACCACAACACCATATGGGCGGTCCGGGCCATATGTTCGATCTGGTCCTCGTCGCGGGTCGGGTCGCCGGTGCCCGGTGTATCGAGAAACTCGAACTGTTTGAGGATGCCGCGATTGAAACAGACCACGATCCGCTCGGCCCCGTCGGTCTCGGTGGCATCGACGGTGACACTGTCCCATTCCTTCACGGTGCCGTCGGGCCAGTGGGCGACGGTCTGGTCCTCCTCGGCAAAGCGCGAGATCACCGTCGGCAGGGTCGAGGCGGTGACGGAGGTGTTGATCACCTCCTTGCCCAGCAGCATGTTCGCCAGCGACGACTTGCCGGAAGAAAACTCGCCCCCGAGCGCTACCCGGATCGGCCTTTTCAGCTTTTCGGCCAGCCGCCCGGCAAGTTGCGCCATGCGCTGCGCCTCGGGCGAGGTGGTGAACATGGCAAGGGATTTCGCCGCTGCCTCCAGCGACATGATGGTCGGGTCCTGGTAGTTCTGTGCGTTCATGGCTCCGCTACTGACCTTCGGTGCTCATCGTGGCGACACGCAGATGCATGTCCTCCAGCTTTTCCTGAATCCCCCTGACGATCTCGACCATCTTCTGCGCCTCGGCCACCGCCTTTTGCTGGTTGGCCAGCTCGGCCTGCAGGGTGCCGCTTTCGACCGAGGCCTCCAGCCGCATCCGGGTCTTCTTGATCTCGTCCATCTGCATTTCCAGCGTCGTCGCCAGCTGCATCTGGAGTTCCTTGAAATTCTCCACTGCCGCCAGCGAATTGTCGATCAGCGTCGACATCGCCGTCTGCATCAGGGAGGAACAGATCGGGTGGAACTCTTTGAGAATCAGTCGTTTGACTTCCTTGGCGCGGGTATCCTGACCCCGCATCGCCCCCCACCAGTTCTTGAGCCACGAGAAGTTCAGATCGAGCGCCACTACCTGGGCCAGCGCCGCCGTCGAGGGGATCTGGGCCATGATGTCGATGGTGTTGACCTGGATATCATCGCCGATATTCAGCCCGTAGACCCCGGCGATCTTGGCGATCTTGCGCTGGGACTCGTTGATCATGCCGACGATGATCTTCTGCACGCCGCGGAACTGGTCGAGGAAATCGGTATGGATCTGGGTCCTCAAGGGCGACAGGTCGCATTCCCAGCGCCGGACCTTGCCGTCGGTGGCGACCATTTCGCGCACCAGTTCGGCCTGTTCGTCGCCGAAATCGACCACGATCTTGTTGAGATTGCCCCTGAGCACGTTGAACGACTTGTTGAGTGTCTGGCGCACCTCGGTTTCCAGATCACCCGCCGTCTCGGTAAAGGCCTCGATCAGTTCCTCCACCGTCGGCAGCCGCTTTTTGGCCATCTGCGCGGCTTCCTGGGTCTTGCCCTCGATCTCCTCAATCGACTTGTCGAGCGCGGTGGCCTTCACCTCGTGCTCGGCCCGGGCCAGCTTGGCGACATTGATCAGATTGGCAATGCAGCTGTCCAGAAGCCGCGTGCCGGGTCCGGTATGGATCAACCCCGAGATCGCCTCTTCCATCTCAGTGATGCCCGAGGCGGCAAAAGCCTGGGCCCGCATCGGGTCGTCGGCAAACGGCAGGTGCGAGCGCAACACGCGGCCGACATCGATGCCGCGGGCCTTGGCGTAGCGGCTGAGGGCGCCATCGTCGAAAATCTCGTCATCGTCGTGGCCGGTGAGCCCATAGGTCGCCCAGACGGCGGACCCGGAGATGATCGGCACGTCCTCACCCGGCAGCTCGTTGCTCAGCATCCGGCGCACATGACCCTCGATCTCGGGGATTTCGGTCTCGGGGTGGCGCAATTCGTCGACGCGGTTGATGAACACCACCAGCCGGTCGAGCCTGAGCGCATGCAGCAGGCGAACAAGTTGCGCATCGGTCTTGGTGAAGGCCTGGTGCGCCGACAGGACCAGCACGAAGATATCAGCCCGCTCGAGGCTTTGCTGGGTCATCTCTTCGCGCACCAGCAACGGGTCGTTCATCCCCGGCGTGTCGAGGATGGCCAGCGGGATCGAGAACGGCTCGGGCCCGAGGAACAGGTCGGCGGATTTGGTGACGTCCGAATAGCGGCCCACCACCGGGTTCTTGGTGGTGCCGTCGGGGTCGTCGCCGGCGCAGACATAGCGCGACAGGATTTCCGAATTCAGCGACGAAAAGCGGTGCGAGCGGCCGAGGATGTGATCGAACTGGTCCGACAGCCGCATCCGCGCCCGGGTCTTCATCAGCTCGATCTGCTCGAAAATCTCGTTTTGCTTGTAGTCGTCCTGAAAGTTCTCTGCCAATTCACCGAGGCGCCCGCCCCGGTTGATCAGCATGTCCCACTCGTCCTCGCCGAAGAAGTTGAACCGCGCGCCGGTCTTCTGCCCCGTCGGGTTGTCGAAGATCAGGCGGGTGACCACGGCGGTCCAGGGGTTGACGTCCGAGGGCAGGAATTCGGGGCGGCGGGTCAGGGCGTTGATGAGCGTCGTCTTGCCGGCCTTGACCTGGCCGATGACGGCGATGCCGGGGATCGCCTCGCGCAGCGGTTTTTCCGCCTCGCGGGCCATCTGGGCCAGGCGCACATCGGATATGTCCTGAAGCTGTTTCGACATGAGAAACAGCTCGCTACGGTCCTTGACCAGCTCGCTTCCGATGGGGGTAAGTGCCAATGCCATCTGGTCTTCAGGAATAGCGGCATCTCTCATTGCTGACGGCCAATCTGGTTCGGTTGCAACACATTTGCCTCACGGCACCTAGATACGCTTCCCCCAGCATCGAAACTCATCATCCCCACCACACATCAAGACCCGTTAACAAATCGTAGACGACGGCGGGAATCATTAATTCCGAGCCGTATCTTTAACCTACTTTTGCCCTACAGACAATTTGTGTTGTCTTTTGGGCAGTTAGAGGGGGGAATAAGATCGTTCCGGCACCGGATTGCGGCTTTGGAACAACACTTTAGGCCGGGAAAAGCGATCTCAGACCGATTTCTTCTCCTGCTCGCGCTTGGCGATCAACCAGGAGTTGACGACGCGACCGATCTCATCGTCCTTGAAAGAGTTGATCGACATCGCCTCGCCATCCCAGAGCACCGAATAGCAATCGCCCTCCTCGGCATAGGAGCGCACGATGATCTGATGCGGACCGGGCAATTCGCTGGACAGCAGGGCCGCCCAGTTCTGAAACCCCGCGACGATCTTCTGGCCTGCGGTCTCTGGAAACTCGGCCTTGGACTTCTTGCGCGCCGCGGCGACCTCACCCTTGCCGTTCAGCAGGAAGGCCGAACCGCTGAGCGCGGAGGTGGATTCGAAATACTGCTCGGCCAGCCCGCCCTTGCGGATTTCCAGCTTCTCGGCCCCGCCATAGGGCGAGGGGTCCGCCGGTGGCGTCTTGGCGGTCTCCGCCTTTGCGGCCTTCTTTTTCGCCTGGCTGACGGGAATGACCTCGGCCTCGCGCTTCACATATCCCAGTTCGATCAGGGTAAAGCCGGTGGCGGGCAGGGATTCGGGATCGTCGATGATCTCGGGATCGATCGAGAAGTCGCCCCTGACCTTGACGAACTCGACGATGGCTTTCTTGAGGATCGTCAACAGATTCTTGCGCACGCTCGTCGGCGGCTTGCGCCAGATCTTCTTCGCGGTCAGCACCCTGACCAGCTTTTCCGAGATCGAGGGGACCTCGATCCGCGTCACCCCGACAATCTGGCATTCCTGCACCAGAAGATCGAGCCTGGCCTCACCGTTCCGAACCTCGATCCGTCGCGGCAGATAGGTCCGGTTCACCGTGTCGAGAATACGCTGGCGGCGCTCGGCGGCGCTGCGCGGGATATCGAGGTCTTGCAGAAATCCAGGTTCGGACACCGATGCGCCGAACGGGGCAAGGGTCTCCAAAAGCGCACTTTTCGTACTCATTGGCTCACGTCAGTCCGTATTTTTTCCCCACAAAACGCGCCCAATGCGATGGCGGTTCCGCGGACTTTCACGAGGCCAGCTTGTTGGCCACCGAATCGAGAACCATGCGCGTCTTGGCCATTACAATGCCCGGATTCGCCTCCTTTCGGCAAACGAAAACCACCACATGCTCGGGATAATTCCTGGTGCGCAGGAACACATGCACCAGCTTTTCGGAAAAAACCACGATCTCCTGATAGAAATGCCCGTTGTTTTCCGACGTGCCGCGGGCCTTGCGGAACAGGGCCTCGATCTCGTGCACCGAGGCACCGCCGAAAAGCTCGGCCGTGGCCGCGGCCACAACATCGAGACTGGCCTGGGAATGGGTATCCGAGGTCTGTGAGCCCAAAAGCATACCGGTAGACATGTCCACGCAGCCCGAGGCCACGCATTCAGGGACGGCGGAGATGGCGTTCTGGAAGGCTTCGTCAAGCGACATGGGGTTCCTCTTGCTCAACGCACACTGGTTAAGAACACGACTGATAACTTTGAAAAGCCGGTCCGGTTGGGGCGCCGCCCGGCGGTGAGAGGACATACTGTCCGTGTCACTTAGAGCCGTGCCTGATACCGATTCCTAAGGAAGGAAAACGGCGCAACTACGGCTGGAATGGCGTGAATTGTGCTGATTTGAGGGCGCTTGTCAAATGTAACGTGCTGAAGGGCATAAGATTTTCCGAATATCGTTGTTTCATGCCCGTCACGTTTCCACAGGCGCAATCGCTGGAAGGCGGTTCGAATGCGTGGTGCGTCGCGGGTATCGGCCCGCGCGCAGCGGCCTGTTGCGGAAGAGGACATTTTCCGGAGTGGATTCCTTGTTTCGGGGACCGAGAGAGCGGCGGAACTTTTTACGGAAATGTGATTTATATCAGTCGGATCGCCTTAATATTGCCAAACTGGCTTGGTTAGAAGTTTCGTCACGTCTAGAAATACTGCCACGCGACATTTAACCGGAGAGGGTTACATGGTTCGACAGGCCAGCAGTTGCCTTGCAGTGTATTTGTTCGGGTTTGAGTCGATTTGATTGTTTTTTGGCCACCGGAATCTCTTGCAGGTAACGCCTTGTTCAACGCGTGCCGCTACGGTGCGCTTGGTGAGTATTGAGGGTGAACTGATGAGCAATGTTCTGAGCGGTCTTGCACATAAATCCCCGGACGTGGATTGCCGGATGATCTCGATGCTGCGCGTCACGATGGGTGAGGACGAATGCCGCGAACTGGTGGATGAGGTCTCGTTCGAAGTGATCGACCGGCTTAGCCGGATCGAACGAGCTGTCGCCTCCGGCGAGGTCGGCTTGATCAAGGAGCTGGCGCTCGGGATCGTCAACTACGCCGCACGGATCGGGTTGCAGGAGGTCGTGGTAGCGGCCCATAACCTGTCCAAATGCGCCGAGATTGGCGACCAGACGGCGATGCACGCGGTCGGGGCACGGTTGATGCGGGTCGGCGAGAAATCGCTCTATACCGCCATGATGATCACCGACGACGAAGAGAAATAGCACTCGGAACACGCGCATCCGGTCCCGGGAAACAGGCCCCGACCCATGACACGCATTGGGTGACGGCGGGATGGCGGCTCGATGTCTGGAACGGACATCGAGGCCCGTCACGGGACCTTGGGCATGCTGCCCGCAATCGAACTTTTTCCAACCCTTGAGCGCCGACTGCGTGCCAATCGCTGCCTCGCGGGCCGGAATGAATACATGGCACGGTTCAGGTATAAAATGCTTTGCGCACCGCGGTTGGCTCGGGCCCAGGAGGGGTAATTCAGGACTTTTCGAACGGTGATCTTCGGTTACTCCGTCCCGGAGGCCTGCTCCGCGAAGTGTCCGGTTTCCAGAAACGCCACCACTGCATCGATCACGGCGGTGTTCTGCATCATCGTCGAATGCGCCACCGGCAGCTTGATCCGCTTGCCCTCGGGCGCGTTGCCCCAGGCCGAGGCGACCGAGACCTTGCCGTCGTTTTCGCCCTCGATCCCGGTCAGATGTCCATAAAGCTCATGCGCCGCCGTGCCGGCGATGGCCCCGATATCGAGCCCGGCATCGTCGATCCCTTGCTGCGGCTTCAACTCGCCCAGCGCCGGACCCATGATCGGCGACAGGATTTCGTAGCGTTCCGCGACCTCCGAGCCGAGATTGGGGGCGCCGAGCTGGACGATCCGCCCGCGCCGTTCGCTGGGCAGGGTCAGCATCAGGTGCTTGGCGAGGATACCCCCCAGCGAGTGGCCGACGAAATGCAGCTTGCCTTCGCGCGGCAGATCGCGAAACAGTCCGGCGGCCAGTTCCTCGATGGTCGCGGAGCGCGAAGGATAGCTGTAGCTTTCGACTGCCCACCCCTCCTGTTCCAGCCGCCGTTCGATGCGCCGCATGGAAAATCCGGTACGGCCGAGCCCGTGCAGGACGATGACGATTCCATCCTTCACCAATGCGGCGGCCTCCGGTCGGCGAGGGGGACGGTCCCGCCCTCGGCAAGTTCGGTCTCGGCGGCGCGTTCCAGCAACAGCGCCAGGCGTCGGCGGAGACGGGCGATATCGTCGCCCTGGATGCGGACGACGTCGCTGAGATCCTCGATGGCGGCGGCCTGGTGGGCCAGCTGGATTTCGAGATCGGTGATCCGGTCGGTGCTCATGGGTCTCCGTCCGCCAAGGGGTGTGGGGACTAGATAATCGCTCAGGGCGGTTACGAAAAGGCAAAGCTGCGAATTTGCGGGGTTTTCAATCCCTCGGCGGGCTCTTAGGGTCCGGATCGGAGTTGAACCCATGAGCCTCGATCCCCAGCAACTGCGCGGCGCGCTCGGCGCCTATGCGACCGGCGTGACGGTGGTGACCACGCTGTCGGAGGCCGGGCCGCTGGGAATGACCGTGAACAGTTTCGCCTCCGTCTCGCTCGACCCGCCCTTGGTCCTGTGGTCGCCGGCGCGGCGCTCGGGCCGGTTTCCGGCCTTCGAGGCGGCGGCCTATTTCGCCATCCATGTTCTGGCCGCCGACCAGCAGCCTTGGGCCGAACGCTTCGCCGGGGACGGGCTGGATTTCGAAGGCCTCGACTGGGCGGAGGGCGATGGCGGCACGCCGCTGTTGCCGGATTGCGCGGCACGGTTCGAATGCGTCCATTCGGCCGGACATGATGGCGGTGATCATCTGATCGTGGTCGGCGAAGTGCTGCGTTTTGCGGCGCTGGACAAGCCTCCGCTGGTGTTCCATGGCGGGCGCTACAAGGGGGTTTCGGGATGAGGCTGGCAGCGGTCAGGATCGGACGGGCGCAGCCAATAGACGCAAAATCCGGGCGGAGCGGGATCTTCAAGCGCGCGGTCGAGGGACCGGTACGGATCGGGCCGGAGGGGCTGGAAGGCGATGAGATCGTCGACCGCGAGAACCATGGCGGGCCGGACCAGGCGACCTACGTGATGGGGTCGCTCGATTATGCCTGGTGGGCTGGCGAGATGGGGCCACTGGACGCGGGCATCTTCGGCGAGAACCTGACAATCGAGGGGCTCGACAGCGCGGATCTGGTGCTGGGCGACCGGCTGCGGATCGGTGCCGTGCTCCTGGAAGTGACCGCGCCGCGTATCCCATGCGTGACCCTGGCGGCGCGGATAGGCGACAAGGGAATGGTGAAGCGGTTCCTGAACGCATCGCATCCCGGCGCCTATGCGCGGGTGCTGGAGGCGGGCGCGGTCTCGGCGAGCGACGGGGTGGCGGTGATCCCTTATGCGGGCGACCGGATCGGGATCGTCACGATCATGCATGCCTGGCGCGATGGCGGGATGAGCCCGGAGCTGCGCGACCGAGTCCGCGCGGTGCCGGCGCATTTCAAGCTGGGTCTCTGAGCGCTTGTGCGGTCAGGCGCGGCCTCCAGGCGCTGCCCGATATCCGTTGACCGGGGCCCCCCCGTCCCGGGACTTCGTTGCCCGGTGCTGGTCGCACCGGGCAGGCTATGAGCGGCGTGAGATGCGGCTGGCTGGGGTCAGTATTGGGCCGGATTGGTGTGGGAGGGTGCCTCGGGGCCGGTTGGCTGGCGGGAATGAACGCGTGAACCCGGTCAGGCGCGACGCACTAATCATAGCGGAAACGCTCGGACAGGATGCGTCCAGAAGGCACGCCCAGCGCAACCAGAGCTTCCCTGACGCCTGCCATCATCGGCACGGGACCGCAGAGGAGGAACTGCCAGTGCGTCATTTCAGGTCGGAACAAGCGCCCGATCAACGCCGCGTCGATCATTCCCGCCTCACCTGTCCAGTCGGCAGGAGGCTCTGAAACAACCTCAACCAGTTCGGTCCCGTGCTCTGCTGTCTTGGCGTGCAGCGCCTCACGATCAGCGATCTGATCGACCCTGCGATTGCCATAGATCAGCATCGAGGGGCGGGTGTCCCCCTCTATCCGCAGCTGATCGAGTATCCCCAGCATCGGCGCGATGCCGACACCGCCGGCAACCAAAGCGATCCCCGCTGACCGCCTGTCCGTGACCAGATGCCCATGCGGTCCGTCCAGATAGGCGCGCGTGCCCGGCTGCACATTCCCGATCTCATTGGTGAAATCGCCCAGTTCCTTGATGACGAAACCGACCTCCTTGCCCGAGCCGGGGGCCGAGGCGGTCGAGAACGGGTTCTCGTTCAGGGAAAAGGGCGAATGACCGATATTGAGCCAGGCGAATTGCCCGGCACGGTAGGTCATCCCCGAATGCCCCTCAGGTGCGACCTTCACCTCCCAGGTCCGCGTCGCGACCTGACGCACCGAGGTCACCTTCCAGGGCCTCAGAACCTGGGTGACGGGCCGGATCACATAGACCCAGGCCATGGAAAGCAGCGCGACGCCAAACAGCACCTGCCAGAACAGCAGCAATGCCGGATCAGTGCTGTAGCGCCCCGCATTGGTCGCGTGATGCAGCGTCATCCCCGCGATCAGCACCGCGCCCAGCCCATGCATCAACCGCCAGGTTTCGTATTTGTAACTCATCTTCGACTGCCCGATGGCCATCAACACCAGAACCGGCAACAGCAGCCATGCCCCGATCCCTGTGACGATGGCCTCGAAGTCTCAGGTCAGGCTCAGCTGACGGGTCGGATCACCGGGGCGTGGCGGATTGAACGGGCCAACATAGAGAAACGGGTGCAGCACCGCCAGCACAAGGGCTGCGCGCGCCATCAGTTGATGGATACGTATGGTGACATCCATCCCGAACGGTGCCGAGATCGCCCGAAACCGGCCCGACAGAACGAACTCCGTCAGGATCACCGAAAACGCCAGCAATCCGGCCCCGCTGGCCAGTTCGTTCATCACCGGACGGGGTGGCTTACCGCTGGCCAGCGCTAGGCCGAGAGGCAGCAGCAGGACTGCCAGGTAAAAACCGCAAGCAGATATCTCCTGCGCCACCCCTTCCTGGTCGCAGCCGGGCGAGACCCGCCCTATTTCGTCCCGAACATCCGGTCCCCTGCATCCCCGAGCCCCGGCACGATATAGCCCTTTTCGTTGAGCTTCTCGTCGAGGGCGGCCGTGATGATCGGCACATCGGGATGTTCTTCCTTCATATGCGCAACCCCTTCGGGGGCAGCCAGCAGGCACAGGAACCGGATATCCGTCGCCCCGGCCTCCTTCAGCAGTTTCACCGCCGCGGCCGAGGAATTCCCCGTCGCCAGCATCGGATCGACGGCAATGACGATCCGGTTGCCCAGATCGGCGGGCACCTTGAAGTAATACTGCACCGGCTGCAGCGTCTCCTCGTCGCGGTAGAGCCCGACAAAGCCAACCCGCGCCGCCGGGATCAGTTCCAGCACCCCGTCGAGCAATCCGTTGCCGGCCCTCAGGATCGAGACCAGCGCCAGCTTCTTGCCCTCGATGGTCGGTGCTTCCATTTCGACCAGCGGGGTTTCGATCCATTTGGTGGTCAGGGGCAGGTCGCGGGTGACCTCATAGGCCAGCAAGTGGCTGATTTCGCGCAATAAACGCCGGAACGACGCCGTTGAGGTATCCTTCTCGCGCATCAAGGTCAGCTTGTGCTGCACCAAAGGGTGATCGACGATTGTGAGATGTGTCATGTCCCGGTTCCATTCAGTTTTTCGATGATCGTCTCGCGCGTGTCGTCGTCGCAAAACGCCGCTTTCATCGCGTTGATGTTGAGCTCGCGGAACACGGCCTCGTCCCAGCCGAACACCTCCGAGAGCCGGGCGTATTCCTTCACCATATCGGTATGGAAATAAGGCGGGTCGTCGGTCGAAACCGTCACCCTGACCCCCGCCTGCCGCAGCCGCTCTATCGGGTGGGCCTCCCAGCTTGGGAACACCGCCAGCGCCACATTCGAGCCCGGGCAGCATTCCAGCGTCACCCCTTCATCGGCCAGCCTTTGGACCAGGGCCAGATCCTCGATCGCCCGCACCCCATGCCCGATCCGTGAAACGGGAAGATGATCCAGCGTCTCGCGCACCGAGGCCGCTCCGGCCAGTTCCCCGGCATGGCTGGTAATCCCCAGCCCCGCCTCTTTCGCAATCGAGAAGGCCGGGACAAAATCCGCCGCACTCAGCACCCGTTCCTCGCCGGCCATCCCGAACCCGGTCAGTCGCGGCCCCATGGCATCGACCGCCAGCCGCGCGGCGTTTTCGGCCTTTTCCGGCCCGAAATTGCGGATCGAGACCGCGACGAACCGCGCTTCGATGCCGGAATTCCGCCTTGCCGCCTCGGCCCCTTCATAGATCGCATCCAGATAGTCGATCCAGGCTGCCGGATCGCCGCCGCCACAGATATCCGGCGAGATGAAGATCTCGGTGTAGACCACCCCGTCTGCAGCGCTTTTCTCCAGCACCGCCTCGGTCAGCCGCGCGTATTCCTCCGGCCCCTTCAGCACCGAGCACGCCTTGTGATAGGTCTCCAGAAACGTTGTGAAATCCGACCATTCATAGCCGCCTTCAGTATTGAAGACCCCCGCCAGATCGGCTCCCTGCTCGTCGCCCAGTTCCCGGATGAATTTCGGAGGCGCGGCCCCCTCCAGATGCAGATGCAGCTCGACCTTCGGTACCTTCGCCCAATCCGTCACAGCACATTCCTCCCATGCCGCCCCGCCGCCAGCCCCAGATGCGCCGCGACGCTCTCGCCCACATCCGCGAACCCGATCAGCCCCAGTTCCCCGGTTCCAACCCCCCGCATCAGCACCGGCACCCGCTCGCGCGTATGGTCCGAGCCCTCCCAGGTCGGATCATTCCCGTGATCCGCCGTCAGCACCAGGAGGTCGCCGTCCCGCAGGCCGCCGACAACCTCCGGCAGCCGCGCATCGAACGCCTCCAGATGCCGCGCATAGCCCGAAACATCCCTCGGATGCCCGTACAGCGTGTCAAACTCCACCAGATTGACAAACACCAGATCCCCGTCCCGCGCCTCCCCGGTCAGTCGCACGACATGATCCACCAGCCCCATGTCGTCCTTCGCCTTGAAGCTCTCCGAGATCCCGTTCCCCGCAAAGATATCCCTGATCTTGCCCACCGCCAGCGTCCGGCCCCCCGCCGCGACCACCCGGTCGCACAACGTCGGCTCCGGCGGATCAATCGCATAATCATGTCGGTTCGCGGTTCGGACGAAGTCCTCCGGCCCCGTCCCCACAAACGGCCGCGCAATCACCCGGCCCACCCGCATCGGATGCACCAGCTCAGCGGCGATCTCGCAAACCTCATAGAGCCGCTCCAGCCCGAACGCCTCCTCATGCGCCGCGATCTGGAACACGCTGTCGATGGAGGTATAACAGATCGGTTTCCCCGTCCGCATATGCTCCTCGCCCAGTTCCCGGATCACCGGCATCCCCGAGGCATGCTTGTCCCCCAATATCCCCGGCAACCCCGCCCGCTCCACCAGCGTCGCAATCAGATCAGGCGGAAAGGTCGGCACCGTGTGCGGAAAATAATGCCAGTCAAACGGCACCGGCACCCCCGCCAGTTCCCAATGCCCGGAAGGAGTATCCTTCCCATTCGAAACCTCCGTCGCCGCCCCCCAGCGCCCCAGCGGCACCGCGTCGAGCCCCGGCGTCTCCACCCCCGAAGCCAGCCGCACCGCCGCCCCGAGCCCCAGCGCATCCATATTCGGCACCCTCAGAGGACCGGACCGCCCCTCCTCCGCCTCTCCGGCGGCACAGGCGGCAATGATATGCCCCAGCGTGTTCGAGCCCTTATCCCCGAAATCCGCCGCATCCGGCGCCCCGCCGCAACCGGCGGAATCGAGCACGATGAGGAAGGCGCGGGTCATTCGGTCTCTCCAGACACGTTCATTGCCTGTCACAAGGCGGATGTCCGACCTGCTTTGTAAAGGTCAGTGTCTTCATCATTTCACTAATTTCAGAATCCGCAGATTTAGCACCGGGTTGAACAGTGCATATGGTGTCAAGATGCCGTCCGGCACTACCATCGAAGATGAGACGGGACAGACGAAATCCTACACCGTCACTTGTCTCCATGTTCGCCTTCAAAAGCGTAATACCTTCCGCGAACACCTCCGAGGGGAAAAGGTCTCTCTTGACGATTTCAGAGCTTTCATTTTCAAGATCCCTGCCTCTCAGTACAAGTTCTTCGAAATCTTCACGAAGCTTGTCCGGCGTTCTGGCCAACGGGCCGGATATGTTGACCATGTCGAAGTAACAGTTGACCAACTCTGACTCGATCCAGTCACCATCCTCGTCCCAGTCATAACCTGTTCTCAGCGCATAACTTTCAGGCACTGTCAGCCAGAACCCCTCCCCCTCAAACAAGCACTCTTCGGCTTTCACATCTACCGGCGTGGTAAACAGCGCGAGCATTGGAATAAGGATCGAAACCAGCCTCACGCAATCCTCTCCTTCACCAACTCCGCCTCGTCCACCGGCGTCTTCCCCACTTCATAAGCCGCCACCAACGCCGCCGCCGCCTCGTCCGCCTGGTCGGGGCTGCGCGCATGCACCCGCGCTATCGGCGTCTCCGCGTCCACGTGCCTCCCGATCCCGGCCAGCCAGTCGAAACCCACCGAATAGTCGATCCGGTCCGACGCCTTCCGCCGCCCGCCGCCCAGCACCACCACCGCGTTGCCGACGGCCCGCGCGTTGATACCCGTGATGAAGCCTTCGGGCGCATAGACCTCCTGGATCACCTGCGCCGGGGTCAGGTAAGCGCCTGCATTTTCGACAAAATCCACAGGTCCGCCCAAGGCCGCGACCATCTTCCCGAACACCTCCGCCGCCTTGCCGGACTGGAAGGCATCAACCATCTGCGCCCGGCCCTTGGCATCATCCTTCGCCAGCCCCGCCTGCGCCAACAGCTCCCCGCCCAGCGCCACCGTCACATCCCAGAGCCGCGTATCGATCTCGTCGCCGCGCAGAAACGCCACCGCATTCAGCATCTCCAGCGCATTCCCCGCCGCACTCGCCAGCGGCTCGTTCATGTCGGTGATCAGCGCCGTCGTCCGGCACCCCGCCCCGTTCGCCACCTTCACCAGCGACCTCGCCAGATCGCGGGCATCATCCGGCGTCGCCATGAACGCCCCCGTCCCGACTTTCACATCCAAGACCAGCGCATCCAGCCCCGCCGCCAGCTTCTTCGACAGGATCGAGGCGGTGATCAGGTCGATACTCTCCACCGTCCCCGTCACATCCCTTATCGCATAGAGCCGCTTGTCCGCAGGGGCGATATCCGGCGTCTGCCCGATGATCGCGCAGCCCACCGCCCCGGTCACCTTCCTCAGCAGGTCCAGATCAGGCTGCGTCGCATAGCCCGGGATCGCATCGAATTTATCCAACGTCCCCCCGGTATGCCCCAGCCCCCTCCCGGAGATCATCGGCACAAACGCCCCGCAAGCGGCCAAGGCAGGCGCCAGCATCAGCGACACATTGTCCCCGACCCCGCCCGTCGAATGCTTGTCCACCACCGGCCCGGGCAGGTCCCAGTCCAGAACCGTCCCGCTATCGCGCATCGCCTCGGTCAACAGCACCCGCTCCGCAAGGCTCATCCTGTTCAGGAGCACCGCCATCGCCAGCGCCGCAACCTGCCCCTCCGACCAGCTTTCATCCGTGAGCCCGGCGACGAAGAACCCGACCTCCTCGGCCGTCAGCTCCCGCCCGTCCCGCTTCGCCGCAATGACCTCGCGCGCCAGCATCAATAGCCGGTCCCGGCCGCCGGAGCCTCCGCATCATCCAGCGTCGCCAACAGCGCATCAAGCACCCCCGATGCCCCGAACCGGAAGGTCTGAGGCCCCGCCCAATCCGCCCCCATGATCTCGTCAGCCATATCGAGATACACCTTCGCGTCCTCGGTCGTCTTCACCCCACCGGCAGGTTTCAAGCCAACGGGTTTCCCCGACGCCTTGATCTCCTCCAGCATAACCCGCGCCGCCTCGGGCGTGGCGTTCACGGACACCTTCCCCGTCGACGTCTTGATGAAATCCGCCCCCGCCCCGATGGCCAGCTGCGACGCCTTCCGGATCAGGTCTTCCGACTTCAACTCCCCGGTCTCAAGGATCGTCTTCAGCACGGCCTCTCCGCAGGCCGCCTTCACCGCCGCCACCGTGTCACTCACCCGAGCCGCGTCCCCGTCCATCAGCGCCCGGTAGGGAATGACCAGATCGATCTCGTCGGCGAACTCCGCCAGCGCCTGCTGCGTCATCGCCAGCACATCGTCGAGCGCCTCGTCCCCGGACGGGAAGTTCACCACCGTCGCGACCTTGATATCGGTCCCCGAACGCGCCGAATCCGCCACGTTCACGAAGCGCGGCCAGACACAGACGGCGGCCGTGTTCCCATGCCCCGTCTGCGCCCGCGCACACAGCGCCTCGATATCGGCCTCCGTGCAATCGTCATTCAGATTGGTAAGATCAAGGCAAGCCAGCGCCCGTGCCGCCACCGCTTTCAGATCAGCCATTCATCCCTCCATATGCCCCTTGGCGAAGGCCCCCGGCAGCAACTCGCCCACCGTCATGGTCACAAGGGGTCCGTCCGGACCTGCCAGCACCACCTTCACCTCAGGCTTCGCAAATTCCGCAATCTTCTGCCGACAACCCCCGCAAGGTGTGACCGGTTCCGGCGCATCGGCAATCACCAGGATCTCGGCAATCTCCCGCTCCCCGGCTGCCGCCATCGCCGCAATCGCCCCCGCCTCGGCACAGGTGCCTTCGGGATAGGCGGCGTTCTCGACATTGCAGCCGGTAAAAACCGCCCCGCCGGGCGTGCTCAGCGCCGCCCCGACCTTGAATTCGGAATAGGGCGCATAGGCGTTCTCGCGCACCGCCTTTGCCGCCGAAAACAAATCCATGAAATCCCCCTTTTCTCCCGACTATCGCCGCCCCCCGCCCCGGTTGCAAGGCCCCTGAACCAACCCCCGGTCCGGTCACCCGTAGGGTGCGTGCTCGCACGCACCACCCCTCATGCAAAAACCCAAAAATTAACCATTCGCTAGTAACTTAACTCAACAATATCAATTGTATGACCCATCATTTCACGGTGAAAAGCGCTTTCCCCAGGGGCTCCGCCCGTTCGTCGCTGAAAACCTTCCACTGGAAGGTTTTCCGGGCGCTCCTCGTCCTCCTTCTTCCAAATACTCCCGCCGGAGGCACCCGCCTTCTCCCCCTCCCCACCTTTTGCCCGTTGCAGCCCCGCCTGGGCCGCGCTACGCCAAAAGAAAACATCGGGAGACCCCCATGATCGAAACAACCATCGCCGGCAGCCTGCCGAAGCCCGCCTGGCTGGCCGAGCCCGAGAGGCTCTGGGCCCCCTGGCGCCTCGAAGGCGAGGCCCTGAAGGAGGGCCAGCAGAAGGCGGCCGCCGAGTGGATCGCCTTCCAGGAAGAGGCCGGCATCGACATCGTCTCGGATGGCGAGCAGTTCCGGAAGCATTTCGTCCACGGTTTCCTTGAAGAGATCGAAGGCATCGACTGGCAGAAGATGACCACCATGGGCATCCGCAACGATCGCTACGACGCCCAGGTTCCAACGGTGACGGCAGAGGTCAGGCGACCGAAACCGGTCCATGTGGACAGCGCCCGCTACTGCCGGGGCCTGACGAAGCACAAGCTGAAATTCACCCTCCCAGGCCCGATGACCATCTGCGACACCATCGCCAACGGCCACTACCCGACGCGGCCCGACATGGCGATGGCCTTCGCCGAGCTTCTGAACGCCGAGGCTCGCGAGTTGGAAGCGGCAGGCGTCGACGTCATCCAGTTCGACGAACCCGCCTTCAACGCCTTTACCCAGGAGGCCGGCGAGTGGGGCGTCGAGGCGCTGCACCGTGCCATCGAGGGGCTCACCTGCACCACGGCGGTCCACATCTGCTACGGCTACGGGATCAAGGCCAATACCGACTGGAAGGCCACTCTCGGCAATGAGTGGCGGCAATACGAGGACTTCTTCCCGGCCCTCAACGCCTCCCGCATCGACCAGGTCAGCCTCGAATGCGCCAACTCCAAGGTCCCGCATTCGGTGATGGCCATGCTCAAGGACAAGGAGGTCCTCGTCGGTGCCATCGACGTCGCCTCAAACGTGATCGAGACCCCCGAGCAGGTCGCTGCCACCCTCCGCGCCGCAATGGAATTCGTCGATCCCGAACGCATCATCGCCTGCACCAATTGCGGCCTGGCCCCGCTGTCGCGCGAGGTATCGGAGGGCAAACTGAAAGCGCTCGGCGCCGGGGCTGCGCTTCTCCGCAAGGAGCTCGGCGGCTGAACCGGGTCTGAGCCCGTTTTTCCCGGTAGGGCGGGGTCAACCCCGCCCTACAGCTGCCTTCAGACCGGGCCGGTTACGGCCATACCTCCACCCGCCATGCGACACTCTTGTGTAACGCACCTGCGGGACATGCCTGCGGACCGCCGCCCCTTTACCCCTTCGCCCGTTCCGTTAATGCATCCTTCACCAGAAGGGAGCGGCAACGGGACGCAATCGGACGCCTGAATAATTGGGGGGCGTCAGGATGGCAGGGGAAATCACCTGCACTCAATCCGTCCGAGATAACGAGAACCGCCGGCACGCACCGGCTCGGAGGATGTGAGCATGTGTAACCCAGCGGCCCCTGACCGTCGTGATTTTCTGTTGTCTGTTGCTGCGGCTGCGCTTTTCCCCGCACCGGCCCTTGCCGCGCGTGGTACGACCAACGTTCTCAGGATGCTGTGTCCCGCAACCGGCGAACGTTTCGACGCCACCTTGATCGAGGACGGCTCCTGGTCCGAGGACGCCTTGCGCGATCTCAGCCGCTTTGCCCGGGACTGGCGCGCCGACAAGGCAGCGCTTCTCGACCGCGAGGCGGTCCTGGCGCTGATCCGCCTGCAGGGGCTGCTCGACACATCCGAGCCCCTGCATCTGCTTTCGGGCTTTCGCACCCGGCAGACCAACCAGCGCCTGCGCGGCGCCTCGCGCAATTCCTGGCATCTCAAGGCCGCCGCCTTCGATCTGCGCCAGCCGGGCCGCTCCACTGGTCAGCTCCATGCCGCCGCCCTGTCGCTGCAGGCCGGCGGCGTCGGGCGCTACAGCCGCTCGGGTTTCGTCCATATCGACAGCGGCCCGGTCCGGTCCTGGCGCGGGCGCTGAGCCGCCTTTCAAAGACCTGGTCCTGACCGCCCTGTCGACGGAAGCGGGGGTGGGATTCTTCGCGGCGCGAATTTCCTTCGGCAGGCCCGCCAGACCGCTTGCCCCATGAACCGGTTCCGTCCTAGCCTCGTTTCAAACCTATGTAACGTGAATGAGAGGAACGAGAATGACATCCTGGGTCGTATCCGCCCATGCCGCCTCCTATGGCCATCAGGTCGTGGGGCGCACCGCGCAGCAACTGGTCCATCTGCCCGCCGGCGTGCGGTTCTATTTCTTCGAAAAGGAGAAGGTGGCCCTCGGGGTCGACAAGGCCTGGGGGATCTACGATCTGGTGATGAAGAAGAACCCGTCGTCGTCGACCTATACCGACCTCGCCGCGGTCCCGGGCTATCACATGTATAACGGCCCGGCCCTGCCGGATTACTCGATCACCGGCGACAATTCCTGGATCGACAAGCACGGGCAGCTTGCCTCGGGCATCTTCAAGATGCATGACGAGTTCCACACCGACCCCGCGACCTTCTATATCCGCTCCGGCGAATGGTATTCCCTCTCGGCCTTCTTCAACGACCCAGCGGTGCACTGGAGGCCCGGCGACCAGGTCTTCTGGCTCGCCTGCCGCAGCTGGATGTAGCGCGGCCAGGCTGACGGGCAAGGAGGACATGGAAGGTGGGGAACCTTTCCCTGCCGGAGTTTCCGCACCGGCCCCGGCGGGTTGACTGGCTCCAGGCGTCAGGCACATTTGTGGCCAGTGGGGGCACTGAAGGTCCCGCGCCGTCGAAGGCGCGGACCGACCTCCCCAATGGACCGGCGCGACAGACCGGCGCAACCGACCCGCGCGATCCGGTCCCGGCGCGTCCCGATCCCCCTCCAGGGCGCTTCTCCTTCCTTCCCGCGCTTCCCTCCGGTTGCCATTCCGCCTATATAGCCGCCCATGAACCGTGTGCCCCCACCCGCCTTGCCATTCCTGAAGATGCACGGAATAGGCAACGACTTCGTCGTCATCGACGCCCGTGCGGGTGGCGTCGCGGTGACCCCTGCGCTGGCGCGCGCCGTCGGCGACCGCCATCGCGGCGTCGGTTTCGACCAGCTGGCGGTGATCCGGGCAGGCGAGGGCGTCGCGGCCGAGGTCGATTTCTTCAACGCCGACGGTTCGCTCTCGGCGGCCTGCGGCAATGCCACCCGCTGCGTGGCGCGGTTGCTGATGAATGAGACCGGCCTGAAGACCCTCACCCTCCGCACCGCCCGCGGCGACCTCCTGACCGAGGACACCGGCACCGGTACCGGCCTCGTCCGCGTCAACATGGGACCTCCGGTCCTCGACTGGCAGTCGATCCCGCTTTCCCGCGACGTCGATCTGAACGCGCTCCCTCTCGAAGGCACCCCCGGCGCCGCCGGCATGGGCAACCCCCATTGCGTCTTTGTCGTCCCCGATGCCGAAGCGGTCGATATCACCGATATCGGACCCCGCACCGAACACGACCCGCTTTTCCCCGAGCGCACCAATGTCGAATTCTGCCAGATCCAAAACCGGACCAACATCCGCGTCCGCACCTGGGAGCGCGGCACCGGCGAGACCCTCGCCTGCGGCTCCGGCGCCTGTGCCGTCGCTGTCGTCCTGCACCGTCAGGGCCATACAGAGCGTCAGGTCTCCATCCACCTCAACGGCGGCACGCTCGACATCGACTGGCGCGAAGACGGCGTCTGGATGACCGGCCCCACGGCCCTGTCCTTCTCCGGCACCCTCAGCCCCGAGATCATGGCGCTGGCATGAAGCCTCCGCGCCTGGAAACCTTCGGCTGCCGCCTCAACGCCTACGAATCCGAGGCGATGAAGGAGCTTGCGGGGGCCGCGGGCCTGAACGACGCCATCATCGTCAACACCTGCGCGGTCACAGCCGAGGCCGTCCGCCAGTCCCGCCAGCGCATCCGCCGCCTCCGCCGCGAGAACCCCGCCGCCCGCCTCATCGTCACCGGCTGCGCCGCCCAGACCGAACCCGAGACCTATGCCGAAATGGCCGAAGTCGACCTCGTCCTCGGCAATCTTGAAAAGATGCGCCCTGAAACGTGGGCCGCCCTTTCCACCCCCGATTTCATCGGCGATACCGAGAAAATCCGCGTCAACGACATCATGTCGGCCACCGAGACCGCCGGTCACCTCATCGACGGCTTCGGCACAAGGGCGCGCGCCTATGTGCAGGTCCAGAACGGTTGCGACCACCGCTGCACCTTCTGCATCATCCCCTATGGCCGCGGCAATTCCCGCTCGGTCCCTGCAGGCGTCGTGGTCGAACAGATCGCCCGTCTGACGGACGCGGGCTACAACGAGGTGGTCCTCACCGGCGTCGACATGACCTCCTGGGGCGCCGACCTGCCCGGTCAGCCCCGCCTCGGCGACCTCGTCCAGCGCATCCTCAGGATGGTCCCCGGCCTGCCGCGCCTGCGCATCTCGTCCATAGATTCCATCGAGGCCGACCCGGCCCTGATCGAGGCCATCGCGTCTGAGCCCCGCCTGATGCCGCACCTCCACTTGTCTCTCCAGGCCGGCGACGACATGATCCTCAAACGCATGAAACGCCGCCATTCCCGCGACGACGCCATCCGCTTCTGCGAGGACACCCGCAAGGCCCGGCCAGACATCGTCTTCGGCGCCGACATCATCGCCGGCTTCCCGACCGAGACCGAGGCGATGTTCGAGAACTCCCTCAAACTTGTCGAAGACTGCGGCCTCACCTGGCTCCACGTCTTCCCCTACTCCCCCCGCCAGGGCACCCCGGCAGCCAAGATGCCCCCGGTCCCTGGCGCGGACATCAAGAACCGCGCCCGCCGCCTGCGCGAAGTCGGAGACCGCGCCGTCGCCGCCCATCTCGACGCCCAGATGGGCCGCACCCAGCCGGTGCTGTTCGAGACTGAAACCATGGGCCGGACACCGGGTTTCGCCGAGGTCGTCACCGAGACCCCGCAGCGCACCGGCCAGATCGCCGAGATGCGCCTGACGGGCCGCAAGGGTCAGCAACTGACCGGCCTCATTCCCGCATCAGAACCCGTGCTTCGGGCAGCATCCGGTCGATTTGCCCGGAACTGAGCGGGTGACCGTCAAGGTCCATACCGGTCACGACCCCGTCCTGTGCCACGAGGACCGCCACCGGGCGTTTCCAGGCCGACAGGAAAATCCCCCGCCGCGATCCGGCCTTTGAAATCGTTGTTTCGCTCAGCACCCCGATCCGCACCGAACCGGCCTGAACGGGGCCTTCCAGCCGTATCCTCATCGCGCCGGTCCGAAGGCGACCCAGCCAAAGCGGAGGGCCGGGGGAAGGAAGGCCAGCGGCGTGATCCGGATCAGGGTTCCGATCCGGCCCAGCAGGACGGCACGGTCGAAATTCGGGCGCAGGTCCAGCGAAATCCGCTCCGATGGCGACAGTCCGTAGAGCACCGGCGTCATCGCCCCGAAAGCATGTCCGGTCGCCGCCGGATCGCCAAGGCCGAATTCGCCCTCCAGATCGAGGTCGTCGAAATGGA
This sequence comes from Paracoccaceae bacterium, assembly GCA_050299335.1. Lineage (GTDB taxonomy): Bacteria > Pseudomonadota > Alphaproteobacteria > Rhodobacterales > Rhodobacteraceae > JBNKVT01. The sequence continues at coordinate 89,561 of JBNKVT010000062.1, read as the reverse complement.
TCCGCCCGACGACGTCACCGATCAACTGCGGCAGCGCCCCGATCATCCGGCCATTGATCCGCGACCGACGACCCTTCCCCGACCGTTCCGTCGGCCTGGCCTTATCCTGGGTCTCACGATCCGCCCGAACCGCCGGCTTTTTCGGCCCTTGCCTCGTCTTGCGACCGGCCCGGGCGCTGTCGGTCAGAACAATCGCCGGTGTCAGCCCCCCGAGCAGGCGCAAGGCGACCCGCAGGCTGGGCTGCGGGCCGCTTTGCGCGTCGATCCGGATCAGGATCGGCGTGGCAAGGATCGACAGGATCAGGGCCAGCAGACCCAGAAGCAGCCACAGCAGAAACGCAAGCATCGGGCTCAGCCCCCGGCGGGCGGCTCGTCGCGCTTCGACGGTTTGTCCATGGCATGGGCCACGGCACCGCCGACGATCTCGGCAATGTTCGACACCGCGCCCTTGACCGCCTCGACCCGCGCCCCTTCCTTGTCGAAGATGATCGCGCCCAGAGGCTTGATGCCCCCGCCGCCGCCGGTCCCTCCGGCCGTCGTGGTCTTGCCGCCCGCCGAACCGCCGGCGCCGAAGCCGAACCCGTAGCTGACAATCGGAATGACGGTCTGCCCGTCGCGCTCGATCGGATCGCCGAGCACGTTCCTGGCGTTCAACAGCCGGTCCAGTTCCTCGACCGTGCCTTTCAGCAGTTTCTGTACATCGTCCATGACATACCCCCGGTTGTGAGTGAGATTGTCCAGACCTCTAGCAGACCGCGCCCCGGAGCGACTTGATTTCGGTCAACAACGACCGGCGGCGTTGCAGATAGTAACAAAACTTGCCTTTACCCGGCACGCCTGCCCCGGCGATAGTGCCGGGCAATCCGGAGATGTCCCATGCCGCTCGTTCGCCCCGCCGTCGCTCTCGCCCTCGTCCTGAGCCTCGCCGCCTGCGCCACCCCCCGCGAGCGCTGCGTCGCGGATGCCAACCGGACCTATGACGATACCCTGAAGCTGCTGGCCGTGACCGAGGGCAATATCGCGCGTGGCTATGCGGTCCACCGCCAGCAGGTGCCCTATCAGGTCACCGAAACCTGCCATGACAGCAAGGACAGGCCCTATGCCTGTACCGAGACCCGCTACCGCACCCAGGAAACCCCGGTCTCGATCGATGTCGCCGAAGAGCGCCGCAAGCGGGCCGCGTTGCAGGCCAGCCTGCCCGGTCTGCGTGCGAACGCGGCGGAGCGGGCGGCGCAATGTGCCGTGCTTTATCCGGAGGGTTGAGATGGGCTGGACCGGCAGAATACCGGGCCCGATGCGCGGGCTGTTCCTAGGGCTGGTCCTGGGACTCGCAGCACCGCTGCCGGGATCGGCCGAAATCATCGAACCTGACCGGGGCTCGGCCCTGCGCACCGACCTACTCGACGCGCTCCGGCCCAAGGCGGAATGGCTGCTGGGCGAACCGGTGGAGTTTGTCGTCCACGAGATGCGGGTCGCGGGCGATGTGGCCTTCGTCGCGGTCTGGGCCCAGCGGCCCGGTGGCGGACAGATCGACGTCCGGGAGACGCCCTCGGCCCGCGAGGACTGGCCGGGCTGGATCGACTGGGAGGTCGGGGACGGGCCCGCCATCCAGGCGCTGATGCGGAAATCGGGCCGGATGTGGGTGGCGGTCGAGATGGTCGTCAACCCGACCGAACGCTGGTTCGGCGACCGCTATTTCTGCCCGATCTGGGGCGAGGTCCTGGACGCCGATATCTGCCCCTGACGCTTACCGCGCCGCCGCCAGCCAGTCGGCGAGGTGCCCGATATCGGGGAAAATCATGTCGGCATGGGGGGCCAGGTCGTCGTGGTCAGCAGGGCCGGTCAGCACGCCCACCGCCACCATACCGGCGGCGCGGGCCGAGTGCAGGTCATGGGTGCTGTCGCCGACCATCGCCACCTGGCCCGGCTCCAGCCCCACCGCCTCGCAAAAGGCCAGCAGCATCCCCGGCTCGGGTTTCTCGCCATGGCCGCTGTCATACCCGGCGATGAAATCGAAATGATCGTGGATGCCCTCGGCGCGCAGCTGCACCCGGGCCGGATGCTCGGCGTCGTTGGTGGCAACCCCGAGCTTCATGCCCATGCCGCGCAACAGATCAAGGAACGGGATCAGCGGCACGGCCTGGACCATCTTGGCGGCCGCCGAAGTCTCGATGATGCCGCGCCTCAGGACCGCCGGATCGTGGTCGGTCAGCACCTCGGCCACCGCCTCGACCAGCACCTCCAGGGTCCCGGCAATCGCCGCAGCGCCCTTGCGGAAGGCCCGGGCCTCGATGTCGAACTGCAGCGCATCGGCGAGGCGGTCGGCGATGACCGGGTCGGCACCCGAGAGGTCCTCGATCAGGCCGTGGCACCAGACCGACCAGGTGTTGTGGAACTCGAACAATGTGCCGTCCTTGTCGAACAGCACCCCCTTGATCCGCTCTTGCATGGGCCGCGCCCTCCTCTAACCTGACTGCCGAAGGAGACCGCCATGCCCCTCGAATCCGGACGACGACGCCCCGCCACCCGCGACCTCTATCGCCACTTCCGGACCATGACCACCCGCTGGCGGGACAATGATCTGTTCGGGCATGTTAATAACGTGGTCTATCTGGAATACGTGGACAGCGCGGTCAATGGCTGGCTGATCGAGAGCGGGGCGCTGGATCCGATCGGAGGGCGGCTGATCGGGCTCGCGGTCGAGACCGGCTGCACCTACCATGCCAGCCTCGCCTTTCCCGGCGTGATCGAGGCGGGGCTGCGGGCGGGGCGGATCGGCAGGTCCTCGGTCACCTACGAGCTCGGGCTGTTCGCGGAAGGGGCGGCGGAGGCCGCCGCCGAGGCGCGGTTCACCCATGTCTATGTGGATCGCGAGACCAGAAAACCCGAGCCTATTCCGGACGGGTTCCGGGCCTGTCTGGAAAAGATCGCCTGAGGCGTTTGCACGCGTGCAAAAATAGTCACGTTGTTGTTTTTAGGGAATAAAAAGGTTACCGATGCGTGTATTTTCACGTTTTGGTCCCGGTGGGTGAGTGGTTATACGCACCTTCCCTCAAGACTTGCCTCACCCCGCCATTCCGTTAGGGTGACCGCCATAAAAAGCTGATACCGCCGGATATCACGCGACAAGGGGTCAGGGCAGCATGACGAACCATCTTTATTACGGCGACAACCTGCGCGTCCTGCGCGATAGTATCGCCGATGAAAGCGTCGACCTGATCTATCTCGACCCGCCCTTCAACTCGAACGCCTCCTACAATGTGCTGTTCAAGCGACCCATCGGCAACGAGAGCTCGGCCCAGATCGAGGCCTTCGACGATTCCTTGCACTTTAGACCTGAAGCAGACGCGGCCTTTCAGGAAGTCTACGATCCAGCAACCGCAACGCCGCCGATATGGTGCGAGCGATACGTAGCTTTCTGGGCGAGAACGACATGATGGCCAATCTGGCGGTGATGGCGGTGCGACTGCTGGAATTACACAGGGTACTGAGGCCGACCGGCAGCCTGTATCTGCGACGGACCAAGGTATGAGCACGGGAAAGGATGAGTCCTTTGCGCGAGACCTCTTGTGCGATTACTACAGTGAACGAGAGGCCAAGCCACCGAAAATCCAGCTAGTTGACGACGACCCGCCTGATCTACTGATACAATGGTCAGATGAACAGAATTGGGGCGTTGAAGTGACACGGCTGTATGACGCGGCAATACCAATTGGTAACGTTGACAAACGGGTATCTTCAGAGTCGGTGCGCCGCAGTTTGGAAATAATTGGAGAGGAGATTAATGAAGAGACACGAAATATCAGATCACGAAATTACACCCTATTCTTTGAAAGCCCCAGCCCACTCAACCCTCAACATATTCAAAATAATAGACTGCCATTTAGTGATTGGAAAAGGGATGCGACCACGGCGATAGTTGATCACATTACCCAAAACAAAACGGCCCCCCTGAGAGGGCAAGGATTTAAGCTAACACCAGGCGAACTCGGCAACCGCTGGTCTGTGCATGTCGCGACAGGAGCACATAAAACAGATTCCACTTTCGACGCGGCGATACAGTCCATTCTTCGAAAAAAAGAGGCTAAATTACCATCCTGGAAGATTAATTGCAAGAAACGCTGGCTGCTCATACTCAACTGCTACATCTTGGCAGATGATGCAGTCGCGTTGGATTGCATTAGTCACTGGCTTACAAGTTCTACTACTCAAACATTTCAAGGCGTATTCTGGAGTGGTTATCCAGAGCGGGCATTGAAACTTGTACAGCCTAGCGCGTAAGACCACCATTGAGGACGCGCTCGACCTCAACGATTGCGAAGGCTGCGCTTGAGGAAGACAAGGGGTCGCAGAAGAGTCTTGACACGTGAGTGGCGCGGATTTCGTTCCAGGACAATCGCATTGGCACTCTATGGACCGGTTTCAAATCCCTGTCATCAGACTAAACGGGAAATGGGAGCGGGGCCAATGGGCTTGATCCGGCGGGAGCATCTTGTTGAGGGAATTTCACAAACTGCTACCGGTCCTGTTGAGGGTCCTGCTGTCGGGCCCCCGTCATTGCGCCACGCACAGCCCGCTGACGATCCGCAGGTCGTCATTCCTGACCTCGCCCGCTGTCAGGGATGGCGCCGCATAGAGGCCGAAATGCGCCTGGGCCAGTCTTGTCCCCATCCCGTCGACATGCGCGTGGGACACCAGTTCGCCGTTGATCCAGACCTTGGCATGGGCCGGTTCGCGGAGATCGAGCTCGATTTGCAGATCCACCCATTCGCGGAACGGAAACCGCAGGCTTGAAGACTGAAAGACATGCGCCTGCTGGCCCTGTTTCGGCACATGCTGCAGGATCACCCGTCCGTCCCGGACCACGTTCACCAGGACGGTGCGTTTCCAGCGATCGCTCGCATCGTCGGTGAGTGTGGCCAGGCTGAGCCACTGATCCTCGCCGGGACGTGCCCGCAGATCGATGTCGGCCCAGACCTGCAGGGTGATGCACACGGGCGTGGCGACCGGCCCGGTTTCGGTCTTGTGGAACTGGATCGTCGGGTAGCCGCGGTGGTTGTTGTTGGTCCAGATCGTGCTCGGCGGGTTCGCCCGGGTGATCCAGGCGCGATGGGCAAACTGCCCGGAGAAGGGGTCGATGCCGCTCAGTTCCTGGCGTGTGTCGGTGTCGGGGCCCGTGGGGGTGATGTAGAAGGGTGAAAAATCGGCCACGTCCTCAAAGCCGGACTGAAACAGGATCGCTTGCGAGGACGCTGTCGTGGCAATGCCGAGAAAGAGGGCGGCGGTCAGAAAGGGAAAGACGGATCGGGGCATCGGTCGGAGTGTCCGGTCGCCTGTGCGGATTTATGAGTGGAAATGACGGAGTGTGGAAATGTCTGGATATCGGAATGGCTTGCAGGCATCTGGGTTCGTCTCTGGGTTTGGGGCCAGACTAGACGGGAAATGCCCCTGGGCCAATGGGGGAGGTGCGTGAAATCACGCACCCTACGGGTCGGTTGCGGGTTGGCGGACTCTCCATCTCCGTGGTGCGCCGATAAGGATTTGGTGATAACTTGTTGTCTTGCGTTTTCAAGGGCTTGAAGGGGGTTTCACGGTGAAAGGCGGCGCTGGGGCTCCGCATGGAGGGGCCGGGGGAGTTGCCCAAGGGGGGCACGCCGACTAGATAGGGGGACCGAGCCTGTCCGAAGGGGTCTCCGATGCCGATCAAGATACCTCAGAACCTGCCTGCCCATGACGTGCTGCGGCGCGAGGGGGTGATGGTGATGTCGGAGGAGACGGCGGCGCGGCAGGATATCCGCCCGCTGGAGATCGGGCTTCTGAACCTGATGCCGAAGAAGATCGAGACCGAGACCCAGTTCGCAAGGGTGATCGGGGCGACGCCGCTGCAGATCTCGTTCACGCTGATCCGGATGTCGGAACATGAAAGCCGGAACACCTCGCCCGAACATCTGGAGGCGTTCTACCAGCCGTTCCGCGAAGCGAAGGAGCGGAAGTTCGACGGGCTGATCATCACCGGGGCGCCGATCGAGCATCTGGAGTTCGACGAGGTGAGTTATTACGAAGAGTTGAGGCAGATCTTCGACTGGACCCAGAGCCATGTGCATTCGACGGTGGCGGTCTGCTGGGGCGGCATGGCGATGCTGAACCATTTCCACGGGGTGACCAAGGATGTGCTGCCGGGCAAGGTCTTCGGCTGTTTCCGGCATCGGGCGGTCGATCCCGCATCGCCTTATCTGCGCGGGTTTTCGGATGATTTCGTGGTGCCGGTCAGCCGGTGGACGGAGATGCGGAGGTCGGAAATCGAGGCGGCGCCGGGGCTGAAGGTGCTGATGGACAGTGACGAGGTGGGCCCGTGTCTGATCGAGGATGCGGCGCATCGGGCGCTTTATATGTTCAATCATCTGGAATACGATTCGACGACGCTGAAGGCCGAGTATGACCGGGACGTGGCCTCGGGCGCGGAGATCGCGATGCCGGTGAACTATTTCCCGGGGAACGATCCGGGCCGCGCGCCCGAGAACCGCTGGCGGTCGCACGGGCATCTGCTCTACGGGAACTGGATCAACGAGATCTACCAGACGACCCGGTTCGACCTGAGCGAAATCGGCACATGATGAGCCGACGGAGGCTGTTCCGGACCGTCGGGGCGCTGGCCGCAGGGGCGTTCGTCACCAAGGGCGTGGCCGGGGTGCGGACTGGCGGGGTGCCGAGCGGCGAATTCGTCGAGGTCGAGGGGCAGCGGCTGCATTACCGGCTGCTGGGCGATGCCGGGCCGGAGGTGGTGGTGATACACGGGGCCTCAGGGAACCTTCTGGACTGGACCGAGGGGCTGGCGCCGAAAATGGCCGAGACCTGCCGGGTGCTGGTGATGGACCGGCCGGGGTTGGGGTTCTCGACCCGGCCCGGTGGCGGGGAGGATATCTTCGTGCAGGCGCGGCTCATGCGGAAAGCGGCGGGGGCGCTGGGCTTCAGGAAGGCGATCCTCGTGGGGCATTCCTTCGGCGGCTCGGTGGCGCTGGCCTGGGCGCTGGAGGCGCCTCAAACCGTGGCCTCGCTGCTGCTTCTGGCGGCGCCGAGCCATGTCTGGGACGCGCCGCCATCGGTGCGGAACCGGGTGCTGGCCGATCCGCTGGCGGGGCCGGTTCTGGCGGTGCTGGCCGGAGCGCTGGTCCCCGATGGCATGATCGAGGCCGGGGTCCGGGATGTCTTCGCGCCGCAGGTACCGCCCGAGGGGTATGCGGCGGCGATCGATGCGCGGCGGCTGTTGCGCCTGGAAATCCTGCGCAACAACGCTGCTGATCTGGTGGCGCTGAAGGGGCATATTGGGCGGATGCAGCCGCGCTATGGCTCGATGGCGATGCCGGTGGAGTTGCTGCACGGTAACGCGGATGGCGTGGTGCATCTGGATATTCATTCCAGGCCGTTTGCCGAGACCGTGCCCGGTGCCAGGCTGACGGTGCTGGACGGGATCGGGCATATGCCGCACCATGTGGCGCAAGGCGAGGTGCTGGCGGCCCTCGGGCGGCTGGTGGCGAAAGGGACGGGGTAGGCAATGGCGAAGACACGTTTTCCGAAACCCTTCGACGGGGCGATCAGCCGGTTCTACGAGGAGGAGGCCCCCGAGCCGGTGCGGGCGGCGATCCGCGACGGGCACAAGGACGATATCTTGAACCCGGATTATCCCTATCGGCACGAAATGAAACGCGGCGATTACGAGGACGAGATGGCGGCCCTGCAGATCGAGCTGGTCAAGCTGCAGAGCTGGACCAACCGCACCGGCGCTCGGATCGCGATCCTGTTCGAGGGGCGGGATGCGGCCGGCAAGGGTGGGACGATCAAGCGGTTTCGCGAGAACCTCAATCCACGCTCGGCGCGCGTGGTGGCGTTGTCGAAACCGTCCGAGACCGAACAGGGGCAGTGGTATTTCCAGCGCTACGTGCAGCATCTGCCGACCGCCGGCGAGATCGTCTGTTTCGACCGGTCCTGGTACAATCGCGGCGTGGTCGAGCATGTGTTCGGGTTTTGCGAACCGGCGGAGCGGGAGCTGTTCTTCGCCCAGGTGCCGGGGTTCGAGAAGGCGCTTCGGGATGACGGGATCCTGTTCTTCAAACTGTGGCTGAATGTCGGGCGGGCCGAGCAGTTGCGGCGGTTCCTGAAACGCGAGATCGATCCGCTGAAACACTGGAAACTGTCCTCCATCGACGTCAAGGGGCTGGCGAAATGGCAGGCGTACACGCAGGCGATCTCCGAAACCTTCGCCCGCAGCCATTCCGACGAGAGCCCCTGGACGGTGATCCGCACCGATGACAAGAAACGCGCCCGGCTGGCCGCGATCCGGGCGGTGCTGAGCCAGATCGACTATGACAACCGGCGGATCGACCCGCCGGACGCGAAGCTGGCGGGGACGCCGGAGGAAATCGGACTGGTCTGACGCCCGGTTGCCGGGCGCGGGGACTGATCTGGCAACGCCAAGGCGCCTGGCCCCGGCCGGAAAACCGGCCGCCGGTTACCGGTCTGGGATGGTCCCGTTCTGTTCGGCGCGGCGGCGGTGATCGCGCAGCTCCTCCTTTTCCGCCTCCTTGCCCAGTTCCTTGACCGCTTCGGTCTTGCCGAAGCTTCGGGTCAGGTCCTGGCGGGCACTGGCGGCCTGGTCTTCGAGGGCGTGGCGCTCGGCGTCGTAGCGCTTCTGCCGGCCGATGGACCAGCCGGTCCAGGCCCCGTAGCTTTGCAGCTCGGCGATGGAGCCCGCAGCGGGAAACTCCGTGTGGGCGGCGGATTTCAGGCGGGACTTGGCGGCGGCGACCCCGTCGATCTGCTCGCGGATGGCGCCCAGCCGGGCGATATCGCGGTTCATCGCCTGGGTGAGCAGCGATTGCAGCGCGTCATAGTCGTGTTTCTTCATCGCCGCCTCACGATCTCAGACGCCGTTCGCGGGCCTGGCGCTTGATCTCCTCGGCGAAGCGGATGGCCTCGGCGACGGCGCGGTAGTGGTCGGGATGGATTTCCTGGCCGATCTCGACCATGGCGTGCAGAGCGCGGGCCGTGGGCGGGTCGGAATGGATCGGGACCCTGGCCTCTTCGGCGATCTCGCGGATGCGGGCGGCGATCTCGTCCATGCCCTTGGCGACGCAGACCGGTGCGGACCCGGCCTCGCGGCTCCATTTCAGCGCCACCGCGTAATGGGTCGGGTTGACGATGACCACATCGGCCTTCGGCACGTCGGCCATCATCTTGTTGTTGGCGATCTCCTGGGCGCGGGCGCGACGCTCGGATTTCATGTGTGGGTCGCCCTCGGCCTCTTTCGATTCGTCGCGCAGCTCCTTGTGGGACATGCGGTTCTTCTGGATGTGGTGGTAGTTCTGCCAAAGCAGGTCGCCGATGCCGATGACCACGGCGATCATGGTGACGAGGATCAGCATCGCCACCAAGAGATCCATCATGATGACGCCCTGCATCATGGCGCCCGCGCTGACCGCGCCGATGATTTCGTCGATATGGGACGACAAGAGCAGCACCAGCGCGATGCCGATTGCCGCCAGTTTCAGCACCCGCTTGAGGAATTCGACCATGCCGGGAAGGCCGAATTTCTGCTTGGCGTTGGAGATCACGGAGATGCGCGACAGTTTCGGGAGGATCTTGTCGGGGGTGAAGATCATGGCGCGCTGCAGGAAGACCGAGACGAGGGTGATGAGGCCGGGGAAGAACAGGAGGGTGGCGCTGGCGGCCAGGACGCTCAGCATCATGCCGCCGATCACATAGTCGCCGCCCGGCCCGAGGATGCGGCCCGTGAGGCGGTCGGGCTCGGAGAGGAAGCGGGTGAGGACCTGCGCCCCGTGATTGACGAGGAAGGCGCCGCCGCCGATCAGCGCCAGCAGGAGGCCGAGGTAGCTGGCGGCGGAATGGGCATCGGCCGAGCGCGGGATTTCGCCCTTCTTGCGCTGGTCCTCGAGTTTCTTCGGCGTCGGGTCGTGGGACTTCTCGCCGCCGGCTTCTTCGCTTTCGGCCATGGATCAGGCGCTCTGATCGATCACTGGGGCACCTCGAATGGGGCTTCGAGTGTGGTGGAAAACGCGTCGAGCCAGGTCTGGAAGATGAGCGGCGTGGCGAGCAGCAGCAGGATCAGCGAGCCGCCGGTGATGGCGGGCGCGCCGATGAAGGCGACCATCAGCTGGGGCATGGCCTTGTTCATCGCCCCGAGCGAGATGTTGTAGACGAAGGAGGCGATGACGAAGGGCGCAGCCAGCGAGAAGGCCAGGTTGAAGGCGTGGGTGACCCGCGCCAGGCCCCATTCGGCGACGATCTCGCCCCTCAGGACACCGCCGAAGGGGATGATGTCGTAGGAATAGAGGATGGCGCCGACGACGTGCAGATGCAGGTCGAGGGCCATGGCGAGTGCGAGGCCGGTGATCATCAGGATATTGCCGATGGCCGGGGTCGGATCGGGGGTGACACCGGCCCCGGCGATCTGGGCGAGCGAGGTGGACTGGGCGGCGATGGACCCGGCCACCTGCAGGGCGGCGGTCAGCAGGCGGAAGGCGGCGCCGATCAGGATGCCGGTGGCGGCTTCGGCGGCGATATAGGCGGCAACGGTGAGCGGGGTCCAGACCTGTTCGTGCAGGGTGGCGGTCAGCAGCGGCCAGGCGATGACGGCGAGGCCGACGGCCAGCAGCAGCTTGACCCGGGCCGGGATGAACAGCTCGCCGAAGCCGGGCATCAGCGCCATGATGCCGCCGACGCGGGTGAAGACCAGGAAGGCGGTCATCAGCGCCGTCTCGGAGAAGTTCAGCATGTCGCCGAGGATTTCCAGCATTCAGGCGACACCCAGCATGGCGGGCCGGACCTGGGTGCCGATCTCGTCGAAGGAGAACACCGGATTGCGGATGCCCTTGGCGGTCAGGACATTGTGCAGGAACCGGCGGCGGCGGGTCGTGGTGACGATGGCCGGGTAGCGCCCGCCATTGGCCGCCGTGGCGATCTGGTCGGCGACCGCCCCGGCGAGGCGATTGAACTCTGACGGCGGCAGGGCGACATCGACGACACCGGAAGCGTTCTCGATCTGGTGTTCCTGGAACAGCTCTTCCCAGCTTGGGTTCAGCTGGATGAGCGGCAGCGATCCGTCGGGTTCGCGCACATCCGAGATGATCTGGAAGCCCAGGCGGTGGCGGACATGTTCGGCGATGGCCTCGGGCACGGCGGTGCTGCCGTTGATCTCGGAGATGGCTTCGAGGATCAGCGACAGGTTGCGGATCGAGACCCGTTCCTCCAGGAGCAGTTTCAGCACCGATTGCAGCTGGTCGACGGAGACCTTGTCGGGAACGAACTCGTCGAGGACGCGGCGGTTGGTGGCGGCGCGTTTCGGGTCGGTCTGCTGGACGAATTCCTCCAGCAGTTTGCGCAGGGTGCGGCGCGAGAACAGGCGGGCGAAATTCTGCTTGATGACCTCCAGAAGGTGGGTCGAGACCACCTCGATCGCAGAGACGACCGACAGGCCTTCGAGGGCGGCGGCCTCCTGATCGGCGGGGCTGATCCAGCGGGCGGGGGCGCCGTAGACCGGCTCGGCGACGTCGCGGCCCGGCGGGGCAGGGGTGGAGGCGTCGCCGAGGAGGACCATGACCCGGTCCGGTTCGATCATCGACTTGGCGAATTCCACCCCCTGGATGCGGATCGTGTAGCGGCCCTTGGGCAGGGCCGGGTTATCGGTGAGGCGGATCTCGGGGATGATAAGCCCGTAGGTCTGGGCGATGTGGTTGCGCATGTTGGTGATGCGCGAATTGAGGCCCTTGGCCTCGTCGAGGACGGTGGGGACGAGGTCGGTGGCGAATTCGAGGTGGATCTCGTCGACGTCGAGCAGGTCACCGAGGGAGCGGGGTGGCAATTCCTCGATCTCTTCGACTTGCGTCTCGGCTTCGGCCTTTTCGCGCTGCTTGGCATAGGCGAAGAAGGCGGCGATCCCCAGCACGATGGCGCCGAGCAGGAACGGCGCCAGCGGCAGGCCCGGGATGAAGGCGAAAAACGCCAAAAGCCCGGCGACGGTGGCGATGGCGCGGGGGTAGGCGCTGAACTGGTCGAGAAGCGCCCGGTCGGCCGAGCCGATGGCGCCGCCCTTGGACAGAAGAAGCGCCGAGCCGATGGAGATGATGACGGCGGGGATCTGCGTCACCAGCCCGTCGCCGACGGTGAGGATGGAATAGGTCTCGAAGGCCAGACCGATGGGCATGTCGTGCAGGAACACCCCGATCATCAGGCCCATGATGAGGTTCAGAAGCGTGATCAGCAGCCCCGCCACCGCGTCGCCCTTGACGAATTTCGAGGCCCCGTCGAGGGAGCCGAAGAAGGTGGTTTCCTCTTGTTCCAGCTTGCGGCGGTCGCGGGCCTCTTCGTGGGTGATGGCCCCGGCGGCCATGTCGCTGTCGATGGCCAGCTGCTTGCCGGGCATGCCGTCGAGGGCGAAGCGGGCCCCGACCTCGGCCATGCGGCCAGCACCCTTGGTGATGACGATGAAATTGACGATGAGCAGAACACCGAAGACGACGAGGCCGAGAAACACCGAGCCGCCCATGATGAACATCGCAAAGCCCTCGATGACATTGCCGGCGGCGTCAGGCCCGGTATGGCCCTGGCCGATGATCAGCTTGGTCGAGGAGACGTTCAGCGACAGGCGCAGCATCAGCGACGCGAGCAGCACCGTGGGGAAGGACGAGAAATCCAGCGGGCGCTCGATGAAGACGGTGATGGTGAAGATCAGGATGGCCAGCCCGAAGGAGGCGGCGAGCCCGACATCCAGCACCCAGGCCGGCATCGGCAGCACCATCATGACGATGACGGCCATCAGGGCGATGGCCATCAGGACGGTGGGCTGAAAGATGTTCTGGAGCGAGAAGGTCGGGTTCATCTTGATCCTCAGAACAATCCGCCCCGGGCCGGGGTCAGAAGCGGTTGCGCCTCCCGCAGGAGGGGCTGGGCATTGTTGGTCAGGGGCTGGGCCTGGCGGCGCTGGTAGTCGACGGCGGCGAGCGAGCCGAATTCCGAGGGCGGCGGCGGGATCCAGGGGATTTCCGGAACCCGTTCCAGTTCGGCGATTTCTTCGGGCGTATGTCCCTGCGCCTCGGCGATGGTCAGGGGCACGTCCTGGTGGCGGGGGTCCGTCGGGACCTCGGTGCCGGTCAGCCGCGCGAGATGGCGGTCGAAGACGCCGCGATAGCGCAGGGCGTGCTGGCGGGTGCGGGAATGATACGCCCCTGCCGAGACCGACCAGGAGCCGCTTTCGGCGTGAAGCTGGGTGAGGAATTTTCCGGCATAAAGCGCGTTGGCAGCCGGATCGAACATTTCCTCGATGGAGGAAAAATGCTGGCCGTGCCAGCGGTAATTGAGCTGGAAACAGCCGACATCGAAACTGCGCGCGCCGCGGTCATAGTGCTGCCTGACATAGGCCAGCGCCTCTTCGCGGGTGGCGAACCACTTGCCCTTGCCCTCCATGTTGACGGTCCAGGGCCAGGGGCGGAAGCGGCCCTCGAGCTTGCGGCCGGTCTCGGTGAGGGTGATGGCCTGCAGGACGGCGGCGGGTACGCCGGTGCGGCGGGCGGCAAGCTGTCCGGCCTGGTCGCAGATGGCAGCGGTCTGCGCGGCTGAGTTGGCCTCGGCGGGCGTACTCAGCAGGATACTCGTGACCAGCTGCAAGAGCAGCCATGCGCTGGGCCGTGCCAGGGGCATTCAAGGATTCTCCTCGTTACTGGCCCTGACTAGCGATAATTGGTTACCAGAGGGTTTCCCGTCCCGACGGGGTGTCACGCGTGAGGGGGAACGCCTTTCCTTGGGATTTTGCCTGGGCGCGGCAGGTGTCAGGCTATGGCATGTCGCGCCAGACCGAAATCGTTTCGGACCGTCGCGGTCTGAAAAAGAACTTTGGTCCGGGAACGTAGGCTCGAGCAAAATCCTGGGATCTGATTGTTTAAATCCGATCCGGTTTTGCTCCAAGCGGAGTTCGCCGAGGGGCGGCCGTTCAGGCGCCTGTTGCCAGCGTGTCCGGCTGCCCGCCGGAAAAGGGCACGGCATGGGCGCTGCGACCGGTCAGGATGGCGATGGCATTGACGTCGAACAGCGACCGCAGCGCCTCGTCGGAACTGCGCAGGCCGCCGGTATAGACCCCGTAGGCCGGCAGGATCAGCCGCCGCCGGTCATAGAGGAAACAGGGCCGCGACTGGCTCGCAACCCGCATCTTGGGATGAAAATGCCCCGAGACCTCGCCCGGTGCGGCGGTTCTGAGCGCGATATGGCGGAAGGTCAGCGGGCCCCGTTCGATCTCGGTGATATGGCTGCCGCCGATCTCGACCGGGCCGGGATCGTGGTTGCCCTCGATCCAGATCCAGCGCCGCCCGGCCATCAGCGCCGTCAGCCGGTTGCGGTCCTCGTATGTCAGCGCCTCGGCGGCGGCGAGATCGTCGAAACTGTCGCCGAGGCAGATCACCGTCTGCGGATCATAGGCGGTGACGTCCTCCGCCAGTTTCGCCAGGGTCTCGCGGGTCTCGTAGGGCGGCAGCAGTGCGGTGCCGCGCCGGGCCTGGCGTTCGGACTTGCCCAGATGCAGATCCGAGACGCAGAGCAGCCGCGCCTCTGCCCACCACAGCGCGCCGCTCGGCAGGGCGGTCAGATCGGCACCGTTGAGGGAGAATCCGTGGATCTTCATGGCTGATACAAAACAGGAACAAATCCAGTGCCGCAAGCTGGTTGCGACGCGGATTTTCAGACCTGTGTCAGTCCTGCATCGCTCATCAGCCTTTCGGCCTCCTCGGCCAGCATCGTTTCGCGTCCCTCGCCCCAGATCGGCACCTTGCCGACCTCGAGGATCAGCGGCGCGGCGAAGGGCGTGACATGGGGCGCGCGGATATGGACGAGGCCCTTGCCGCCCCGGGCCAGCATTTCCTCGATCCGGTCGAAATCCACCAGCCCGCGCTGCGCCTCTTCGCGGGTGATCCGCATCAGCAGGTGATCGGGGTCGTATTTTCTGAGCGTGTCATAGAGGATGTCGGAGGAAAACGTCGCCTGCCGTCCGGACTTTTTTACCCCGACCGTGTTGCGCTCGATCAGCCCCGCGATCACCGCTGCCGCCCGGAAGGTCCGCTTCATCACCGAATTCTCGGCCAGCCAGCTGTCCAGCCCGTCGCGCATGCCTTCGGGCGTCAGCAGCGGGGCGGCGTCCTCGACCGGCTTCAGGCCCCAGATGGCCAGCGCGTAGTCGGTGGCGACAAAGCCGATAGGCTCCAGCCCCGCCGCCTCCATGCGCCTTGTCAGCAACAGGCCGAGGGTCTGGTTGGCGTTCTTGCCGGCGAAGGAATAGAGGCAGAAATAGTGCTGATCGGCGCGGGGGAAGCTTTCGGCGAGCAGGGTGTCGGGGCCGGGGAGGGCCGAGATTTCGTCCTGCACCTCCAGCCAGGAGCGCATGTAGTCAGGCAGGTCCCGCCATCCCTCGCGGTCCGACAGCATCCTGAGGACCCGGTGCGCCAGTTGTACCGAGGTTGCCATCCGGAGGCCGGAGAACACCGCGATCTTGGGTTTGGACGTCGTGCCTTTCGTGACCTCGACGGTCATTTCGCGCAAGCCCTCATAGCGCACCGTCCGCCCGCCGATCAGGAAGGTGTCGCCGGGGACGAGGTTGGCGGCAAACGCCTCCTCCACCTCGCCAAGCGGCTGACCGCGACCGCGCATCCGCACCTTCAGGGTCTCGGTATCGGCGATGGTGCCGATATTCATGCGGATGTTGCGGGTTTTGCGGGGGTCGCGGAGCTGCCATTTGCCGTCGCGTTCGACCAGCCGCTGCCAGCGGTCATAGGCACGGAAGGCGTAGCCGCCGGTGGCGCAATAGTCGAGGCAGTCGTCGAACTGGGCGCGGGTCAGGGCGCGGTAGGGGCCGGCGCGGACCTCGCGGAAGAGGTCGGTGGCGTCAAAGGGGCCGGAGCAGGCGCGGATCAGGATGTGCTGGCAGAGGACATCGAGCGGGGCGGCGCTGCGCGGGGTGCCGTCAAGCTCGCCCTTGAGGGCGGCGTCGAGGGCGGCGCGGCATTCGATCAGCTCGAAACGGTTGGCGGGGACCAGCATCGCGCGCGACGGCGTGTCGTAGCGGTGATTGGCGCGGCCGATGCGCTGGACAAGGCGCTTGACGTTCTTCGGGGCGCCGACCTGGATCACCAGATCGACATCGCCCCAGTCGATGCCGAGGTCGAGGCTGCCGGTGCAGACGATGGCGCGAAGCCCGCCGGTCACCATCGCCGCCTCGACCTTCTTGCGCGCCTCCAGCGCCAGCGAGCCGTGATGGATGCCGATGGGCAGATCCTCGTCATTGGCGGCCCAGAGCGCGTGGAAGAACAGCTCGGCCTGGGCGCGGGTGTTGATGAAGATGAGGGTCATCTTCGCTGCGCGTACCGCTGCCATCACCTCGGCCACCGCATAGCGCCCGCCCTCGCCGGACCAGGGCGGCGGGTGTTCGGTTTCGAGGATGGTGATTTCGGGGGTGGGGCCGGGATCGGCATTCAGGATGGTTGCCGGCGCATGGGCGGGGGCGAGGAAGGCGGCGAGGGCTTCGGGGTCCTCGACGGTGGCCGACAGGCCGACCCGGCGGAGATCGGGGCGGAGCGCCTGCAGCCGGGACATCGCCAGCATCAGCTGGTCGCCGCGCTTGTTCTCAGCAAGCGCGTGGATTTCATCGATGATGACGCGCTTGAGCCCTGCGAAAATGCGCGGGGCGTCTTCGTAGGAGATCATCAGCGCCAGCGATTCCGGGGTGGTCAGGAGGATCTGGGGCGGATCAGCCCGCTGGCGCTGGCGGGCGGCCTGCCTTGTGTCACCGGTGCGGTCCTCGATGCGGATATCGAGACCAAGCTCGGAGGCGGGGATCTGCAGGTTGCGGCGAATATCTGCGGCCAGCGCCTTCAGGGGCGAGACGTAAAGCGTGTGCATGCCCTGATGCGGAGTGGCGGCGAGATCGATGAGGCTGGGCAGGAACCCGGCCAGGGTCTTGCCGCCACCGGTGGGCGCGATCAGGAGGGTGGCGGGATCGGCGGCGCGGGCGAGCAGGTCGAGCTGGTGGCGATGCGGCTGCCAGCCTCTCGCGGCGAACCAGGCGCGGAAGATCCCGGGCAAGAGTTCGGCGGCTTTCGGGGTCATCCGGTTGCCGGGATTTGCGGCCATGGCGGGGCCGGAAAGCGCTGACAGCGGCCCTTCGATGCGCGGCCCTTGCGACCAAAGCACCGGTCCCGGCTGCCGCTCCTCCGCCCAAAATATGCCTCCGGCTGTCCCCCTCCCCCTGTCAGGGCAGGGCAATCGCATACGGTGATCTCGGACCCGCCAGCCGGGACCAAGACACGAGTTCCGGTACGCGTACAAATACAAACTCTTGCGCCCCTCATCGCGCGCCGCTCAACCCTTGCCCGGCGCGACCAGCACCGGGCGTTTTGCCGACACGGGCTGAAAGCGGCGCGCTCGGATGCAATGGCGCCATAAAGTGCCTCGCGGAGAGCACCGGACAACGCCCACCCGAGGGCGGTCCTTGCCCTCATTTCGGATCGGGGGGATCGGGAAGCCGGATCTGGAATTCGCCGGATCAGGGTTTGAGTGATGCGCGCAAATCCTGCGCCACGGACCCGCGGCGCCCAAATGCGATCGCCCCGCCCTGTCAGGGGGAGGAGGACGGAGTTGGCGCGCGGTCCCCGGGACAAAAGCGGCGATGCCGGTCGGTCCCGCCGGCTGGGTTGCCTGTCTCCGGGACGCGGTCTCACCCGCCCTGGACCAGACCGACGAAACGGTCGACCTCGTCCTCGGTCGTGGCCCAGTTGCAGACCAGCCTTGCCGACAACAGCGCCTCGTCCGGGCCGTCGAGGGTCTGGTTGAAAGGCCAGAAATAGTATTTCCCGCCTGCCGCCTGCGCCCTCTTGTGCCCCGCCCGGGGCCAGGCGGCGAAGACCGCGTTGGCGTCGGTGGGGTGCAGCAGCTTCGCCCCATCGGTCTGCACAAGGCCCCGCGACAACAGCCTGGCCATGGCGTTGGCCCGATTGGCAAGCCGCAACCAGAGATCGTCGGTGAGATAAGCCTCCATCTGGGCCGACAGGTAGCGGTGTTTCGAAAACAGATGCCCGCCGCGTTTGCGGCGCAGTTCGAATTCCCAGGCGCGCGCAGGATCGAAGATCACCACGGCCTCAACACCCATGCAGCCGTTCTTGGTGCCGCCGAAGCTGAGGATGTCGACACCGGCCTTCCAGGTCATCTCGGCCGGGCTGGCGCCGGTGGCGGCCAGCGCGTTGGCGAAACGGGCGCCGTCCATATGGACGGGGATGTCGTGGGCCCGGGCGATGGTGGTCAGGGCCTCGACCTCGGCCACCGAATAGGCGGCTCCGGTTTCGGTGATATTGGTGATCGACAGCGCGCCCTTCTGGACATTATGGACCCCGGCTCGGGCGGTGAAGCCGATGGCGTCGCGGAGCGCGTCCGGGTCGATCCGCGCATCCGGACCGTCGAGCAGGGTCAGCTTGGACCCGCCGGTATAGAATTCCGGGGCTCCGCATTCGTCCTCCTCGATATGGGCGTTGCGGTGGCAGTAGACGGTGCCCCAGGGCGGGCAGAGGCAGGCGAGCGCCAGGGCGTTGGCGGCGGTGCCGGTGGCGACCAGATAGACCGCCGCCTCAGGGGCTTCGAAAATCTCGCGGATACGGGCGCGGACCCGGTCCATGATCTCGTCGCTGCCATAGGAGGCGGCATAGCCCTCGTTGGCGCGCGACACCGCGTCGATGACTTCCGGGGCGGCGGGGCCGGCATTGTCGGAGGTGAACCACATCAGAGCATTCCTTCCAGCGAGTAGTCTTCGAGATCGTCCTCGTTGATCTCGTATTCGGGGATCATCTGCCCGGCCAGCGAAATCCCCGCCTCATGCACGCTTTCGGGCCGACCCGAGATCAGCGGGTGCCAATCGGGCAGGGGCTGGCCGTCATGGACCAGCCGATAGGCGCAGGTCAGCGGGATCCAGTCGAGAACCCGCTCGATATTGTCCGGGCGGATGACGACGCAATCCTTCACGATCTGCTTTCTGAGCGCGTAATTGCCGCAGCGGCAGGTTTGATTGTCGAGCAGGCGGCAGGAGACGTTGGTATATTCGACCTCGCCGGTCTCGGCGTCCTCCAGTTTCAGCAGGCAGCATTTGCCGCAGCCGTCGCAGAGTGCTTCCCATTCGTGGCGGGGAAGTTCCTCCAAGGGAAAGCGCTCCCAGAAGCGGGGGCGGATCTTGGAGCGGTCGATGGGGTCGTCGGACATGGGGCCAGATATGGCGCGATCCGGGCGGCGAGGGAAGGGTCAAATACCGGCGAGCGCGGCGCGGGTCCGGGAGACGTCCTTGCGCATCTGCGCGATCAGTGCCTCGGTATCGTCGAATTTCGCCTCGTCGCGGAGGAAGGCGACCAGGGCCACCGAGACCTCCGCGCCATAGAGATCGCCTTTGAAATCAAGCAGATAGACCTCGAGGTTGGGAAGGTTCTCGCCAAAGGTGGGGCGGGTGCCGATCGAGGCGGCACCACCGTGGCGGCCCCGGTGCGGCCCGGTCAGGATATCGACGGTGACGGCATAGACCCCGAAACGCGGCAGGTGCAGGCCGATGAGCGGGACGTTGATGGTCGGAAAGCCGAGATCGCGGCCGCGCTGCGCCCCGGTCTGGACGGTGCCGTCGATCCGGTGCCAGTGGCCGAGCATCCGCGCGGCGTCTTCGGGCCGGCCTTCAGTCAAGGCGGCGCGGATGGCGGTGGACGAGACATCGCCTGCGCCGTCGGTCACCAGGGGGGCGATGGTGACGCCGAAGCCGAGCGCCTGGCCCATGTCGCGCAGGAGCGCCGCATCGCCGCCCCGGCCCTTGCCGAAGCGGAAATCGGCCCCGACGACGAGATGGCGGATGCCGAGGCCGCCGACGAGGACAAGCCGGACGAAATCCTCGGCACTCATCGCGGCGAGGACATGGTCGAAGGGCAATTCGTAGAGCAGGCCGATCCCCAGTTTCTCCAGCCGGTGCGCCCGGCTGTCGGCATTCATCAGCCGGAAGTCCGGGGTGTCGGGGGCGAAAAAGGCGCGGGGATGCGGCTCGAAGGTGATGACCCCGAGCGGACAGTCGAGCTGTCCCGAGGCGGCGCGGGCCAGGGCGATGACCGACTGATGCCCGAGATGGACCCCGTCGAAATTGCCCATGGCGACGGCGGCGCCCCGGGACGATTGCGGCAGGTCTTCAAAGGTGGCGTGGCGTTGCATCGGCGGCCTGTCCGGGTTCTTCGGAACGCCTAGCTTGTGCGGATCGGGAGCGCAAGGGCGTGTCCGGCCCACCCACGTATTGCCTCGGGACGCGCACCCGCCCGTTCGGGGCAGCGACCCGAAGAGGGCTTGCCTGCCCGCCCCTTCCCCTGTCATATCGCGCGCAAACGCAAGGGGAGCAGGGATGGCCGAGATACAAAGCGCCGATGGCAAGGCCCGCTGGGGCTGGATGCTGTTCGACTGGGCGACGCAGCCGTTTCACACGCTCCTGCTGACCTTCATCTTCGCGCCTTACTTTGCCTCCGCCGTCGCCTCCGACAGTGTCGAGGGGCAGGCGATCTGGGGGTTCGCGGTGGGCGTGACCGGGATCATCATCGCCATCTGTGCGCCGATCCTGGGTGCCATTGCCGATGCGACGGGGCCGCGCAAGCCGTGGATCCTGTTCTTTTCGGTGTTCATCGTGCTGGGCTCGGCGGGCCTGTGGTTCGCGGTGCCGGGGATGGAGAACACCATTTGGGTGCTGGTGGCCTTCGGCGTGGCGCTGATCGGGGTCGAGTTCTCGACGACGTTCAACAACGCCATCCTGCCTGATCTGGTGCCAAAGGAGGAAGTCGGGGCGCTGTCGGGTTCAGGCTGGGCGCTCGGCTATGTGGGCGGGCTGGTGATCCTCGTGGTCATGCTTCTGTTCCTTGCCGAGAACGATGCTGGCAAAACGCTGCTCGGCATGGAACCGATCCTCGGGCTCGATCCCGGGACGCGCGAGGGGACACGGTCCTCGGGACCGATCACCGGGCTTTGGTATGCGCTGTTCATGATCCCGTTCTTCCTTTGGGTGCCGGATGTGGCGCGCAAGGTGAAGACGGGAAACGCCGTGCAGAAGGGGCTGAGCGAGTTGGCCCGGACCATCGGAAACCTGCCGCAGACACCGAGCATGTTCGCCTATCTCGGCTCGTCGATGTTCTATCGCGACGCGCTGAACGGGCTTTATACCTTCGGTGGCATCTATGCGGCGGGGGTGCTGGACTGGTCGATCACCGAAATAGGGATTTTCGGGATACTGGCGGCGTTTACCGGGGCCATCGGGGCCTGGGTCGGGGGCAAGATCGACAAGGCGATGGGGCCGAAGCCGGTGGTGGTGTTCTGCATCGTGACCCTGACCCTGGTCTGCACGCTGATCATCTCGACCTCGCGCACGTCCTTTCTGATCTTCGAGGTCGCCGAAACCTCGAAACTGCCGGATATCGTCTTCTATCTCTGCGGCGCGATCATCGGGGCGGCGGGCGGGTCGCTGCAGGCGGCGTCGCGCACGATGATGGTGCATCAGGCGCAGCCCGGGCGGATGACCGAGGCCTTCGGGCTTTATGCGCTGACCGGCAAGGCGACCTCGTTCATCGCCCCGCTGTCGATCGGGGTGGTCACCGAAATGACCGGTTCGCAGCGTCTTGGCGTCACGCCCCTCATCGCACTTTTCGCAATCGGCCTTGTTCTGCTATACTGGGTCAAAACCGAGCATGAGGCCCAATCCGATGACCCGCTTCCTGTCGATCCTGACCGCGCTCCTCCTGGCGTCTAGCCCGCTGGCGGCGGAGACCCCCGCCAAGACCCTGTTCAGCGCCCGGTCAACGCCGTCCGAGCACAAGCCTTACGCGCTGGGCTTCTATTCCAAGGGCTGCCTCGCAGGGGCCGTGCAACTGCCCGAGACCGGGCCGACCTGGCAGGCGATGCGCCTCAGCCGCAACCGGAACTGGGGCCATCCCGACACGATTGCCTTCATCCAGAGGCTGTCGCAGCGGGTCAGCGGTCTGCCGGGCTGGGCGGGGCTTTATGTCGGTGACATCTCGCAGCCGCGGGGCGGGCCGATGAATGGCGGACATGCGTCGCACCAGATGGGGCTCGATGCCGATATCTGGCTGTTGCCACCGCGCAGCCTGAGCCTGTCAACCGGCCAGCGCGAGAGCATTTCGTCGCTGAACGTGCGCTCGGGCGATCAGCGGTCGGTCAATGGCAACTGGACGCGGGCGCATCATGAGGTGCTGAAGGCGGCCGCGCAGGACCCGGCGGTGGCGCGGATCTTCATCACCGCGCCGGCCAAGCTCAGGATGTGCGCCGACGAGACCGGGGACCGGTCCTATCTGCGCAAGATCCGGCCCTGGTGGGGACATAACACCCATTTCCACGTCCGCCTGCACTGCCCCGAGGGGGTCGGCGGCTGTGAGGAACAGGACCCGATCCCGGCGGGCGACGGCTGCGAGGAGGCCGTCTGGTGGGTGACCGACGCGCTGGAACCGGCCAAGCCCGATCCCGACGCGCCGAAACCCCAGCCCAAACGCGAACTGGTCCTGGCCGACCTACCGCAGCAATGCCGGGCGGTGCTGGAGAATTGATGCATCTCCTGCAGTGTTGAAATTGCCTGCATCCCCTCTCCCCCGCCCCCTCTCCCAATGGGTGAGGGGCGCCCCCCGATGTCGAGGTCGGGTGGCCCCCCTCCCCCTGGGAGGGGGGTTGGGGGGAGGTTTGCGCTCAGGACTGCGCTCAGGTCTGCGCTCAGGTCTGCGGGCAGGTCTGCGGGCGGGTCTGCGGATTTTCGCGATCATCCTGATCGGGCTGCCGGGACTGCCGGCCCTGGGCGCGCCTCTGGTCTTTGACGCGCAGCTGCGTTGGCAGGAGGATTTCGACGGGTTCGGCGGCTATTCGGCGCTGGCGGTTCTGGACGAAGGCCGCCGCTTCATCGCCGTCTCAGACCGGGGGACCTATGCCGAGGGGCGGCTGATCCGCGAGGACGGACGGCTGACCGGTATCGAAATGGACCGGCACGGCCCCCTGCTGGACCCGTTCGGCGCGCCGGTGCGGCAATATGATATCGATGCCGAGGGGATCGCCGTCGGGGCTGACGGCACGATCTATGTCTCCTTTGAGGCCAATCACCGGGTCTGGGCTTACGAGCGGCTGGACGAGGCGGCCCGCGAACTGGCGCGGGTGCCGGATTACGGGGTGTTGCAGAACAACTCGTCGCTGGAGGCGCTGGCCATCGACCGGGGCGGGCGGCTTCATGCCATCCCCGAACGCTCCGGCACGCTGACACGGCCGTTTCCGGTCTATGTCCATGACGGCGGGCGCTGGTCGACGCCTTACACGCTCCGCCGTGATGGCGGGCCGTTCCTGGTTTCGGGGGCGGAGTTCGGCCCCGATGGGCGGCTCTACCTACTGGAGCGGGATTTTCGGATGCTGGCCGGGTTCCGGACCCGGATCAGGCGGTTCGCGCTCGGACCGGACGGGTTCGGGGGTGAGGAAACGCTGCTGGAGACCGATTTCGGCGATCTCGACAACATGGAAGGGATCGCGGTCTGGGCGGATGCGGGCGGGGTCACCCGGATCACCCTGATCTCGGACGACAACCAGAGCTTCCTGCAGCAGACGATCCTGGTCGAATACATCCTGACCGACCCGGCCCCTCTGCCTGCGCCGATGGTCTCGATCAGGCCGCGTCTGCGTCCCAGTTCCCGATAACTTCCATCGCCTCGGCGGCGGTTTCGACAAAGCGAAAGAGCTTCAGGTCGTCGGCGCCGATAGTCCCGGCCTCGGCCAGCGCTTGCCAGTTGATGATACGCTCCCAGAAATCGCGCCCGAAAAGGATGATCGGAATGCGCTCCATGCGGCGGGTCTGCACGAGGGTCAGGGTTTCGAACAGCTCGTCGAGGGTGCCGAAACCGCCGGGAAAGACCGCCAGCGCCCGGCAACGCATCAGGAAATGCATCTTGCGGATGGCGAAATAGTGGAAGTTGAAGCAGAGCTCGGGCGTAGCGTATTCGTTGGGGGCCTGCTCGTGGGGAAGGACGATGTTGAGGGTCAGGGACCGCCCGCCCGCGTCTTCGGCTCCACGGCATCCGGCCTCCATCACCCCGGGGCCGCCGCCGGTGCAGATCACGTCCTCGCTGCCACCCTTTTCGAGGCTCTTCAGGGTGCAGAGCCGGGCGAATTCGCGGGCCTCGTCATAGAAGGCCGAGAGGCTGGCCAGGGTCTCGGTGCGGGCCTTGTCCTTGTGCTCGGGTGGCGGAATGCGCGCCCCGCCGAACAGCACGATGGTCGAGGTGATCCCGGCCTCGGTCAGCGCCATCTCGGTCTTGAGCAGTTCCAGTTGCAGCCGCACCGGGCGCAGTTCCTCGCGGATCATGAAATCGGGATCGTCGAAGGCCAGCCGGTAGGAGGGCGACAGGGTCTGCGGCGTGACGGGCTGGACCTTGGCCTCGCGGCGGTCTTCTCCGGCATCGCGCAGGAGATGGCGGCGGTTGCGGGGCTCGGTCATGGGCGTCCTCCTGTCAGTCCCCCGTTCCGTTTTGGCACCATTGCAGCGTTGCGGCCCGGGTTGCCCTGCCATATAGAGCGTTTCCGGGCCAGATAGAAACAAGGGATCGCTTTTCGCGTTCGAGGCGCAGCCGAGAGGCAGCGAAAGGCGATGCCGTCAGTCCGGGAAATGCGTCAGCTGCCCCGCGACCGGATATGCAAAGGAAGACCATGGATACCGCAGCCCTGGAAACCGCCATCGAAGCCGCCTGGGAAGCGCGCGACAGTATCACGCCAAGCACCTCGGGCGAGAGGCGCGAGGCCATCGAGGACACGCTGAACGCGCTGGATGGCGGGGCCTTGCGGGTCGCCGAGCGGCAGGCGGACGGGTCGTGGCATGTGAACCAGTGGGCCAAGAAGGCGGTGCTTCTGGGTTTCCGGATCAAGGACATGGAGCCGCAGTCGGGCGGGCCTCAGGGCAGCGGCTGGTGGGACAAGGTGGATTCGAAGTTCAAGGGCTGGGGCGAGAACCAGTGGGGCGCGGCCGGGTTCCGCGCCGTGCCGAACTGCGTGGTCCGCAAGTCGGCCTATATCGCGCCGGGCGTTGTGCTGATGCCGAGTTTCGTCAACCTTGGTGCCTATGTCGACGAGGGCACCATGGTCGATACCTGGGCGACGGTCGGGTCCTGTGCGCAGATCGGCAAGAACGTGCACCTGTCGGGCGGCGTCGGCATCGGCGGGGTGCTGGAGCCGATGCAGGCCGGGCCGACGATCATCGAGGACAATTGCTTCATCGGGGCGCGGTCAGAGGTGGTCGAAGGGTGTATCGTCCGTGAGGGCTCGGTCCTCGGGATGGGGGTCTTTATCGGGAAATCCACCAAGATCGTAGACCGCGAGACCGGCGAGGTCATGTATGGCGAGGTGCCGCCCTATTCGGTGGTGGTATCGGGGTCGTTGCCGTCGAAGAACGGGGTGAACCTTTATTGCGCGGTGATCGTTAAGCGCGTGGACGCGCAGACGCGCTCGAAGACCGGGATCAACGAGTTGTTGCGTGACTGAGGCGCTTGAAAAGTTGGGGGACGATTTCAGGGCGTTCCGCGAGGAGTGCATTAAGCTCCGAGGTGCGTTCAACACATACCTAGCCTTGTATGCGAGCGGCGACAGTGAAACCGACGCCGCCCTGACGAAAGCAGCCTGCTGGTTTTTTGAGGATTTGAACGAGTGGCTAATTGAACTCATCATTCTGCGAATTGGTCGCCTAACGGACCCGGCAGGGACCTATGGGAGGCAGAACCTCTCCGTGTGCTGGGTCGTGGAAGAGGTCGGCAAAGCTGGCAAGCTGACGCCGGAAATAGATAGTCTGGTTGCGGACCTCACGCGTTATCGCGAAATAATCAAGCCCGCTCGAAACAGAATGATCTCTCATTCGGACGTGCGGACTTTTCGAGAAGGCGTGAAGCTCGGCGCGCATAGCCAAGCCGAGGTCGAAGAGTTTTTTGAAAATCTGCAGAACTTCACCGACGATGTAGGGCGAGCGATCGGCGTCGGGCCGCTCGATTACCGCACGCAGGCTGGCCCTGGCGACGTCGGTGATCTTATTCATGTACTGAAACGTTGCGCGCTGAATGGCTGACAAACAGGGAGAACCAAACCGGCAGAAAGTCTACACCCTCCTCGTCGAGGTCGGGCGGAGCGCCAATGACGGGCTGCCGGACGGGGCGACCGGGGCGGCTATCCTGTGTTATGCCTCGGGGGTCGATGAGGCCGAGGCGGTGCGCGAGACGGTGGCGATCCTGAAACAGGCCGATCTCGCGCCGCTGGACGTCACCGGGCACGGGACGCTGGAGGAACAACTGGCGGACGGGGCCGAAATCGGGGATGAGGAACGGGCGCTTATGGACCGGGCGCTAGAGGAAAACGCGGTGATTGTGGTCCAGATGACGCCGTTCTACGACGAAGGAGACTGACGATGCGGATATTGTTCACAGGCGGATCGGGCAAGGCGGGGCGGCATGTGGTGCCGTATCTGCTCGGGCAGGGGCACCGGGTGGTGAATGTCGATCTGGTGCCGCTGGATGTGGACGGCGTGGACAACCTGAAAGCCGATATCACGGATTCGGGCCAGATGTTCAACGCCCTGACCCAATGGGCCGGTTTCGACGAAATGATCGCCGGCAAGGGCGTGCCGAAATTCGATGCCGTGGTGCATTTCGCCGCCATCCCGCGCATCCTGATCGAGCCCGACAACGAGACCTTCGCGGTCAACACCATCGGCACCTACAACGTCATCGAAGCTGCCTGCAAGCTGGGCATCTCGAAGATCGTCGTCGCCTCGTCGGAAACCACCTATGGCGTCTGCTTCGCCGATGGCGACCGCGACCCGAAGTCGATCCCGCTGGAAGAGGACAATGACACCGACCCCCATGACAGCTATGCCCTGTCGAAGGTCTGCAACGAGGCGACGGCGCGGGCCTTTGCCGGGCGGTTCGGGGCGGATATCTATGCGCTGAGGATCGGCAATGTGATCGAGCCCCATGAATACCCGATGTTCAAGGACTGGTTCGCCAATCCCGAAACCCGCCGCCGCAACGCATTCTGCTATATCGATGCCCGCGACCTTGGCCAGATCGTCGATCTGTGCCTGAAGAAGGACGGGCTCGGGTTTCAGGTGTTCAATGCCGGTAACGACACCAACGGCATGAACATCCCCAGCGCCGAACTGATCGAACGCTTCTACAAGGGCGTGCCGCAAAGCCGCGAGCTGGGTGAGAACGAGGCGATCTATTCCAACCGCAAGATCCGCGAGGTCCTGGGGTTCCGCGAGGAACATGACTGGCGCAAATATGTCGAGGGCTGACCCGGCCATCGGCCCGGCTCGCTAAGGCAGGCCCGGCGATGCCCTTCCGTCTGGTCAACATCATTGTGCCCGAAGACCGGGCGGAAGGTATCGGCGATTGCCTGAAGGGGCTGGAGCCGCAGAACTGGTGGCGGTCGCGCGAGACCGACATGCGCGACCGGGTGCATTTCGTTGCCATCGTCGAGGCGACGCACCTGCAGGACGTGCTGGACACCATCTCTGAACGGATGGAAGGAACCGAGGACTGGCAGCTGGTCGCCCAGGCCGTCGAAGCGGTCCTGCCCGAGCCCGAAGAGGCAGAGCGCGACGCGGATGAAGAGGCCCGCTCGACCCGCGAGGAAATATTCGAGAATGTCCGCCTGGGCGCGCAGCTGAGCGTGGACTACCTCCTGAAGGTCGCGCTGGCGATCTTTGTCGCCGCCATCGGGCTGAATTCGGATCAGGTGGCGGTGGTCATTGGTGCGATGGTGATCGCCCCCCTCCTGGGGCCGATCCTGGCGTTTTCCTTCGGGACGGCCTTGGGCAACCGGGCGATGCTGCTGCTGGGGGCAAAAGCGCTGGGGGCAGGCCTTGTGGTCGGGATCGCGCTGGCGGTGGGGCTCGGGCTGCTGTTTCCGGTCAATCTCGATTCCTCGCTCATGGACTTTTCAGCCCCTCTGGGACTGGACAATGCCGCCCTGCCGCTGGCCTCGGGGGCAGCGGCAGCCCTGATGGTGGCGCGCGGCGAGACCTCCGGCCTGGTCGGGGTGATGGTGGCGGCGGCCCTGCTGCCGCCGGTGACCGCCTTCGGGCTGCTGGTCGGAGCCGGGCATTATGTCGAGGCAGGGCTGGCGATGGCCATCGTGATGGCGAATATCGTAGCCATCAACCTGGCAGGCCAATTGGTGTTTCTCTGGAAGGGCGTGCGGCCCCGGCGCTGGAACACCGAGGAACGCGAGACCTCGGTGCTCCTCAGCCTTGGGACCTCGGCGTTCCTGATGGCGGTGACCGTGGCCGTTATCCTGTACTTCGGCGACGGGCATTTTACCTGACGGGCGGTGCTCCCGGGGCTTGGCAGCGGCACGTCAAAAAAGCGCAATCCCCCTTGAAGGGGGATTGCATCTGCCTGGTGGCAGCGGGTTATTGCCCGCCATTCAGTTCGAAGGCACGGCACCCAGTTTGTCGCGCACCCAGACCTCAACCCGGCGGTTGGCGGCGCGGCCGAACTCGTCCTCGTTGCAGAGATAGGGCATCAGCTCGCCATAGCTCTGGCCGGTGAGGGTGATATTGTCCGCGGCATCGGGCCCGAGCTTGTCGGCGACGATCCCGCGCACCGTCTCGGCCCGCTGCAGCGCCAGCGCCTGGTTGGTGTCAAACCCGCCCAAAGCATCAGCGAACCCGGCGAAGACCAGCTCCTTGCCCTGGAACGTGCCGCCCTTGAGGCTTTCGACCAGGTCCTCGACATTGCGCAGCGACTGGGGCTCCAGCGTCGTCGAGCCGAGGTTGAAGCGGAAGGCCACCGACAGGCGCTCGGCATCCTGGAGGTCATCGACGAATTTGGAATAGACGACCGGATTGAACTCCGGCTCGGTCGGCGCATGGGTGAGGTCAGTGAACATGTCGGCCATGCGGATGGTTTCGAGCTGGCGGTCGACAAAGCCGGTTTCGGTGATGATTTCCTGACCGCGATCCGAGAAGGCGAAATCGAGCAGTGCCTGGGCAACCGGGGGAAGCTCGCCCGGGGCCTTGTAAAGATAGATCCGCCGGGACATGGCGTAACCTTCAGTTTTCATACGGAAATTTGAAGGCTGCGAAATCAGTCCACATTGCTCGCGTATCGGGACTATCCGTGCCTCGTCACCGACATAGGTCCGACCGAGAAAGCCGATGGCACCGATATCCTGCACGACCGCCTCGGGAACCTGGCGGTATTCGGTATGCTCCACGGCGGCCTCGGTTTCGGTCCGGCCAAACGGCTCCACCGCGCGCGACAGGAAGATCGAGCGGTCGC
Organism: Paracoccaceae bacterium; assembly: GCA_050299335.1. Taxonomy (GTDB): domain Bacteria; phylum Pseudomonadota; class Alphaproteobacteria; order Rhodobacterales; family Rhodobacteraceae; genus JBNKVT01. The sequence continues at coordinate 60,162 of JBNKVT010000062.1, read as the reverse complement.
CCGAGCCGTCCGGGAAGGAATGCACCGTAATCGGCGCATCGATCCCGCCCAGCTGGTTCCAGTTGGTGACCTCGCCGGAATAGATCAGCGACAATTCCTCGAAACTGAGATTGCGCACCGGGTTGTCGGGATGCACCACGACGACGATCCCATCGACACCCAGCAGGATCTCGTTCTCGGTCCCCCGCAAGTCGGGAATGCCCGCAGGCGCCAGCTTCTCAAGATCGCTGTCCTTCATCCGCCGGTCTGCCATACCAAGCACCGCCTGCCCCTCGGCCAGCGCGGGAAATGCGCTGCCGGAACCATAGGTATGCAGATCGACCTCGGCGACCACCGCCCCATCCGGGCCGGTAATGGTGATCGTGCGCTCCTTGACCGAGCCGTCTTCGACGATCCGGTAACTGCCCCCTATCTCGGCCGCATAGCCTTCCAGCAGATTGGGCAAGAGATGCGTGCCAAGGGTGCGCGAGCCGTGAATGCCGAATTTCAGCTCATCGGGCACAGCGCCTGCCTCCTGGGCAAAGGCGGTCTGCATGGGCGTTATTGCAAGGGCCGCTCCGATCAGACCTACTTTGCTCAGGCCGGGGCGAAATATCTTCGGGAGAGGGAACATGTGTCGCTCCTGTCAGTGAAACGTTGAATGGAAACGGGCAGGACTGGTGACGCATCGGGTTCGCCCCGGGGGGAAGCGAATAATGGAGGGAAATTTCCATCCAGTGCCTTGTAATCTCTGGATTTATTCGCGATACATGCAGAAATTAACCGACGATTAATGAGAGAATTGATTAAAAATGTTAACAATCTTTTAACAAAAAGGTTAACAATTATGAGAAAAATAATCACTATTCAATAAATCAGGGCCGCATCATAGTACCTTTATTAACTTGACCGATTTTGTCACCGAGCTGCCGCCTGACCTTGCGATCCCGCCCCCCGTCAGTGTAAATCCGCAAAACCCTTCATGAGGAAATGATGCAGGCAGTTTTCATCGACCTCGACGGCACGCTGATCGACCCGAAAGTGGGCATCACCCGCTCGATCCTCCATGCGCTCACCGAAATGGGTGCCGACGAGTTGCCCGGCCCGGAAGACCTCACCTGGTGCATCGGCCCGCCCCTGAAGGAAAGCTTCGGCGTGCTCCTGGGCGAAGGGGCTGATCTGGAGGCGGCCTTGGGGCATTACCGCGAACGCTACGGGCGCGAGGGCATGTTCGAGGCGGATGTCTATGACGATATCGACGAGATGCTGGAAGGGCTGCGAGCCCTGGGCGGGGGCCTCTGGATCGCGACTTCCAAGCCCCATGTCTACGCCCAGGAGATCCTCGACCATTTCGGGATTTCGCATTATGTCGACGGGCTGTTCGGCTCCGAACTCGACGGGACCAATGCCGACAAGACCGACCTTCTGGCCCATGCGCTTGCCGAAACCGGCGCCGACCCGGCGCGTTGCCTGATGATCGGCGACCGCCGCCACGACATTTTCGGCGCCCGCAACAACGACATCCCCTCCATCGGCGCGCTCTGGGGCTATGCCGAAGAGGGCGAGTTGCACATGGCCGAAGCCGACGCCCTTGCCGGTGCCCCCGAAGAGGTCCCCGAGATCGCCGCAGACCTGATGGGTTTAGAATCCTGAGGCGTCACTCCCAGGGCGGAATGTAAAACCCCGCCTTGATCCGGTCCAGCACCACCGTGGTCTTGAAACTCTTGATCGCCGGATTGTCGCTGAGAAAACTGCGCGAAAACGCCTCATATTCCGCGATATCCCGGGCCGAGACGATCAGCATGAAGTCGCTGTCCCCGGTGATGTAATAGGCACTCATCACCACCGCCGCCTCGCGCACCGACTTGCGGAACCGGTCGATGATATCGGACCGGTCGCGCTCCAGCTGGACCGAGACGATCAGCGTCAGCGTCCGCCCCACATCCTCCCCCGAAATAACCGAAACGTCGCCTCGGATGACCTTGTCGCGCCGCAGCCGGTTCAGCCGCCGCTGCGCCGAGCTCGCCGACAGACCGACCCTTTCCGCCAGCTCCGCCGAGGTCAGCTGGTTGTTCAGCTGCACCTCATGCAGGATTTTCCGGTCAAGGGTGTCCAATTCGACCATTTTACTCACAACCCTCCCAATTCCGCGGGATTTCGGCGCGCTGAGGCGGAATTCGCATCTTTTCCGCACAGCCCGCTGATAGTTTGCGCCAAACCCTGCCAGAAAGACAAGCCATGCTGAAAAACGATCTGCTCGCCGAATGGGACCGCGAGAATTTCTTCCACCCCTCCACCCATCTTGCCCAGCACGCGCGGGGCGAGACCCCGTCCCGGGTGATCTCGACCGGCGAGGGGGTCTATATCACCGACCGCGACGGGCGGCAGATGCTGGATGCTTTCGCGGGGCTCTATTGCGTCAATGTCGGCTATGGCCGCCCCGAGATCGCCGAGGCCATCGCCGAACAGGCGCGCGTACTGGCCTATTATCACGCCTATGTCGGGCACGGCACCGAGGCGTCGATCACCCTGGCGAAGATGGTGCTCGACCGGGCGCCGAAGGGCATGTCGAAGGTCTATTTCGGGCTCGGCGGCTCGGATGCCAACGAGACCAATGTGAAACTGGTCTGGTACTATAACAACATCCTCGGGCGGCCCGATAAGAAGAAGATCATCTCGCGTTGGCGCGGTTATCACGGCTCGGGGCTGATGACCGGGTCGCTGACCGGGCTGGAGCTGTTCCACAGGAAATTCGACCTGCCGCTGGCGCAGGTGCTGCATACTGAGGCGCCCTATTACCTGCGGCGTGCCGATCCGGCGATGTCCGAAGAGGAATTCTCGGCCGATTGCGCGGCCAGGCTGGAGACGCTGATCCTGGCCGAGGGCCCGGACACGATTGCCGCCTTCATCGGCGAGCCCATCCTCGGCACTGGCGGCATCGTGCCGCCGCCGGCCGGATATTGGGCGGCCATTCAGGCGGTGCTGAAGAAATACGACATCCTGCTGATCGCCGACGAGGTGGTCACCGGTTTCGGGCGGCTGGGATCGATGTTCGGGTCGGATCACTATGGCATCACTCCCGATATCATCACCATCGCCAAGGGCCTGACCTCGGCCTATGCGCCACTTTCGGGATCGATCGTGTCAGACGGAGTCTGGAAGGTGCTGGAAAACGGCACCGACGAAAACGGCCCCATCGGCCATGGCTGGACCTATTCGGCCCATCCGATCGGAGCGGCGGCCGGGATCGCCAATCTGAAGCTGATCGACGAATTGGGTCTGGTCGGGAATGCCGGGCGCACCGGAGGCTATCTGCAGGACCAGATGCAGGCGGCACTCGGCGGGCATCCGCAGGTGGCCGATGTCCGGGGCGAGGGGCTGCTTTGTGCGGTGGAACTGGCTGAAAGTAGCAGGCCGCTGAAATTCTTCGACCCGGCACGCAAGGCGGGGCCGTCCGTGGCGGCGGCGCTGGCCAAACGCGACGTGATCGCGCGGGCGATGCCGCAGGGCGATATCATCGGCTTCGCGCCGCCGCTCTGCATCACGCGCGAGGAAGTGGACGTGGTCGTCGCCGCGACCCGCGAAGCGATTACCGAGGTGCTGGGCTGAAGGGGACAGGACTGCGGGCGGAACCGGCCGTGGTCTTTGTATTGCTTTCCCGAAGGGGTGGTGCGTGCAAGCACGCACCCTACAGGTCGGGACTGGGCTTTGCCGCGTGTGTTTGGTATCATATTACCCCTAATTAACCCATTCTCAATATCTTTATCGTTTCTTTTCAGGGATTTGGTTTTCCTTTCACGGTGAAACGCTCTGCCTTCCCGCCTGATATCACCGCCACCGGGCCGCGCTTGCGACCGCCGGGGAGGTTCTCTATTGCTCGGGCTCTGGAAGGAGCTCCCGATGACCGACCCTGTCGCCCTGACCGCCGAGCTGATCCGCTGCCCCTCGGTGACCCCCGAAGAGGGCGGCGCGCTGGTGCTGCTGGAACGGCTCCTGTCCGGGGCCGGTTTCGCGGTGACCAGGGTCGACCGGGGCGGCGTTGCCAATCTCTTCGCCCGCTGGGGCGATGCCGGGAACGGACCGGTCCTCGGCTTCAACGGCCATACCGATGTGGTGCCGGTCGGTGACCGCGCCGACTGGCAGCGCGACCCGTTCGGGGCCGAAACCGAAGGCGGCCGGATGTACGGCCGGGGGGCGGTGGACATGAAATCGGGCGTGGCGGCCTTCGTGGCGGCGGCGGTGGATTTCACCCGCGACACCCCGCCCGACGGCGCCATCGTGATCGCGATCACCGGCGACGAGGAGGGCGAGGCGCTGGACGGGACCCGGGCCATCCTCGACTGGATGGCCGAAAACGGCGAGCGCATGGACCATTGCATCGTCGGCGAGCCGACCTGCCCCGAACGGATGGGCGAGATGATGAAGATCGGGCGGCGCGGCTCGATGACCGGCTATCTGACCGCAACCGGGGTGCAGGGGCATTCCGCCTATCCGCATCGGGCGAAGAACCCGGTGGCGGCGATGGCGACGCTGGTGGACCGGCTGGCCGCGCACCGGCTCGACGACGGCACGGAGCATTTCGATCCCTCGACGCTGGCGGTGACCACCATCGACACCGGCAACCCCGCCAACAACGTCATCCCGGCCAGCTGCCGGGCGACGGTGAATATCCGCTTCAACGACGCCCATTCCTCCGACACGCTGGCGGCCTGGCTGAAGACCGAGGCCGCCCGGGTCGAGGTAGAGACCGGCGTTCAGATGACGCTCAGGGTCGCGGTGTCGGGCGAGAGTTTCCTGACCCCGCCGGGGGCGTTTTCGGATCTGATATCGGCGGCGGTCGAGGCCGAGACCGGGCTGGTGCCCGAGGCCTCGACCAGCGGCGGCACCTCGGACGCGCGCTTCATCCGGCATCATTGCCCGGTCGTGGAATTCGGACTGGTGGGCCGGACGATGCATCAGGTGGACGAATTCGTCGAGATCGCCCAGATCGGCCAGCTGAAGGCGATCTATGGCCGGGTGCTGGCCGGATATTTCCACAAGGGATGAACGGGCGCGTGATCCGGAGGAGCCCGGCGCGGCAAAGGCATCTGGTCGTCATGATCCGCCAGCCCCGGGCGGGGCGGGTGAAGACCCGGCTGGCGCGGGGGATTGGGCATGTGGCGGCAGTCTGGTGGTACCGTCACCAGGTTGCCCGGCTGATCCAGCGGCTCGACAAGCCACGGCGCTGGACCCTGTGGCTGGCGGTGACGCCGGATACGGCAGGGCTGCGGTCGCGCGACTGGCCGGGGCATCTGCGGCGGGTCGGGCAGGGGCGGGGCGATCTCGGCGACCGGATGGGGCGGCTTTTCCGCGGGCTGCCACCTGGCAAGGTGGTGATCGTGGGCTCGGATGTGCCGGGGATTTCTCCGGACGATATCGGCGCGGCCTTCGGAGCGCTGGGCCGGCGCGGCGCCGTGATCGGGCCGGCCGAGGACGGAGGCTATTGGCTGATAGGGCTCAGGCGGGGTGGCCAGCCGGTGCCGGCCGGGCTGTTCCGGAATGTGCGTTGGTCAAGTGCGCATGCGCTGAGGGACACGCTCAAAACGCTGCAGGAGCCCGATCCGGTCATGTTGCGCCGGTTGCGGGATGTGGATTCTGCGGAGGATCTCAAGAATTTTCTGCGGTGACGGCCCGCGCCTTGCCGCCGCCCTTTTTTCGCTCCACAGGGTCCGCCCTTTGAAAAGGGCAAGGGAGGCCGATCCTGGTGAACGAGCACGGGCTGGCAAGATTGACGGGGTTGTGGTTTTGCGGTTCGGCGGACACAGTTCGGCCCCGGCGCTTGCCGTCAGGCTCTGCCGCCCGATACCTGCCTCGCGGTGCCGTCGAGCCGCTGATCGAGCAGCGCCAGCATCGCCGCGCCGGAATTGCCCTTGCAGAGTTTCTCGGCATAGGCATGCAGTTCGCCATCCCCGGACATATCGGCCACCGAAGCAAGGAATTGGCCGCAATAGGCGACTTCGCCGAGATCGGCGGTGGCGATGGCGCGGGACAGCAATTCGCGGCCGTGCCGGAGGTCGTCCTGCTTCGCCGCGTCGCTGAGGGCGGCCACCTCGCCCTTGCGCGGCAGCCAGCCCTCGCGGCGTTCCTCGCCATCAGGAAGGACCGCGAGAACGGCGTCCTGAAAGGTTTCGAGCCCGTCGATGGGTTTCGGCAGGATCGCACCCGCACCGGCAAATCGGGCGCTGTCCTCCCAGTCGCGGCGGTCGCCGCCGGAGGTTGCGATGAGGCCGGGGCAGGGTTTGACCGTCTCGGTGATCTCGCGAATCAGGGTCAGCCCGTCGCCGTCGGGCAGGCCGATATCGACGATGACCGCGTTGGGGCGGTAGATCTTCAGATGCCGGTGCGCCGATTCGAGCGTGTCGGCACGGCGCAGGCGCGCCCCGGACGAGACTGCCATCAGACGCAGCGCCTCGGAGGCGCAGCGGCTGTCCTCGACCAGGATGATGGTGACGCCGGTCAGGCATTTGCGTGCCCGCGTGCCGGACACGGATATGTCAGGTATCTCGAATGCCATGCCGATGGTCTCCCGTCTTCGTTGGAGGCCCAGTTCAGCTTAGCCAGTCCTAACACCGAATTAACGCTGCCGGATTTGTCGAAAATCCAAGGTATTTTTCCCGCCGGAGCGTCCGCGGCGCGCTCGTCGGGATCCGGTGGCGGGGGTCAGACGGTGGGTGCGATCGTGAAACGACGGAACTCGCCCTGTTGGGGGCGGGGTTCGCTCGGGGCGACGTCGTCGGGCCAGTCGGCGAAAACGAAGCGGTTCCGGCCACCCAGTTTCGCCTGATATAGCGCGGTATCGGCGCGGTCGATGACGGTTTCGAGTTTTTCATGCGGCTCGCAGAGCGTCACGCCGATGCTGACGGTGACCTGGATTTCACCGGCGGCGGTCTGCAGACCTTGCGCGTTCAGGGTCGAGATCAGCCGGTCGGAAATGCCGACGGCCTCCTCGATACGGGCCTCGCGCAGGAGAATGACGAATTCCTCGCCGCCCCAACGGGCGACGATATCGCGTTTACGCACGACACCACGCATGATGTCGGCGAGGTAGCGCAGGGCCTCGTCGCCGGTGACATGGCCGTGGATGTCATTGAGTTCCTTGAATTTATCAGCATCTATCAGCAGGAGGGCGCCGGTTCCTGGAGCCTGGTCGAAGGCTTCCATCAGGCGGGCGCGGGTGGCGACGCCGGTGAGATGATCGTGCGAGAGGAGATAGTTCAGGCGCTTGTTCAGCGTCTCGACCTGGATCTTGCGATGTATGTTCAGGAAGGTGAAGGGTGGGGTGATCAAGAGCGGAGCGACGGTCGCGACCTCGATATGATAGATCAGTTCCCCGACACCGTCGAAGGCGATGATGAGCAGATAGGTCGACAGCAGCGCGATGGCTGTTACGAGAATGGTATAGCGGATTTCCCGCATGTCGCGATCCGGTTCCTTTGTTTGTGCACGGACGCGAAAATGGTGTGGGGGCGTGAAAGCGGGTTTAATCCAAACGGCGGCTGTATCTAAAACTTTAGGTAAAGGGCTGGACGCGGGCGTTCAGACAGTCTTGGGGAACAGGAGGACCAGCGAGGGTCAGCGCATTCTGGTCTTGTCGAATCCCGCCCCGCAAGTGAACGCATGTGCCGCGCAAATGCTGTCTTACGGGTGGGGCCGGAAACATGGTTCCAATCAGCCGCAATACAGCGTTCCGCCTTTTCCCAGATATATCACGTCTCACCTGCCCGCGATGAAATCGACAGATTTCCTCGCAGCGACAGGTGATGCAATTATTAGGCGGACTGCGTAAGAGCATGTCGCGCCAGATCGCATTCAATCCCGCCCGTGAATGCCTTTGCTTTGCAAACGCTGAACGGGTGGATGGATCCTGCTCCGGACGGCGTCGATTTGCGCCATTGAGCAAAACCGGATCAGATTGAATCAATCTGATCCCAGGATTTTGCTCAAGCCTACGTTCCTGGACCAAAGTTCTTTTTCAGACTGGGACAGTCTGAAACGATTTTGGTCTATACCGAGGTGCAGATATATTTCATCTCCAGGAATTCCTCGATCCCGTGCCGGCTGCCTTCGCGGCCCAGCCCCGACTGTTTGACACCGCCGAAGGGCGCGACCTCGGTCGAGATCAGCCCGGTATTCACCCCGACCATGCCATATTCCAGCGCCTCCTGGACCCTGGTCACCCGGGACAGGTCGCCGGCGTAGAAATAGGCCGCCAGGCCGAAAATCGTGTCATTGGCCATTTCGATGACCTCGTCCACGGTTTCGAAACGGAAGAGCGGGGCGAGGGGGCCGAAGGTCTCTTCGGTGGCAAAGGCCATCTCGCGCGTCGCGCCGGTCAGGACCGTCGGCTCGAAGAAGGTGCCGCCGAGGTCGTGGCGCCTGCCGCCGGTCAGGATCCTGCCGCCCTTGGCCGTGGCATCGGCGATATGGGCCTCGACCTTTTCCACCGCCGCCTCGGTGATCAGGGGGCCAAGCTGGCTGCCTTCGGCGAAACCGTCCCCGACCCTCATCGCCTCGACGGCAGCGGTCAGTTTCGTAGCAAAGGCGTCATAGACCCCGTCCTGGACATAGAGGCGGTTGGCACAGACGCAGGTCTGGCCGTTGTTGCGGTATTTCGAGATCATCGCCCCTTCGACCGCCGCGTCGAGGTCGGCGTCGTCGAAGACGATGAAGGGCGCGTTGCCACCGAGTTCCATCGAGCATTTCATCACCTGATCGGCGGCCTGGCGCAGCAGGATACGACCGACACCGGTGGAGCCGGTGAAAGTCAGCTTGCGGACCTTGGGATTCTCGCAGAATTCCAGTCCCACCTCGGAGGCCGCCGTCGAAGGCAGGACCGAGAAGACCCCGGCAGGCACACCGGCACGTTCGGCCAGCACCGCCATCGCCAGCGCCGAGAGCGGCGTCTCGGAGGCCGGGCGCGCCACCATCGCACAACCGGCGGCGAGGGCCGGGGCCGCCTTGCGGGCGATCATCGCGTTGGGGAAATTCCACGGCGTGATCGAGGCCGCGACCCCGATCGGCTGGCGGATGACGGTGATCCGCTTGTCGCGCTGATGGCCGGGGATGGTCTCGCCATAGACCCGCTTGGCCTCTTCGGCGAACCATTCGATGAACGAGGCCCCGTAGAGGATCTCGCCCTTCGCCTCGGTCAGGGGCTTGCCCTGTTCGGCGGTGAGGATCGCCGCCAGGTCGTCGGCGTTTTCCACCATGAGATCATACCAGCGCCGGATCACCCCGGCCCGTTCCTTGCCGGTCCAGCCGGCCCAGTCCTTCTGGGCCTCATGGGCGGCATCGATCGCCCTTGCGACCTCGGCGCGCGAGAGGTCCGCCACCTCGGCAATCACATCGCCGCGCGCCGGGTTGGTGACCGCGAATGTCGCACCGCTATCTGCCATGGTCCAGGTCCCGCCGATCAGGGCGCGGGTCTCCAGAAGGCTCGGGTCGCCCAGAAGGTCGGATAGTTTGGTCATGTCCTTGGGCATTGCGTCTCGCCTTTCATCTTGCAGGGTCAGGCCGCGCCCGGTTTCGTCCCCGGAAGCGGCACGGACCGGTGGCGCCGGGCCAGAATCCGACGGGTGTCCGCCGCCGGAGCATCTGCGGAAAAACGTCGGTTTCCGCAATCCCTCCGATCCTGTCACGTCTTGCCTCTTCTTCGCAATACCGGACCTCGGCCGGAAGTCGCCGAAACCGCGGGTCGCTTCCCTTCGGCCCCTGATCCAGGCCCGGCCCTGACGTCGTCCCGGGGGCGCGGAAGTTTCCTCGCCCGTTCGGGGCCGAGGACTTTCCCCCGGAAAGTCCTTCAAGCCGCCCCTCACCCTCACCGCCTATGCCGGCCCGCTGGAGATCCGCAACTTCGGCACCCCGGGCGAGCAGATCATCTGGCACCTCGCCGATGACATGAGGCTGGCCGACGGCAAGGTCAGCTCCGGGGATCCTGTCTAACCAATCTGTGGTTTTGGGAGGCAGCGGAAATGGCATGCCGCGGTCAGAGCCGCGATCCATCCTCGTCGAACACCATACAATGCGCCGCGTCGATGGATATCTGGCCGTCCGATCCGGCGCGGAAGCGGGCGTGGCCTTGCTCCTGGACCGTCAGCGGGGTGCCCGTGGCGGTGGTTGTGTGGACGAAGGAGTTGCCGCCGAGATGTTCGACCATCTGGATCGACACCGGCAGGACGACGCCGTCCGGCGCGCTCAGGCTCAGGTTCTCGGGCCGGACGCCGACGGTCACCTTCTGACCGTCCTCGACAGCGCGGCTGAGGGTCGAGACCGTGATCTCCGCGTCATCGGTGCCGTCGAGCTTCAGCCTGGCCGCTTCCGTTCCGCCCGACACGACATGTGCGGGCAGGAAGTTCATGCGCGGCGAGCCGATGAAGCCGGCGACGAACTGGTTGCCCGGATTGTCGTAAAGCTCGATGGGCGTGCCGACCTGTTCGATCCGGCCCGCGCGCAGCACCACGATCCGGTCGGCCAGCGTCATCGCCTCGACCTGGTCATGGGTGACGAAAATCATGGTGGCGTTGAGCCGCTGATGCAGCCTTGCGATTTCCAGCCGCATCTGGACGCGCAGCTCGGCATCGAGGTTGGAGAGCGGCTCGTCGAAGAGGAAGACTTCCGGTTGGCGGACGATGGCGCGGCCGATGGCGACGCGCTGGCGCTGGCCGCCCGAGAGCGCCTTCGGCTTGCGGTCGAGAAGCTCGGAGAGTTCGAGGACGCGCGCCGCCTCCTCGACCCGCTGGGTGACCTCGGCACGCGGCATGCCGCCCATGCGCAGCCCGAAGCCGATATTCTCGCGCACGCTCATATGCGGGTAGAGCGCGTAGGACTGGAACACCATGGCCACGCCGCGATCAGCCGGATCGATCTCGGTCATGTCGGTGCCGCCGATGGCGATTCGCCCGCCGGTTGCCGCCTCGAGCCCGGAAATCACCCGAAGCAGCGTTGACTTGCCGCAACCGGAGGGGCCGACGAGAACAACGAGTTCCCCTGGGGTGATTTCAAGCGAAATGTCATGCAGGACTTGCGTATTCCCGAAAGACTTCACGACGTTCGACAGACTGACACCCGACACCCGCACCTCCCAATGCAACCCGATTTGCGGGTAAGTATCAGATTTTGTGTTTGCTACGAAAGCTCAAACCGCTAAGTAATGGGAATTACAAGCAAGGCGTCTTTCAGGGGCAACCCGGAGGAAGCGCCGTTATGGGAGGGAAACTATGAAAAAACTTGTCCTGGCGGCAGGTCTTTTGGCGCTATCTGCCGGTCAGATCCACGCCGACACGACCGTGCGCTGGCTGCACATTACCTCGATCCCCGAGGAACTGGAGATGCTGCGCTCGGCGGCTCAGACCTACGAGGCGGCCCATCCGGGCGTCACCATCGAGGAGCAGTTCCTCGAGAACGAAGCCTTCAAGGCCAAGCTGACGACATTGCTGCAGTCGCCCGATGCGCCGGACATCTTCTTTTCCTGGGGCGGCGGCGTCATGCAGGAACAGATCCGCGCCGGCGTGGTGCGCCCCATCGATGACGTGGTGAGCCAGGAAACGCTCGACGCGATCGGCTCGGCCGGGGTCTCGGCCTTTACGGAGGACGGCAAGCTTTACGGCATCGCGCGTGACGTCGGCGAGGTCGTGATGTGGTACAACAAGGACCTGTTCGAACAGGCCGGGGTCGATCCGGCCTCGATGGCGGACTGGGAAGGGTTCCTCGAAGGGGTGCAAACCTTCAAGGATGCTGGCATCACGCCGTTGGCCATCGGCGGCAAGGACAAGTGGCCAGCACAGTTCTGGTGGGGCAAGATGATCATCCGCCTGGCCGGGCAGGACATGTTCCAGCAGGCGCAGGCCGGCGAGATCTCGTTCACCGAGCAGCCCTTCATCGATGCGGCTGCCTATCTGGCCGAACTGGGCGCGCTTGAGCCGTTCCAGGAAGGCTGGGAGGCCGCGACCTATGGCGACGCCTCGGGCTATTTCGGCGACGGACGGGCCGCGATGCACCTCATGGGTGACTGGGACTACGGGGTGATGAAGGACAACTCCGCCTCCAAGGCAGGGCTGACGGATGACCAGCTTGGCATCATGCCCTTCCCGACCGTCGAGGGTGGGGCCGGCGATCCGACCGACACGCTGGGCGGTCTGTCGGGCTGGCTGTTCTCGCGCAATGCTTCCGACGAGGCGGTGAAGTTCATGGAGTGGTTCAACAGCGCCGAGGTCCAGGCCGATTTCGGCGAGAAGGCCTACTATATCCCCATCGTGAAGGGTGGGGCCGACCGCATGGACAACCCGTTCAAGCGCCAGGTGGCCGGGAACATCAACGCCGCGCACTGGCATGCGCTGTTCTTCGACCAGGCCCTCGGGCCGGAGGTCGGGGGCGTGTTCAACGACCTCGCCGTGGAGCTGGCCGCCGGGACGATCTCGCCCGAGGAAGCGGCCGAGGAGCTGCAGGACACCGCCGAAGGCGCGCGCTGAGCGCTGCGTTCGGACGGGGCCGGTTCGCGCCGGCCCTGTTCCTCTGCCTGGAAGGCCCCGCCCCATGACGGACATCGCCACGACGCCGCTGGCTGCAAGACGGTTCCGCAACCGGTCCGCCATCCTGCTGATGGTGCTGCCCGCACTCGTGCTTTACCTGATCTTCGTGATCTGGCCGCTGTTCAACGCCTTCCGCTTCTCCTTCTTCGACTGGACGGGCTATGGGCCGGTCGACAATTTCGTCGGCTTCGAGAATTACGGCGACGTCCTTGGCAACCGGCATTTCCCGAAGGCGGTGCGCAATACCGCGATCCTTGTCGGCATCTCGCTCTTGATCCAGTTGCCGCTGGCGCTGTGGTGTGCGCTCGCACTCTATCAGAAGGCCTGGTTCGTCTCGATCTTCCGCACTGTCTTCTTCCTGCCCTTCATCCTGAGCGAGATTGCCGCCGGGCTGATCTGGCGCTTCGTCTATGACGGCGAATACGGGCTGGTGCCGAAGATCGGAGATGCCATCGGTGCGGACCTGCCGTTCCTCTTGGCGGACCGCTTCTGGGTGGTTCCGGCGATCATGGTGGTCATCATCTGGAAATATTTCGGCTTTCACATGATGATCTATATCGCAGGGCTCCAGTCGATCCCCGCCGAGGTGATCGAGGCGGCGCGTCTCGACGGGGTCAGCCGCTGGCGCATCATGTGGCATATCAAGGTCCCGATGATCCGCTCGGCCATCGTCATCTCGGTCTTCTTCGCCATCGTCGGCTCGTTGCAGCTTTTCGACATGATCATTCCCTTGACCAATGGCGGCCCGAGCAATTCCAGCCACACGCTGGTGTCGTTCCTCTACCAGTTCGGCATCCTGAGGCTGAAGATCGGCTTCGGAGGTGCGGTGTCGGTGCTGCTGTTCATCGCCTGCGTCGGCGTCAGCCTCGCCTATCGCAAGATCCTGTTCAGGGTGGAAAGATGAGCGCGCGTCGCTTGAGGAAACTGAAGGTCACCGGCGACCGGCCGGGCCTGTCTGTCTCGCAGTGGATATCGCTGGTGATCGTGGCGCTGTTCGTGCTGGTGCCGTTCTACACGACCGCCCTTGCCGGGTTCAAATCCATCGGCGAGCTGCGCACCGCGCCCTTCGCGCTGCCCGAAAGCTGGGATCCGGTCAATTTCACCGAGATCCTGTACGATGGCGCCTTCTTCCGGTTCCTGTGGAATTCCTTCGTTATCGCGGTCTTCACCGTGGTCCTGACCGTCATCGTCTCGTCGATGGCCGCCTTCACGCTGACCCATGTCCGGTTCTGGGGCCGGCGGCACCTGACATCGCTCTTCATGCTGGGGCTGCTGTTCCCTTTCGCCGCCGCGATCATCCCCTTGTTCATCACCATCCGGAATTTCGGCCTTCTCGACAATCCGGCGGCGGTGATCCTGCCGCAGGTTGCCTTCAACCTCGCCTTCTCGATGCTGCTCCTGCGCTCGTTCTTCCAGGACCTGCCCTACGAGCTGATCGAGGCGGCCCGGATGGACCGCTGCGGCTATGTGCAGATCTTCTGGTACGTGGTCCTGCCGCTGTCGCTGCCGATCCTGACCACGGTCGGCATCTTCGCTTTCATCAACAGCTGGAACAATTTCCTGCTGCCGCTCATCATGCTCAACAACGACCAGAGTTTCCCCTGGCCGCTCGGCATCATGCAATACCAGGGCCAGTATTCGACCAACTGGCCGAAGGTGCTGGCTTTCCTGACCCTGACCACGATCCCGGCACTGGCTTTCTTCCTGATGGCGCAGCGCTACATCATTTCCGGCCTGACGGGCGGCGCGATCAAGGGGTGAGGCGGGCTCGGGGTGGGTCAAGAAACGGTTCACCCACTGTCTGGCGGATCCGGCCCACTGATCCTTCCCGTCTTCGCATCCCCCCTCCGGTCCGGGCGGGACCGGCTATCGGGCTTGCGTCGCGCAGAATTCAGGGTCAGATTGAGGCCGAAATCCGTAGCCGGACCCGATATGCCAGAGGCCCGAACCCGAAACCGGACGCGGTCCTCGACCCGTCTTCATCTCGCCGACGAGGGCGCGACCCGGGCCCTGGCGCAGTGCTGTGCCGATGGCGCCGGCGCGGGTGACTGTTTCCTGCTCTCCGGTCCCCTCGGCAGCGGAAAGTCCGCGTTTGCGCGGGGCTTCATCCGCCATCTTGCCGGGGCAGGGACCGAGGTTCCCTCGCCGACATTCACTCTCGTTCAACCCTATGACACCCCACGCGGCGAGATCTGGCACGCCGATTTCTACCGTCTCTCAGGCCCCGACGAGATCGAGGAGACCGGGCTGTTCGACGCCTTTCCCCGCGCTATTTCCCTCATCGAGTGGCCCGACAGGCTTGGACCCGAGACGCCCTTGCGCTATGTCGGGATCACGCTTTCCCCGGTGCCCGGGGACGAGACCGCAAGGCAGGCGGTGCTGCGGACCGAGGGAGACGGCTGGGAATGGCTGACGCGCGCATTGACCAATCCGACGGGGCAGTGGCAGGGCGAGAGCGCGATGCTTTGATCGCCCGGTTTCTCGCCCGCTCCGGCTGGTCCGACGCCACAAGCGCGCCCCTGGCCGGAGACGCTTCCAATCGCCGCTACGAGCGGCTGTCTCACCCGCGCCTCGGCCCCGCCGTCCTGATGGATGCGCCACCGGAGAAGGGCGAGGATGTGCGGCCTTTCGTTTCTGTGACCCGTCATTTGCGGGAGGCGGGGCTCAGCGCGCCCGAGGTGCTCGCTGAAGATGCGGCGGCGGGGCTCTTGCTGCTCGAAGACCTTGGCGATGATCTCTATGCCCGCGTCTGCGCCCGCGATCCGTCGCTGGAGCCGTGCCTCTACGCGGCCGCCATCGACCTCCTCGCCGGATTCCATCGCCACCCGCCACCCGCCGGTCTGCCGCCCTATGACCTGGCGGCCTATCTTGCCGAGGCCGAGCTCATCACCGGCTGGTATCTGCCCGCCGCCACCGGGACCGGCACGCCGCCCGATCTCGCCGCCGAATACCGCGCCCTGATCACCGGTCTCTGCGCGCCGCTCGACCCGGTGCGCGACGTCCTGGTGATGCGCGACTATCACGCCGAGAACCTGCTATGGCTGCCGGAGCGCACGGGCATCGGCCGGGTCGGGCTGCTCGACTATCAGGACGCGCTGGCCGGACATCCGGCCTATGACCTGGTCTCGCTGCTCGAAGACGCCCGCCGCGATACGAGCCCGGCGCTGCAGGAGGCGATGATCGCGCGCTATCTCGCCGCCACTGGCGCCGATCCCGAGGCCTTCCGCCTGGCCTATGCGACGCTCGGGGCGCAGCGGAACCTCAAGATCATCGGCATCTTCACCCGGCTCTGGAAACGCGACGGCAAGCCTGCTTATCTCGATCATCTGCCGCGTCTCTGGACCCACCTTGCCCGCGACCTGGCCCATCCCGCACTGGCGCCGCTGAAGCGCTGGGTGACGGCCAACCTGCCCGAGCCAACCGCCGATATCCGGGCGCGGATCAAGGCGTTGCCGACCGCCTCTGACTTGGACGGGCCACCACCCGGTTCGGCGGCCCATTGGGGCGCTCGGTGAGGCCGGAAGCGGCGATGCTCTTCGCCGCCGGGCGCGGCACGCGGATGCGGGACCTGACCGCGAACCGGCCCAAGGCGCTGGTCGAGGTGGCGGGGCGGACGCTGATCGATCACGCGCTGGATCAGGCGACGGCGTATGCTGGCGGCACCGGGGTCGGGCGGATCGTCGTCAACACCCATTACCGGGCCGATCAGCTGGCGGCGCATCTCGCCGCGCGCCCGGTGACCCTCACGCATGAGCCTGAGCTTCTGGAAACCGGCGGCGGGCTCCGCGCCGCTCTGCCGCTGCTTGGTCCCGGTCCGGTCTTCACCCTCAATGCCGACGCGATCTATTCCGGCCTCAATGTCTTCGATACCCTCGCCACCCATTGGCAGCCTGAGCGGATGCGGGCCCTTCTGCTCCTGGTCCGCCGCGAGGACGCCATCGGCTATACCCGTCCCGGTGACTTCTTCCTCGATGACGGCCGTCTTCGCCGCCGCGCCGCCGCGCCCACGGCGCCGCTGGTCTATGCCAGCGCCCAGATCATCGACCCTTCGGGCCTTGCCGAAATTCCTCAGATCGCGTTTTCCCTCAATCTCTATTGGGACCGCCTGATCGCGGAGGGCACCGCCTTCGGGATCGAATATCCCGGACGCTGGGCCGATCTCGGCCAGCCCGAAAGCATTCCCCTGGCCGAGGCGATGCTGGCGCCATGACCCTCTTCTCCCCGCAAGCCACACCGCGTGTCTTCGTCCTTCCGCCGGGCGTGGATTTCGGACAGGCGCTGCTTGACGGTCTCCATGCCCGGCTTGACGGTCATGGGCCAGAGGCGCTGGCCCGGGTCGAGATCCTCGTCAACACCCGCCGCACCCAGCGCCGGTTGCAGGCGCTTTATGAGACCGGTCCCGCCCGCCTCTTGCCGCGCCTCTCGGTCGTCACCGATCTCGCAACGGACCCGGGCCTTGCCCTCGATCTTGACGCGGCGCCGGTTTCGAAGCTGCACCGCCATCTGGAGCTGACCCGCCTCATCACGGCAATGATCGAGGCCGACCCGAGCCTCGCCGAGCGCAGCGCCGCCTACGACCTCGCAGGCGCGCTGGCCGCGCTCATGGACGAGATGCAGGCGGGCGGATTGTCCTGGGAGGCGCTCGACCGCATCGATCCCGGCGCGCATTCGGCGCACTGGCAGCGGAACCTGCGGTTTCTCGCCCTGATCCGCCCCTTTCTCGCCCAGGCCGCCGATGCCGAGGCCCGGCAGCGTGCCGCCGTCGAAGCGCGGATCGCCGCCTGGCAGGCCGCTCCGCCCGCGCACCCGGTCCTCGTTGCGGGGTCAACCGGATCGCGCCCGCCGACCGCGATGCTGATGGAAGCCGTCGCCGATCTTCCCCAGGGCGCGGTCATCCTGCCCGGGTTCGACACCGATCTCCCCGCCCCGGTCTGGGAGGCGCTCGGCGACGACGAAGCCCCCGCTGCCACCGATCATCCACAATTCGGCTTCGCCGCGCTGGCCGGGCGTATCGGCTTTTCCACGACCGATCTGCCGCTCTGGCACGACACGGCTCCGCCCGCGCCGTCCCGCAACCGGCTGATCTCGCTGTCGCTGCGCCCGGCGCCGGTGACCCATCAATGGCTCGCTGATGGCCCCGCCCTCGTCCCGGCGCTGCCCGAGGCCACCGAAGGTCTGTCCCTGATCGAGGCCGCCGACCCGCGCGACGAGGCCCGGGCTATCGCGATGCGGCTGCGGCTGGCGCTGGACGAGGGCCGCCCGGCCGCCCTTGTCTCGCCCGACCGCAACCTCACCCGCCGGGTGACGGCATTCCTGGACCGCTGGCGCGTTACCCCGGATGATTCCGCCGGACGTCCGCTGTCGCTGACCCCGCCCGGGGTGTTCCTGCGCCTCGTGCTGGCCTTTGCGAGCGAGATCCCAACCCCGGTCGATCTGCTTGCGCTGCTGAAACACCCGCTGACCGCCGGCACGGACCGTGGCCCTCATCTTGGCCTCACCCGGGCGCTGGAGCTCACCCATCTGCGCGGTGGTGCGCCCTTTATTGACTGGGCCGATCTCCGACGCTGGGCCGAGACCCGCGCCGCCGACCTCCCCGGCGCGCCCGCCTGGATCGCCTGGCTTGCCGACAGCCTCGCACCGCTGGCCGACCCGTCTCCGCGCCCGCTTGCCGCGCATCTGGAGGCCCATATCGCCACCGCCGAGGCCCTTTCCCGGGGGATGGAGGATGCCACCGCCGCCACGCTCTGGGACAAGACGGCCGGGGAAGAGGCGCGCAAGGCGATCGCCGAGCTGCGCGAGGCCGCCGATGCCAGTGGCACGATCCCGGTTTCGGATTACCGTACCATCCTCACCGCGCTGCTCGCCCGTGAAGTCCCCGCCGAGCCGATCACCGCCCATGAGGGCATCGCCATCTGGGGCACCCTCGAGGCCCGCACCCAATCCGCGGCCCTGGTCATTCTCGGCGGCCTCAACGAGGCCACCTGGCCGCGCCTGCCCGATCCCGACCCCTGGCTCAATCGCGACATGCGCCGCCTGATCGGCCTTTCCGCGCCCGAGCGCCGTGTTGGCCTCTCGGCCCATGATTTCCAGCAGGCGCTTGGGGCGCAGGAGGTGGTGTTGTCCCGGGCGCTGCGCGACGACGAGGCCCCGACCGTGGCGTCGCGCTGGTGGCTGCGGCTGACCAATCTTCTCACCGGCCTCGGCCCGGAGGGCGAAGCGGCGCTTGCGGCGATGCGTGGTCGGGGCGAGGCCCTTCGCGCCCGGGCGGCCCGTCTCGACGCGCCGGAGGCCTTGGTCCCCCCGGCCCCGCGCCCGGCCCCGAGCCCGCCGCTGGCCGCTCGGCCAACCCGGCTTTCGGTCACCCGGATCGAGACGCTGACCCGCGACCCTTATCAGATCTACGCCCGCTTTATTCTGCGGCTCAAACCCCTTGACCCGCCGGGCCGCGCCCCCGATGCGCTGGCCCGCGGCACCGCGCTCCATGCGGTCATGGAGCGGTTCTCCCGGGCCACCATCGACGGTCTGACCGAAGAGGCTTTCGCCCTTTTCGACAGCATCGCCGCCGAGACCCTGGCCGCGGCCGCCCCCTGGCCCGCGACCCGCCGCCTCTGGCTGGCGCGGCTTTCCCGTATCCGCGATGGCTTTCTTGCCGCCGAGGCCGAGCGCCGCAACGACGCCGACCTGCAGGCGGCCGGGCTCGAGGCCGAGGGATACCGCGAGATCGCATTGCCCAACGGAGGTTTCACCCTCACCGCCAAGGCCGACCGCATCGATCGCATGCCGGATGGGCGCTACCGGATCTACGACTACAAATCGGGGAACCTCTCGTCGGCCAAGCAGATCCGGATCTATGACTGGCAATTGCCGCTGGAGGCTGCCATCGCCACGGCTGGCGGGTTCAAGGACCTGCCTCCAGCGCCGGTCGCTGCCATGACCCTGCTCAGCCTCGCGCCCGACACCAGGACCGTCACCCTCACGTCTGACGACCTCGATAGTGACCGGGTCTGGGATGAGTTCCGGCAATTGCTGACCGCCTATAGCAACGCGCAAACCGGATACGCTGCCCGCCTCCGCCCTGCCCGGATCAAATACGAGACCAATTATGACCAGCTTTCGCGCCGCGGTGAATGGGCCGATGGCGATCCGATCACCCTGATCCCCGTCGGAGGGCCCGAATGAGCCCGGATATGACCCCCGATTTGATCCCCGAGGCCGCTACCGACGCCGCCACCCGGGCGCAGATCCACGCCGCCAATCCCAAGCGTTCCAGCTGGGTCACCGCAAATGCCGGGTCAGGCAAGACACGGGTGCTGACCGACCGGGTGGCGCGGCTCTTGCTGCGCGGCACCGATCCACAGCGCATTCTCTGCCTGACCTATACCAGGGCCGCCGCCGCCGAGATGCAGAACCGGCTCTTCGCCCGCCTCGGCACCTGGGCGATGATGCCGGATGCCGAGCTTCGCGCCACGCTCGCCGGTCTCGGCGAGAACGAACAGGCGGTCGAGGCCGCCCAGCTGATGCAGGCCCGCACCCTTTTTGCCCGGGCGCTGGAGACCCCCGGCGGGCTGAAGATTCAGACCATCCATTCCTTTTGTGACCGGTTGTTGCGGCAGTTTCCGCTGGAGGCCGGCGTCACCCCCAATTTCGACACAATCGACGATCGCCAGGCGCGGCAGATCCGCGCCGAAATCCTTGAAGAGATGGCCGCCGGCCCCGACCAACCCGCCTTCGACGCCATGGCCCGGCATATCTCCGGTGACGACGCGCTCGACGGGTTGCTGGGCAGCATCCTCGCCGCCAGCGACCGTTTCGCCCCTCTTGACGAGGCCGGTCTCAAGTCCCGCCTGGGCGTCCGCGAGCCCTTCAGCGACCAGACGGTCATTGACGACCTCCATGCCACCGGCGACTCACGCGCCTTCGATCTTCTTGCCGACCTGCTGATTTCGCGCGGCGGGGCGCGGGACAAACGGGCGGGAGAAGCCATCCGGCTGATGCCGGTCGCGCCCGCCGAAGCCGTTCAGGCAATGTCCAGGGAATTCCTGAAATCGGATTTCACCATCCATACTCACCAATTCCCGACCACGGCTGTCGCGCAGGCCGATCCCGGGGCGGAAGCCTTCATGCGGGCAATCTCGCTGGTGCTTCACGAGGCCCATAACACCCGCCTCGCCGCCCGTGCCTATGCCCGGACGCGGGACCTCCACCTATTCGCCACCCGTTTCCTCGCCCTCTATACCGCCCGGAAACGGGCCCTCGGCCGTCTCGATTTCTCCGATCTCATCGACCGGACGCGGGCGCTGCTGCAATCCTCCGAGGCAGCACAATGGGTTCTCTACCGGCTCGATGGCGGTATCGATCATATTCTGGTGGACGAGGCCCAGGACACCTCGCCCGAGCAATGGCAGGTGATCGAGGCGCTGACCTCTGAATTCTTCGCCGGAGAGGGGGCCCGCGCCGCGTCGCGGACCATTTTCGTCGTCGGTGACGAAAAACAGTCGATCTATTCCTTCCAGGGCGCCGATCCGGCGGCCTTTTCCGACATGCGGGCCCGCTATTCCAGGGCGCTGGACGAGGTCGCCGAGGGGTTGGAACTGTGCGAGCTGCATTTCTCCTTCCGGTCCGCATCCCCGATCCTGTCGGTGGTTGACGAGACTTGCCGGCAGATCGAGGGGCAGGGGATCGGCCAGAGCATTTTCCACAAGGCCCACAAGGCGGCGCTGCCGGGACGGGTCGATCTGTGGGACTTCATCGACAAGCCAGACACGCCTGAGGAACCTGCCCGCCACCTGCCGGTCGATGCGCCGCCACCCGACGATCCCTCGCAGCTTCTCGCCCGTCAGGTAGCCGGCGAAATCCGCCGCCTGCTCGACACGGGCACCATCCTGCCCCATGCCGACGGACCCCGCCCCGTCCGATCCGGCGACTTCCTGATCCTCGTCCAGAGCCGCGGCCCGCTTTTCGATGCGCTCATCCGCGAGATCAAATCCGCCGACATCCCGCTGGCCGGGGCCGACCGCCTGCGGCTTCTCGACGAACTGGCGGTCAGGGACCTTTTGTCGCTTCTCAAGGTTCTCGTCACCCCGGCGGACGACCTGTCCCTGGCCGAATTCCTTCGCTCGCCGATGGGCGGGTTTTCCGAAGCGGACCTCTTCGCGCTGGCTTATCCCCGCAAGGACACGCTTTGGCGCGCGCTTCGCCACCGCCAGCCCGAGGCCCCGGCGACCCGGGTCCTGCAGGACCTTCGCGACCGCACCGATTACCTGCGGCCCTTCGATCTCCTGGACCGCGCCCTCACCCGGCACGGGCTGCGGCAGGCGCTGACTGCCCGTCTCGGCCCCGAATGCGCGGACGGGATCGACGCGCTCCTGGCCCAGGCTCTCGCCTATGAGCGGGTCGAAGCGCCCAGCCTGACCGGCTTTCTAGACTGGATCATCGCCGACGAGACCGAGATCAGGCGCCGGGTGGATGACGGTTCCGACCGGCTCCGGGTCATGACCGTCCACGGCGCCAAGGGGTTGGAGGCGCCCATCGTCATCCTGCCCCAGACCGCCCGGCGCGACGCGCCGAAGCTCTCGCCGGTCATTCCGCTGCCCGATGGCGGCCCGCCAGTCTGGCTCCCCAACGCCAAGGAGGCCCCGCCCGCCATTGCCGAGGCTGCCGATACCGCCCGTCGCAGGCTGGAACAGGAGCGCAACCGGTTGCTCTATGTGGCGATGACCCGGGCCGAGAACTGGCTGATCGTCTGCGGTGGCGGGGCGCGGGGCACGTCGCCGGAAGACAGCTGGTACGGCCTTGCCGAGGCGTCCATGCAATTCCTCCGGGCTCACCGTTTCGAGCTCGGACTGCGCCTCGAATCCGGTGACTGGTCTGCCACGCAAGAGGCCGCCCATTTCCCGACCAGGTTCCCGAACCCGTCCCCGGAACCTGGCCCGGTTTCGACTCCGCCTCCGAGCCCGGCCCCGCGCGCACCGTCGAGCCTCGGCGGGGCCCACGCCCTGGCACCGAACACAGCCGACCTCACCGATCTCGATCCCGCCGATAGCCTCGCCCGCGGCCATGTCCTTCACCTGCTTCTGGAGATCCTTCCCACCCACCCCCGCGCCGACTGGCCGGATATCGCACGCCGCCTCGCCAGAGTTCAGCCCGGGACCGCCTCCGTCTCCTTCTCGGAGGCTGACCTCGCCGACGTGCTCGCCGAGGCCACAACCCTTCTCACCACCCCGGCGCTTGCCTGGATCTTCGCCCCCGGCACCCTCGCCGAGGTGCCGGTCTCCGCCGATCTTCCCGGCCTCGGTCGCATCCGCGGCAGCATCGACCGGCTGATCGTCGCCGAGGACCATATCCAGGCCATCGATTTCAAATCCAACCGGGTGGTCCCGCGAACCCCTGGGGAAACTCCCGAGGCGCTCCTGCGCCAGATGGGAGCGTATAGCGCCGCGCTCGCGCAAATCTGGCCCGGCCGTCCCATCCGCACCGCCCTTTTGTGGACTCGCACCGCCCAGTTGTTACAGCTTCCTCAAGAAACGGTGCAATCCGCCCTCTCGCGCGCGGCGGAGGTTGACCCGTCCGGTGCCGGCCCCTAAATCTTGAGGCAACGAAGCCTTCTCACACGAATTGCAGGAGTATCCCATGGCCACCGTTAAAGTCACCGACGACACGTTCGAAGCCGAAGTCGTCAATTCCAGCATCCCGGTCGTCGTCGATTTCTGGGCAGAATGGTGCGGGCCGTGCAAGATGATCGGCCCCTCGCTCGAAGAGCTGTCGGACGAGCTTGCCGGTCAGGTCAAGATCGCCAAGGTCGACACCGAGCAAAACCCCATTTCGCCCTCGAAACTCGGCGTCCGCGGCATCCCGGCCCTGTTCATCTTCAAGGACGGCAAGGTCGTGGCCAACAAGGCGGGCGCGGCCCCGAAAAACGTTCTCGAAGACTGGATCAAAAGCGCGATCTGATCTCGCACTGAAGACCGCCATTTCCTTGAAGGCCGGAGGTTCGCACGTCCGGCCTTCTCCTTCTCGAAAATACTCTTGGGGGGTCGTCATTTTAGGCGTCATTGGCCCGAGCGACATTGGCGACGGGGGCGTTCGTCGGGATGACGCGCCACTGGAGCGTTTTCCGATCCTCTTCACCCCCCGTTAATCGCCCCGCGTCAGGGGGCGAAAAACCTCCTCACCCTGTCGAAATCCCGCGCAAAACATGCCCCGCAAGATAAAGCGACCCGCAAATCAGCACTCGGGCCCCGGGTTGCTGGTCAGCCACCTTTCTCAAGGCCTCCTGAAACGACCCGGACGTCTCCGCCGAAAGCCCGACACCCTCAGCCGCCGCCCGTGTCTCCTCAGCCGACAACGTCGCCGCTTCTCCTTCCACCGTCACCGCCTGTAGCGCCTGCGCCTGCCCGGCCAGAGGCCTCAGGAACCCCGTCACGTCCTTGGTGTTCAGCATCCCGCAGATCAGAACCAGCGGCCTGTCCGGCAAATCCGCCAGAACCCCGGCCAGCGCCTGGCCTGCCTGTGGATTGTGTCCACCATCCAGCCAGAGCTCGAGCCCCTCGACGCCCAGCGCCCGCGCGTCCAGACGCTGCATCCGCGCTGGCCATTTCGCCCTTGTAACGGCTGCTTCGGCATTCCCGTGCCCCAGGACCCGCAACGCTGCCAGCGCCGCCCCGGCATTGCGCACCTGATGCGCCCCGATCAGGTTCGGCAGAGGCAGATCAAGCAGCCCCTCGTCGTCCTGATAAACCAGCCGCCCGTGTTCTTCATAAACCTGCCAGTCCTGGCCATGAACCCGCAGTGGCGCGCCGATCTCCGCCGCCTGTGCCTCGATCACCTCTAGGGCTGCAGCCTCCTGCGGGCCGATGATGCACGGCACCCCCGGCTTCAGAATCCCTGCCTTTTCTCCGGCGATCTCGGCCAGCGTCTCGCCCAGAAACTGCTGGTGGTCGAGCGCGACCGGCGTGATCACCGTCGCCGCCGGCTTCGCGATCACGTTGGTCGCATCCAGCCGCCCGCCGAGGCCGGTCTCCAGCAGCACGAAATCCGCCGGTTCGCGGGCCATCGCCAGAAAGGCCGCCGCCGTGGTGATCTCGAAATAGGTGATCGGCACCCCGCCATTGGCCCGCTCGCATTCGTCGAGCAGTGCACTCAGCCGCGCCTCGTCGATATCGGCCCCGGCGAGATAGATGCGTTCGTGAAACCGCGCCAGATGCGGCGAGGTATAGGCGTGAACCTTCAAACCCGCTCCCTCAAGCCCGGCGCGGATCATCGCCAGGGTCGAGCCTTTGCCGTTGGTCCCGGCCAGATGGATCACCGGCGGCAGGTCGCGCTCGGGATGGCCAAGTGCTGCGAGGATCCGCCAGACCCGGTCCAGCGTCAGGTCGATGATCTTGGGATGCAGCGCCCTCATCCGCTCGAGGATGAGGTCGCTCGTGTCGGGCGTCACGACTATTCAGCCGCCTTTGCCGGCGGCGCCGCCGGGGCGGCCTCCGGTTTCTCGTCGCTGTCATAGGCCGATACCGCATCGGGCGCCGGCAGGTCGCCATGCACCAGCGGCGTCTGCTTCATCAGCATCCTGAGGATCGTTGCCAGCTCGTCGCGCACATCCTTGCGATGGGTCACCCGGTCCAGCATGCCGTGATCGAGCAGATACTCGGCGCGCTGGAAGCCCTCGGGCAGTTCCTCGCGGATGGTCTGGGCGATCACTCGCGGCCCGGCGAAACAGATCAGGGCGTTCGGCTCGGCGATCTGGATATCGCCCAGCATCGCGTAGCTCGCCGTCACCCCGCCGGTCGTGGGATCGGTGAGGACGACGATGTAGGGCAGCCCCGCCTCACGCAGCATCTCGACCGCGACGGTGGTCCGCGGCATCTGCATCAGCGACAGGATGCCCTCCTGCATCCGCGCCCCACCGGCGGCGGAGAAGAGGATAAAGGGGCATTTCTTCTTCACCGCCTGTTCGACCCCGGCGATGAAAGCGTTGCCCACTGCCATGCCCATCGAGCCGCCCATGAACTGGAAATCCTGGGCGGCGCAGACCACATGGGACCGCCCGATCTCGCCCTCGGCGACCAGCATCGCCTCGGCCTCGCCGGTCTTGCGGCGGGTTTCCTTCATCCGCTCGGGATAGCGTTTCTGATCGCGGAAATGCAGCGGGTCGGCCAGTGCCTCGGGGACCTTGATCTCGGTGAAGATACCGCCGTCGAAGAGGGCGGCGAAGCGTGCCCGAGGGCTGATATAGAGATGGTGATCGCAGGAGGTGCAGACATTGAGATTGTCCGACAATTCTCGGTGGAACAGCATTGCTCCGCATTCGGGACACTTGATCCACAGGTTCTCTGGCACCTCGCGGCGCGAGAACAGCGAATTGATCTTGGGACGGACGTAGTTGGTGATCCAGTTCATGGGAAGCTGGCGGCCTTCGTCTGATGCGTTGCAGCGAAAATAGGCCTCCCGGATGGCAATTGCAATCGCTCAGGGTGCTGTCGGGAGCCAACTCCGCCGGGAGGCAATCCAGACCCAGAATGCATAGGCCGGCAGCATCGGCAGGATGGTGACCATGATGCCGGTCCGCATCGCCTCGATATCCGCAGGGCCCACCGGTGAGACAAATAGGCTCAGGCCCGAGAGCGGCCCCGGCGTGCCGACGATGAGGATCGCGGCGATATTGTTGCCGAAATGCAGGCCCAGGGCGGCCGAGATATTGCCGGTCCGCGCCGTCACATCCGCCATGATCAGCGCCATGAACCCGGTGGCAAAGGCAAGCAGCCAGGAATTGGCGCCATAGGTCCCGAAATCAAGATGGGCCGCCCCGAACAACACCGAGGGCAGAACCCACCAGACCAGCCGTTTCGTCGAAAGCGCAGTCAGCTGCTGCTGGAGGTAGCCGCGAAAAAACAGCTCCTCGGCGAGGGTCTGAACGAAGACCGCCGCCAGTCCCGGCAGGAGCCAGAGGACCCAGAGGCCGGGGGTCAGATTCGGATGCAACCCGCTGAACCCGTCGGTCAGGAGCGAGGTGGCCAAGGTGAAGCCCAGGACCAGGCCCATGCCGGTCAGGAGATGCCGTGGCCAGAGCCGGTTGCCGATGCCGAAAAGCGACGAGAAGTGCCGGCGATGGACGCGGGCGGCGACGGCGGAGGCGGCAAGCGCACCGAGAAAGCTGAGGATCAGAAGCCAGGTGCCAAAGGGCGAAGGCGCGGTTTCGGCAAAGCCGAAGGCGCCCATGACGGCCGGGGCCCGGTCGGGGGCAAGGACGAGGATGGCGGCCTGGATCGAGAAAACATAGAGCAAAAGCAACAGGATCGCGGTGACGAGCGCGGCGGTGATCCCGGCGATCAGCCTGGGGATGGAGCCGTGTCGCCTTGCCTCGGCGCTCATGGCGGCAAGCACGGCCGGCTCGCCTGGAAGCAGAGTGGACATTGGTCGTTTCGGTCCTTTTATGCTACGCTAACCTCTTCGCCACAAGAATCGGTTATTAATTAGTCAATCCAAACAAATAGTTGATTCGACCGAAAGCCTGTAATGTGCAAGATTTTGAGTTCTGGAGGCGTGACAACAACCCCTGGGGGAGGGGACGGTCATGACTGAAGACCAATACTCGATGGATGATGTGATCCGCCGGATCGAGGATTGCCATAGTGGCGAGGCGCTGTGGCAGTTGGCGATCAACATCTTCGGCACCCGCGGCATTCACCGTCTGTCCTATTTTCATTTTCCGCCGCTCGGTGCCCATGACCAGGGCAAGATCACCGTTGTCGCCCATGGCTATCCCGAGGCGCATATCCGTAACTATATCGCCAATAAGGATTTCCTGATCGATCCGCGCCCGACGGCGGCGCTGAACAGCACCGAGCCGATTTACTGGAGCGAGACCGGCGAAACGATGAATCTCAACAAGGAACAGGCCGAATTGCTGGAAAAGCGGCGCGTGCATGGTTCGGCGGACGGGATCGGTATCCAGGTCTTCGGACCGCAGCAGCGCAACGGCTATTTCGGCTTCAGTCTAGACAAGGTGAAACAGGCGATCCGGCTGGCCCGGCTGCGCGAGGTGCAATGGATCTGCCAGATGTTGCATATGCGTTATTGTCATATCGTGCACCTCCACCAACCCGAATTGCCGCGCCTCTCGGCCCGCGAGGTGGAGATCCTCGAATGGGTGGCGCGCGGCAAGAGCAATTCGGTCATCGCCCAGATCATGGGCTTGTCATCGCATACGGTGGACGCCTATCTCAGGCGGATATTCCTCAAGCTGGGGGCGACCGACCGGATTACAGCCACGGTCAAGGGGATCGGCAGGGGAGTGATACGGGGGGTGACGCCAAAAAAGCCCGAAGCACCCGAGCTGAAGTCAGCCTGACGGTCCGGAGCGCCGCCAAAGGGGTGCGCTGGCAGTTATAGCGGCGCGGGCCGGGGACCCGCATTTTTTCAAAAAATGCGGCCGAAATATTTGAAATATTTCGGCGCCCGGGCCACCGCGCAGGCACGGTTTACCCGCCTGTTGAATCGCGTTTCGCGGCCTGTCGCCTCCGCCTCGTCCGCAGGACGGAGATCCGGTAATTGCAACTGGCCCGAAAACGCTCTAGGTCAGCGCCCGGGGCCCACCCACCCGTTCTAATGAGGCTTCAATGCGGATCGGTTTCGACTATGGCGGCACCAAGATCGCCGGGATAGCGCTGGACGATGATGGCAAGGTGCTGGCCGAGGGCCGCATCCCGACGCCGCGCTTCGATTACGATGGCGGCCTCACTGCCATCCGCGATTTCGTGACCAGGCTGGAAACCGACGCCGGGCGTCGCGCCGAGAGTGTCGGTATCGGGGTACCGGGCTCCGTGGACAAGACGACGGGACGGGTCTCGCTCGGCAATTCGGTCTGGCTGCACGGGCGCGACCTGAGGGGCGACCTGATGCTGGCGCTGGATCGGCCGGTCAAGATCGGCAACGACGCCAATTGCTTCGCGCTTTCCGAGGCTGTCGACGGGGCCGGCACGGGGGCGGATGTGGTCTTCGGCGTCATCCTTGGGACCGGGGTCGGCGGCGGTATCGTTGTCCATGGCCGTCCGGTCGAGGGCGTCAACGCCATCTGTGGCGAATGGGGCCATATACCGCTGCAATATCCCAGGCCGGACGAGATTCCCGGCCCCATGTGCAGCTGCGGCGTCCCGGGACATGTCGAATCCTGGCTCTCGGGGCCTAATCTCACGGCGGATCACGCAAGGTCGCTGGGCATTGCCGTCGAGGACGCGCCCGACGCCCACGAGATCGGCCGGTTGGCCTCCACCGGCGATGCGGCTGCACTTTCCACACTGCAGCGCTACGAGGACCGGCTGGGCCGGTCGCTGTCGACCATCGTCAACATCCTCGACCCCGATGTCATCGTCCTCGGCGGCGGCGTATCGAATATTGAGCGGCTCTATCGCACCCTGCCAGACGCCATCCGGCCCCATGTCTTCGGCGACAGGTTCAACACGAAGATCGTCAAGAACCGCCATGGCGACGCCTCGGGGGTCCGGGGAGCCGCCTGGCTGTAGCGGGTTTCCAGACGCACCGTCGCTCTTGAACATGTGAGGTGACGCAGCGTCGGCCCCGAGGAAGCAGGTCCGCGAAGAAAAAACCCCGGGCACGAGACCCGGGGCAGTTTGGACAGAGACAGATGACCCCGAGGGGGACATCAAACCGGGAAAATTCGCGGGACGGCGAATTCCCCCCGGCCCGACTGCAGCCCTCCGCCCGGGCGGGGCCGTCTACCCGAAGACCCGACCGGACATGGTGAACATGCAACCGTCACTTCCTCGAACGCATCAGCGGGGCGAACCGTTCAAATATTTTTTGAAGCATTTCGAGTTTACATTGAATCGCTTCTTCACGGCCTCTCCCTGCGCACGTACGCGAAAAACGATGCGGGTTGTTTCAACGAAAGCTCGAAACGCTATACAAGCCCCCCCCGGGGCCTGTCGCGGAACCGTCTCGCGAGATCCAGGCGGAAGACCGGTCCCGCATGCTGGTGGGCAATGATATGCGGATACAACCGACCTCGCCGGGAGCGGCATCGTATCGCCGATGACTCCCGAAATCGGACCGGACGGACCGGCCTTCCTGCGCGCGAACGCATCGGCGGCCGGTTTTATTCACATGGAAGTCAGTTTTCCCACTGCCAGGGCCGAGAAAAGGCGCCGAGTACCTCCTGCACGGCGGCATCCTCCACCGCACCGTCCTTTTTCAGAATGGCCACCAGGCCGCTCGTCTTGTCGTCGATGACCTCCGAGACCGAGGCGTCCAGCCCAGCCTTTTTCAGCGCTGCGTCATAGACCCGGGTAATCGCCATCTTGCGCAGATCGGGCTTGAAGACCTTGCCGACGGCGGTCTTGGGCAGTTCCGGCAGGATCTCGATATATTTCGGCAAGGCGGCTTTCTCGCCGACATGCTTTTTCGCATGGGCGGTCAGATCCTCGATCGAGACGGAAGCACCGGCAACCAGTTCCACATAGGCGCAGGGCAATTCGCCGGCATGGGCGTCGGGCTGGCCGATGGCACCGACCAAGGCGACCTTGTCATGACTGAGCAGGGCATCCTCGATGATCGCCGGGTCGATATTGTGGCCGCCGCGGATGATCAGATCCTTGGCGCGCCCGGTAATCCAGAGATAATTGTCGGCATCGAGCCGTCCGAGATCGCCGGTTCTGAGATACTTGCCCCCGGCAAACAGGCCTTCGTTCTTCTTCGCCTCGATATAGGTCTCGCCGGTCATCACCCCGGGATTTGCCACACAGATCTCGCCAATCTCGTCCACGCCGCATTCGCTGGTGATGTTTCCCGCCGCGTCGCAATGCAGGATCTTCACGTCGGAATAGGGGAACGGCAGGCCGACCGAACCGATCTTGCGCTCGCCGAAAGGCGGGTTGATCGCAACCAGGCAGGTGGCCTCGGTCATGCCGTAGCCTTCGAGGATCGTCACCCCTGTTGCGTCTTCGAACTTGCGGAAAATCTCCTTGGGCAGTGGTGCCGAACCCGAGATCGCATAGCGCAGGGTCGAGACATCGGCATCGACCTTGTGATGCATCAGCCGCGCCGCCGCTGTCGGCACGGTGATCAGGAAGGTCACCTTGTGGCGCTCGATCAGTTTCCAGAAATTCTCGAACACCCCCTCGCCACGATAGCCTTGCGGTGTCACCATGACCATCTGCGCGCCCGAGGACAGGCAGGACATGAAGATCGGATAGGCCGCCATGACGTGGAACATCGGCAGCGGGCAGATCAGTATATCCTCGTCTGTGAACATGTAGGAATGCCCGCACCAGCCGTTATAGAGGATGCCCGAATGCCGGTGCTGGGCGACTTTCGGGATCCCCGTCGTGCCGCCGGTATGGAAATAGGCCGCCACCCGGTCGCCCGATTCCTCGAAATCCAGCCTGTCGCCGTTCTCCGCCGCAAGTGCGGCGTTGAAATCGACGATCTTCGCCTGGTGAACTTCGTCGATCTTCGGCCGGATCAGCGGCACGATCCAGCTGGTCGGCGGGCTGAGATAACGCTTCAGATCGACCTGGAACAGAGTCTTGACCCCCGGCGCGTGGGACAGCGCCTCGGCGACCTTCTGGGGCACATCGGTCTTCGGAAACGGCGTCAGCGAGATCACCGCCTTCGCCCCGGTCTCGCGCAGGATCGAGGCGATCTGTTCGGCGGGCAGGAGCGGGTTGATCGGATTGACGATGCCCGCCGTCGCCCCGGCCATCAGCGCCACGGTGGCTTCGAGGCAGTTGGGCAGGATATAGGCCACCACGTCCTTCTCGCCGATGCCGTGGCGGCGCAGCATGTTGGCGGCCTTGGTCACATCGCTACGGAATTGCGTCCAGGACAGGGTCTCGGCCTTGTCGTTCGGGCCGGATTTCAGCTGAAACGTCATCGCCGGACGGTTCGAGGATTTCGCCTCGGTCTCGCGCAATTGCTGGTAGAGCGTCTTTGCCGGAAAGCGGTCGAGAAAGGGCATTTCCTCTTCGATGGCAATCTTGTCGGCCATCGTTGCGACCTGGAACATCGACATGGTCGTTTCTCCCCAAAACGCGTTTTTCCGTTCAGGATGCGTATTTCGATGTGCAAAGCAAGGGTTTCAACGTCTTGAAACCGGGGCGGAAGCCCCCATTGCCCAGGGTTTCCGCGACGTCACCGCCGAACAATCAGGTCAATGATACCTGCAGACGCGGCCCGGTCTCAGGCCGCCACCCCTTCGGTGAACTGCAGCCGCGCCAGCCGCGCATAAAGCCCGTCTTCGGCCACCAGCTTGTCATGCGCCCCCTCGGCGACGATGCGGCCATCCTCCATGACGATGATCCGGTCGGCCTTTTTCACGGTGGCGAGGCGATGGGCGATAATCAGCGTGGTGCGGTTCCGGGACAGCCTCTCCACCGCCTCCTGCACCGCCCGCTCGCTTTCGGCATCAAGGGCCGAGGTCGCCTCGTCCAGAAGAAGGATCGGCGCGTCACGCAAAATTGCCCGCGCGATGGCGATCCGCTGCTTCTGGCCGCCCGACAGCATCACCCCGCGCTCGCCGACATAGGTGCCATATTCCTTCGGCAGTTTCGAGATGAAATCATCTGCCGCCGCCGCCTTCGCCGCCGCGATCACCTCGTCATCGCGGGCATCGGGCCGCCCGAAGCGGATGTTTTCCATCGCGGTATCGGCAAAGATCGCCGGGTCCTGGGGGACCAGCGAATAGGCCATGCGCATGTCGGCCCGCGCCATGTCCTTCAGATCGATCCCGTCCAGACGAACAGCGCCGTCATCCGGGTCGTAAAACCGTTCAAGCAACTGGAAGACCGTGGTTTTCCCGGCCCCTGACGGCCCGACAAGCGCCACGGTTTCGCCGGGTCTGATATCCAGATTGAACCCGTCCAGCGCCTTTTGCTCGGGCCGGGCCGGGTAGCGGAAGGTGACCTCATCGAACCGGATCGCCCCGGTGGGCCGGCCCTCGAACCGTTTGGGGTTTTCCGGCTCGGCCAGGTCGTCGCGGAGGTTCAGCAACTCCACCAGCCGCTCCGTCGCCCCGGCGGCACGCTGCAGTTCCGACCAGATCTCCGACAGGGCGGCCACCGAGCCCGCCACCATCATCGAATAGATCACGAACTGCACCAGTTGCCCGGTGGTCATCACCTCGGCACGCACATCCCGCGCGCCCATCCACAGCACCGCGACCACGCCGGAAAACACCGTGAAGATGATGATCGCCGTCAGCAGCGCCCTGACCCCGATGCGTTTCCGCGCCGACGTATAGGCCTTCTCGGTCAGATCCCCAAAGATCGCCCGGCTCACCTCCTCGTGGCTGTAGGCCTGCACCGACTGCGCCGCCAAAAGCGTCTCCGACGCTTGGCCTGAGCTTTCCGCGATCCTGTCCTGGTTCTCCCGGCTCAATGCCCTCAGGCGGCGGCCCAGCATCAGGATCGGGAAGACCACCAGCGGCACCAGCACCAGCACGGCGGCGGTCAGTTTCGGCGAGGTGATCAGCATGAAGATCAGCCCGCCGACGAAAATCAGGAAATTCCGCAAGGCCACCGACACCGACGACCCGATCACCGACAGGATCAGCGTCGTGTCCGTGGTCAGCCGCGACAGCACCTCGCCGGTCATGATGCGCTCGAAGAACGCCGGGCTCATCGCGATCACCCGGTTGTAGACCGCCTTGCGGATATCCGCGACCACCCGCTCGCCCAGCCGCGTCACGTAGTAATAGCGCAGCGCCGTCCCGACCCCCAGCAGCGCGGCAATCAGGATCGCCGAGCCGAAATACTGGTCCATCAGATGCGTCGCCCCGGTCTCGAACCCCTCGACGACGCGGCGGACGGCCAGGGGCAGCGACAGCGAGATCATCGCGGTGACGACCAGAAGCCCAAAAGCGGCGATCAGCTGCCCCCGATAGGGCGCGATAAAGGGAAAAAGCCCGCGCAGGGGGCCGATGGTCTTGGATTTCTCGCGGTCGCGGTCGTCACTCATAGTCACACCTTACCGCTTCGCGGTCACTTCAATCTCGATCTTCATTCGCTTGTCGGCGAGGCCTGCCGAAAACATCGTCGCCGCCGGCCGGACCTCGCCCAGATATTTCTGCAAGACGGGCCAGCAGGCCGGGAAATCATCGGCATCCGGCAGGATATAGTGAACCCGGACGATATGCTCAAACCCGAAGCCTGCCTCGTCCAGCGCCGCCTTGATGTTTCGCAAGGCCTGTTCGGCTTGCTCGGCGACATCCTCCGAGATGGTCATCGTCGCGTAATCGAACCCCGTCGTGCCCGAGATGAACAGCCAGTCGCCATCGACCACGGCGCGGGAATAGCCGATTTGGCTCTCGAATTCGGACCCTGACGAGATGAGCTGGCGCATTGGTAACATTTCCTCTGGATGTGCGGGCGCGACTTTAGGCAGGCGGGACGTCAATGACAATTCCGATAGCCTGCGCGAAGACGCCACACCGATCTGCGCATATCAGGCCGTCAGCAGCGCCAGTGACGGCTCGCCGGTTGCCGGCAGCCCCCGACTTTGCTGATAGGCGGCAATGGCGGCACGGGTCTTCGGCCCGAAGACGCCGTCCGCCCCGCCGGTATCGAAACCAAGCGCGGTAAGCCGCTCCTGCAGGGCGATACGTTGCGCCTTGGTCAGCCCGTATTCATCCGGCGGGAAACTGCCCCTGAGCGGCCCCGCCCCGCCGATCCGGTCGGCCAGATGCCCCACACCCATCGCGTAGAGGGTCGAGTTGTTATAGGTCTTGATGACGGCAAAATTCCGCGTCACCTGAAACTGCGGCCCGCCCGCCTGCGGCTGGATCACCTCGCCCGTCGGCGCGCCCGCCCCGACCTCGCCACCCCAGGAAAGCCCCCGAACCCAGCCGTTCTTCGCCAGGTAGGCCGCCGTAGAGGCCAGGGCGTCGGTGGGATCGTCGCTCCAGATATCGCGCCGCCCGTCGCCGGTGAAATCGACGGCGTAGGACAGATACGAGGTCGGAATGAACTGCGTGTGCCCCATCGCCCCGGCCCAGGACCCGACCATCCGCTCGGGCGTGATATCCCCGGCCTGCAGGATGCGCAAAGCGGCGACAAGCTGGTTTTCGAAGAAGGTCCCGCGCCGCCCGTCATAGGCCAGTGTCGACAGGGCCGAGATCACCGGAATATCGCCCTTGCGCTCGCCATAGTAGCTTTCCAGCCCCCAGATCGCGGCGATGATCTTCGCATCGACCCCGTAGCGCGCTTGCAGCGCCTCCAGCGTGCCCCGGTGCCGCGCATAAGCCGCCCGCCCCTTGGTGATCCGCTCTTCCGAGGCGGCGATCGAGAGGTAATCCTCCAGCGTCCGGCGCGATTCGGTCTGGTTCCGGTCGCGCTGCACCACGCCCGGCAGATAGCCGGCCTGCCGGAAGGCTGTGTCCAGGGTCCGGGCATCGATCCCCCTTCCCAGCGCCCGCTCGCGGAAGCCCGCGACCCAGGCGGAATAGCCGGAATTGTCCAGAGGCCGCAGATCGGGCGGTAGTGCTGGCGATTGCGAGGCCGGCAGGGTCCTGGTACCGGGTGCTGAACAGGCCGTCAGCCCCGCCGCCGCCAAGACCGTGAATGTCCGCCTGGAGATATCCATGTTGTCCCTCCCAATCGACGCCGCGCGCGAAACCGATCCTAGATTATTTAACCGCCATGCGAAACCTGGGCACCGGTTCCGTCGGGGATCGGCTGTGTCCCGGCGATCGGCAGCCGGGGATGCCACCCCCCCCCGCACATTACGGGGCGGGGGGCGAAAAGGCTGCGGGCAGGCGGCATCACCTGATGCCCTGAGACGGCTGCAGGGTTCCCTCGTCGCTTAACCTTGTGTAGACAGTCCTGACGCGGAGGGAGTGAGATGACAGAACCTGTAGTCCTGATCGCCGGTGGCGGCATCGGCGGGCTGGCGACGGCCCTGACCCTGAACCAGATCGGCGTGCGGGCCATCGTCTTCGAGAGCGTCGCTGAGCTGCGCCCTCTTGGCGTGGGGATCAACCTGCAGCCCAACGCTGTGCGCGAGCTGTACGAGATGGGCTTTTCCGGCGCCGATCTGGATGCAATCGGCATCCAGGCGCGCGAATGGGCGCTGGTCGGGCTGAACGGCAACGACATCTATTCAGAGCCGCGCGGGCTGGAGGCGGGATATCACTGGCCGCAATATTCCGTCCATCGCGGCAAGTTGCAGATGATGCTCTATGACGCGGCCTGCCGCCGTCTTGGCGCGGACGCCATTCGACTTGGCCAGCGGGTGACGGGCTACCGAAATCGCACGGACGGAGGGGTGGAGGCTCTGATCGAACATGCGGACGGCTCCAGGTCGATTGCCACGGGCAGCCTGCTGATCGGCGCCGACGGGCTGCATTCCGCCGTGCGCGCGCAGATGCATCCCGACCAGCCGCCGATCCAGTGGGGCGGGGCGGTGATGTGGCGCGGCACGACCCAGGCCAGGCCGATCCGCAGCGGAGCTTCCTTCGTGGGGCTGGGCACTCACAAGCATCGGATGGTCTTTTATCCGATCTCGCAGCCGGACCCCGAAACGGGCCTCGCCACGATCAACTGGATTGCCGAAGTCACGTTTGACAATTCCGACGGCTGGACGTCGGGGGACTGGAACAAGAAGGTCGAACTGGCCGATTTCCTCCATCATTTCGAAGGCTGGGCGTGGGACTGGCTGGACGTTCCGGCCCTCCTGTCCGGAGCCACGGATATCTGGGAATACCCGATGATCGATCGCGACCCCGTCGAGACCTGGGTGGACGGTGCCGTTGCTTTGATGGGCGATGCCGCGCATGTGATGTATCCGACAGGCTCGAACGGGGCGACGCAAGCCATCGTCGACGCCCGCATCCTCGGCAAGCACCTGCTTGACCACGGTGTGACCCAAGCGGCCCTGAGCGCCTATGATGCCGAGCTTTGCGGCCCGATCTCGCAGGTGATCCTGCGCAATCGCGGCGCGGGGCCCTTCGGACTCTTGAACCTGATCGACGAACGCTGCGGTGGAGAATTCGACGATGTCGACGACGTGGTCCCCGCCGAGGAGCGCAGGGAGTTCATGGCGGCCTACCGGGCGGCGGCCGGGTTCGCGTTGGAAAAGCTCAACGCCGCGCCCCCGATCATCGACCCGGGCGCGCGCGTCGGGGATGACGCCGGCAAGCGCCCGGATCGGAAAACGGCGGTCGCCTGACACGCACGGCCCGGATGCAGTTCGATCGCGTGGCGAGGGGTAGGCCCTGTGCCATGCGGGCCGGTGCGCCTGTCTTCAGGATATTTCGACGACCGCCTTGATCAGGCCGGATTTCTGCGACGCCCAGAGCGCGATGTCCGCCGGGGCGTCCCGCAGGCTGGTCCGGTGTGTCAGAATGGCGGAAATGTCGATCTCGTCATCGCGGATCGCAGCGATCACCCGGGAAAAATCCGTGCCGGTTGCGTTCCGGCTGCCCAGAAGCGTCATTTCCCGGCGGTGGAAATCGGGATCGGAAAAGCCGATGCGGTCCTTGACGACACCGACCATCGTGAAGGTGCCACCGGCAGCGACCAGGCCGAAACTTGCTTCCATCGCAGCACTGTTGCCGGTGGCGTCGAAGACCGTGTCGAACGCCTCGGGAGGGCCTTCCTCCAACGCGGAAACACCTGCGAGATCCGCGACCTGCACGGCGCGGTCGTGGTCCAGATCGATGACCGAGACATCGGACCCGGCGAGCCGCGCAAAGAGCGCAGCCCCGAGCCCGATGGGACCCGCACCGACCACCAGCGCCCGGTCGCCCGGCTGCGGGTTGGCGCGGCGCACGGCGTGGGCGCCGATGGCGAGGAATTCCACGGTCGCGCAGGCATCCGGAGACAGGCCGTCGGTCTTGACCAGATTTGAGTCCGGAACCGCCAGAAGCTCGGCCATACCGCCATCCTGATGCACGCCGAGCACCGAGATTTTCTCGCAGCAATTCGGTTTGCCGGCGCGGCAGGTCCGGCAGGTGCCGCAGGAGAGATAGGGGTTGACGGTGCATATCTCGCCCGGCTCAAAATCCGATCCCGCCGGGGCCGTGACGATCTCGACCGCCAGTTCATGGCCCATGACGCGCGGATAGTCGAGGAAGGGGTGCTTGCCTTCGAAAATGTGGTAATCGGTGCCGCAGACGCCGACCCGGCGGGGGCGGACCAGGGACTCGCCTGCCTGACAGACGGGAGCGTCGCGTTCGATGACGGCGAGACTGCCGGGGGCCGTACATGACAAGGCGCTGATCTTGGGCACCGGATAATCCTTGTGTGTTCTGTGCGGGCAGTTTGTGGCGGGGACCGGGTGGAAACCCGGTCCCCGCCGAAGGGATTACTAGAACTCGTCCATGTTCTCCACGGTCACCAGAGCGGCGCCCGAGTCGATCAGCGTGTCCACGCTCTCGCCCCTGATGGCGCGCACCAGCGCGTCGACGCCGAGGCTGGCCATCTGCGACGGGAACTGCGCCACGGTCGCGTCCTCGATCCCGGCTTCCAGCGCTTCGGCCTCGCCGCAGCAGAAGTCGAAACCGACGAGCACGATGTCGTCAGGCGCGATCCCGGCATTCTCGATGGCACGGGCGGCACCAGCAGCGGGCGGACCGCAGGCGGCGTAGATCGCCTTCAGGTCAGGATTGGCGATCAGGAGGTCTTCGGCCCCGCTGATGCCCAGTTCCTCGGTGCAGTTGGTCGGGTTGCGCCCGACGATCTCGACCGCCACGTCGCCGAGGCCTTCGAGCATGCCGTTGACCCGGTCATCCAGCGCCGGCACCCCCGGCACGCCTTCGAGGATGCCCAGCGTGTCGCCGTCGCTCAGCTGCGTTGCGAGGTATTCCCCGGCAATCACACCGGCGGCATAGTTGTCGGTGGTCGCGAGCGAGGTGCGGCCGTCCCAGTCGGGAATGCTGTTGTCCATCAGGACAACCTTTACCCCGTTGGCAATCGCGCGGTCCAGCGCCGAAGCGACGGTGGGATCGACCGGCGTGATGGCGATGCCCTGCACCCCTTGCGTGACCATGGATTCGATCAGCGCGATCTGGCCTTCGATATCGGTGGCCGACTGGCCCTGGCCGTAGACGATCTCGACGCCGGGATTCTCGGCGGCATAGGCCTTGGCCGCATCCTCCATGGCGGCGAAGAAGGGCACGGGGAACTTGGTGATGAAGCCAAGCTTGATCTCCTCCTGTGCCAGGGCCGGAAGCGCCGTGGCTGCTGCCACGGCCAGTCCGGCCATCAGTTTCAGAATTTTCATTGTTTCCTCCTGTTGTTGCTATGCGTCACATGACCCGATGGTCTTCTGCCCTGCCTGCCTCGGGTTGGTTGGCCTCGCCGCCCACGATCATGGAGACGAGGTCCTGCTTGTTGCCTTCATCCGGGATCAGTTCGCCGACCTTGCGGCCCTGCCGCAGCACCACGGCGCGGTCGGCAAGTTCGGCGACATGGTCCATGTTGTGGGTGATCAGGATCACCGCATTGCCCTCGCTGCGAAGCTGCCGCATCAGGTCGAGAACCTTGCGGCTTTCGCGCAGGCCGAGAGCCGCCGTCGGCTCGTCGAGGATGACGATGTTGCGCGCAAAAACGGTGGCGCGGGCGACGGCGATGGCCTGGCGCTGGCCGCCGGACATTCGGGCGACCGGGGCGTTGAAGCGGGGCAGGCGCACCTTCAGCCGGTCGATGGTTTCCTGCGCCTCGCGGTTCATCGCCCGGTGGTCGAGCCAGCGCAGCGGGCGCGGCAGCCATGCGGGGCCGGATATCTCGCGGCCGCAGAAGAAGTTCTGGGCCGGGGTCAGGTTGTCGAAAAGGGCGAGGTCCTGGTAGACGGTCTCGATCCCGGCGGCGCGGGCTTCGGCGGGCGAGGTCAGGTGCAGGTTTTCGCCGTCGATCCGGATTTCGCCCTCGTCGAGGGCGTGGACGCCGCTGATGCATTTGATCAGGGTCGACTTGCCCGCCCCGTTATCGCCGAGCAGGGCCAGAATTTCGGACTTGTAGGCGTCGAGGCTGACCCCGCTCAGGGCCTCGATGGCACCAAAGCGCTTGCAGGCGTTGCGGATCGACAGGACGGGCTGATCGGCGGCGGTCATGACTTCTCCCCCGCCTGCTGGGTCCGTGCCCGGGCTTCGAGATGGCCGCGCAGCACATCCGCCTCGACCGCGATGACGATGATGACGCCGATGGCGATCATCTGGAAGTAGACATTGACGCCCTGCAGGTTGAGCGCATTGCGGATCACGCCGATCATCACCGCCCCGATCAGCGCATGTCCCAGATGGCCGCGCCCGCCAAGAAAACTCGCCCCGCCGATGATGACGGCGGCGATGGTGTCAAGCTCCAGCAGGTTGCCGTAAAGCGGTGAACTGGCAGCGGTGCGGCCCGACAGAACCACGGCCCCGATCCCGGCGCAGAGGCCCGACAGCGCATAGGCCGAGACCAGCACCCCCTTTACCGGCACGCCCATTTCAAGTGCCGCTTTCGGGTCTCCCCCAACCGCGTATAGCCAGCGCCCCCAGACCAGACGCGTCGAGATCAGATAGACGATCAGTGCCACTCCTGCGACGACATAAAAGGCCGCAGGGATGCCAAGGAAATCAGTGTTCCCGAGCGCCCCGATGGTGTCGGGCATGCCGCGCATCGTGGTGTGCCCGGGAGCAATTTGCAGCGCCAGGCCCCGGCAGATCGACAGGGTGGCGAGCGTGATGATGAACGGGTGCGGCAGGCGTCCGTAGACATAGAACAACCCGTTGATCAGCCCGACGGCGAGGCCGGTTCCGAGCATGGCGAGGGTGACGAGCAGTGCGGAATCCACCTCGCGGAACATCAGGCCGCCGACGACGGTGGCGAGCGCGAGATTGGCACCGACCGACAGGTCGATACCACGGGTCAGGATGACGATCTGCTGCCCCATCGCAACGATGGCGATCACGGCGGTCTGGGCCATGATATTGCCGATATTGATCGGCTTGAGGAAATTCGGGGTGATCAGGGCAACGACGACGATCACAAGCACCAGGATCAGCACCGGACCGAAGCCGAGCATGGACAATGCGAGAGCGACACCCCTGTCCGAACCCTGGGCAGTTGCTGCAGGGGTGTCACTTCTCCCACTCACCAGTTCCCTCCACTCGTTATGCGATATGCTTTTTAGACATAAAAAACATTACTTGGAATCAGAGTCAAAATGTCTTTTAATGTATAAAATACACTCAGAATCGGGATTTTTCGATGAAATCCGACCGGGTCTTCAAACGCGCACATAATCTCATGCTGGACGTGTTGTCGGGCATGCGGCCGGGTGATCCCCTGCCGTCCGAACTGGAGCTCTGCGAAAAGCTCGGTGTCAGCCGGACCACGGTGCGCAAGGTGATCGACGCGCTGTCTGCTGGGGAAGCGGTCGAGGGGACCGGCCGGCTGCGAAGGGTCGGCCATGCCGCCGGTAAAGCGCCGCGCTACCCCGATGCGGATACGGTTCCGGTCTCCGAACAGGTCGAGGAACGGTTCATGAAATGGATGCTGCAGGGCGATACACGCCCCGGCACCTCGATCAACGAGCTGGAGCTGGCCCGCAAATTCGGGGTCGCGACCACGAGCATCCGCGAATTCATGAATCGGTTCCAGCGGTTCGGCCTGATCGAACGCCGTCCCAGTGGCGGCTGGCGGTTCAAGGGTTTCACGCGGGATTTCGCGATGGAACTGTTCGAGATCCGCGAGATGTTCGAACTGCGCTCGGCGCTGGCCTTCGGGAAGCTTCCCGATGATGCCCCGGCCTGGAACGGGCTGAGGGCGCTCGAGGCGCGGCATCTCGACATTATCAACGATATCGACAGGCGGTTCCACGACTTCTCCGAGTTGGACAGCCGGTTTCACCGTTTCATTCACGCATCGGTTCCCAATCGCTTCATCGAAGGGTTCAGCGATATCAACGCACTGATTTTCCACTATCATTATCAGTGGAACAAAGCCGATGAGCGCCAGCGCAACGAGGTGGCGATCCGCGAGCATCTCACCTATATCGACGCGCTGGTCACGAAGAACCCCAAGATTATCGAACTGGCCTGCAAGGCGCATCTGAATTCCGCCCGCAAGACCCTGCTGCGCTCGACGCAGTCCTGACATCAGCCTGACATCGGCCTGACGCCGCAGGATCGCATGACTGGCTATCGCGGGTCGGGAGGCTGTTTTCCCCAGGATCGTGTCTGCGGCCTTTTCGGCGATCATTACCGCGGGCGAGGCGGTGTTTTCCAACACGATCCGCGGCATGATCGAGGCCTCTGCGGCGGTTTTTTCATCCAGTCGCTGCGCGGATTGCCGATGTAGTAGAGATCGCCGATGGGAATATGCACCCAGTGGCTATTGTCGGACTTCCCGGCCTCCGGCAGCGGCACCCGAGTGCGTGGGTCCTCCGACAGCCAGCTGGCCTGCACGCAGCCCGCCCATCCGGCCCCTACGGTCACGTAGTGTGGCTGCCGCCGATCGGGTCGGTCTCAGGCATCGCGCATATTCTTCCAGAACGCGTCGAGATGGGTGTTCAGGCCCAGATACATCCGGTAGCGCCGCTCGTAATGGTCCTTCATCGTGGCGTCCGGCTCAAAGGTCCGGGCCGCGCTGGTCATTCTGGCCACGCCGTCCTCGAAACTGCCAAGCACCCCGGCCCCGCAACCGGCGGCAATCGCCGCCCCGAGCGCGCCGGTTTCCTGACAGGTCGCGATGGTGATGGTCTTGCCGAGGCAGTCGGCGAACATCTGCGGCCAGACCGGACTGCGTGCGCCGCCGCCCGACAGCACCACCTCACCGAAGCCCACGCCGCTTGCGGTCAGGGTCTCGATATGGCGGCGATGCTCGAACATCACGCCTTCATAGAGCGCCCGCAAGAGATGCCCTTCGCCGTGCCAGCCCGCAATGCCGTAAAACCCGGCCCGCATCTCCGCGCCGAGGCGGGAGCCG
This sequence comes from Paracoccaceae bacterium, assembly GCA_050299335.1. GTDB lineage: Bacteria > Pseudomonadota > Alphaproteobacteria > Rhodobacterales > Rhodobacteraceae > JBNKVT01. Next base: position 17,702 of record JBNKVT010000062.1, on the reverse strand, counting down.
TAGATATAGGGGTGGTAGATCGGATCGTCGGGGGCGGGCGGCGTCGCGGCCACCAGCTTGTTGCAATAGCCGAACGGGTCGTCATGGTGGCCGTTCCGTTCCACCAGCTCGCGGACATACCATTCCAGATTGGCCGCCGAGGTGGCGCTGGATTCGATGTTGAGGAACCGCTCCGGCCCGTAGCCCGTGACCATGAACACTTGAGGCGCGTTCACGGGTGCGGTCGAGACCACCTGATTGATGCTCCAGGTCCCGACGATGATCGAGGCTTGCCCGGGATCGACCACACCAGAGCCGAGTGCGCAGGCGACCACGTCGAAGAACCCGGCGACGACCGGCGTGCCTTCGGCAAGTCCGGTGGCCTTGCTGGCCTCGGCGGTCACGTGTCCCGCGACCGCGCCCGGCTCCAGAAGCGGCGGCAGCATCCCGCGGGCGTCTTCCAGCCCGTAGAGCCGCAGGAGGTCGTCGTCATAGGTGCAGTCGGGCATTCGCAGGAAGCCGGCACCGCTCATGTCCGAGATGTCGGAGACCAGTTTGCCTGTCAGCTTGAAAGTAACGAAATCCTTGCACATCAGGACGGTCCCGGCCCGCGCATAAGTCTCGGGATCGTTGCGCTTGACCCAGGCCAGAAGCGTCGGCGTCTGCGAGGGCCACGGCGCTTGCAGGCAGATCCCGTGCAGGCGCGTGTCATTGCCGTCGCGCGACAACTCTTCGGCCAGAGTGGCGGCGCGGGCGTCGAGGGACTGGATGCCCAAGAGCGGCTCGGCCTGCTTGTCGAGCAGATAGAGCCCGTTGCCATGCCCTGCGCAACCAATCCCGGCGATGTCCCCGGCGCTGATCCCGGCCTTGTCGATACAGTGCCGGATCGCTTCGCAGGCATTGCGCCACAGCTCGCCCAGGTCACGCTCGACATGGCCGGGCTGCGGTGTGGCGGTCTGGCCGTCCAGCGCGTGCATGGCGATCTGGGTGCCGTCGAGGCCGAACAGCACCGCCTTGATGACGGTGTTCCCGGCGTCCAATCCCAGCAGATATTTCTCAGCCATTCCGGTAGAGTTCCCACGCCTCTTCGCCGCTGACCCTATCATGGATCATCGCCATCAGCGCCCGGACCACGGCGCTTGGGTTGTCGTGCTGGTAGATGTTGCGCCCATAGACCATGCCCTTCGCCCCCTGCTGCAGGAGTGCTGCGGATTTCAGCAGCACGGTTTTCAGGTCCTCTTTGCCGCCGCCGCGCACCAGCACCGGGCAGCGGGCGGCCTCGATGACGCGGTGGAAGTCATCCGGATTGGTGGTCGGATCGGCCTTGATGATATCGGCCCCCATCTCGGCGGCGAGGCGGACCAGGGTGACGATCTTTTCGGCGTCACCGTCCACCTGATAGCCGCCGCGCATCTCGTTGGGCAGCATCACCAGCGGTTCGATCATCAGGGGCATGCCGTATTTCGAACAGTCTGCCCGGACCTTCGAGATATTCTCCACGCATTGGCGGAACAGCTCGGGTTCATCCGGCAGCATGAACAGGTTCACGACGACGGCGGCGGCGTCCATCTCCAGGGCCCCGATGATCGGCGCGTCGGCATTCTGCAATTGCGACCACATGACCCGGTGGCGCTGGTCATTATAGGGGTTGCCCATGTCGATGCGCATCACCAGTGCCGGTTTGCCCTTTTCGGGACGGGCCTGCAGCAGGTCCGCCTGACCGTAATTCATCTGGATGGCGTCGGGCCCGGCCTTCACAAGCTGGTCCACGACATTGCCGATATCTTCCAGCCCGTCCATGAAACTCGGCTCGTTGCACACACCGTGGTCGATGGCGACGTCGAGGCAGCCGCCATTGGTGAACAGGCGGTTCATGCGGGATTTGGGGGAAATTCTCATCAGGGTTCCTTCGTCTTTGAGCGTGTTTCAAGGGTAGCGGCCGAGACGCCGTGATAGGTCTCAAGCTCGCTTATCGTGGCGTCGATTTCTTCTGCTGTTCGGGCCTCGTCCCAGCCGAGCCTTTCGGCCATCAGCGCGGCAATCGTGTCGAGTACCCGGCGCGTGATCTCGCCGGTGATCGCCAGTGAAGTCCTGCGCAGGACAAGATCGGACAGATGGACAACAAATTCGGTTTCAACCAGATGACCGATTTCCCCAATGCTGTACCCGTCCTGCGCGGCGAGCGGCCTGTCGGGGCCCTCGGCCTTCAGGACCTGCAGCAGTGCGAAAGCCGTGGTGCCGTAGTGATCTGCAAGGTGCCGCGCGCGATCCGGCGTCAGGCCGAACATCCCGGTCAGGTCTGCATCGAGGCTTGCGGGATCGGTCGGGAAGTTGCGTCCGCCGCCGAAGGGCAGACCCTTGGTGCTCCGCTGCCTCCGGACGCCCAGTTCGGCAAGCACCTGATCGGTGGTCTGCTCGGCGAAGGCGCGGAAGGTGGTCCATTTGCCGCCGATCATGCAGAAGGTCGGGGTCGCGCCATCGACCCGGCGGACCTCGTGGCCGCGGGTGATGCGGCCGGTAAATTCGTGGTCGCTGGTCGGCAGGGGGCGGATGCCGCTGTAGCTGAACACGATGTCGCGGGGCGACAGTGCGATCTCGGGGAAGACCTTGCGGATCGAGGCGAGGATATAGTCCCGCTCGTCGTCTTCGCAGCGCACCCGCTCGGCCCGCCGCACGCGGATATCGGTCGAGCCGGCCAGCACCTTGCCGAGATAGGGGAACATGATGCAGACCCGCGCGTCGCTGTTCTCGAAAAAGATCATGTGGCCGCCGAGGGCGTTTAGGAGCGCGGGATTGTCGAGCACCAGATGCGAGCCCTTGGTGCCCGAGACCAACGGGCCGGAGGCGGCGGCACTGGGGGCGATGGATTCCAGCGTTTCGTCCAGCCAGGCGCCGGTGGCGATGACCAAGGTGCGGGTCTCAAGGCCAATGCCCGCCGTTTCACCCGTGACATGGTCGCGCAACTGGTAAGCACCGTCCGCGCCGGTCTCCAGCGCGGCATAGTTCAGCGCCAGACTTTTCGGCGAGGCCTCCAGCGCATCCGCGATCAGCTCGATCCCAAGGCGTTCAGGGTAGCTGATCCAGGCATCGTGATAGGTCGCCGAATAGAGGATGTCCTTCCTGAGGTCGGGCCAGGCGCGGCAGGTTTCCTCGCGCGAGCGGAACTGGTGTTTCGGCAGCACGCGGCGCTTGCGGGTGATCCAGTCGTAAAGCTGCAGGCCGAACTTGATCGGCAAGGCCCCGCGCTGCGAGGGTTTCTGCGTCAGGCCGAGAAAGCCGACGATCCCGTTAAGGGTCCCCGACAGGCGCGACGAGATCGGGATGGTCGTGGGCAGGGGCCGGACCATGTGCGGGGCGTTGGCCAGTAACAGATCGCGCTCGGCGAGGCTTTCGCGGACCAGCCCGAACTCGCCGTTTTCGAGATAGCGCAGGCCCCCGTGGATCATCCGCGAGGGGGCGGCGCTGCAGCCTGAACAGAAATCCGCCCGCTCGACCAAGAGAACCCGGAGGCCCTGCAAGGCAAGATCGCGGAAAGTGCCGATGCCGTTGATCCCGCCGCCCACGACAATGGCGTCGAACGCGCTGTCGGCGGCGAGACGCTCCATCATCCGGGGTCGGGTTTCGGGCATGGCTTTTCTGTTCGTCGGCTGGAGGACCGGCGCCTTTCAGGTATCTAGGAGTGATCCGGACCTAGCCGTCCAGATCGCTGAGGTGACCGGCGGCCGCTCTGTCGATGGTCGCCAGGTCGTCTTGTGACAGGTCGATCCGCCCTGCCTTTGCATTCTCGCGCGCCTGATCGGGATTCCGCGCCCCACAGAGCGAGAAGGTGATGCCGGGCTGGGCGACGGTCCAGGCGATGATGGTCTGTGCAGGGGTGGCGCCGTGGCGGTCGCAGATCGGCTGGATGTCGGCCATGAGGCGCGCCACCTTTTCGCGGTTGGCGACGGAAAAGCGCGGGTTTTCGCGGCGGAGGTCATCGCCCGAAAACGCCCGGTCCGGGCCGATCTTGCCGGAAAGGAGGCCGAGCGCCAGTGAGGAGTAGCTGAGCATCGAGACGTTGTGCGTCGTGCAGAAGGGCAGCAATTCCGCCTCCGGCGCGCGGTGGACCATGGAGTATTCTTCCTGAATTGCGTCCAACTGGCCCGACGCCACGTAGGCTTCCAGATCCGCAAGGCTGGTGTTGCTGGCCCCGATGGCGCGGATCTTGCCGTCGGCCTTCAGCTGCTCAAGCGCTTCCATGGTCTCGTCGATCGGGGTCGTCGGGTCCTGCCAGTGGGTGATATAGAGGTCGATATGGTCGGTGCCGAGCCGCTTCAGGCTCTGCTCCAGCTCGTGGATGATCGAGGCCTTGCCGAGATAGCGATGCACCGGCTTGTCCTGCTGGTCGAAGAAATGGTTGCCCGCCTGCGTATGCCAGACCAGCCCGCACTTGGTCGCCAGAACGACCTTATCGCGCCGCCCCTTGATGCCGCGCCCGACGATCTCCTCCGAGCGGCCCATGCCGTAGGCGGGGGCGGTGTCGATCAGGGTGACGCCCTCGTCGATGCTGGCGCGGATGGCGTCCACCGATTGCGCCTCGTCGGTGCCGCCCCACATCCAGCCGCCGATGGCCCAGGTGCCGAGCCCGACGACCGAGGCCTCGATGCCGGAGGGGCCGATGGGGCGTGTCTTCATGTTTTCACTCATGTCAGGCAATTTCCAGTCTGGTGTTGGTCACGGATTGCGCGGTGGCCTCATCGACGACCAGCGCCTTCAGATAGCCGCCGTTCAGCGCTGCCTGAATGGGCCGGATTTTCTCGTCACCAGAGGCAACCGCGATGGTGGTCGGGATCGACAGAACGTCCTCGGGTCTGAGCGCCACGAGGCGCGAGTTTAACTCGGTTTCGCAAAGCCGCCCCTCGGCGTCGATGATATGGGCGAGGAATTCGCAGACCGCTCCCATCGAGATCAGGGCCTGTCGTTCCTCGGCGCTCATCGGATGCAGGTCGTAATAGCTCGATTGCGGCGTCAGGATCGACCCGACGCCGACCAGCGCGACATTGGCACTCCGGGCGAGGTCGAAGACCGGCTTGATGGAGCCCATGTTCATCAGCATGTCGCGCTGCGCTTCGGTCTCGGCGAAGAGCGGTGCGTGGACCAGCATCGCGGTGCCGCCGAGCTTTTCGGCGAGGAGCGTCGCCACATGGTTGACGTCGGTATAGTGCTTGCCCTGCACCCCGCCGGTCAGCGGCACCACCTGCACGTCGAGCGGCTTTTCGACGCTCAGGTTCTCGACCACCGCGCTGACCGCCTTTCCGCCGGAAATCGCGATCGTGTCGCCGCTGCGGATGGTTTCCAGCAGCATCGTTGCCGCCGCAGACCCCACCTGCTGCAACGTCGTCTCGGCACTGCCTGACACCGTCGGGGTCACCAAAGCGCTTTGCAGGTTCCATTGGTCGGCCAGCGACTTTTCCAGCTCGGCCAGCCGCTGATAGGGGCTGTTGATGGTGATCTGCAGCATCCCCATCTCGCGGCCCTGCTTGATCAGCCGATTGACCTTGGCATGGGACATGTTGGTCGAGGCGGCGATATCGGCCTGGGTGCGGCCTTCGATGAAATGCATCACCAGCACCGAATGGATCTGGCGAACCGTCTGGAAGTCCGATTTTTCCGCTTTCTGCGCCATGGTTGCTGTCCTTCTTGCCACGACGCTCAGCCGCGCCTGCGGTTGAAATAATGGTCGAAGGACACGGCGACCAGCAGGATCGACCCTCGGATGATGTCCTGCCAGTAGACCGACACGTCCAGGAGGGCGAGCGAACTGGAGACCACCGACAAGAGCACCGCGCCGAGGATCGCCCCGAAGATCGAGCCGGTACCGCCCGATAGGCTCGCCCCGCCGATGACGGCGGCGGCGATCACGTTCAGCTCCATCCCCAGCCCGAAGGTCGGCTGGGCGGACCCGAACCGCGCCATGTAGATGATCCCCGCCACGCCGCAGAGGGTCGAGCAGAGCATGGTGGTCATGAACACCACCTTCTTGGTGCGGATGCCGGAATAGGCCGCGGCGCGTTCGTTGGAGCCGGTGTAAAAGACCTTCCGAAACACCGTCGTTTTGCGCAGCATCAGGTCGAAGGCGATGACGACGACGAGGAAGATGATGATGACCACCGGGATGACCCCGATGGACCCCTGACCGATGAACTTGAACTCCGGCGGCAGGGTGAACAGGCCCAGTGGTCGGCCCTGCGTTGCCAGCAGGCAGATGCCGCGCGCGATGACCATGAAACCCAGCGAGACGATGAAATGGTGCAGGCCAACCCTGGTCACGAAGAACCCCATCAGCGCCCCGATCCCCGCGCAGGCGGCGATGGAGATGCCCGAGGCCAGCCACGGATCGACGCCCTTCAGGAACAGCCACCCCGCGATCACCATCGCCAGCGCCACGACCGAGCCGACCGACAGGTCTATGCCGCCGGAAATCAGAAGGATGGTCATGCCGACCACCACGATGCCCTCGACCGCGAAGGCCATGACCATGGCGCGCATGTTGACCCAGGTCAGGAAATAGGGCGAGGCGAAGGACATCACCACGAACAACAAGAGGATGATGGCGATCAGCCCGGTTTCGCGGGCCCGGAACAGCCGTTTGATCCAGCCGAGAGGGGTGGAAGAGCCCGCGCCGTTGCCCGGCAGTTCCGTTGCGTCGATTTGCGTCACCGGTCTCATCCCTCAACCGCCTCCGGCACCTGGCGCTCGGTGAAGGAGGCCAGATGCATGATGTTTCGTTCCGTCAGGTCGTCCTCCGCGACCTCGCCACTGATCTCGCCCTCGCGCACCACCAGCACCCGGTCGCAGACCCCGATCAGTTCCGGCAGTTCCGACGAGATCACCACGATCCCGACCCCGTCACTTGCCAGCCCGCGCAAAATGCGGTGAATCTCCGCCTTGGCCCCGACATCGACGCCGCGCGTCGGCTCGTCGAGGAAGATCACGCGTGGATTGACCGAAAGCATCTTGGCCAGAGCCACCTTCTGCTGGTTGCCGCCGCTCAGCGAGGAGACCGGGTTCCAGATGTCGCCGTATTTCAGGTCAAGCTGCTTGCCGAGTCGCTGCGCCTGCCCGGCCTCGCGCCGCTGGTCTATGACCCCGAGCCCTGACGAAACCTGACCGAGGTTGAGCGCCGAAATATTCTGCGCAATCCCCATCTCGAGGAACACCCCGTCACCCTTGCGATCCTCGGACAGGTAGACGATCCCTTCCGCGATACTGTCCTGATAGCTTTCGATGCCCAGCTTGCGGTCGCCGAGATAAACCTCGCCGGTTACCTTGCCTTCGAGCCCGCAGATGCCGCGCACGATCTCGCTGCGACCTGCACCAATCAGCCCCGCGATCCCCAGGATTTCGCCCTGCCGCAGCGCAAACGACACGTTGCGGAAGGCCTTCTCCTCACTCAAATTCTCGACCCGGAACACCACGTCCCCGGACAGATCCTCGGCCTTGTCGGGATAGAGGTTCTCGATCACCCGCCCGACCATGGAATTGACCACATCGCCGGGGGTGATCTCGGCGACATTCGCCGTCATGATGTATTGCCCGTCACGAAACACCGACACCCGGTCGCAATTGTCGAAGATCTCCACCATCCGGTGCGAGATATAGATGATCGAGATGCCCGAGGCGGCCAGCTTGTGCATGATCCCGAACAGCACCTGCGCTTCCTTTTCGGTCAGGGCGGCGGTCGGTTCGTCGAGGATCAGGATCTTGCAGTCCAGCGTCAGCGCCTTGGCGATCTCGACCAGCTGCTGGTTCGAGATCGACAGGTTCTTCACCAGGATGCCGGGGTCGATATCGCAAAGCTGGCTCAGCACCTGCTTCGCCTTCGCCTCGAGGGCGGTATAATCCATGAACCATTTCTTCGAGGTGTTGGTGGCCGACATGAAGATGTTCTCGGCCACGGACACATCGGGACAAAGAGCGATTTCCTGATGCACGAAGCCGATGCCGAGCTGCTGGGCGACCGTCGGCGAGGTAATGTTGCGGACCTCGCCATTGATGCGGATTTCGCCGCTGTCGGGTCGCAGGATACCGTCGATCACGTTCATCAGCGTCGACTTGCCCGCCCCGTTCTCGCCGGCAATGGCGTGGATCTCGCCGCGGCGCAGCTCGAAATCGACGTCGCGCAGGGCCCGGATCGCGCCGAAGGATTTGCTGACACCGGATATCTGGAGCACCACGTCGCTCATCAGAATCGAACCTCTGGACTGTCGTATTAGAGTGGCAGGAAACGCTCCGCCCGCAAACGGAGAACCGGGAGGATCCGGAAGAAGCGGACGGAGCGTGCCTTGACGGGGCGGTGCAGACGCCTAGTCGCGGCCGTCCATGTAGGTGTTGAGGTCGAAGCTGTCGGCATTCTCCTTGGTGATCACCGCAAAGCCGTTATCGGCGAACGGAACACCCATCGGGTTGTAGCCAGACACCTTGTAGTCGTTGAACGGGTCGATCAGATCGGGGTGCGCCGCCATGAAGGTCAGGACGAAGCCCATATAGCCCTGCATCCCCTGGTTCGGGTTCAGCGACATGTGGATGTTGCCTGCCTTGATATGTTCCAGCGTCGTCGGCGTGACGTCGGCATGGAGGATCAGGACATCGGCGTCGGCTTCGAGGACCGCGGCGACGGCGCCCTCGGCCGAGCCGGCCTCGGGGATCCAGAGCGCGCCCAGGTTGGGATTGGCCTGAACCATCGCGGCGACGGCGGTGTACGCCTTGTTGCTGTCTTGGTTGGTGGCCTGACGTCCGACCAGTTTCATGTTGGGATAGTTGGCCTCCATGTAGTCGATCAGCGCCGTGACGCGAAGGTCATGGTTGCTCTGGCCGGGGTTCTCCAAGACGGCATATTCCGCGCTGTCGCCGATCTGCTTGACGATCTCCTCGGCGGCGAATTTCGCCTCGGCGAGGTTGTCCGATGTGATGTAGGAGGTCCGGTTCGAATCCGGCGAATCCGCCGCGAAGGTCACCACCGCCGAGCCGCTGTCGATGGCGCGGTTGATCGGCTCGATGAACGGGTCGGCCTGCATCGGGTGCAGCAGGAACCCGGCGGGGGCTTTCACGAGGTCCTGCTCGAAGGACGCCACCTGCTTAGTTATGTCGTATTCCGGCGTGCCCGAGAAGATCGTCTCGCACCCCATCGCCTCGGCGGCCTGCTTGAAGCCCTCATAGACCGGTACCCAGTAGGGGTGGCCCGAAACCATCACGTTCATGATGTAGGTCTCGCCCGGCTCACAGGCGAACTTGCTTTCGGCAAGTGCCGACGATCCAACCGCACCCAGTCCTACCACGACTGCTGCCGAAGCCATCAGCTTGTTCATTTTCGTCAACTTCATATCGTCCTCCCGACGGTGTTCCTTTGCAGTTCCACCCGGGGTATCCGGGTATCTGCAATATATTTCATGTACTGGTTTTTATTTCAGTACCGGCACGATATTGTTTCGCCCGATAGCTGTCAACACCATCGTGGTTCGGCTTTATATTATTGTTTTTACTAGTTATTTCTCGGAATCTGACGAAGAGAGCGTCTATCTGGTTGCCTGGGCCCGACCCGTGAATCGTCTGTTCGCGCCCAGATTCCCGGGCGTGTTTCAATATGCTTGCCGATGGACACGGACCCGCTGGCCAACCAAAAAAATCTAATTTATCAGACAAATCGGTTGACACCGGACTCCAGCTTGGGTCCATTGCGAAAAATTCGCGTCGAGGTGCCGACGGATACTAGGACCAGTAAGTCCGACGTCGGAAAGATAGGTGCGCTTGACGGAAGGGTGGGGGCCGTTTCAGGCCCGAAAAGGGAGGAAAGCTATGCAATCCCGCGCTTTTTGCGGTGCGAGAGACGTCGGCGGACGCAGATTCGCCGGAATCGGCGTCCCTCCATGTTTGCCTGTCCTGACCGAATTTCCAACTGGTGGCTTTCGCGCCATGACGGCAGTGGTGCACACTGGGCAGGTGGCGGAATATGCGCGCTTAAAGCGAACGGAGGTGTAATGGCGCAGGTACTACTCAGGTCGATCGGTAAGCGCTTCGGTGCTGTGGAAGTCATCAAGAGCATCGATCTCGAAATCGCGGATGGCGAGTTCGTTGTCTTCGTCGGGCCGTCCGGCTGCGGGAAATCCACCCTCTTGCGGATGATCGCGGGACTTGAGGACATTTCCGAGGGCGAGCTTTCCATCGACGGGCAGTTCTGCAACGATATCGCGCCACGCGACCGCGGTGTCGCGATGGTGTTCCAGTCCTACGCGCTCTATCCGCACATGACGGTCTACGAGAATGTCGGTTTCGCGCTCAAGATGGCCAAACTGCCAAAGGAAGAGCGCGACCGGAAGATCCGCGAGGCGGCGCAGCTGCTGCAGATGGAGGAACTGCTCGACCGGAAACCGGCGCAATTGTCGGGCGGACAGCGCCAGAGGGTCGCGATCGGACGGGCGATCGTGCGCCAGCCCAAGGTCTTCCTGTTCGACGAACCGCTGTCCAATCTCGATGCCGCCCTGCGTGTCGACATGCGCATGGGGATTGCGCAACTGCACCAGGATCTGCGCTCGACGATGATCTATGTCACCCACGATCAGGTCGAGGCGATGACCCTGGCCGACAAGATCGTGGTGCTGGACAAGGGTCAGATCCAGCAGGTCGGCACGCCGCTGGAACTGTTTCACAAGCCGGCAAACCTGTTCGTCGCCGGATTCATCGGTTCTCCGAAGATGAACCTTCTGGATGTGCAAGCCCGCGAAACGGACGCGGGAGGGATATTGGTTTCGTCTCCGGACCTGAAGGCGACCGAGTTCAGCGCCGGGTCGCTGGGGGGAAGCGATGCGCTGGTCCTCGGTATCCGACCGCAATCGATCCAGGTGGTCTCGCCCGAGGAGGGCCTGCTTCCGGCCGAGGTGCGTCTGGTCGAGCATCTGGGAAACGAGACGGTGATCAACGCGCGCCTGCCGAGCAACAAGACGCTTCTGGTCATCGTGCCGGGGGACGCGGCCCTGCAGCCCGGTACGCGGATCGGTCTGACCTTCGATCCGGGTGCGGCGCATCTCTTTCTAAGGTCCGGTCCGCGTCTTGAGGTCAGGGACCTGGAACCGGCATAGACATGCGGGCGAATTGAATGGCGATGAAGGAATGAAGATCACCTCGGTCAAGACTGCGGCTACCAAGGGCCATTGCATGCATCTCTGGGTCAGAGTGGAAACCGATGCCGGGATCATCGGGCTGGGAGAGTGCGTCCATGGTGAGCAGGAGGCGATCGCGATCCTGAAGGCGCTGGAGCCGCGCCTGATTGGCCGCGACCCCTTCGCAATCGACGCCACTTTCGAGGAGCTCCGCCGTCGTCACGTATTTCAGGGCGGCTTTGCCGGGGCGCTCATCACCGCGCTGACCGGACTGGAGCTGGCGCTCTGGGACCTCAAGGGCAAGGCGCTGGGGGTGCCGGTCTACGAGCTGATGGGCGGCAAGTTCCGCGACAAGATCAGGGTCTATGCCGATTGCGAGATCGAGCCGGGGATGAATTTCGATCAGGCGAAGGCGGTGATCGACGGGATCGTGGACCGGGGGTTTACCGCCCTGAAGATCGACCTCGATATCTTCGCCTATGGCCATACCGGGTCGGAGACCGCGCATTTCGTCAAGGACCCGTTCAACATGACCCCCAACCGCTGGGAGCATGACCGCATGGTCAAGCTGGCCGAGATGGTGGTCGAGGCGGCGGGACCCGAGATTGAGGTGGCGTGTGACCTGCATACGCGGCTGGACAAGCATTCGGCGATCCGGCTGGCCCGTGATCTGGAGCATCTGAAGCTGATGTGGCTCGAAGAGCCGGTGCCGCCGGAGAATGTCGATACGATGCGCGAGATCACGGCCGCGACCTCGACCCCGATCTGTGCGGGCGAGAACCTCTATCTACGTTCGGGGTTCCGCGAATGGATCGAGAAACACGCCGTTGATATCATCATGCCCGACATTCCAAAATGCGGCGGCCTGAGCGAGTGCCGCAAGATCGCCAACATGGCCGAGATCTATTCAATGCCGTTCGCGCCGCACAATGTCTCGTCGCCGATCGGCACCATGGCTTCGGCCCATGTTTGTGCCACGATCCCGAATTTCCTGGTGCTGGAGTTCCACTGGACCCAGCGCGACTGGTGGTCGTCGGTGATCACCGAAAACCGTGATATCATCAAGGACGGATATATCCAGCTCGACGACACGCCCGGGATCGGGCTGACGCTGAACGAAGAGGTCGCCCAGGCGCATCAATTCCCGGGGACGGGATGGTTTGTGTAAATGGTTTGCAGTGGAGGTTGAAGAAAGTGAACGCGAAGTCGCAGCCCTCGCTCAGGCGGCAAGCGGGGATGCGGTCTTGATACGCCGCTGAATTTCCAGGGAGGAAATCGAATGTCTATGAAGTTTACCAGACGCCAATTGTTGCGGACCGGTTCCGCGCTCGGGGCCAGCATGTTTGCACACCCGCTCCTGGCGCAGGAAGAGAACCTGCCGGAGGGGGCAGCGGGCAAACTCACCATCATCCAACGCCAGGAATATTTCCAGGAGGCACAGGACAATTTCCGCACGATCTGCGAGGATTTTGCCGCGGCCAACAGCGCCGATCTGGACATCTCGACCACCAATGCCGAGGCCTTCGGCGACTTCCTCGGCAAGATGTCGGCCGCCGTCCGGGCCGGCAACCCGCCGGATCTGGCCTATACCTCGAACGTGTCGATCAGCCAGATGAAGCTGCTCGACCTGCTGGAGGACATGACCGACGTCGTCGAGGAAGCGATCTCGATGTATGGCGGGGTGATGACCGGGATCAATGCCGAGGAATTCGCCCTGATCGACGGCAAATGGTGGGCCGTGCCCTTCATCGCCAACACCACCGGGACCTTCATCCGCGGCGACAAGCTGGCGGAAAAGGGCATCGATCCCAAGACCCTGACCACCTGGGACGCCCGCCGCGAGGCGGCTCTGGCCATCTCGGACCCGGATAACGGTTTCTACGGCTGGGGTCTGACGGTCAACCAGTCGGGCGACGGCTGGGGTGTTGCCACCGGCATCATCAACGCCTTCCTCGGTCACTTCACCGACGAGAGCGGCACCAAGGTGCAGTTCAATTCGCCCGAGACCGTGGCGGCCTATGAGTGGGTCGCCGAGACCTATGACCGCAACGGCAAATATGCCGCGATGCTGCCTCCGGGTGTAGAAAGCTGGGGTGATATCTCGAACAACGAGGCCTATCTCGCCGGTCAGATCGGCTATACACATAACGCCTTCTCGGTCTATGCGGCGGCCAAGCGCGACAACAACCCGGTCTTCCCGGATACCGTCCTTCTGCGTCAGCCGAATGCCAATAACGGCGACAGCCGTGATGGCGGACAGACGGGTGGCTGGCTGACGGTCTTCAAGGGTGCACCGAACTCCGATCTGGCCAAGAAGCTGGCGCTGGATCTGCTGAATCCGGACAATTTCAACCGGATGTCCTCGGTGGCCGGTGGCCTGTTCATGCCGGCCTTCGAGAACCTGTGGACGGACGAGCTGATCGCGGCCGACCCGAATTTCGCGATCATCAAGGAGCAGGTCTCGGTGCCCGAGCCCTTCATCGGCCCGAGCTGGCCCGCCAACCCGAACGCGGCTATCGACGCGATCCGGGCGCAAGGCATCGTCGAGCAGTCGATGGGCAACGTCATCGCCGGTCGTATGACGCCGGAGGAGGCTGTCGCCGACGCGCACCAGAAGATGGTCGAGCTGTTCGAAGAGGGTGGCCTGCCTCAGGACTGACCGTAACGCGGGCGGGCGGTTCCGATCGCCCGCCCCGACCTTAATTCCGATGCCGGTACCAATTCCGGACCCGAGGGGAAGAAACAACGATGACAAGGACCGCCAGATGAGTGTCCCCCAGGAGATGACAGGCTACGCCGCCCAGTCCCGCGCCTATCGCCGCAGGCATCAGATGCGGAGCCTGTTCGGCAAGGACTGGACCGTGGCCTATCCGTTCGTGCTGCCGATGGTCATCATCATGGTGGGGCTGATCCTCTGGCCGTTCATACAGGCGATCTGGCTGAGCGGCACGGCGCTGAATTTCCTGACCGGGGAAACCTCCTGGGTTGGATTCCGCAATTACGAACGCCTTGTCTCGAATTCCGATTACCGCCTGTCGATGAGCAACACGCTGGTCTTCACATTCTGGTCGCTCCTGTTCAAGTTCATCGTCGGCATGACGATTGCCCTCATCCTCAACAGCCGGCTGCCCTATCGGAATCTGATTTCCGGGGTCATGCTGCTGCCCTGGATCGTGCCCGAAATCGTCACTGCGCTGACCTGGAAATCGATCTACGACCCGCTCTTCGGCAGCCTCAACCCGATCCTTCTGGGTGCCGGGATCATCGACGAGCCGAAGGGCTGGCTGTCGGATCCCGGGCTGGCAATGTCGAGTATCATCGTCGTCAATATCTGGAAGGGCATACCCTTCTATGTCCTGCTCTTGCTGGCCGGGTTGAAGGCCGTGGATCGCGAACAGCTGGAGGCCGCCGAAATGGACGGAGCCAGCGTGATCCAGCGCTTCCGCCACGTCACCTTGCCGTCGATGCGTTACGTGATCATCGTGACGCTGCTCTTGAGCTTCATCTCGACCTTCAACCAGTTCGGCCTGCCGTTCCTGATGACCCAGGGCGGCCCGTCGGGGGCAACCAAGCTATATTCGATCCTGGCCTATGAGAAGGCCATTGCCTCGCTGCAATACGGGCCAGGTGCCGCGATTGCCTTCTCGGTGGCGCCGCTGATGGCGGTGCTGATCTGGATGCTGGCGCGTTTCATGCGTCAGGATGTGCGCTCTGCCACGACATCCGAGCGCAAGGGAATCCTCGACCGGATCGGCGGGTTCTTCTCCGGGATAATGTCGCTGATCCTCGATGCGGTCTTCTGGCCGCTCGAAATGGCTCTGCAAGGTGCCAGCTGGGCGGTCCGCAAGCTGCGTGTCGCGAGCGGCCGACCCGCGCACCAGCCGCGCCTGTCGCGCTCGGCACAGCGCAAAGCCAGCCTGGGTCTGCGCCTCGCCATTCTCGCGCCCTTCATGGTCTTCGTGCTGTTCCCGTTCTACTGGGTGGTCATCACGTCGATGAAAACCACGCCGCAGATCTCGGAGCGGCGTTCGATCTTCTGGCCGGAACCGTTCACGCTCGATCAATACCGCGATCTTCTGTTCTCGACCCCCTTCTCGACCTGGCTCTGGAACTCGGTGCTGGTGGCGCTGATCAGCACGCTTTTGTCGGTCAGCTTTGCCGCGCTGGCGGCCTACGCGCTGTCGCGGCTGAAATTCCGGGGTGCGGGGCTGCTGACCACGTTCCTGCTGATTACTTATCTGCTGCCGCCGACACTGCTGTTCATCCCGCTTTACCAGATCCTGTCGAATGTCGGGATCATCAACACCTACGGGTCGCTGATGCTGACCTACCCGACCTTCCTGATGCCCTTCGCCACCTGGGTGCTTCTGGGCTATTTCCGCTCGATCCCGATCGAGCTGGAGGAAGCCGCGATGATCGACGGCGCGAGCCGCCTCTATACGTTCTGGAAGATCACTCTGCCGTTGGCCGCCCCGGCAATCCTTGCCGTCACCCTGTTCGCCTTCACGACGGCCTGGAACGAGTTCCTCTTCGCCTTCGTGTTCATCACCTCGGAAAGCCTGCGAACCCTGCCGATCGGCCTGCAATCGCTGGTGGTCGGAGACATCCTGCCCTGGGGCAAGCTGATGGCCGCATCGCTGCTGACGGCGATCCCGGTCGCGGTGCTCTACATCTACGCCCAGCGGTTCCTCGCCGACGGGCTGACGGTTGGGGGGGTGAAGGGGTGAGCGGCGCCCGGAAAACCCTCCGGTGGAGGGTTTTCAGCCGCGAACGGGCGAGCACGCCTGCGAGCCCGGGCAAGCCGTCCGGCCCGCAGGTCCGGTTGAGCTTTCAAGCCACGAACGGGCGGAACCCTGAAAAGGCGCCCGGAAAACCTTCCGGTGCAAGCTTCGGCTACGAATGAACGATGCCACCAAGCCCCGAAATCCTTGAAGGATTTCGGACGTTTTCGTTGAACGAAAACGGCTTCCCGTAGGGTGCGTGATTTCACGCACCATTCGTGAAGAAGCGATCCCAGCGGAGCGAAAGACACGCCCGCGTGTCGCCGCAGCTACCCCGTCACCGACCCCGGGTTCTCATTCCCGACCACCTGCAACAGCGCCCGAACATAGCCGAAGCAGAACGCGAACGCGACCGCGTGGTCCTCGTCGGCATCCAGCGACGGCACATGGTCGGGCATGACCATGTACTTGTATCCGACCTCGGCCAGCACCCGCATCAGCGCCGGCATGTCCATGTCGCCTTCCTCGGGGAAGGTCTCCATGAAGGACAGGCGCTGCCCGCGGATATTGCGGAAATGAATGTTGAAAAGCTTGCCGCGTTCCCCGAACCAGCGCAGCACGTCGGGCATTTCGGTGCTTGGGTCCTCCATCATCTCGGCGACCGAGCCGATGCAGAAGTTCAGGCCGTGGATCGGGCTTTCGTGCATCGAGACCAGCCGCTTCAGCCCCTCGACCGTGCCGAGCACCCTTGTCACGCCGCGATAGCCGGGCGGGGTGTAGGGGTCGTGGGGGTGGCAAGCCAGTCGCACGTTGGCGGCCTCGGCGACCGGCATCACGCGGGCGAGGAAGTAGTTGATCCGTTCCCAGTTCTCGTCTTCGGAGACCACACCGGCCAGCCCAGGCGGGGCGTCCCGGTCAGCCTTGTCCCAGCGGAAGGCGGCGTTGCGCGAGCCGCCGCGGCCCGGTTCGTCGGGCGTTCGCGGGATGCCGATCAGGTTCAGGTTGTACTTCACCGCAGGGATCCCGGCCGCGCCGATCCGTTCGATCAGGCGGCAGATGCTGTCGACCTGGCGGTCGCGGTCCGGCCCCGCCGTCAGGATATCGGGGCTCGCCTGCTGTTCGACCGGGCGCGAGTTCATCGGCAGTTCGACCATGTCGAGCACCAGCCCGCATGCCGCCAGCCGGTCGCGGTGGCGGGTCAGGTCGTCAAGCGTCCAGTCATGCGGGTTTCCCGGCGGGTCGGCGCAGACATGGGTGACGCCGAGCTGGGCGAAGCGGCGGAATTCGGCGTCGGTGGAAACCCGGTTCTGGGTGCCGAGATACATTACCAGACCAGGTGGTTGAGGAACCCGGTGCGTTCGGCGTTCCATTCCTCGGTGGGCGCGAAATAGTCCGACCACTCGATCAGCCGCTCGCGCACCGCGTCCTCAACGATATCGACACCCAGGCCGGGGGTGTCGGGGACAATGACATAACCGTCATCGGACATGTATTTCGGCTCCAGCCCGGTGACGATCTCGGTGTACCAGGGGATGTCTAGCGCGTGGTTCTCGAGTGCCAGAAGGTTCGGGATCGCGGCGGCCAGATGCACGTTGGCCATGAAGGCGATCGGCGAGCAGCAGGCGTGCAGGGCGACCGGGATGCCGTAACGCTCGGCATGGTCGGCGATCTTCTTGGTCTCGGTCAGCCCGCCCGAGGACAGCATGTCGGGATGGATGATGTCGAAGGCGCGGGTCTCGATGGCTTCCTGGAAGCCCTCGAACAGATAGAGGTCCTCGCCCGCCGCCACCGGGGTGAGGATGGCGTCGGCGACCTTCTTGTGGCCCTGAATGTCGGTCCAGGGCAGCACGTCCTCGACCCAGGCGAG
>JBNKVT010000061.1:0-18088 GCA_050299335.1 Paracoccaceae bacterium | reverse complement strand
GGGGGGCGCGGGGGGGGGGCCACCCCCCCCCGCACCCCCCGGGGAGTATTTGAAAGAAGGAGGACGGGAAAGCTCCTCTGGAAAAGGGAGTGTTTCAGACAAATGAAGGCAAAGGCCCAGGCTTCAACCCATGTCGCCATTGCTCTGCAATGGTGCTTCGGGTTCCGGGGCGATGCTGCAGGCGGCAATGGCGGCGGGGTTCAGGCGGTCGCACATCTGGCGTACACTCAGGCCGGTGACCGGATGCTGCCAGTCGGGAACGATGTCGCGCAGCGGCAGCAGTACAAAGGCGCGGTCCTGAAGCCTCGGATGGGGCAGAATCAGTTCCGCAGGCGTCTGGCGCTGCTGTTCTTCCAAGGAAAGACCGCGCCAGCGGGCGAAGGTTTCGAGATCGGGCGACACCTGGCTTCCGGCAGCGAGCAGGTCGAGATCGATGATCCTCGGCCCCCACCTCACTTGACGTTTACGTCCGATGGCTGCCTCTACCGAATGCAGGAAATCCAGCATCTCGGCCGCATCGATCGTCGCGTCGAACGCCATCGCGATGTTGATGAAATCGGGGCCGGAACCGGCCGGAAAAGCGGGTGTTGCGTAAAACCGGCTGATTTCCACCGGCCCGAAAGCATTCTTCAGCAACTCAGAGGCGTTTTTCACCAGATCATATGGCGTCTGGGTGGTCAGTGACAGGTTTGATCCTGCACTTATTAGGTATTTCACCGTTAATACTCCCCGGTTTTCGCTTTCCTCTCGCGTCACATCCTAATACGGTACACCCAGCCGGCGTGTAACCCCCTGTACCCATTTTAGCTGCCGGCACGGGTGAATTGAGGAATTTCGGATGTTCTATCGGGACGAGCGCCTGGCGCTCTTCATCGACGGCTCGAACCTTTATGCTGCGGCAAAAGCACTGAGCTTCGATATCGACTACAAGCTATTGCGGTCGGAATTCATGCGGCGCGGCAAGCTCTTGCGGGCCTTCTACTACACCGCCCTTCTGGAGAGCGAGGAATACTCGCCGATCCGGCCGCTGGTGGACTGGCTGAACTATAACGGTTTCTCCATGGTGACCAAGGCGGCGAAGGAGTTCACGGACTCAACCGGGCGACGCAAGATCAAGGGAAACATGGATATCGAACTGGCGGTGGACGCGATGGAACTCGCCCCGCATGTCGATCATATCGTTCTGTTTTCCGGCGATGGCGACTTCCGCCCGCTGGTCGAATCGCTGCAGCGTTCGGGCGTGCGGGTTTCGGTGGTTTCCACCATCCGTTCGCAGCCGCCGATGATCGCCGACGAGCTGCGCCGTCAATGCGACAACTTCATCGAGCTGGACGATCTGCGCGACGTCATCGGCCGCCCGCCGCGTGAAGAGGCCGTCGACCGCAACCGCGCAACCACCGGCGATGATGACGACGATTGACCGCCTCGATCCCGCCCGAAGCCCCGGCTGATTGCGGTCTTTGTCCTCGGCTTGTCGCCTACCGTGACGCCTGCCGCGACAAGGAACCCGGCTGGTATAACGGTGCCGTCGCCTCCTTCGGGGACGAGGCCGCCAGACTACTTGTCGTCGGTCTGGCACCCGGGGTTACGGGGGCAAACCGGACGGGACGGCCCTTTACCGGGGACTTCGCCGGGGACCTTCTCTATGCCACGCTCACGAAGTTCGGTTTCGCCAATGGCCGGTTCGATGCACGGCCCGATGACGGGCTCGTGTTGCTTGACGCTATGGTCACCAATGCCGTGCGCTGCGTGCCGCCGCAGAACAAGCCCGTCGGAGCCGAGATCAACAATTGCCGCCCCTTCCTGAAGGCGAGGATCGAGGCCCTGCCCCGCCTCCGCGCCCTTGTCTGCCTCGGCCGCATCGCCCATGACAGCCTGTTGCGCAGCTTCGGTGTCCGCCTCGCCGATCATCCATTCGGCCATAACGCTCGACACCGGATCGGCGGGCTCACGATTTTCGACAGCTACCACTGCTCGCGCTACAACACCAATACCGGGCGGCTGACGCCTGAGATGTTCGAAACGGTGTTCGCCGATGTAAGGGCATTTCTGGACGACGCCGAAGGGTAGAGCCTTCCGGCTTTAGTCCCTGATCGCACGACCGAGGTTTCTGGCAGCGGAAAAACTCTCTTCGGCCTCCCCTTTCAGGTCGATCAGCCGCGTCGAGGTGACGTCGGCATTCTCAAGCGCGGCCCCGGTGACATTGGCCCCGGTCAGATCGGCCCCGCCAAGCGTGGCCATCGCCAGATCCGCCCCGGTCAGGTTCGCCCCCTGCAGCTTGGCGAACTCCAGATCGGCCCGCGACATCAGCGCCCCGGTAAAATCTGCCTCCCGCAGATTGGCCGACCGCAGCACCCCGCGCATCAGTCCCATTGACTGGTTGCGCATGTCCGCCGACAGGTCCGCACCAGTGAAATCCGCCCCCTGAAGACTGGCCCGCGTGAAATCCGCCGCGGCGCGCGCGCCGGTCAGATTGGCCCTGTCCATCATCGCGCCGCCGAACTGGGTCTGAAACAGCACCGCCCCGGACAGATCCGCATCGGAAAAGTCCGAATTCAGCGCCCAGCTCTGGCTCAGCACCACGCCGCTCAGATCGGCGCCTGCGAAACTCGTCCCGTTCAGATACGCCGCCTGCAGCACCGCGCCCGAGAAATCCAGCCCCGACAGATCAAGCCCGTTCAGCCGGGCCCGCGAGAAATCCCGGTCTCCGGCCTCCAGCCGTTTCACGATATCGGCGCGGGTGAAGTCTGCCTCGGTCATTTCAGGCGTTTCCAGATCGATGCCGCGCATCGGCATCTGCGCCTGCAACGGGAACGCAAACGCCAGGATCAACAGACAGCCCGCCAGACGCATCGAACCTCCTTCGGCGTGCCTCAGACCGGTTTGTCCGTGTCGCGCTCCGCCAGATAATCTGCCGTGGTCCGCACCTTCGGACGGGCACCCATCTGGAAGGGGGCGGCCTCGGAATGATACTGGGCGTTTACACGACAATCGTCACACATCCGGATCAATCTCGCGTTATCGGAGTTGGTGAACATCGAATGCTGGTTCTCCAGCTTGGCCACGATCCGCTCGATGGTGGATCTGACCCCGAAAAGCTTGCCGCATTCGATGCAAGGATAAGGTTCCTCTTCGTTCAGCACCTGCTCTTGCAGCGCCGCGTCGGCAAGATTCAGCTGCGGCTTGAGCATGATCGCATCCTCCGGGCAGACCTGCGCACAAAGCCCGCATTGCAGGCAGGCGTCTTCCTTGAAGCGCAACTCTGGCCGGTCGGGATTGTCGCCCAAGGCACCCGGTGGGCAGAGGCTGGCGCAGGCAAGGCACAGGGTGCAGGCCTCGGTATCGACCAGCACCGCGCCATAGGGCGCGCCTTCGGGAAGGGCGATTACCGCGTCTTTTTCATCGGCCAGCGCCCTAGCGGCCAGACGCGTCGCCTCGCGGCGGCCACCCAGCGTCAGGACGGCCTCGCCCTTCAGGGCATTTGGGATATGGCCGTAAAGCAGATCGCACAGCGCGTCCGGCTCTTCCGGCTCGATCAGGCGGATACGGTCCGCTTCCACGCCGAGCCCCTCCAGCATCGCGCGGGTCAGCTCGAATTGCGGGTCAAGCGCCTCGCGCTCGGTCCGGGGGCCGACCAGGATATCGACCCCGGTAAAGCCCGAAGCCAGCGCCACGAGGAACTCCGCATGGCCGAAACCGGCAAGATTGCTGACCTCCATCGGAATGACCGCCGAAGGCAGGCCTCGACCGAACCGGGCGGCGAGCGAGATCATCTCGCCCCCATGCTCCGCATCATGGACAAGCAGCCGTGGATTGGTGCCTCCGGCATCGAGATAGGCCGCAGCCAGCGTGCGCATCCGGGTGAACAGATGGCTCGGCGCGGGATCGTCATAGGCCACGGCCCCGGACGGACAGACCGCCGAACAGCTGCCACAGCCCGCACAGATATTCGGATCGATGGCGACCGTATCGCCTGCCGAGGTAATCGCCCCTGTCGGGCAGACATCGAGGCAACGCGTGCAGGCGGGCTGACCGGCACGGGAATGGGCGCAGAGGCTTTCCTCCAAGCGGACATAGAGCGGCTTTTCAAAGGTGCCGGTAAGATGCGAAGCCTCGAAGACCGCCCGCGCCACCGCCAGCGGATCGCCCGGATCAGCGCGAAGATAGCCGTCGCGCTTGTCATGGGCGGCAAAAAGCGGCGTCTCGCCGCGCAGATCGAGAATGATATCGCATTCCGACCGACCACCGTCGCGCGGGTCCGAGAATTCCGGGGTACCGCGCCCGCCCGGCTTCAGCACCGAAAGCCCATCGAAACCGACCTCGAACCGGCCAAGCGATCCGGTTGCATTCCGCAACTTTCCGGTCATCAGATCGAATTTCCGGGTCGCACCGGGTACGAAATCCGGCGCATCGGTGGTGACGACGGTGACCGCAAGGCTCTCGGCCAGTTGCTCGGCGACCGGCAGCACGATCTCGGCGGTCCCAAGGATCAGGCACATGCCTTCGGACGGGATGTCGATGGTCGGGGCCGGACGGAGGGCAAGCCCTGCATCGGCCAGAAGCGCGGCAATCTTCGGGGTCGCCGCTTTGCCCTCATCCGACCACCCGGCGCGGTCGCGGATATCGACCATTTGCGGCGGATCGAGCGCCAGCTCGTCGGCCAGCGCCTCGAATATCGCCGTCTCCTGCCCGCAGGCGATGATCGTGTCGCCCTCGCCCAGTGCAGCCGCAGCCTCGGCCAGTTCGCTGGTGCAAAGGGCGGAATGGACGCGCGAACAGGTCAGTCCGGTGGCCGAGGCGATGGCCTCCCGGTCGAGGCTCTGGCTTTTGTCGCAGCTGCACAACATCAGCTTCATATCGGTCTCTCCCCGAAGCGGGCTGGACGTCTCGTCCGGCTGGCAGGCCCGAAGCGCTTGAGAAGCCTCGGAAAATCTCGTCGACCGGTGGCGGGCGCGAAATCCGTTGCCGCAAGCGGTACAGGCGCACTAGTCTTTGGCACAGGTAGAACAGAGCCTTTCCTTTTAGTAAACCCCCCTTTTAGAATGGTTCCAATGAACGAACGCAGCGCATCGCTTCCCCTCGGCGTCATCGTCCGCCGCCAGCCCGGGGTCACCCGCTGGGCGAAATGGGTGTGGACGCCGGTGGCGGTGCTGCCGGGGGCCGGTCCCGCCGACTGGGCCGAACTGCGCCGCGAGGGCGAGGCGGTGGAGTATCATGCCGGGACCCGAACCCTGGAACTGCACCGGGCCGAGACCGAGGCCTATGTGCATGAATTGTCCACTGAAACCCCGTCGGTCTATGTCGTGCTGCGGCCCGAGCCGGGCGACATTCCCTATGCCTTGCAGACGGTGACCGCCTCGCCCTTCGAATCGCAGGATTACGAGGATAGCGGCGAGATGCTGATCGGACGGGTGCCGATGCCGCCGGCACTTCTGGCCTGGGTGGTGGATTTTGTCGAGAAACATCATGTCGAGACCGAATTCGTCAAGCGCCGCCGCGACCAGGTCAAGACCGACCGGAAACAGGACGGGATCGGCGATGCGCGGATCGCGCAGCGCACGGATGTCTATCGCGCCCCCTCGGCGGAAAGGAAACGCAAGTCATGAGCGGGAACGGGTTTCTGGACCGCTGGTCCGAACGCAAGCGCAAAGTCGCCGAGGAGGCGGAACACGTGGCCCGGGCCGAAGCCGCTCCTGAGGCGGGTGAGGCGCAATCGGGCGGGGACGAGGCCGAAAGGACCGATGCCGAAATCCTCGCCGAGCTGGGTCTCAAAGACCCCGACGAGATGCGGATGGGCGACGATTTTTCGGTCTTCATGAAGGCGGCGATCCCGGCCCGGATCAGGACCCGCGCCCTCAGGCGGCTCTGGGCCTCGAACCCGGCCTTCAACGTCATCGACCCGCTGATCGACTATGGCGAGGATTACACCGATGCCGCGACCGTGGTCGAGAACCTGCAGACAAGCTATGAGGTCGGAAAGGGGATCGCCCGGAAAGTGGTGGAGGCGATGCTCGATGACAGCGATATCACGGAAAAACCAACCGAATCAGTTGGTTTCGTGGCACCCGCCGTCACCGAACCTCACAGCGCTTTGGACCAGGGTAACGACGGGTCCGACGAATCCGATGTGGAAGCCAAGCAACCCAAGGTTGAAACAGCCTCACATTCCGAGGACCCCGATCCGGAACTTGTTCCAATTGCGAAAAACAATCGCCGGATGCGGTTCCATTTCGAGCAAGATAATCGAAAAGCTGCCCCCGAAACCTAGGACTTTCGGACAAAAGGTTAAAAAGGTTTTGACCCTTGGTTAATTTGCCTTAGGCTGACTGGTGTAATTGGTTTGCTGGTCTGACCAGTTGGGGCTTTCACGATCATACGAGTGACAATGCGCTGCCATGCGCAGTGTTTATTGACGGGTGGAGGCACGTTGACGAATACGGCCGAAAACATGGATGTGACCCAGGAGGACCTCCTGCGGGCGGATCTGTATGATTTCCTGGCGGCCTTCCTGGCCGGCCCGCCCGATGCCGCCCTTCTGAAAAAGGCCGCGGCACTCAGCGGTGATCTCAGCGAGTTGGGTCAGGCGATCGAGTCCCTGGCGACAGTGGCCGTGGTGACGAATCCGCAGGCCGCCGAACGTGAGTTCAACCGGCTGTTCATCGGCCTCGGCCGCGGCGAGCTTGTCGCTTATGCCAGTTTCTACATGACCGGGTTTCTGCATGAAAAACCGCTGGCGGAACTACGCAGCGACATGGCGCGGCTCGGTATCTCCCGCGCACCGGACAAGCACGAACCCGAAGACAATATCGCCTCGCTT
Source organism: Paracoccaceae bacterium (assembly GCA_050299335.1). Lineage (GTDB taxonomy): Bacteria > Pseudomonadota > Alphaproteobacteria > Rhodobacterales > Rhodobacteraceae > JBNKVT01. The sequence goes on along the minus strand of JBNKVT010000061.1, from coordinate 11,271 downwards.
TGCGAAATCATGGCCGGACTGATCCGGGGCCGTTTCGGCGCGCCTGCCGGACTTGGCGTCCAGAAGGATTTCTTCGCCAAGCACATTGCCCCCTGGGCCGGTCATTTCTTCAGCGATCTCGAAGCCGCTAAGGAATCGGTACTCTACGCGCCGGTCGGCACGATCGGGCGTATCTTTGTCGGCATCGAACGCGAGGCATTCAGAATGGCGGGGACCGATCCCGTCTGAACCCCGGGCTCTCCCCGCCAGGAGGCCCCAATCGAGGAGAAGAGAATGAGCGAGAAGGAGAAGCCCGATCAAGGACGGCGCGGATTCCTCAAGCTTGCTGCCGTCGCAGCACCGGTGACAGCCATCACCGCGGTGCAGGGCGAGGAAGCCCAGGCAGAGGGTGTCGAGGAAGCAGGCGAGGGCCTGCGCAAGACGGCCCATGTGAAGGCCTATTTGGACAGCGCGCGGTTCTAGGGCCGCCAAGGGGTTCAGTCTGACCGGGGACCGACAGCCCCCTGGTCGCAACAGATACCAAGCCGGGCCGGGTGGCTCGAGCCAGGGAGAACAAGAAAATGCTCAGAAAGAAGACAAACAGAGCAGCAGGCCGGTCCCGTGGCGGCGCGCTTCTGTCTCAGGTGGCAGAGAAATCCGTCGACCGCCGCGCCTTTCTCAGAAGCTCGGGCCTCGCCATCGGCGGCCTGGCCGGTCTGGGGGCCTTCGGAGGAACGGTGACCAGGGCCAATGCACAGGCCGCGATCACCGGTGCCATTGAAAACGTCAAGACGGTTTGCACCCATTGCTCGGTTGGCTGCACGGTGATCGCCGAAGTCTCGAACGGCATCTGGGTCGGCCAGGAGCCCGGCTGGGATAGCCCCTTCAACCTCGGTGCCCATTGCGCCAAGGGCGCCTCGGTCCGCGAACACGCCCATGGCGAGCGGCGGCTGAAATACCCGACTAAGCTGGTGAACGGCGAATGGGTCCGGGTCAGCTGGGAAGAGGCGATCAACGAGATCGGCGACCAGATGCTGGCGATCCGCGAGGAAAGCGGCCCGGACAGCGTCTACTGGCTGGGCTCGGCGAAGCATTCCAACGAACAGGCTTACCTGATCCGCAAGTTCGCCGCCTATTGGGGCACGAACAATATCGACCATCAGGCGCGGATCTGCCACTCCACGACCGTTGCAGGCGTTGCGAATACATGGGGCTACGGTGCCATGACCAACTCCTACAACGACATCCACAATTCCAAGGCGATCTTCCTGATCGGCGGCAATCCGGCCGAGGCGCATCCCGTCTCGCTGTTGCACATCCTGAAGTCGAAGGAAGAGAACAACGCGCCGCTCATCGTCTGCGACCCGCGCTTCACCCGCACGGCCGCCCATGCCGATGAATATGTGCGCTTCCGGCCCGGCACCGACGTGGCGCTGATCTGGGGCATTCTCTACCACATCTTCGAGAATGGCTGGGAAGACAAGGAATTCATCCGGACGCGCGTCTGGGGCATGGACCAGATCCGCGAGGAAGTGGCCAAGTGGAACCCCGAAGAGGTCGAGCGGGTCACCGGCACGCCGGGCAGCCAGCTGCGCCGCGTCGCGCAGCTGATGGCCAACAACCGGCCCGGCACCGTGATCTGGTGCATGGGCGGCACCCAGCACACCAACGGCAACAACAACACCCGCGCCTATTGCGTGCTCCAGCTGGCGCTGGGCAACATGGGCACCTCGGGTGGCGGGACCAATATCTTCCGCGGCCATGACAACGTGCAGGGCGCGACCGACCTCGGTGTCCTGGCCGACACGCTGCCGGGTTATTACGGTCTGTCGGATGGGTCCTGGGCGCATTTCGCCCGGGTCTGGGAAGAGGATCTCGACTGGCTGAAAGGCCGGTTCGCCGTCATGGAAGGCGCCGGTCCCGATGGGGCGGACCGTCCGATGATGAACGAGCGCGGCATTCCGGTGTCGCGCTGGATCGACGGCGTGCTCGAGGCCAAGGAAAACCTCGATCAGCCCGACAACACCCGCGCGATGGTGCTCTGGGGCCATGCGCCCAACTCGCAGACCCGTCAGCTGGAAATGAAGGACGCGATGGAGATGCTCGACCTTCTGGTCGTGATCGATCCCTATCCGACCGTGTCGGCGATCCTGCATGACCGGACCGACAACGTCTATCTCCTGCCGGCCGCGACCCAGTTCGAAACCCGTGGCTCGATCACGGCCTCGAACCGGTCGATCCAGTGGCGCGACCGCGTTGTCGAGCCGCTGTTCGAATGCAAACCGGATCACACGATCATGGCGCTGTTCGCTCAGAAATTCGGCTTCGCGGATCGCATGTTCCGCAACATCGCCATGGACGGCGAGGAGCCGAATGTCGAGGACATCACCCGCGAGATCAACCGCGGCATGTGGACCATCGGCTATACCGGCCAGAGCCCGGAACGGCTGAAGCTGCACATGGCCAACCAGCACACGTTCGACCGCACGACACTGCGCGCGGTGGGCGGTCCGGCCGACGGCGACTTCTACGGCATGCCCTGGCCCTGCTGGGGCAACCCGGAACTGGGCCATCCCGGCACGGCCAACCTCTACGACATGTCGCTGCCGGTCTCCCAGGGCGGCCTGACTTTCCGTGCCCGTTTCGGGGTGGAACATGACGGCGACAACCTTCTGGCCGAGGGCGTTTACTCGGTGGGCTCGGAAATCCAGGACGGGTATCCCGAATTCACCATGCAGATGCTGATGGATCTCGGCTGGGACGGCGATCTGACCGACGACGAGAAAGCCGCCATCGACGCGGTGGCCGGTCCCGGCACCAACTGGAAGACCGACCTGTCGGGCGGCATCCAGCGGGTGGCGATCGCCCATGAATGCGCGCCCTTCGGCAACGCCAAGGCCCGCGCGGTCGTCTGGACCTTCCCCGACCCGGTCCCGCTGCACCGCGAGCCTCTGTACTCGCCGCGGCGCGATCTGGTGGCGGACTATCCGACCTATCAGGACAAGAAGTTCTGGCGGGTACCGACGCTGTATGCGTCGATCCAGGAAAAGGACTTCGCGGCCGACTACCCGACCATCCTCACCTCCGGCCGTCTGGTCGAATACGAGGGCGGCGGCGACGAGACCCGGTCGAACCCCTGGCTTGCGGAATTGCAGCAGGACATGTTCGTCGAGATCAACCCCCGCGATGCCAACAACTGGGGCATCCGCGACGGGCAGCAGGTCTGGGTCGAAGGGGCCGAGGGCGCCAAGGTCAAGGTCATGGCGATGGTCACCGAACGGGTGGGCGAAGGCGTGGTCTTCATGCCCTTCCACTTCGGCGGACATCTGCAGGGCGAGGACCGCAGGCACAAGTATCCGCCGGGAGCCGACCCGATCGTGCTGGGCGAAGCGTCCAACACCGCGCAGACCTACGGCTATGACTCGGTGACACAGATGCAGGAGACTAAAGCGACTCTCTGCAAAGTGTACGCAGCGTAAGGAGATAGAGAGATGGCAAGAGCGAAATTCCTCTGCGACGCCGAACGCTGCATCGAATGCAACGCCTGCGTCACCGCCTGCAAGAACGAGCACGAGGTGCCCTGGGGCATCAACCGTCGCCGGGTCGTCACCATCAATGACGGCAAGCCCGGCGAGCGCTCGATATCGGTCGCCTGCATGCACTGCTCGGACGCGCCCTGCATGGCGGTCTGTCCGGTGGATTGCTTCTACCAGACCGATGACGGCGTCGTCCTGCACTCCAAGGACCTCTGCATCGGCTGCGGCTACTGCTTCTACGCCTGCCCGTTCGGCGCGCCGCAGTATCCGCAGGCCGGCAATTTCGGCTCGCGCGGCAAGATGGACAAATGCACCTTCTGCAACGGCGGGCCGGAAGAGAACCATTCGGCAGCCGAGTTCCAGAAATACGGGCGCAACCGGATCGCGGAAGGCAAGCTGCCGATCTGTGCGGAGATGTGCTCGACCAAGGCGCTGCTGGCCGGGGATGGCGACGATGTGAGCGCGATCTACCGCGAACGCGTCGTGGCCCGCGGCTTCGGTTCCGGCGCCTGGGGCTGGGGCACGGCGTACGACCAGAAGGGCGGCTGAGTCTTGACGATATCGGGAAGGGGGCAGGCTTGCGCCCTTCCGCCTCGGACGGGCGGGACAATAGCGTTTTGCGCCTGACCGGATCAACTTGTTCATTCCGGCCCGTGAGGCAGCGTTTGCGAAGCAAATGCGTTCACGGGCCGGAATGAATTCGATCTGGCGCAAAATGCTAAAGTGCCCGCCCTTCGTTTTTTGAACACCAACGGGGGTTGAGCGATGAACATGCGCATCCTGGGGACTGCATTTCTGGCACTGGGTCTTGCCCTGGCCGCACCACTGACCGCGCAGGAGACCCCTGCCGAGCCCATGGCCGGGGACAGCCACGCCGCCACCGGTGGGGCTTCGACACTTGAGGACATCCTCCGCCGCCAGGCTGGAGAGGAGGTGCCGCGTCCGGACCGGATCGAAGACGAAGGCACGACCTCAGATGCAGCCGCGGCACTTCTCGGCGCGCTTGGTGCGCAGGGCACGGTCTCGGATTCCGAGGTCTGGGAAGAGCTGCGCATGGGCACGGCGGATGTGAATGTCTCCTCGAACGGCCCCGCCGCCAATATCCTCGTCCAGGATGACGGCATGTGGTGGCTGCAGTTCCGCGAAGGACCCTTGCGTATCTATGGCGGCTACCTGCTGCTCAGCGTTATCGGGCTTCTCATCCTCTTCTATGTCGTCCGCGGCAAGATTCGTATCGACGGCGCCCCCGCGGGCCGCACCATCCAACGCTTCACCGGCGTCGAGCGCTTCGGCCACTGGCTGCTGGCCGGGTCCTTCATCCTCCTCGGCCTCACCGGGCTCCTGTCGCTCTTCGGCCGCGTCGCCATCATCCCGCTATTGGGCAAGGACGCCTTCGCGCCCATCGCCATGGTCTCGAAATGGGTCCATAACAACGTCTCCTGGGCCTTCATGCTGGGCCTCGTCATGGTCTTCGTCATGTGGGTGATCCACAACTTCCCCAACCGCCACGATCTCGTGTGGCTGGCCAAGGGCGGCGGGCTTTTCACCAAACACTCGCATCCGCCAGCGAAAAAATTCAACGCCGGGCAGAAAATCATCTTCTGGTCGGTGATCATCCTCGGCGCCTCGATCTCGGCCTCGGGCCTGTCGCTGCTGTTCCCCTTCGAACTGCCGATGTTCGCCAAGACCTTCGAGACGCTGAACGCCCTCGGCCTGTCCCAGGCGGTCATGGGCGGCGATCTTCCTGTCGTCCTCACCCCGCATCAGGAGATGCAATACGCCCAGCTCTGGCATGCCACCGTGTCCTTCGTGCTGATGGCAATCATCCTCGCCCATATCTATATCGGCTCGGTCGGCATGGAAGGCGCTTTCGACGCCATGGGATCCGGCGAGGTTGATCTGCAATGGGCCAGGGAACACCACAGCCTCTGGGTCGAGGAAGTCGAGGGCAAATCCGCCGCCGCCTCCCCGCCGCCCGCAGCCCCGGCCACCCCGGCCGAGTAACGCCCCATGCGGCTCCTGACCGCATGGCTCTGCCTTGCCCTGTCGCCCGCCTGGGCGGCAGATTTCGCGCAGCTTGAGGGCCATGGCGGCCCGGTCAAGGGGGTCGCGATCTCGCCCGACGGCTCCAGCGCCCTGACCGCCAGCTTCGACTATGCCGCCGGTCACTGGCGGCTGGGCGAGGACGAAGGCGAACCCCTCTGGCTCGACGGCCACGAGGCGGCGGTCAATGCGGTCCTCTTCCTGCCCGGCAACAGGGCGGCAACGGCGGGTGACGATTTCACCATCCGCATCTGGGATCTCGCCACCGGCAAGGCCCGCCACGTTCTGGAAGGTCACCAGGGCAAGATCCTGTCGCTGGCCCTGTCGCCGGACGGCACCATCGCCTCGGCAGGCTGGGACGGCTGGATCGGGCTATGGGACCCGGTCACCGGCACCCGCCTGCGCTGGCTGAAGGGCCATGAGGGTTATGTCAACGACGTGGCGTTTTCACAGGACGGCGCAAAGCTCTACTCCGCCTCCAATGACGGCACCATCCGCCGCTGGGACGTGGCAACAGGGAAGGAGGAACAGATCGAGGTCCGCCATGGGTTCGGCGTCAACACCCTCGTCCTCAACGAAGCGGCGGGCTGGCTCGCCTATGGCGCACTGGACGGCGGCACCCGCGCCATCGACCTCGCCACCGGCGCGGTCCTCGCCGACCTGACCCTCGACCGCCGCCCGATCCTCGCAATGGCCCTGCGCCCGGATGGCGGCCAGATCGCCGTCGGTGACGGCGAGGGGTTCATCATGATCGTCGATACCGATGACTGGTCCATTGCCCGCGATTTCCACGCCGCCAAACGCGGCCCCGTCTGGGCGCTGGCCTATGATGCCGATGGCGAGCGGGTCATGGCCGGCGGCATTGACGATACCGCCTATCTCTGGCCGCTGGAAGGCCGCGTCCCCGTCCTCATCGGCGAAGGCGAGCGCAGCTTCCTCACCGATCCCGACGAAATGGACAATGGTGCCAGGCAATTCTACCGCAAATGCTCCATCTGCCACACGCTGACCCCGGACACCGCGCGCCGCGCGGGGCCGAGCCTTTACGGGGTGTTCGGACGACAGGCCGGGACGCTGGACGGATACCCGTATTCGGAGGCGATGCGCGGAATTGGCATCGTCTGGGACGACGAGACCATAGACCGGTTGTTCGAGGAAGGCCCCGAGCACTATACTCCGGGCTCGAAGATGCCGATGCAGCGGATCGCGGCACCTGAAGACCGCGCCGCCCTGATCGCGTTTCTGCGCCGGATGACCGGGGATACGGCCAATGGGGAAAGGAACTGACATGAAAGCGATGCTGACCGCCTTTGCCGCCACGATCGTGATCGCGATCGGGGCGAGCTACGCACTGGAATATGCCGGGTTCTCTTCCCAGGAACGCACGGCGAGCACCAGCGTCAGACTGGACTGACCCCCGGCACCGGATCCACCTTCCCGCCCCCCGACCCGGCCCTGCCACCACGCACGGACCAAACTCCCCTCCCCCTGACAGGGGGAGGGGAATTGCATTTGGTCACCTGTCAGGGGAAACCGCCTGAGATTCGGTTTTCTCCATTCGAGCCAACCCCCAATCCCGCCCCAAATCCATTGCCCCGCCGTCCCCATCTCTCCCCGCTCCACACCCGCACGGTGCGACCAGCACCGGGCCAAGCCCGACCCATCCGAGGGGCGGGCGCGTTGCTGACGCTCGCTGTGAGCGGCCCGCTCGGAAGCGACTGCGCCATAAAGTGGTCTGCAGAGGGCTCCGGACAGCGCCCACCCTGGGTCGGGCTTGGCCCTCATTTCGAAGTCCCGGCGGGGCAGGGCAGGTTTCCGGAAGGTGCAGGATCAGGGCGGGCAACATGTACGCGAAGGAGACAATACTTTCATATGCGATAGCCTTCCCCCTGTCAGGGGGAGGGGGTTTGGACGGCCCGCGCCGTCCTCAACGCCCATAGGTCCCGTAGGGTGCGTGCTTGCACGCACCTCCCACCCCCTGCCCTATTGCGACTGCACCTGCCCCCCCAGATCCTTCGGCTCGATCGTCGCCACATAGGCCGCAATCGCATCCACATCATCCAGCGTCAGCTCCACCGGCGCGATATGCGGCGGGCGCTCGGGCGGAAACGGCTCCGTCACTTCTTCCACATGCGTGAAGGATGGATGCGGGTTCAGCGCATAGAAGCCCAGAAATTTCTCCTGCCAATCGGGAAAATTCCGCATCGCCGCGAAAGACGGCGTCGAGCCGATCCCCCCCATCCGGTTCCGCGCACTCACCACGTGGCACCGCCCGCAATTGAAATGCGCCAGTTTCTCGCCCTCCAGCGCATCGCCCTCAAGGGTCACTGCCTCCACCGGCGGCGCCACTTCGGCAAAGGGCACGAACAACTGCCTCCCCTCCACCTCATAGGCCGCGAGCGTGTTCTGCCCCACATCCGAGACCAGCCACGCCACGAAACGCGGCGCCAGATCCGCATCCGCCCCGGGCAGCAGCGCAACCTGATAAGCCTCCCCGCCCGAGGCCGCCGCCTCGGCGCTGTACATCACCGGCTGGCCCTCGCCCCCAGGCTCCAGCACCAGATCGGCAGGCTCGGATGCCCCCACCAGCTCCACCGCGATCCCAGTCTTCAGCTTGAAGCGCGGCAGGATATAGGCCATCAGCCCGCTCGCCGCCGCTTCCTCGGTGGTGAACAGCCGAACCAGCCTTTCCTGGGCCCGTAACGCGGGGGCCGACACAACCAAAAGTAGCGCACCGATCAATATGGGTCGCATGACGCCGCCTTTCACCGACTTTGGCCTCGACTTTGGCCTCGACTTTGGACCACCAATGGGCCCGGCCCCTTGTCACCGGGCCGGATTTCCCCAATGTAGGGACAAAGCCGCGAAGCGGACAAGGAAACAATTGGTGGGAGACCGAAATGGCCGATGATGCATTCAACATGTCGATGCGCAAATTTCTCAAACAGGTAGGCGTCACCTCCCAGCAGGAAATCGAGCAAGCCGTCCGCGAGGCCAATGCCACCGGGAAACACAAGGTCACCATGGTCCTGACGATGGAAAATATCGGCCTCCGCCACACGGTCGAGGGCGAAATCGACTGCGGAGACGCCTCTTGAGCATCACCCGCGAACAGGTTCTCGACACGCTCAGGACCCTGACCGATCCCTTTTCGAAAAAGGACCTCGTTGCGGCCGATGTCGTGCGTGCGCTCACCGTCGAGGACGGCGCCGTCCGCTTCGTCATCGAGGTCGCCGAACAGTCCCAGGGCGTGGCGATGGAACCCATCCGCGCCGCCGCCGCCGAGGCGCTGGAAAAGCTTCCCGGCGTCACCAAGGTCACCGCCCTCCTCACCGCCCATTCCCAGCCGAAACCGCCCCCTGACCTCAAGCTTGGCCGCCACCCGACCCCGCAGGCCGGCCCGCAGAAAATCCCCGGCGTCGAGCACATCATCGCCATCGCCTCGGGCAAGGGCGGGGTGGGCAAATCCACCGTCGCCGCCAATCTCGCGACGGCGCTGGCCGCCGAAGGCCGCCGCGTCGGGCTTCTGGACGCGGATGTCTACGGGCCGTCGCAGCCCCGCATGCTCGGCATCTCCGGCCGCCCCGCCTCGCCCGATGGCAAGACCATCCTGCCCTTGCGCAATCACGGCGTCACCCTGATGTCCATCGGCCTGATGACCAAGGAGGACGAAGCCGTTGTCTGGCGCGGGCCCATGCTGATGGGCGCGCTGCAACAGATGCTCGGCCAGGTGCAATGGGGCCAGCTCGACATCCTGATCGTCGACCTGCCACCCGGCACCGGCGACGTGCAGATGACCCTGGCCCAGAAGGCACAGCTCGACGGCGCCATCGTCGTCTCCACCCCCCAGGACGTCGCCCTGCTGGATGCCCGCAAAGCCCTGAACATGTTCGAGAAAATGAACACGCCGGTCCTCGGCATGATCGAAAACATGTCCACCCATATCTGCTCGAACTGCGGCCATGAGGAACATATCTTCGGTCATGGCGGCGCGAAGGCCGAGGCCGAAAAACACGGCATCCCCTTCCTGGGCGAAATCCCCCTCCATCTCGATATCCGCCTCGCCGCCGATGGCGGGGCCCCTGTGGTGGTCTCGAAACCCGACGGCCCCCACGCCCAGGCTTACCGCCGGATCGCCCGCGAGATGGTGAAACAGGGCGTCGCCTGAATGGCGGACGAGACCCCGGTCTTCCCCCCCCTTCTCCGCGGCGAGCCGGTCGCCGCGGGCACTGACCCGTTCTCCAAGGCGGTCTCGGCGGCCATCTCCGGCACCGACCCCGGCCTCATCTTCTACGGGATCGAGCAGCATCTTCTGCGCATGGCCATCGTCTTCGCCCCCGAAGCCCGTCTCGAAGACGCCATGGCCGCCGTCTTCGTCGCCTCGATTGGCTTTGCTGACGCTTTCGGTGCCCTGGCCCCGCCGGAGGTAGGCCTGCATTTCGACTGGCCCGCCAGGTTCCGCATCAACGGTGCCTTCTGCGGCGAGGCCCGCGCCGCCGCCTCGACCTCCGACCCCCATGAGGAACCTGACTGGCTGGTCATCGCGCTAGATATCCCGCTCGCCCCCGAAGGCGATACCGAACCCGGTGCAGATCCCACCCGCACCTGGCTGTCCGAGGAAGGCTGCGGCGACATCGCCCCCGTCCGCCTGATCGAAAGCTGGTCCCGCCACATGCTGGTCTGGCTCAATCGCTGGCTGTCGGACGGTCTCGCCCCCCTGCATGCCGAATGGCGCTCCAAGGCCTTCGCGCTTGGCAAGGAGATGACCGTGAAGATCGAAGGCGTGCCGCGCAGCGGGGTTTTCACCGGGCTCGACGAAAAAGGCGGGCTGCTTCTGAAAGAGGGCGAGCGGATCACCCTTTTCCCGTTGTCCAAAATGCTGCAGGATGCCTGAACCCATGAAACTCGCCCGCACCATCCATTTCGACGACAGCGACCAGAACGTCTTCTCCCGTCCCGCCGAAACGGGCGAATGGGCGATAACCGGCGGTTTCGAGTTCTCGAACTGGGGCGAGGCCGACCTCACCGGCAAGGCCCGCCAGGCCTTTGCCAATGGCTGGCTGGGTCTCACCAGCTTCGGCCGCGCCACTTTCGTCGCCGTCGCCCAGATCGAGCCCGCCGAACTGGAGGCACTCGAACTGGCCCTCGCCAATCACTTCGTCACCCTCTACGGCGCTCCAGACGTGGAAACCGCCCGCCCCGCAGCGGCAGAAGAAATCGCCTTCATGGCCGAGCTCTGCGAGGACCACGCACCCAACACCCTCCTCGCCGTCCAGCGCGAACTGACCGAAGCCGGTGTCCGCGAACAGTTCCGCGCCATCGAAACGGCAGAGGCCAGCGTCGAACAGATCGCCATCCACGCCACCCCCGACTGACACCACGCTCCCCGCGTAGCCCGTAGGGTGCGTGCTCCGCACGCACCGCCCCCAAAGGGGGCCGAAATCATTCAATGATTTCGGTCGCGTTCTTGCAAAGAACGCGGCGCTTTGCGGATAAGCCAGCGCGCCGTCCAGCCCGTGCAATCGGCTTAATTACACACTCTATTAACTATTTTATTTCACTTTTTCAATAACTTATACCAGCCGCAGAATCCATTGACTCCTTTTAGGGATTCCCACTGGGCAGGAAGTCTGACTCTATGGCGTTGAGCAACATGGAGGCGGGAATGACGGTGAATGTGACGCGTGAAGACCTTGCGGCGCGGGATTTGCGC
>JBNKVT010000060.1:0-26583 GCA_050299335.1 Paracoccaceae bacterium | reverse complement strand
TCGGGCTTGGCCCGGTGCTGGTCGCACCGTGCGGGTGTAGAGCGGGGAGAAATGGGGACGGCGAAGCTATGGATTTGGGGCGGGATTGGGGGTTGGCTCGAATGGGAGAAACCGAACCTCAGGCGGGTTTCCCGTGACAGGCGGACCCAAATGCAATTGCCCTGCCCCAGGGCGGGCGCGTTGCCGACACGGGCTGAACGCGGGGCCGCTATGATGTGACTGCGCCAAAAAGCGATGTAGCAGAGGGCACGGGACAGCGCCCACCCTGGGTCGGACTTGGCCCTCATTTCCTAGCTGGGGCAGAGGGGAGTCGGTATTGCTCCTTGCCCGATCACGGCGTGATCAAAGCGTGTGTAATCAGGGACACGGTTGGAGAAATTCAATACACGGTGTCCCCGTCTTGTCCGGGGATGCGTGGGAGAAGGCGCGGGTCGATACCGACATTGCCGGAAATACTCCGGCATCGCGCCCGCTCGGGATTACCTCGGCCCCCAACCTGCCAACCCGGCTATCCGGCGTCACACATCGGCCCCCTCGCCGACATTGTCGACCCCGCGCTCTTCGAGCAGCGTGGTCAGCCAGTTCGGGTCCATCTCGGGCACCGAGCTCAGCAACAGATCGGTATAGGGATGATGGGGCGGGGTGAACATCTCGTCCTTCGGCCCCTGTTCGACCACCTTGCCGCGCTGCATGACCACCACCTCGTCAGCGATGGAGCGCACCGTGGCGAGGTCGTGGGTGATGAACATATAGGCCAGGCCCAGCTCGTTCTGCAGCCGGTCGAGGAGGCGCAGGATACCCTCGGCGACAAGCTGATCCAGCGCACTGGTCACCTCGTCGCAGATGATGAATTCCGGCTCGGCGGCCAGGGCGCGGGCGATGCCGATGCGCTGTTTCTGGCCGCCTGACAGTTCCGGCGGATAGCGGTTGTAGTATTTCGCCGGATCGAGCTCGATCAGGTCCAGCAATTCGTCCACCCGCTGTTTCAGGTCGGGGCCCTTCAGCCCGGAATAGAATTGCGCCGGCCGGCCGATGATCTCGCTGATCTGCACCTTGGGATTGAGCGCGGTATCGGCCATCTGATAGATCATCTGCGCCTGGCGCAGCTGGTCGCGGGTCCGGTCGAGGAACCGCGGCGGCAGGGGCTCGCCCCGGTAGAGGATCTCGCCGCTCATCGGCGGCAGCAGACCGGTGATGCAGCGCGCCGTGGTCGATTTGCCCGAGCCGCTTTCGCCAACCACCGCGACGGTCATGCCGGGATAGATGTCGAAAGAGACGTCCTCCAGCACCTTGTCGCCGCCGGTATAGGCCGCATCGACATGCCGGACCGAGATCACCGGCTTTGTGTCGTCCGTGGGCCGCGATTTCTGCGGCCGCTGGAAGCTGCGGACGGCCCAGAGGCTTTTGGTGTAATCCTCCTTGGGCGCGTCGAGCATCTGGGCGGTCGGGGCCTGTTCGACCTCCTCGCCGCGCAGCAGCACCTTGATCGTATCTGCCATCTGCGCCACCACCGCGAGGTCGTGGGTGATGTAGATGGCGGCGGTGTTGAACTGATCGACGATGTCGCGGATCGCTGCCAGCACCTCGATCTGGGTGGTGACGTCCAGCGCCGTGGTCGGTTCGTCGAAGATGATCAGGTCGGGGCGGCAGGACATGGCCATTGCGGTCATTGCCCGCTGCAGCTGACCGCCCGAGACCTGGTGCGGATAGCGAAAGCCGATCTCTTGCGGATTGGGCAGGCGGAGGCGCTGGTAGAGCTCCATCGCGTCTTCCTGGGCCTCGACCCGCTTCTTGATCCGGTATTGCACCGGGCCCTCGGTATGCTGGTCGATGATCTTGTGCGCCGGGTTGAACGAGGCCGCCGCTGATTGCGCCACATAGGCGATCTTCGCCCCGCGAAGGGCGCGTTTCTCGCCCCTGGTGGCGGTGGTCAGCTCCATGCCATTGAACTCGATGGTGCCGCCAGAGATGCGGGTGCCGTCGCGGGCATAACCCATGGCCGCAGCACCTATGGTCGATTTCCCGGCCCCGGATTCGCCGATAAGCCCCAGAACCTCGCCCCGGTGCAGGGTCAGGTCGACGCCCTTGATGATATCGACCCAGGTCTCGTCGGAATAGCCCTGGATTTCGAGGCCCCGGATTTTGAGAAGGATGTCGGAGTCCTTGAATTTACCCATCTTACCTCTCCTTGAGACCAGAGGACCGGAACAGCATCCAGTCGACCACGAAATTCACCGATACCGTCAAGAGCGCAATGGCGGCGGCCGGGATCAGCGGGGTGAAGTCCCCGAACGAAATCAGCGTGGCATTCTCCTTCACCATCGAGCCCCAGTCCGCTGTCGGCGGCTGGATACCGAGACCGAGGAAGCTCAAGCCCGCGATCAGCAGGAACACGAAGCAGAATTCCAGACCGAATTCCGCCACCAGTGGCGCGGTGGCGTTGGGCAGGATCTCGCGGCGGATCAGGTACCAGTCGCGTTCTCCTCGGAGTTTCGCGGCTTCGATATAGTCCATGACAACCACGTTTCCGGCTACCGCCCTGGTCAGCCGGTAGACCCGTGGCGAGTAGATCACCGCAACCACGAGGATCAGAATGATCTCGGACGGATTGAACAGGTTGCTCCCGGCCAGGCCGACGGCAATGGCCGCGACAACCGCAATTCCGATACCGATGACCAGGCTCATCCAGCCGAAGACGATGGCCGCCAGGACCAGGACCGCAAGGACGCTGGTGTAGCCGAACAGCAGCCAGAAGCTGGTGGTGTCGGACGACAGCGAGCCACCAAAGATCGACAGCATCAGCAGCGCGAAGATTAGCGACGGCACCGACATGATGACATCGGCAAACCGGCCCATGAACTGGTCGAACCAGCCGCCCTTCACCGCGGCGAGAAGCCCCGCGAAGGCGCCAAGCGAGAAGGCCCCGATCGTGCCGAGCATCGCCAGCCCGACCGAGTTCCGCGCCCCGTAGATGATGCGGCTGAAGATGTCGCGGCCCAGCTGGTCGGCGCCCAGCAGCATGTTGGCGTCGCGCGGTGCGAAGGCGCTGGATATGACTTCCGCCTCGCCGTGTGGCGCGATCCAGGGGGCGAAGATGCCGGCGACGGCGTAGACAAAGATGACGAACATCCCGAAAGAGGCCGTCAGCGGCGCCGTGCGCAGTTCCTTCGACAGATCGGGCGAGGTGATCTGGACCAGGAACTCCTTGAATGCGTAGGACATGCCGGCGGCGAAGGCCAGAAGGGTGACGAATCCGACGATGATGCGCAAGGCCGGTACGCCGCCGACGATGCCGACCACCAGCGAGATCAGCGTCAGCGAGAACACCATCATGAACCAGCTGCGCTTTTCCATATAGGCCAGGATCACCGAGGCGATGATGAGGGTGCCGTAATAGGCGAGAACGAACATGCTCATGAACCTGTCCCCTTACTTCGGATGCCGCAGGCGCGGATTGGTGAGGATCGCGCCGACATCGGCGGCGAGGTTCAGAAGGATGAAGGTCGCCGCGAAGATCAGGCTTGCCGCCTGCACCACCGGGAAATCGCGTTTCGACACCGCATCGACCAGTGCCTGGCCGATGCCGGGATAGACGAAGACCACCTCGACGAGGACCACGCCGGTGATCAGATAGGCCAGGTTCAGCGCCACCACGTTGATGATCGGCGCCCAGGCATTGGGTAGCGCGTGATGCACGATCACCCGCCAGGGCGGCACGCCTTTCAGCCGCGCCATCTCGATATAGGGCGAGGCCAGCAGGCTGATGATCGCCGCCCGCGTCATCCGCATCATATGCGCCGTTACCACCAGCACCAGGGTCAGGGCCGGCAGGAAGGTGCGGTGCAGAAGCTCGGTGAAGGACATGCCGTCGTTCAGGCTGGCGATGGCCGGAAAGAGCGGCGCCTTCACCGCGAGATAGAGGATCAGGATATAGCCGAGAAAGAATTCCGGCGAGGAGATCGAGGTCAGGGTCAGCACATTGGCGACCCGGTCGAACACGGTGTTGCGCAGGAGGGCCACGATGATGCCGAGCGTGATGGCCAGTGGCACCGCGATCACCGCCGCATAGGCCGCCAGGAACAGCGTGTTGAGGAAACGCTGGCCGATCACCTCGGTCACCGGATTGCCCGAGACCGCCGAAACGCCGAAATCCCCGGTGACCGCATTCCCGAGCCAGGCGAGATAGCGTATCGGTGCGGGCTGGTCGAGGCCGAGCCGGTCTCGCAGGGCGGCAACGGTTTCCTCGGTCGCGCCCATGCCAAGGATCGATTGGGCGGTGTCGCCCGGCAGCAGTTCCACGGCGAAGAAGATCAGCACCGACACGACAAGCAGCGTGACGAGACCCAGTCCCAGCCGTTTCAGTATGAGTGAGAGCAGATCGCCCATCAGACTTCCCCTCGTTCCGTCCGGCCAGGCCGGCACAGTCCCCTATCCGTCATCCGCGCCGCCTTGCGCGTCCCCGGATCGGCGACGCGGGCGGTTCTTTGAAAATGCGCATGACGAAACGGGTCCGGCACGATCGCGTGCCGGACCCAACTTACCTTCAAACGGATCAGTCCGTGAACCACCAGCGGCTGGCGGCGCGGGCACCGTCGCTTTCCCAGCTCGCCGCCAGCGTCTCCGGCGTGCCGACATTGCCGCGCGCGCCATAGACGAAGTTGTTGAAGAACGGGATGATTGTGCCGCCGTCGTCGCGGGCCAGCATCGCCATCTCGCGGTACTGTTCGGCGCGGGCCTGCTCGTTCAGCTCGGCCTTGGCCTGCAGGAGCAGCTCGTTGAAGCGCTCGTTCTGCCAGTGGCTCTCGTTCCAGGCCGCGTCGTTCTTGTAGGCCAGCGTGTACATCACGTCGGGCGTCGGACGGGCGCCCCACGAGACCAGGGTGAAGGGTTTCACCAGCCAGACATCGGAATAATAGCCGTCATTGGGTTCACGCACGACGTTGATAGTGATCCCCGCCGCCTTGGCGTGTTCGGCATAGAGCACCGCCATGTCGACGGCCCCGGCGCTGACGCTGTCGGCGGTCGACAGGTTCACCGTCAACCCCTCGGCCCCGGCCTTTTTCAGCAGCGAGCGGGCCTCGTCTGGATCGTAGTCCCGCTGCGGGATGTCGTCGGGCCAGTAGGGCTGGGCCGGCGAGTGGTGGAAATCGTTGCCCTTGGTCGCGGCCCCGAACATGATCTTCTCGACCAGTTCGTCGCGATTCATCGCCAGCTTCAGCGCGTTGCGCACGTCGACATTGTCGAACGGGGCGGTGTCGCAGAACATCGGCATGGTGATCGCGCCCGCGGACGGGATGTTGAACACGTTGATGTTCGGGTCCCGCTGCAACAGCGCCATGGTCTTCACATCGACCTGGCTGACCGTATCCACATCGCCGGTGACCAGAGCGGTCTGGCGCGCGTTCGGGTCGTTCAGGGTGATCATCTCGACCTTGTCGAACCACGCACCCTCGCCGTGCCAGCCTTCGTGGCGGCTCAGGGAGAACTGGACGCCGAACTCGCCGCTGTCGATCCGGTAGGGGCCGGAGCCGTCGCCGGACTGCCAGTCGATGGAGCCGTCCTCGTTGGCCGGGCAGATGGCGAAATGGTAGTCGGTCATCAGCCAGGGCAGGTCGGCATTGCCGCCGGTCAGGGTGATCACCACGGTGGTGTCGCCGTCAGCGGTGATGTCATCGACATCCGACAGCAGCGCCTTGGCTGCCGAGGTCGAGGCGTCGCCCCGGTGATGGTTCAGCGAGGCGACGATATCGTTCGCCGTCACCTTACGGCCGCTGTGGAAGCTGGCATTGGGGTTCAGCGAGAAGGTCCATTGCGAGGCGGTCTCGTTGGCCTCCCAGCTGTCGGCGAGATCGGGTCCGAGCGAGCCGTCGCCGTTGATCATGGTCAGGTAGGACCGGTGGGTATGGGCGAGGAAGATCATCACCCGCGTCACATAGGTCCCCGGATCATGGGTGTCGCCGGTGTTGCCGTCATGGATGCCCCAGCGGAAAGTGCCGCCACGCTGCGGCGTACCCTGGGCCCGCGCGCTCGTGGTCCAGAGCCCGGTTGCTGCGGCAGTTGTCATCCCGGCCGCCAGTGAATAGCTCATGAAATCGCGGCGTGAAATCCGGCCAAGCCTGGCGCCCGTGGCAATACGATTGATCAGGTCCTGATCCTTGATAGACATGATGTCTCCCTGTTTATTTTTTCATTGCTGCACGCGGCAGACATGGATTCATCGACCTTCGCATCAGACGGATGGAAAGTCGAAAGCGACATTAGGAATGTCGCATGCGAATACAGTTTGAACACGAATCTCTTCGGTTATCCACCCTCGAAACCCGGATTTTTTGAGACAACGCCCTCACGCTCGCGTCAGAAATCGCTGGTTTTGACAGGTTTCCGGACCCGTTCCGGCCGGTGGCCGACGCCCGGGATCTCCCCCGTTCCCGGATCGTGCGCGCCGCCCGGACACGGCCGGAAGTGGCGGAGGTGCTGGTCGGATCGGCCGGTATTTTAACTGAATGTAAACACAAAATACCAAAAGCTCTTCCGGCGGCCCCGGCAAGGTTATCCGCTCGAAACGGCATATCAACCTGACCGCCAGAGCACCGGATACTTCCGGTGAGTTTGCGCATTTCTCCGGCCATGGCGCAGCGATGCGGTCCACAGACCTGGGTTGGCGCAAATTTACCGGCAAAATGACTTATAATTTCTCCCTCTGGCCGGTCCGGAAGGAAATGGTCATTTCTGCCTCCGAAGACCGGGGCGGGTGCCGGCATCGGGTGTTCCCGAGTGCCGCCAGTTTGTGGAAAAGAGCGCGATGCCGGCCAATACCGTCGGTCCCTTTGGACGCAGTCACGACCCCGGACAGCTGCCGATTGCTTCGGCGGCGGCAACTTGCCTGGCTGGTTGCGGTGGCGTATCATGATCGGGGTCAGAATTGGGGCCAAAACTGGGGCAAAAACTGGGGCAAAAACTGGGGCCAAAACTGGGGCAGGAACTCGGACCACGACGGGGACCGGGATTACGTCTCCGGCCACAACCCGCACCCGGAACCAGAGACCACCCGGGATGCCCCTTACCGCCGCCCCTGCCAAGACCCGTCGCAACATCACCATTCCGCTACCGAGGTAACCAACCATGCCTGACGCTTTCGATTTTGCCGCCCTCGCCGCCCGGCGCCAGGAATGGAAGAGCCTTGAAGCGCCCTTCTACTCGGCTCCCGAAATCCACGATCTCGATCTCGAGGCGATCTTCGGCCGGCACTGGATCTTCGTTGCCAGCGATCCCGAGCTTCCCGAGCCGGGCGACTGCGTGACCGTCGAGATCGGGCCGACCTCGGTGCTGCTTCTGCGCGGCGACGACATGAAAGTCCGCGGCTTCCACAATGTCTGCCGCCACCGGGGGGCGCGTCTGATCCACGACCGGACCGCGACGATCGGCAATATCGTCTGCCGCTATCATGGCTGGACCTATTCCGAGGACGGCGCCCTCATCCATGCCGAGCATATGGGAAGCGATTTCGACCGCAGCTGCCACGGGTTGAAACCCGTCCATGTCCGTTCCATCGGCGGGCTGATCTTCATCTGCCTCGCCAAGGACGCCCCGGCGGATATCGAGGATATGGCGCGGGTGCTGGAACCCTATCTCGCCCCGCATGACATCCCGAACTGCAAGGTTGCGCATACCCATGACCTGCTGGAGCCCGGCAACTGGAAGCTGACGATGGAGAACAACCGCGAATGCTACCATTGTGAGACCAACCATCCGCAGCTGACCGTGCCCTTGTCTGAATACGGCTTCGGCTTCTCGCCCGACGACCTGGATGAACGGCATTCGGAGAATGTGGAAAAATACGCCGAGGACGTTCGCCAGAGCCATGCCCGCTGGGAATCCTGCGGCCTGCCCTCGGCGGAAGAGGATCACCTGCGCGAGGTCACCGGCTACCGCACCATGCGCCTGCCGCTGATGTGGGAAGGCGAGTCGCATACCGTCGACACCAAGGTCGCCTCGAGAAAGCTGCTGGGCAATTTCACCGACCCGAAACTCGGCGGGCTCAGCGTCTGGACCCAGCCCAATTCCTGGCACCATTTCCTGTCCGACCACGTGGTGACCTTCTCGGTCCTGCCGATCAGCGCCACCCGCACGCTGCTGCGCACCACCTGGCTCGTCCACAAGGACGCGATCGAGGGCGAGGATTACAGTCTCGACAATCTCAACCAGGTCTGGATGCACACCAACCAGCAGGATTCCGATCTGGTCGGGATCGCCCAGGCGGGCAGCGAGATGATCGGATACGAGCCGGGCCCCTATTCGCGCTATACCGAACCCCATGTCGAGGCCTTTACCGGCTGGTATATCGACCGCATCCGGGAATATTTCGCCGATCGGTCGGAGAAAGTCGCGGCCCAATGACGGAAACACCGCGCGAAATCTTCACCGATTCCACCGGCATCCCGCTCTGGGACCCCGAGCATGACGACACCCTCGTCTGCCGCCAGGTCCGCCAGGAGACCCATGACGCGCGCACCTTCGTCTTCTCGGCCCGCGAGCCGCGGGTCTTCCGGTTCTATCCCGGCCAATACATGACCTTCGACCTGCCGGTCTCGGGCATGATCCCGCGTTGCTACACGATTTCCGGTTCCGCCGCCCGGCCCTACCGGATCGAGATCACGGTCAAGCGGGTGCCCGGGGGGCCGGGCTCGAACTGGTTGCATGACAATATGGCGCCGGGCAAGGAAATCGGGGGCATGGGACCGGGCGGCGAGTTCACCACCGATGCCACCACCGAACAGAAACTGCTCTTCATCTCCGCCGGTAGCGGCATCACCCCGATGATGTCGATGACCCGCACCGCCTGCGATCTCGGCACGCCCCACGACCTGCATTTCGTCCACGCGGCCCGCACGCCGTCCGATCTGATCTTCCATCACGAACTGAGGCTGCTCGCCCGCCAGAATCCGACCCTGAAACTGGCGCTGACCTGCGAGACCGCATCGGCCGACGACGCCTGGACCGGCTATACCGGCCGCCTGACCCCGCAGATGCTGGCGCTGATGTCCCCCGATTTCCTGGAGCGCAAGATCTTCTGCTGCGGGCCGGGCCTGTTCATGGAAGCCGTCCGCGCCATCCTCACCGAGGCCGGTTTCGACATGGCCAATTACTTCGAGGAAAGCTTCGATTTCGGTGCCGAGACGGCGGGAAGTTTCGACGAACCCGTCGCCGCGCCCGAGGTCAGTGGCCAGGTGCTGCGGGTCAGTTTCCCGAAGACCGGCCATGTGGTCGAATGCAGCCCCGGCATGACCATCCTCTCCGCCGCCCGCGAGGCGGGTCTGCGCCCTGTCACCTCCTGCCAGCGCGGCATCTGCGGCACCTGCAAGTCGAAGCTGTTGTCGGGCGAGGTCGACATGCAGCATGGCGGCGGCATCCGCCAGCGCGAGATCGACCAGGGCAAGATCCTGATCTGCTGCTCGACCCCGCTGACCGATGTCGAGGTGGAGATGTGAGCGACGGATCAAGGGGCGGGACAAGACCGCCCTTGATGCCGCCACCTCGGTTTCAAGCTCGAAAATGAGGGCAACGCCCGGCCCGAAGCGGGCGCTGTCCAGATTTTCGCGCCATGTCGCCAAATGGCGCGCTCTTCCCGACGACCCACTCTCAGCCTGCGTCAGCACCACGCCCGTCCTGGGGGGGGTGAGAGGCGTTCTGGCAGGAATTCCAGGGCCAGGCGATACCGAGGATTCCCTGACACGGGTGGATTGACGCAGACCTCCGGCTAGCATGGCGCAATCGTCCGATGAATAAACCTCTCCTGCCGCAATTATCCTCCCGACCCGCCCTTCGCCCAGAAAGCCCGCCCGAATGACCCGCTTCAGCGCCCTCTCCCTGTTTCGGAACGCCCTGACCGGCCACAAGAACTGGCCCGAGCAATGGCCCGACAGCCAGCCGAAAGCCGAATATGACGCCATCATCGTCGGCGCCGGCGGCCACGGGCTGGGGGCGGCCTATTATCTGGCCAGGGAGCACGGCATCACCAATGTCGCGGTGCTCGACAAGGGCTGGCTGGGGGGCGGCAATACCGGGCGCAACACCACCATTATCCGCTCGAACTATCTCTATGACGAGAGTGCCAGGCTCTACGATCACGCGGTGGACCTGTGGCAGGGCCTCAGCCAGGAGCTGAACTACAACGTCATGTATTCCAATCGCGGCGTGCTGATGCTGGCCCATAACGTCCATGATGTCCAAAGCTTCAAGCGCCATGTGCATTCCAACCGCCTGAACGGGGTCGACAACCAGTGGCTGACGACGGAGGAATGCAAGGACTACTGCCCGCCGCTGTCGATCTCGCGTTCCGCCCGTTATCCGGTGATGGGTGGCGCCTTGCAGAAACGCGCCGGGACCGCGCGGCATGATGCGGTCGCCTGGGGCTATGCCCGCGCCGCCGCCGCGCGCGGTGTCGATATCATCCAGAACTGCGCCGTCACCGCCATCCGCCGCCATCCCGATGGCTCGGTCGCCGGGGTCGAGACGGCGAAGGGCTTCATCAGGGCGAAGAAGGTGGCGGTGTCGGCGGCGGGCTATACCTCCGTCGTCATGCAGACCGCCGATGTCCGCCTGCCGCTGGAAAGCTATCCGCTGCAGGCGCTGGTCAGCGAGCCGGTCAAGCCGGTTTTCCCCTGCGTCGTCATGTCCAACGCCGTCCACGCCTATATCTCCCAGTCTGACAAGGGCGAATTGGTGATCGGCTCGGGGACGGACCAGTACACCTCCTACTCGCAGCGCGGCGGGCTGCCGCTGATCGAGCACACGATCGCCGCGATCACCGAGATCTTCCCGATTTTCTCGCGGATGCGGATGCTGCGCAAATGGGGCGGTATCGTCGATGTGACCCCGGATCGGTCAGCCATCCTCGGTAAAACCCCGGTCCCGGGCCTCTATGTCAATTGCGGCTGGGGTACCGGCGGGTTCAAGGCCACGCCAGGGGCCGCCCATACGCTGGCCTGGACCGTGGCCAAGGACGAGCCCCATCCGATAAACGCCCCCTTCACCCTCGACCGCTTCCGCACCGGCCGTCTGATCGACGAAGCCGCCGCCGCCGCCGTGGCGCATTGAGGAGACCCAGATGCTGCTGATCCGCTGCCCCTATTGCGAAGAAACCCTGCCCGAGCTGGAATTCACCTATGCCGGCCAGGCCCATATCACCCGTGCCGAGACCCCGTCCGAACAAAGCGACGCCGAATGGGCGGAATTCCTCTTCATCCGCCAGAACGCCCGCGGGCCCCACTACGAGCGCTGGCGGCATCTGCATGGCTGCGGGAGGTTCTTCAACGCCGTTCGCGATACCGTCTCCGACCGTTTCCTGACCACCTACAAGGCCGGCGAACCGCGCCCCGACCTCGCCACGCTGACCGGAGAGGCGTCATGAGCCGTTACCGCGTTCCGGGCAAAGGCCGGGTCGATGCCGCGACCCCCGTCAATTTCACCTTCGACGGCACCGGCATTTCGGGGCTGGCGGGCGATACCGTCGCCTCGGCGCTGCTGGCCAATGGCATCCATCTCATGGGCCGGTCCTTCAAGTATCACCGCCCGCGCGGCCCGGTTTCCGCCGGGTCCGAGGAACCGAACGCCCTGATCGGCACAAGGCGCGGGCCGGGGCGGTTCGAGCCGAACACGCGGGCGACGGTGCAGGAGATCTGGAACGGGCTCGAAGCCACCTCCCAGAACCGCTTCCCGAGCCTGAAACGCGACATCGGCGCGATCAACGACGCCGCGCATATCTTCTTCCCCGCCGGGTTCTATTACAAGACCTTCATGTGGCCGAAGAGCTTCTGGGACAAGGTCTACGAGCCCTTCATTCGCGCCGCCGCCGGGCTCGGCGTGGCGCCCTCCGAGGAAGACCCTGACGCTTACGCCTCGCGCTACCTGCATTGCGATCTCTTGATCGTCGGCGCGGGTCCGGCAGGGCTGGCCGCGGCCGGGACAGCGGCGGGCAAGGGCCTGTCGGTGGTGATGGTGGACGAGAATGCCGAACCCGGAGGGACCCTCCTGTCCGAGCCGCAGGCCGAGATTGACGGACAGCCCGCCTGGGACTGGCTTGAGGGCAAGCTGGCCGCGCTGAAGGAAGCGGGCGTGAGGATCATGACCCGCACCACCGCCATCGGTTACTATCACCAGAACATGATCGGCATGGTCGAGAAACTGACCGACCACCTTGCCACCCTGCCCGCCGACACCCCGCGCGAACGCATGTGGCGGGTGCGGGCGAAACAGGTGGTGCTGGCCCAGGGCGCGCTGGAAAAGCCGCTGGTCTTCGACGGCAATGACCGGCCCGGCGTGATGCTGGCGGGATCGGCGCAGACCTTCCTCAACCGGTACGGCGTGAAGGCAGGCGACCAGCCGGTGATCGTGACCAGCCATGACAGCGCCTGGTATGCGGGGTTCGACCTCGCCGATGCCGGGGCCAGCGTTCAGGCCATTATCGACACCCGTGCCACGGTCCGCGAAGAGCTTCTCGCCGAGGCGCAGAAACGCGGCATCGCGGTGAACCTGTCGCACACGGTGACCGCCACGTCGGGGCGGCTGCGCGTCGCCTCGGTGCGGATCAATCCGGTGCAGGGCGGCACGGTCGGGGCCGGGGAATGGCTGTCCTGCGACTGCCTGTTGATGTCGGGCGGCTGGACGCCGTCGCTGCATCTGTTCTCGCATACCAAGGGCTCGCTGGCCTGGGACGAGGACCTGACCACCTTCCTGCCCAACGAGACGCCGGAGGACTGCGTCATCGCCGGGGCCGGTCGCGGTCTCTGGGGGATCGCGGCGGCGCTGAATGACGGGGTGGCGCGGGTTGGCGAGGTGCTGGCCGCCCTCGGCCAGACCGCCGGCACGACGCAGCATTCCGTCGCCCAGGACCGCCCCGGCAGCGGGGAGACCCGCACCGAACTGCCCACCGACCGCAACCCCGCCCGCGCCCGCGCCTTTGTCGATTTCCAGAACGATGTGACGGCGAAGGACCTGCGGCTTGCGGTGCGCGAGGGCATGCGCTCGATCGAGCATGTCAAGCGCTATACCACCACCGGCATGGCCACTGATCAGGGCAAGATGTCGAATATCAACGGGCTGAACATCGCCGCCGACGCGCTGGGCAAGAAACAGCCGCAGGTCGGGCTGACCACCTTCCGCCCGCCCTACACACCGACGACCTTCGGGGCGTTTGCGGGGTATCACCGGGGCGACCATTTCGAGGTGGTGCGCAAGACGCAGATCGATACCTGGGCCGAGGAGAACGGCGCGGTGTTCGAACCGGTCGGGCAATGGCGGCGGGCGTGGTATTTTCCCCGCCCCGGCGAGACGATGGACGATGCGGTGCGCCGCGAATGCGCCACCACTCGCGCGTCGGTCGGCATCTTCGACGCCTCCACCCTCGGCAAGATCGAGGTCGTCGGCCCCGATGCGGTCGAATTCATGAACCGGATGTACACCAACCCCTGGACCAAACTCGCCCCCGGCCGCTGCCGCTACGGGCTGCTTCTGGGCGATGACGGGTTCATCCGCGATGACGGGGTGATCGGGCGGCTGTCGGAGGACCGTTTCCACGTCACCACCACCACCGGCGGGGCGGCGCGGGTGCTGAACATGATGGAGGATTACCTTCAGACCGAATGGCCCGACCTGAATGTCTGGCTGACCTCGACCACCGAGCAATGGTCCACCGTGGCGCTGAACGGCCCCAATGCCGCCAGGCTGCTGGCCCCGCTGGTCGAGGGCGTCGAACTGACCGAGGACGCCTTCCCGCACATGTCCTGTGTGGACTGCACCGTCGCCGGTCTGCCCG
This sequence comes from Paracoccaceae bacterium, assembly GCA_050299335.1. Classification (GTDB taxonomy): domain Bacteria; phylum Pseudomonadota; class Alphaproteobacteria; order Rhodobacterales; family Rhodobacteraceae; genus JBNKVT01. The sequence continues at coordinate 12,770 of JBNKVT010000060.1, read as the reverse complement.
CGCGGCTCTTCCGGGTCAGCTTCACCGGCGAGATCGGCTTCGAGGTCAACGTCCCGGCCCCCTATGGCCGCCAGCTCTGGGAGGCGCTCTGGCAGGCCGGGCTGGATCATGGCATCACCGCCTATGGCACCGAGACCATGCATGTGCTGCGCGCCGAGAAGGGCTATATCATCGTCGGGCAGGACACTGATGGCACGGTCACGCCTCAGGATTGCGGCATGGGCTGGGCCATCGGCAAGGCCAAACCCGATTTCGTCGGCAAGCGCGGGCTCGCCCGGCCCGATCTGGTGGCCGAGAACCGCCGCCAGCTGGTAGGTCTTCTGACGGAGGACGGCAGCAAGCTGGAGGAAGGCGCCCAGATCGTCTTCGACAAGGACCAGCCGCTGCCGATGAAAATGGTCGGCCATGTCACCTCGTCCTATGACACCGGCACCACGGGCCGCCCGATCGCTCTGGCGCTGGTCGAGGGCGGCCACGCCCGCCAGGGTCAGACCGTCTACATTCCCATGCCCGACCGCACCGTCGCCGCCACCGTCACCGGCACGGTCTTCTACGACCCCGACAATACCCGCCTCGCGATCTGACCGGAGCCCCCGATGCCGTCCCCCCTTTCCTTCCTGACACAAGAGACGATCGCCGAGACCCCGGAGGCCCGCGTGCGGACCGTGCCGCTCCTGGGACGTCTCTCGCTCCGCGCCCGAGGCGAGTTCGCGGCCCTCGGCGCCGCGCTTGGCCTCGACCTGCCCGCCAGGATCGGCACCTGTGCCCGATCCGGCGAGCTGATGGTTGCCTGCCTCGGTCCCGACGAATGGCTGGTGACCCTGCCGCAAACCCGGCTGCCGGAGACCCTTCAGGCCCTCGCTGCCCTGTCCCCTGCCCTGCCCCACAGCGCCGTCGATATCTCGGGCCGCGAGATCCGCTTCGAGATCGACGGTCCTGCTGCGGCCGACCTCCTGACCCTCGCCTGCCCGCGCGACATCGCCAGCATCGCTCCGGGAGAGGCCCGCCGCACGGTCTTCGACGGCGTGACAATCGTGCTGTGGCGCGACAGCGAAACCGGTTTCTCGATGGATGTCTGGAACAGCTTCGCCCCCTTCGTCGCCCAGACGCTGGAAACCGGCTGCCGGGAACTGGCCGCCGCAGCCGCGATGTAGCCCATCACGGTCCCGGGCACCGACACGGGCGATGGGTGCTCCGCACCCATCACCTTTCGCGTCTCCGCAACGCCCGTAGGGTGCGTGCTCGCACGCACCGCCCGCCGGAACTCCCGTTTTTCCCCCGCCAAAGGTGCGTGAAATCACGTACCCTACGCCGCTTCTACCCAAGCAACCCGCTGATCGCCTCCCCCGCATTCACCGCGCAATAAACCGGCCTCGGTGGCCGCGCCGCATCGCTGACGCTGCGCCGCACCCAGTCCCGCTCCTCCAGCCCCCGCAGCGACTGCGACAGCGCCCTATCGGTGATCCCCCCAAGATCCCGCCTGATCCCGGTGAAATGCCGCGGCCTCTGCAAGGTCGTCAGCACCGGCAGCGTCCAGGCCCGGCGCAACAGGTCCTGATCCCGCTCCCCCGAAACGCTCAACACCCGATGCGCCAGCGCCGCCACCGGCACCCCCCGCGCCGTCAGCCTAAACTCCGGCCTGAGCGGATGCCCGTGCCCCGGGTTCCGCTCCATCAGCCCCAGATCGATCAGATGCACCATGCTCTGCGCGAACGCCGTCCGCCCCGCCCCCGTCGCCGCCAGCAAAGGCGCCTGCCGCCCCGGCACCCCGTCATGCAGCCGGGCCAGGATCGGCAGCGACCAGGCCCGAGACGTGAGGTTGACAAGCGCTTCAATGTCCATAAAGTATAGTTACTATATTTTTTTCAGGAGGGAAACCCCATGGCGATCGCCGAATTGAATGACACCATCAACATCGCCCTGTCGGTCCGCGACCGCCATACCAGCGCCGACTGGTACGGCAAGATGCTGGGTTTCGAATTGCTCTACCATGCCGACGAGGCCGGCTGGTCCGAACTGCAAACCAAAACGCCGGGCGTGACAATCGGCCTCGGCGAGCACACCGAGCCCGTCCCCGGCAATTGCGTCCCGGTCTTCGGCACCGCCGACCTCGACACCGCCCGCAGCAAGCTGGAGGAGGCCAAGGTCCGCTTCGACGGCCCCACCGACGTCATCGAAGGCATGGTCAAGACCGCCACCTTCTACGACCCCGACGGCAACGCCCTGATGCTTGCCGAAGACCTGACCGGCGAAGGCGGCTGAAGCCCGCCTCCGAAATTTTTCAAAAATTTCGGCCGCAGTCTTTCAAAGACTGCGCTGCCCCCTGGCTTCGGCCACCTCTCTCCGCACACCCAATCCTCGCCTCAGGAAAAGGTAGAAGCAATATACAAGGATGGGTGCTCAGCACCCATCGCCCCTTGCCATCCCTGTCAGACCTCAGGTCCTCTCAAGCTTGTCCTGGGTCCGGGTCTCGAAGTCGCCTGCGTCATGGCGCTCGTGAAGCTGTTCGGACAGCTCACCGAAGGTCCGGTTCACCATGCGCCCCCGCTTCACCGCCGGGCGCTCGGCGATCTGTTCGGCCCAGCGCAGCACATTCCTGTAACTCCCGGTATCGAGAAATTTCGCCGCGTCGTAAACCGTCCCCATCGCCACCCCGCCATACCACGGCCAGATCGCCATATCGGCAATGGTGAAGGTATCACCCGCGATATATTCGCGCTCGGCCAGTTGCCGGTCGAGCACGTCAAGCTGGCGCTTGGCTTCCATCGTGAACCGGTTGATCGGATATTCGAATTTTTCCGGCGCGTATCTGTAGAAATGTCCGAATCCGCCGCCCAGATACGGGGCCGAGCCCATCTGCCAGAACAGCCAGTTCAGGCATTCGGTGCGACCGGCGTGGTCCCCGGGGATGAAGGCACCGAACCTGTCGGCGAGGTAAAGCAGGATCGCGCCGCTTTCGAAGACACGGACCGGCTCAGATCCGGAACGGTCGACAAGGGCCGGGATCTTGGAATTGGGATTGGCCGCGACAAAGCCCGAGCCGAACTGGTCGCCCTCGCCGATGCGGATCAGCCAAGCATCGTATTCGGCCCCGGAATGGCCCGCGGCGAGCAACTCCTCCAGCAACACGGTCACCTTGACGCCATTGGGCGTGGCCAGCGAATAGAGCTGCAACGGGTGCTTGCCGACCGGCAGGTCCTTGTCATGGGTCGGCCCGGCGATGGGGCGGTTGATCTTGGCGAACTCGCCACCGTTTTCGGCATCCCAGGTCCAGACCTCGGGCGGGGAATAGGTGTCGGTCATCGTCGTCCTTTCAGATCGGAATGGGCAGAAATCGAACCTTGTCGCGAATAGACACGGTTTTGCGCCCGGTGACAAACCCGGCACCGGCAACAATGTGTTGTCACGGACCGCCGTCCGCACGGGGCGAGGAACGCTCCAGGCGGGACAACGGGGCGCGTTCCCGGCGGAAATCCGGATCGCGGACAGCATGGCATCGTGCCGCCGCCACGGGACAGGACCGCGCCCGGCGTAAACGAAAAGTTAAGCAATCGGCCCGAAAAAGAAAGGCGGGATGCACCCTGTCCCGTCTTCTCAACTATATCGGGGTCACCGGCGGTGGACAGCGACAAAACCGATCCGTTCCTGAGGCTGGTCCGCCAGGCGGTGCGGGCCAATAAACGGACCAATCTCGTCTATCTCAACAACCCGAAAGTGGGCTGTTCGACGGTCAAGCTGACCCTCTGGTCGCGCATCCGCGATATCGCGCCGCGCGAGATCGCCGATATCCACGACCTCGCCGCCTCGCCCTTTCACAACCGCATCGGCTGGCTAGGCTGGGCCGAACGGGCGCAGGTCTTCACCTTCGTGCGAAATCCGTTCGCGCGGGTGGTTTCGGCCTATCTCAACAAGATCTGCGCCCAGGATGACGACACGCGGTCCTGGTTCGATGGCCGCTACGGCTTCGCGCCGGGGACGGAAATCGGCTTTGGCGCCTTTGTCGAGGCCATCGCCGGCGACGACCCGCTGGAACTGGACCCCCATTGGCGGCCGCAATGTCTGAACGTGCTTGCGGGGCTGGTGACGCCGAATTTCATCGGCCATCTGGAATGCATGGATCAGGATATGGCGACCGTGCTGCATCAGGTCTTCGGCGACGCCGCGACAGCGATCCCGAGCGCCCAGGTTCACGGCACCGGCGCCAATCAGAAATACCGCGGCTATTTCGACGACAAGGCGACGCGGGACCGGGTGACGGCGCTCTATGGCGAGGATTTCTCCCGCTATGGATATCTGCCCGACCCCGCAGCCCCTATCCAGTCCCGTCACGACGCGATCTGGACCATGGGCGGACATGCGCGGCTGGCGCTTCTTGGGGTGCTCAAGGGCAGCGACGATCCGGTGATCAAGCGCGATGCGGCGGACATGCTGTCGGAGACGGTCTCGATGGGCGCCGCCCTCGGCTGGCTGGACCGGCTGCGGCCGCGGCTGGCAGCCTGAGACCGGAACGAGGGCGTGGCCGGCGGCGGATCAACGCCGCGTCGCCAGCCGAATGCCCTCTTGAGAACCGAAACTGTGAAAGCGAAAGCAGCGGTTCACTTCAGGGTGAGGGTAACGCTGCGCCCGCCATCGCCATGAACACTGTCATGAGCGCGAATGATGACCTGGGTGACGCCTTCGGGAACGCGGACGCCGCTCAGCGAACGGGTGAAAGGCTGCTCGTTCTCATGCGGATGCAGAAGCTCGCGGTAACCGATTTGCCGCCCGTCAGGCGTATAGACCCCCCATCCATCGACATAATGGTCCCAGCCGGTATCGGCATGGCGCACGGTGACATCAAAGCGCCAGGTATCCCCGGTCTTCAGCGCCCTTGCCCCGACCACATCCGCCTCGCCGGCGAAGGCCGGAAGCGCAAGACCGAGACAGGCCATTATCGTGACACATCGTCCCATCATGCTTGATATATAGCGGACCGCGGCGCGTTTACAGGTCACATTGGTGAAGGAAACTGCAACGCGACCCCGGTTCGAACCAAAGTGTCGTGAAAATGCAACGATCTGACCGGATTGGCGCTAAGGGGGACGCGCGGTGCCCGTGGCACGGGCCGGAACCGAAATATTTCAAATATTTCGGCCGCATTTTTCGAAAAAATGCGGTCCCCGGAACCGCCATCCCGCTCCCGAGGGTTAGGCATTGGCTGCCGGCACCGCCTCTTTTTCGAGGATTTCGTCTATGGCGCGCAGCCACAGATCTGTCTCCTGTGCCCCGGAGAGAGCGTATTTGCGGGCGACAAGAAACAGCGGCACACCCTGCACACCCATCTCACGGGCACCGGCGTCTTCGGCGCGGACATCCTCGACGTCGTTGTCGCTGTCCAGCAGCCGGGCCACCATTTCGGGGTCCATGCCGACGGAGTCCGCCGCCGCGCAGAGAACGGCGTGATCGCCGATATCCTGGCCGTCCCGGAAATAGCGGCGGAAGAGCTGCGAGACCAGCGGCGTCTGGCAGCCCTCGTCACGGGCCCAGCGGATCAGGCGGTGGGCGTCGAGCGTGTTGGGGGTGCGGGTGATCCGGTCGATATGAAACTCGAGACCCGAGGCCCGGGCAGTCGCCTCGACATGATCGTAGGCGCGCCGCGCCTTTTCCGGCCCGCCAAACTTGGTGTCGAGATACTCTTGCCGGTCCATGCCCTCCGGCGGCATGTCCGGATTCAGCTGGAAAGGTCGCCAGGCGATCTCGAACGGGTGGGCGGGCCGGGCCTCGAGGGCGCGTTCGAGGCGGGCCTTGCCGATATAGCACCAGGGGCAGACGGGGTCGGAGATGATTTCGAGGCTGACCATGGGGCTCCCTTCGGGTTGGTCGGGATCAATCTGGACCATCCGGGCGGGGATGTCGATGCCGGAACCGGTCAACGCGGCGCGACATTGGAGCAAAACCGGATCAGATTGAATCAATCTGATCCCAGGATTTTGCTCAAGCCGACGTCTCTGGACCAAAATTCTTTTTCAGACTGCGACAGTCTGAAATGATTTTGGTCTCGCGTTTTGCGCCAAATCGATTTCATTCCGATCAGGCACAAGACGCTTCAGGTCAGCCGATGGACTGGGCGAGGACGCGGCTGATTTCGGTGAGCGACCGGCCCGATTGCGCCGCCCAGAGATCGAAAGCGCGTTGCACCGCGGCCCGGGCGGCCTTCGAGCTCGGCGGCTTCTCGACGATCCCCTCGGCGATCAGCCTTGCCGTGACGTCGCGGGCGAGGATGAAGCCGTCACGTCCCATGAAGCGCAGCACATAGGGGCCGGTCATGCCGCCCAGTCGGGTACCGCGGGTCTTCAGCAGGTCGAGGAGGCCGAAATAGTCGGTATCGGGCCAGTCGGCCACGACCCGCGCGATACCGCCCTCGGTGCGGAGATCCCGGATGAACTGCGCATTGGACTGGACCGACCGGATCTTCGCCCCATGGCGGACGATTGAGCGGTCGGCGATCAGGGTCTCGAACCAGTCGTCGTCCATGAAGGCGCAGAGATCGGGGTCGAACCCCTTGAAGGCGGTCTCGAAGCCGGGCCACATGGTGTCGACCACTTTCCAGTTGAACCCGGCCTGAAAGATCGAGCGGGTCATCTGCGACAGCCAGCGGTCCTCTGGAATGGCGGCGATCTCCGAGGGCGGTTTCGGACGCGCGAGATTGGCCTCGACGGCCTCCACGCTGCCCTTGCGGGAGACGGCGATGGCATGGATTTCGTCAAAGCTGCGCATGGGCGCCTCCTGTCGGGATCTTTCGACGTTTACAGCATGTCGCGCCAGATCGCATTCAATCCGGCCCTTGAGACGCCTTTGCTTCGCAAACGCCGCCTCGCGGGTTGGATTGAATACATGACTCTGGTCAGACGCGACACTCTCTAAATGCTGCTCCTGTCAGTCCGCGCCAGCAGGATGGGCATCAAAGCCGCCGGCCCGGGGTCCCGGGCACTGTTCCGATGGCGGAGGGACGACCAGTCGCGACCGACGCAATCCCGGTCGAAGGCCGCATCGTCCTGCCACGCCCGGGTCGCACCCTGCCCGAACTCGGTCCACCCGCTCAGCCCTTGCGGCGAAAGACGAAGACCGAGGCGGGGGGGAGGTTCCAGAAGACGCGGGTGCGCTTCTCGACGCTGAGGCCGAGCGGCGCGTAGATATCGGCAGAGACCGGCGGCCTGGTGCCATAGGTGAACTGGACGTATTCCCCGCCCGGTTCCAGCTTCTCGAACGAATTCTTCAGAATATCGCGCTGAACCTCCTGCGGCATCGCCAGCAGCGGCAAGCCAGAGACGATGGTCGAGACATTGTCGATCGGCGTCTCCGTCACCCGCTGCGCCATCCAGGGCAGAATCCGGACCTTCGGGAACCGTTCCTCCAGCAGGCTGACAAAGGTCTCGTTGATTTCGAAGACCACCAGGTTTTCGGGGGCCACGCCCTTGGCGAGAATGGCCTCGGTGACCTTGCCGGTGCCGCCACCATATTCGATGACATTGCCCTTCGCCGGGTCGATCCCGGCCACGATGGCCCGGGCCAGCGCACGGCTGGACGGGATGACCGAGGCGACCTTGCGCGGCTGTCGCGCCATCTGGCCAAAGAAAACCGCGCTGTCCTTTAGACTGCTTCGCTTCTGCGCTTCAGGCGCCATGATGATCCCCTATCCCTCGATCCCCGACCCCGCCGGGCCTCCTGTCAGTGTTTTCTGAACGTGTCCAATTGCACGACCTCGCCATGCGGAACCGGCTCCTGGGTCTCTTCGCCGGTCGCGTCGTCGGCCGCGTCCTCCTCGTCGGTCTCGGCTTCTTCCTGGGCGTCAAAGCGCAGGCCGAATTCGACCGAGGGGTCGACGAAAGTCTTGATGGAATCGAAGGGGATGACCAGCATCTCCGGCACCTCGCCGAAATTCAGCGTCACCGCGAATCGGTCGTCGAGGACGGCGAGATCGTCGAACCAGTCCTGCAAGACGATGGTCATGTCCTCGGGAAAGCGCGCGCGCAGATGATCGGCCATGTCCACCCCGGGATGGCCGGTCGCGAAAGTGATGAAGAAATGGTGCTTGCCGGGCAGCCCGTCCTCGGCCACCTGGCGCAGCACCTCGGCCATCAGGCCGCGCATGGCCCGGTGCATCAGGCGTCCGTAATGGAAGTGGTCCGTCATCGACTGTCCCTTCTTGATCCGACCATACCCATATTCATCGGCGATGAAAGGGGCGAGAGCGGGGCTCGGCGGAATTTCTCCGCACACTTCACCGCATGTCGGACAGGACCGCCACCGGCCCTGATTTGCACCATGGAATTTCACCATTATGCGACAGGATTAACAATTCGCTAATGTGGCGGACTGACGATGCGGGGCCGGGCCTTTTCGACCGCCGGGAACATTCGGGACAGGGTGATTTGGTGCAGGCTTCTGTTGCCAGGTGCCTGCGAACCCCGCCTGCGGCTGCTAGGCCACAGGGCTTAAAGTTCGATCATTCGCACTGCTTACGCAGCGAGAGCGACCGGAGCATGATTGTCGTTTGCAACTATCATGTTTACGCCGATAACGGTGGCAGTCCGCCGGGTGAAAGCTAACATCTTTAGACGTCCGTCGATCCTGTTTCGGCCCCATCTGTCCCGCAAACGAGAGAGCTGTTGGTGGAGCCGCCGGGTACCGCCCCCGGGTCCGATCCGTTTATTACATGCGCGTTTATCACCATAGTCCCCGAGGGAACCCTTCTTATATAGGGAGGTTCGCTCGGTCTGAAAAGGGGGAGTTGGATTCAGGTTTACGCAGATTCCGGGGGCGATTTTTTACGTTTTTCTTCCAGGGCTTTCTTCTGGTAGGTGAGATGTAAGAAATGCTCGCTTCGAGCCCTAGTTGCAGATTGTCTGCGGTCGGGCGAATGTCCAAACCCGAGACTTGGTAGCTTGCGCCTCACAGTTTTATCACCCTTATGCGATTATGCCTCAAGAAACCTGGAAAAAATATCAAAACATGAAAACCTACCGGATCAACGGTGAACATTTCTCAACGCTTGAAGAATTTTACGAGGAGATCAGCCGCGTTCTCGTTCCCGATGCCGGATGGGGCCATAACCTTGATGCCTTCAATGACATTTTGCGTGGCGGCTTTGGGACCCCGGATAATGGCTTTATCTTGATCTGGGAAAACTCACAGCTTTCACGAAGCCGCTTAGGTTATTCAGAAACCGTGAATCAACTAGAACGGCGTTTGGAACGCTGCCACCCAACCAATCGACGATCCGTTAAAATGCAACTCAGGAATGCACAGAACAACAAAGGGGCCACGGTCTTCGATTGGCTCGTTGCGATTATTCGTGTTCATGGCGAGGAAGGCGCTGAGGCGGAGGACAATGTCATCTTGCAGCTTCGGTAGCCAAGCTGACCTTGGAGTGTGGTTCGCAGATGGCTGCTTTTACCTAGTAAAGCTGCCACAGCTCAATTGGAAGGTCGCTTGTCAGTCCCGCAACCGCCACCCCGTCCGGAATATCCACCAGATCACCCCGAGACACAGCGCCAGAAAGCCCAGGATCGAGATCAGGCTGATGGCGATGGGGACATCCGCGACCTCGTAGAAGCTCCAGCGGAAACCCGAGATCAGGTAGAGGACCGGGTTGAAATGGGTCACCGTCTGCCAGACCGGCGGCAGCATCGACACCGAATAGAAGGAGCCGCCGAGAAACACCATCGGCGTGAGGATGAGCAAGGGGACCAGTTGCAGCTGTTCAAAACTCTTCGCCCAGATGCCGATGATGAAGCCCAGGAGCGAGAAAGAGATGCAGGTCAGGACCAGAAAGGCGACCATGACGAAGGGGTGGCGGATCTCGAGATCGACGAAGAAGGTGGCGGTGGCCAGGATGATCGTGCCGATGATCAGCGATTTGGTCGCCGCCGCCCCGACATAGCCGATGGTGATCTCGATGAAGGACACCGGCGCCGAGAGAATCTCGTACATCGTGCCGATGAATTTCGGGAAATAGATGCCGAACGAGGCGTTCGCCACCGACTGGGTCAGGAGCGACAGCATCACCAGTCCCGGCACGATGAACGCCCCGTAATCGACCCCCTCGACGCTCTCGATCCGCGAGCCGATGGCCGAGCCGAAGACGACGAAATAGAGCGCCGTCGACAGGACCGGCGAGATCAGCCCCTGGGCCATGGTGCGGAAAAAGCGCGCCATCTCGAAGACATAGATGGCCTTGATGGCGTGGAAATTCATGCGTCTTCCTTCACGAGATCGACGAAAATGTCTTCCAGCGAGCTTTGCCGCGTCTGGATGTCCTTCAGCACCAGACCCGCCGTACTCAGATCGCTCAGAAGCGTGGTGATCCCAGTGCGCTCGGCCCTGGTATCGTAGGCATAGACCAGGCTCCTGCCGTCCTCGCCGATCTCCAGATCGAACCGCGCCATCGCCTCGGGCAAGGCGGTCACGGGGTCCTGCAGCTCGATGGTCATCTCCTTGCGGCCGAGTTTCTGCATCAGGGCGGCGGTTTCCTCCACCAGCAGGATCTCGCCCTTGTTGATGACCCCGACCCTTTGCGCGATGGCCTCGGCCTCTTCGATATAATGGGTGGTCAGGATGATGGTCACGCCGCTGGCCGACAGGGCCTCGACCACCCGCCACATGTCCTTCCTGAGTTCCACATCGACCCCGGCGGTCGGCTCGTCCAGGAACAGGATCCGCGGCTCGTGGGCCAGCGCCTTGGCGATCAGCACCCGGCGCTTCATGCCGCCCGACAGGGTGACGATCTTGGCGTCCTTCTTGTCCCAGAGCGACAGGTCGCGCAGCACTTTTTCCACATGCGCCTTGTCCGGCTTCAGTCCGAACAGGCCGCGCGACAGGGCGGTGGTATTGGCGACGGTCTCGAAGGGTTCGAGGGTGATCTCCTGCGGGACGAGCCCGATCAGGCGGCGGGCGGCGCGGTACTCGCCGACGATATCGTACCCGCCCACGGTGATGGTCCCGGAGGTGGGCCTTGTGATGCCGCAGATGGTCGAGATCAGCGTGGTCTTTCCGGCACCATTCGGCCCGAGCAGCGCCAGGATCTCACCTTCGCGGATCTCGAGCGAGACATTGTCGAGCGCGGTGAAGCCGCCGTCATAGGTCTTGGTGAGGGATTGAATGGATATGGCTGAGGTCATGGAAAATCCGATCACGTTCCGGTGAGAAGATAGCCCGCCCTGCCGGGATGTGAAGCACCGCAGGGGTCATTTTTTCTGGAACACAGCGTTCTTGAGGGGGCCTATATATCTGTGTGACCCAATGCAATTAATTTCACTCGCTCGCCCAAGTTTTCACCTGAACCTTACTCTTGCCGGATGATACTGGCGAAACCTACGTTATCCCCACTTTCCCCACCACCCACAATTTCCTGTGGGGAGCCAACAGCCTCCGCGAGAACCCACCCAGATCGGCCAAGTGACTCAAAGTCTTGACTATTAGAAAGCATGGCGCTCAGGTTGTTTGCTGGGTCATTCCCCGGCAGCGATAATCCCGCCTCTTCCATTGCTGCGAAAATGTCCCGTGTGGGGGTGGGGGTAGAGAGTCCCTTCAGCATATTCTTGGCGAACAAGAGTGCCTTTTCACGCTGCTCAGAGCGCTTCCGTGGCGAGGCCTTTGCCCGCTTCTTAGGCTCAGTCGCTGGGGCGAATCCCCCCTCCCCCTCGTACTCTTGGATCGCCGCTTTGAGTGCTTGAATTTTTCTAAATGTGGGGTTTTCTGCCAGCGCAGCCTCAAGGTCTGCTATTTCACGGCGCATCATGGAGATGAAATTGTCAGCCATTTCAGTCCTCTAGGTTGTCTTCCCACGTCTTGATACCATCTTTCCCACGGGACTGCCACAGAAAGATTTCCTGTGGCGTGGGGACTTGCCCCCGGCTTGGAATCCTTCTAGATTAGTGATCATGAGGACCCGGAAAAGAAACGGCCCTGAGATGGTGCGCCAACACCAAAACAGAGCCGGTTCCGGGTTCGGGACACGCGTGCAATCGAGGTCGGTGTGTGTCCCGAGATGCAGGAGAGGGTCTCCCCTGTCTTGGGGATTACTATACGCTTTCTCCTGCATCTCTTCAAGACCTCTTTGACCTAGGAGGTCTTCAAGATGGCAGCGAAAGCTTGTCACTGGGTCCGTCCTCACACTCGACTTCGCTTCGGCAAGATCGAGCATGTGAACGGATACTGGCGGTGCTGCAACTGAGCGGCACTCAACTAGACTCGCGTTTACGCGAGGGCTTCCGGGCGACTTTGTCGCCCGGTGGTTTCTTCTGCTTTGATCGTTCGATGCTTTCCTGGACCTCTTGGGGGTCCGTCTGAAGGAACCGGGTCAAGGCTTCGCCGAAGTCCATATCAAGGTTTAGCGGCGGCTCGTGCTTCCTCTTTTCGTCTGTCATGCGATCAAGATCTTGTATGGCATACGGCCCTCAATGCAGGAGAAAATGTCATTCATACGATCAGGAGCGTCCATATCGCGACGGTTGAAGCGCCATGTCATTTCATCAACGTACTTGGCAAGATGTTTCGGCGTGACGTGGTGGTGAATGCCGATGATTTGACGCTTCAACAAAGCCCAAACCGACTCGATTGAATTGGTGTGGATCACGTAATGACGCACGTACTCGCCTGCTGAATGGTTTACAGCGTGGTGATTGTAGTCCTTCCCAAGCCCCTTGAACGAACGGGCTTCGTCAGTCATCAGCGTAGAGCCGGAAGCGACGTTGCCACGGACCATATTCTGTATTGTGTGGGCCGTGGTG
>JBNKVT010000059.1:0-5362 GCA_050299335.1 Paracoccaceae bacterium | reverse complement strand
GCGCAAATCCCGCGCCGCAAGGTCTTCACGCGTCACATTCACCGTCATTCCCGCCTCCATGTTGCTCAACGCCATAGAGTCAGACTTCCTGCCCAGTGGGAATCCCTAAAAGGAGTCAATGGATTCTGCGGCTGGTATCAGTTGCTCTACAGCTCAGCAACAATTCCGCCTTTCATTGCGGAGTCACCTTTCCTGTAGCCCGACCGAGGCTCGTCAAAGTGATTGCCAGAGGCTTTCACATCGGACGCACGATCAAGCCGGAAGAGCTTCCAGTGATTAGGCTCCCCTGACGCACTTGCGCCAGAGGTTTGAAAGGCCCGCAAAAGTAGTTGGCCTTTGCTGCCATAACCTACTGTGTGTGGCTCTATTTTTCGGTTCCCGGGTGGATAGAAGATATCGAGTGATGCTTGTCCCTTAATAGCTTGAACAATCGAACTCAGCATGGTTCGTCCCTCATTTTTTCGAAGGACCGCCTTGACTTGCCTCAAATCTGGATCGTAGATTCTTAATTACACAACCGGCTATCCGCGACGGTCCAACAACTGTTTCGCGGAGACCAATTTGTTAGCGCCGCCAAGACCTGCCAGTCTTGGTGGCGCGCCCATTTTGGTCGTCACGATCAGTCTGGAATCGTCGAATTGATGAGTCAAGAGGGTTAGCCGCTGGAAATTGTATGGCTTCTCTAAATCTTGGGATTTGTTTAGGCAGCATAGCTATTGATAGTTGCGGAAACTGATTGCACAAAACACACTAGTGATAGCTGCCACATGAATTAGCGAAATCCTTCTCAATCCAAGTAGGATGGTGCTTGCACCCATCACATGCCGCATCGACCACCTCATGTCCTTGCGTCATGATCCAATATCCAAGTTGTATCGTATGCCAAACCACGAAAATTAACCCACAAGTAACCATTATTCCCAATGAAATCAAAGAGAAACCTCGCTTTGCACGCGTGCAAAGGCGTCCGCCGGGGCTCCTGTCTGATCGATCTGTGGTATCGGGAGGCCGCGGAGGTCATCCCGGTGGGCTCTTGGGGCGCTAGCGACCCTGTCGGGCGGATCGGGAGACCTGTTGGGGAACCACAGGATCCGGAAACGTCACCTGTCGGTGTCGTTCTCCCCAGCCTTGCGTTCGCGCCGCTCACGCTTGCGCTCGCGCCTTTCCAGTTGCCGGGCAATCGCCGCCTCGCTTGCGGCAATCGCTTCGACAAGATGCTGACAGGCCGTCTCGTGAAGTTTCCCCAGTACCGGGTCGGACTTCAGGTCTTCGAGAATCTCCCTCCGCCTCTCGGCTGTCGCGGCGATGCTGAGGTCTTCTACATGGTTGGTATTGATTGCCTCGTAGAAACGGTTCGAGTACCGCCCCTTGTTGCGACGGAATTCCCCCTTGCGCCGGCGCTTCAGCATGTAGGTGTCGCGCGTCCGGGTGATGTAGTGGTTGATCTGCGCCGTTTCCCACGAGGTCCTGGGATACAATAACCGGTAGATGGATTGCTTTTTCTGAAAGACGAAAGGGTTAACCGAGAGGTTGTCGGGCGTGACGATGGTAAATTCCAGCCGAGGTTCGTCGGTGACATGCCGAAGCGGCCCGTGATTGGTCAGGGTGGTAAATTCCGGGATGTTCCGCAGCAGCGTCTTGACCTGACAGTAATACCGGACCTCCCGTGCCCCTTCCTCAACCGCCATCGTGTAGCGCTCGCAGACCGGCTCGTCGGCCCATTTCTCGTGACCGCCATCGCCGAAATTCCGCCAGGTCACGATGATCGCCTGGGCGTCATCCCTCTGCCGGGCGATGAGGTCGGTCACCAGGTGACCGTCGGTCTTCACATTCAGGAACTCGTCGGCATCCAACACCATCAGCCAGTCGGCGGCGGCGGCAACCGGATGTTCCCGCGCCTTGCGAAAGGCATCGCGCTGGACACTAAACTCGTAGGGTCCGGGATTGGGGACATGGGCGACAATTCCCATCTCCTGCAATCGGTCGAGCATGGCGTCGGTTCCGTCGGTACAATCGTTTGACGCCAAAACGATATCGCTGAACCCGATCGCCATGTTGTGGGCGATCCATTCGAGCAACCAGGGCCCTTCGTCGCTTACGGTTCCGATCAGGCAGACGCGCGGGAGTGAGGTCATGTGTTAAGACTCATTGGCGGATTTCGACCCGTCGTGAAGCAAATTCCTGGACTGACGGTGTCTTCATAGCGAGTTGAAAGAGGGACCGGAACCCTTTTCCAGACTTCAGGTCACCGGAAGTCTCGGCGTTGGATAGTTGCCAATCGATCGCGCCGGGTGCCCAAGCGGTCCTGGCCGGCGAAGACAAACTGGCCGGGACAGATGTTCGGTGATGCCAATTTGGAAATATCAGCAAGGGATTGCCGGTCGCCGGCGATGCGGGTTCCTTGGTCGTGACAAGATAGATCCCTGACGCCGACTTCGCGGCGCTTCGGAGTTCCGGCACGGTCCCGTCCCAATGGCGCGGGCAGGTGCGACCGGCCCTCAAGCCCCGAATCCCGCGCTCAGAAATTACTCCCCGCCTGAACCGCCACATCCAGCAGCACCTGCCGGCCTTCGGTGCCGATGATCCTGACAGCCCGTTCGAGGGCCGGAGAGAGGTCCTCCGGGGCCTCGACACGCTCGGCGTGGGCGCGGCTGGCCCGGGCGATGGCGCAAAAATCCGGCATCGGTGCCAAAGAGGTCAGGGGCATGACGTTGGCCCGGACGGCCACACCCTCGGGATAGGCCCCGGTGACCGCACGGCGGACAGCATTCCAGGAGGCGTTGTTCTTGATGATGGTCAGGACCGGCAGCCCATGCGCCTCGGCAATCTGGTGGCAGGCAACCGGGTTGGCGAACATGTAGGAGCCGTCGCCGACGGCGGCTATGGTCAACCGGTGGCGATCATGGAGCGCCGCCCCAAGCGCAGCCGGCAGAGCCCAGCCGAGGCCACCGGAATGCGGCGCCGTGAACAGCTGATTGGGGCGGGTGAGACGCATGGGCTCTGGGGTGACGCCCAGCTCGGTGAAGACCCTGCCGTCGCCGAGAATGTCGGAAATGGCGCGAGACAGGTATTCGCCGGTGATCGGAGATGTCTCGGATACCTCCGGTGGGTCCCCGTAGGGTGCGCATTCTGCGCACCATGCGCTGTGATCGGGGGCAAGGGCGATGACGGCCCTTGCCAGCGCTTCGATCCCTCTTGCCGGATCGCAGGACAGCGAGAAATCCGTCTGAAAACTGCGCACGGGGGCCCGTCCGAACAGCGGATCGGGTCCGAGGGCGATGACCTTGACGCTCGTGGGCCGGTGCAGACGCTCGATCCACGGGACCGGACTGTCGATAGTCAGGATCACGTCGGCCTTCTTCAACAGGTCCGGGGAATAGCCTGCAAAGACCGGCGAGGCGGCGGGCAGGACGGAACGCACGGTAAAGGGCTCGATGACGGGCAGGCCGAGCGCCTCCAGTGCCGGGGCGAGGGCACCGGCAAGGTCGCCGCGCTGGCAGACCACTAACGGACGTTCGGCTGCGGCGAGCAGGGCCGCGGCCTCGGCGATGGCAGCCGGATCCGGCAGGACCGGGCCGGGGGCGGCTTGCGGCGCGGGCGGCCAGTGATGGTCCGCGGGGAAAGCCTCGGTCAATGGCTCGCGAGGCAGCGACAGATAGACCGGCCCGCGCGGCTCGGACAGGGCGAGCGCGTGGGCGCGGGTGGCGAGTTGGCCGGCCTGCTCGGCATAGCGAAGCTCGTAATTGAATTTCGTCGCCTCGCGGACCAGCGAAGTCTGGTCGAACATCTCCTGGCCGTACTGTATCTGGGAGACCCGGGCGCCGGGGCGGGCATGTTCGGTCAGAGGCGTGCGCCCGGACATCAGGATCACCGGCACATTGTCAGAAGCAGCGTTGATCGCCCCCATCGCCGCGTTGGCGAGGCCGACATTGACATGCACCATCACCGCCTGCGGGCGGCCCGAGGCCAGACAATAGCCGTGGGCCATGGCGACCGCGGCACTTTCATGGGGGATGGTAACCGGGATGGGGCAGGACCCGGGATGGGCGGCCAGAGCCTCGATGACCGGGGGAAAATCCGTGCCGGAATTGGCAAAAAGATACGCCACCCCGCAATCCTTCAGAGCGAAGAGCAGGGCCTCGGCACCGGTTGAGGGTCTGGGCATCGCATTCTCCTTGAGTTGCGGTCTGCCTTGTGTATCGTGGATAAAATCTCATTTTAAGAGATTTCATCATGGAATGCGCCAAAACGGCGTCTGGGAGGCTAACATGAACAGGATCAGGATCATGCCGATTGCGCTGGCGCTTGGACTTGCCGGCGCGGCGCAGGCGCAAAGCGTCGGAATCGCGACCTCGAACCCGGGCTCGCTGTTTCATTCCATCGGATCGGCGATCGCCAAGGCGGCAAACGATAGTGGCGTGGCGGCGACGATCCAGCCCGCGACCTCGCCGAACCAGTATATGCCGCTGGTCAATGCCGGCGAGATCGAGTTCGGGGTCGGGAACCTGCAGGAATTTACCTATGCGCTGGAGGGCCGGGAATGGTTTTCGGGCTCGGTGAATCCGGAATTGCGGGTGATCGGGCGGATCATGCCGATCCGCGAGGCGATTTTCGTCCGCGCCGATAGCGACATCATGTCGGTGGCCGATCTCAAGGGCAAGCCGATGGTCGATGGCTATACGGCCCAGCAGACGATCCTGCCGCAGCTTGATGCGATCTACGGCGCCTTCGGGATGAGCCGGGCGGATATGGAACCGGTGAATGTCGCCTCGGTGGTTGCCGGTGCCGATGCGTTCATGGCCGGCGACGCGGTCGGCTTCATCTTTGCCCATGGCGCCGGGAAGGTCCGCGAGGCGGATGCGGCGGTGGGGGGCTTGCGCGCCCTGCCGATGGTCGACACACCCGAGGCGGCGGCGGCGATCGCGGAGCATTGGTCGACCGGGTACCTCGTTGATATCGAGCCGGGACCGGCGGCACCGGGTGTGCTTGAGCCGGGGAAATTCATCGCCTATCCGCAGGTGGTCTTCACTCATGCAGGGGTCACGGACGATCAGGCCTATGCGATGGCAAAGGTGCTTTATGAGAACCAGGCG
This sequence comes from Paracoccaceae bacterium, assembly GCA_050299335.1. Classification (GTDB taxonomy): domain Bacteria; phylum Pseudomonadota; class Alphaproteobacteria; order Rhodobacterales; family Rhodobacteraceae; genus JBNKVT01. The sequence continues at coordinate 269 of JBNKVT010000059.1, read as the reverse complement.
GCGATGGGCGAGACCTTCCCGCCGTTCCGGGGCTTCAATCCCGAGCGGGATCTGGTGGGCGATGTGAGCCCGGGAGAGTATCATCCCGGGGCGATCAGGTTCTATCAGGAAGTGGGTCTCTGGACCGAGTGAAGCTGCAATCGTTTGCGCTGGACGCCGCGACAAACCCTCTCCCCCGACCCCTCTCCCAGGGGGAGAGGGGGGCGCCCCGGCGGCAGGGTTCTGCCATTCCCCCCTCCCGCTGGGAGGGGGGTCAGGGGGGAGGTTCG
>JBNKVT010000058.1:0-62501 GCA_050299335.1 Paracoccaceae bacterium | reverse complement strand
ACATGATCGGCGCGAAGATCCTGCTGCTCGGCTCGGAAAGCCCGACGGACGATCCGGCGCGCGAGATCGAGATCCTGAACCAGATCATCAATGACCCGACGATCGACGGCATCATCATGACGACGCCGCAGGTCGGCGCCTATGACGACATCGTCAAGGCCGCCGAGGACAAGGGCATTCCGGTCGCCACCACCAACTCCTTCGACGCCACGATCCTGAACCGGAGCGCGATCAGCCATACCGGCCAGGACGCGTCGGCCGCCGCCATCGCCGGCGAGGCGCTGGTCCAGTGCCTGATCGACCGCGGCATCACCTCGGGCTCGATCATCCTGCCCAACGACACCGCGATGGGCAATATCGAGGTCAACAACCGCGTCACCTCGGCCTTCAACGCGATCGTCACCAAGCTGCAGGCGGAGGGCAAGCTGGCGAACTTCGTCGTCGACGCCGGCCCCGAGAACACCGGCATCGACACCAACCCCAACGATCCGGTGAACGGCATCGTCTCCCTGTTCGAGAGCCGCGGCGACGTGGTCGGCGCCTTTGCCGGCAACAACGTCTTCACCCCGGCACTGGCCTCGGCGGTCGATCAGACCGGCAATACCGGCAAGATGTGCGCCTATGGTTTCGACCTCGGGCCGGCACAGCAGGACGCGCTGAAGGCGGGCAACCTCACCGGTGCGCTCGGTCAGCAGCCGTTCCTGCAGGGCTTCTGGCCGGTGATGCAGCTCTATCTCGAGATTGACCGGGGTATCTCGGCGGCAAATCTCGATACCCGCGCGCAGCTGGTGACGGGCGACAATGTCGGCTCCGTGGGGAGCCGCTTCGAGAACTGAGCAGGTCCTCCCAGGACTGGATAACTGGCGCGGCATGGCTTATTAGGCCAGTCGCGCCGGTTTGATGGCGAGCACAACGATAAGAACAAGTATTACAGGGACCAAGCTGTCTAATGAGTGCTGAAACCATCCACGCAAGGCCAGTCCGCTATCCCTTGCAGCTGCTCGGCGGCTGGGAAGCGGGATTGCTGGCACTGATCGTGATCCTCTATCTCGGCGGTGCCTTCCTCAATCCGGAATTCTTCGGCACATCCAGCGCCCTTCAGGCCCTGTTGCGCGACAGTGCGCGGTTCGGCGTCATCGCCGTGGGCATGACCTTCGTCATTGCCGCGCGCGATCTCGACCTGTCGGTCGGCTCGACTCTGGGGCTGATCGGGGTGATCTTCTCGAAACTCTACGGGCCGGCGGGCTGGGATTGGGACATCTATTCGGCGATCCTGGTCTGTCTGGTGGCCGGCACCGCCATCGGCATCATCAACGGCGTGCTGGTGACCTTCCTGCGCGTACCGGCCTTCATCGCCACACTGACCATGCTGCTGATCGGCAGGGGCATGGTGCTGGGCATGACCGGCGGGCGTTCGGTGCGCTATGCCGAGAAGGCCGAGGCCGACGGCTGGTTCTTCGGCATCGGCGAGACCAATGCACTGGGCTTCAACAACCAGATCGTCGTGGTGCTGGTGGTGGTTGCCCTTGGGGCCTTCGTGCTGGCAAAGACCCGCTGGGGCTACGAGACGCTGGCCACGGGCGGCAATACCCAGGCCGCCGAATATGCCGGGATCCCGACCAACTGGGTCCGCATCCGCGCCTATATCCTGTCATCGCTCTGCGCTACGCTGGCCGGGCTGATGACCGTCGCCCAGGACAAGGGCATCACCAGCCAGGCCGGGCTTCTGACCGAACTCATCGTCATCGCCTCGGTGATCATCGGCGGCGCCTCGATCCTTGGCGGTCGGGGCAGGGTGATTGGCAGCTATCTGGGTGCCATGCTGGTCGCACTTCTGCACAAGGTGCTCCGCGAGGGCGTGCCGATCGTCCGCGAGGTCAAGGTCGGCGACACGGTCATGCAGGTCAAGGCGACCTCGACCCTGCCGGCGGGCGCGATCCCGGCCTTCATCGGCGCGCTTCTGGTGGTGGCGGTGCTGATCGAGCCCTATATCATCCGGCAAAAACTGCCGCAGAGGCTGTTTGCGCGACTGACAGGCCGCCCGCCGCCCCGGGTGATCGAGGTGGGAGGGGTCGCCATCGAAGGCGCCCAGACCCGAGGTGCCAATGTCTCGGACCGCGCGGTGACCGCGAAGGGCTTCGGCAAGTTCCTGGCCAGGCGCGACGCGCTGGCGATCATGCTGATGGTGGGCCTCTGGGTCGTCGGTTTCGCGTTGCGGCCCGACTACTGGGCCGGTCTGCCGAACACCTTCGCGATCCTGTTGAACTATACCGAGGTCGCGCTGCTGACCCTTGGCCTGACCTATGTCATCGCCTGTGGCGATATCGACCTGTCGGTGGGCGCGGTGCTGGCGCTGTCGGGCAGCGCGGCGGCCTACGGGTTGAAGGTCATGGGGCTGGACCCGGTCAGCGCCATGGCGCTTGGTCTCTTCGCGGGGCTGCTGGCGGGGGCGGTCAATTCGCTGGTCACGGTGGGCCTTGGCCTGCCGGCCTTCATCGCCACGCTCGGCATGTTCTACATGGCACGCGGCGTCGCGGCCTGGATCGTCGCCGGCCAGCAGCTGACCGGCTGGTCCGAGCCGTTCAACCTGATCGGGCGCAAGGTCGGGGATATCCTCGCCTTCTTCTCGCTGCCGCATCCCGGCGGGCTGTTGGGCGATATCCTGAGCGTGGTCAGCGTGCAGACGATCTGGATGGCGCTGGCCGCGGTGGCGGCCGGGGTGATCCTGGCCAAGACACCGATCGGCTACATGGTCTATGCCACCGGCGGCAGCCGCCGGGCCGCGGGCTATGCGGGCATCCACACGGGCCGCGTCCGGGTGACGGCGATGATGCTCTCGGCCTTCTGCGCGGCCATGGCCGGGATCATCAACGTGGCCTATTTCCGCAGCTTCAACCCGGTCGCCGGCCAGTTCCGCGAGCTCGACGCCATCGCCGCCATCATCATCGGCGGCGGCTCGATCTTCGGCGGCTACGGCACGATCATCGGCGCCTTGGCCGGGGCGGCGGTGATCACCCTGCTCCGCGCCCTCATGCAGCTCAACATCGTCACCTCTTCGGGCGAAAGCTTCACCCTGCCGCAGCACTGGGTGAACAGCTTTGTCGGCCTGATCCTGATCCTGGCCGTGCTGGTCGATATCTGGGTCCGCCAGGAGGGCCTGTTCGACCGACTGCGCAAACGACGAAAGAAACCTGCGGGAGACACCGCCCATGCCTGACCAGACCACGCCGCTGATCGAGATGCGCGGCATCCATAAATCCTTCGGGGCGGTGAACGCGCTCGTCAACGTCAATCTCAGCCTGCAACCCGGCGAGATCCTGGGGCTCGTTGGTGACAACTCCGCCGGCAAGTCGACGCTGATGAAGATCCTGACCGGCGCCTATCACCGCGACGAGGGCGAGGTGCTGGTCAACGGCCAGCCGACCAATTTCCGCTCGCCGCACGAAAGCCGCGATGTCGGGATCGAGATGATCTACCAGGATTTCGCGCTCTGCGGGAACCTCGATGTCGCCCAAAATATCTTTCTCGGCCGCGGGCCCCGGCGTGGGCTGTTCGTGGACCGGGGCCGCATGTATGGCGAGGCCTCCGAGGTGCTGCAGCGGCTGAAGGTCGACGTCAACTCGGTGTTCCAGAAGGTCGAGAGCCTGTCGGGCGGCCGTCAGCAATCGGTGGCCATCGCCCGGGCGATTTCCTTCGAGCCGAAGCTGATCGTGCTCGACGAGCCGACCGCCAACCTGTCCGTCACCGCCACCGAGCGTCTGCTGGAGACCATGTCCGAACTGAGGGCCCAGGGCGTGGCCCAGATCATCATCTCGCACCGGCTGACCGACATTTTCGAGGTCGGAGACCGGGTCATGGTGCTGAAACGCGGCCAGAATGTTGGAGAGCGGCAGATCGCGACCACCACCGAAAAAGACGTGCTGGAACTGATCGTGTCCGGTGAACCCGAAGCCGATCCCATGGTCCAGGCCTGACGTTTCAACCAGCGCATCCTCCAATAAATTCGGGCCAGGATCAAAAACTTGCCAAGGCCCTGTAATCGCGTGGCGGCGCTTTTCTTTATCGGCGTGAGGTTGCGCTTTGCGTGGCTCATGACCGGTGGCACGGCAATCCCTGGGCTGAAAAAGTGGGGAAAACCTAGGCCGTGGCCGGGGGGAAAGAAATCAGCCGTGTACGTATTCCACGCACGGATCCAGCATTGAGCCGTAGCCTGAAGCAACCTGCTTTCAGCGTCTTGAGTATTCATTCCTGCGGGGAAAACGCGGACCGGGAAGTGATCAGGCCGCGAACCGGATCGCCTCGATATTCCGTCGATAGGCGGCTTCCGATCCGCCCTTGAAGACGGCGGAACCCGCCACCAGAACGTCCGCGCCCGCCGCCGTGCATAGCGGCGCGGTGTCAGGGGCGACGCCGCCATCAACCTCCAGCCAGATCGGGCGGTCGCCGATCATCTGCCGGGCGGCAGCGATCTTGGCGACGACCTCATGGGTGAATTTCTGGCCGCCGAAGCCGGGATTGATGGTCAGGATCAGGATCAGGTCGATCTTGTCGAGGCAATAGTCGATCACCGAGAGCGGCGTGGTGATGTTCAGGGCCACCCCGGCCTTGCACCCCAGATCCCGGACCGTCTGCAGTGAGCGGTCGAGATGCGGGCCCGCTTCGGCATGGACGGTCAGGATATCGGCCCCGGCCCTGGCGAAGGGTTCGAGATAGGGATCGACGGGGGCCAGCATCAGATGCACATCCATCACCGTGGTCACGTGAGGCCGGATCGCAGCGGCGACATTCGGACCGATGGTCAGGTTGGGGACGAAATGGCCGTCCATGGGATCGACGTGGATCCAGTCGGCCCCGGCGGCCTCGACGGCACTGATTTCGTCGCCAAGCCGGGCGAAATCCGCCGACAGGATCGACGGCGCGATCTTCAGCGGCCGGGCGGGATCGAAGACGGGAGCGGGCATCGGAGCCTCCGGGTTCTGTCTCTGTGGCTGCCGGATCGGCTCCGGCCTGACGGGGCAGGGACCCCACGCCTGTCAGGCTCTCTTACTGCCGAAACCGGTGGGTTTGAAGCCGCTTCTTGCATCAAGGAGCCGCAGGCCACGACATTTCAGTGCCTTGAGCACCCCTCCACCCATGGGCGCCATCCTTTCCCTGTGCAGGGTGGGAGGCATCCCGCCTCAACTCCGACCTCGTCACTTCCGCACATTGCGTTCGAAAAACCCGATCATCTCCGCCGAGGCGTCCACATCCTGGCTCACGCCGCCCCGACCCGCCCGCCGCGCCCCGGGCCAGGAGTGGCTCCCGCCTTCGATCGTATAAAGCACAACCCGCTCGTGGCCCTTCCCGGAATACGCCGTCCGCACCACGCGTGTCCCGTCCCGCGCCGGATCGATCACCCGTCGTTCGACGGTCAGTCGCTCCCCAAACGTCTCGACCCATTTCCCGATCACCGCCTCGATCGGCGGAAATCCCTTCCGGTTCACCGTCCGCTCGCCGATCCCGCCTTCATAGGGCACCACGTCATCCGCGGTCCCGTGAAAATGCATCAAGGGTACCTGTCCCCGGATGCGCTCCCGGCCGATATCCAGCGGTCCTGAGACCGTCCCCACCGCCCGCACCAGATCCGGCCGCCGTGCGGCAATCGTCTGGCTCATCATCGCGCCATTCGACATGCCGACCAGGAACACATTCCGCCGGTCGATCCCGAACCGCTCCGCCGAGACCGAGATCACCGCTTCGATAAACCCCACATCGTCCACATTCCGCCGCGCCGCATAAGCGCAGCAAAAGCCGGCATTCCACGTCAGCGCCCGCCCTCGCCCGGACCCATCGGGATAAGCCACCGCGAAGCCCTGCCCAACTGCCTTCTCCGTCAGTTGTGACAGGCTTTCCATTGAGGACCCGCTCCCGGCCCCGCCATGCAGCGCCACGATCAGCGGAGGGTTCACCACCCCGCGCGGCAGAACGATCTCGAAACGCCGGCCGTCCGCCAGCAGTACCTCCGTCCCGGCTTTGGCCTCCCCCGCGCCAATCATCCCGGCCATCCCCAGTGCCCAAATCCAAGCAAAAAGCCGTAACATCGCATTCCCCCTGATCAATTGTCCGATACCCCTGATACGGCGGCCCGCCCGGTTTCCGTCGCGCGCACCCTTGATAAATCCCCGCCAACCCTGTCAACTCGCCTCAAAAACACCCCCGGGAGACCCCCCGCGATGGATTTCGCCCTCACGCCCGAACAGGACGCCATCTTTGAGACGGCCCGCGCTTTCGGCCAGTCCCGGATCGCCCCTTATGCACGGAAATGGGAGGCCGACGGAACATTGCCGCGCGACATGCTGCGGGACGCCGCCGACCTCGGTTTCGCCGCCCTCTTCGTCCCCGAGGAACTAGGCGGCACCGGCCTCACCCGCCTCGACGGCTCCCTTGTCTTCGAGGCCCTGTCAATGGCCTGCCCCTCGGTCGCCGCCTTCCTGTCGATCCACAACATGTGCACCGCGATGACCGCCCGCCACGGCACCGAGCAGGCCCGCGAGAAATACCTCCCCGACCTCATCTCCATGGGTCGCATCGCCTCCTATTGCCTCACCGAGCCCGGCTCCGGCTCCGATGCCGCCGCGCTCCGCACCCGTGCAGAGCGCACCAATGACGGCTACAGCCTCACCGGCACCAAGGCCTTCATTTCCGGCGGCGGCTATTCCGACCTCTACCTCACCATGGCCCGCACCGGAGAAGACGGCCCCAAGGGCATCTCCGCCTTCCTGATCGAGACCGGTGTCCCTGGCCTCTCCTTCGGCGCGCAGGAAGAAAAAATGGGCTGGCGCGCGCAACCGACCGCACAAGTCCAGTTCGACGCCTGCCCCACGCCCGCTTCCAACCTCCTCGGAGAGGAAGGCCGGGGCTTCGCCTACGCCATGGAGGGCCTCGACGGCGGGCGGCTCAACATCGCCGCCTGCGCGCTTGGCGGTGCGCAGGACGCGTTCAACCGCACCCTTGCCTACATGTCCGAACGCCAGGCCTTCGGGCGCAGCATCGACAGTTTCCAGGCCCTGCAATTCCGCCTCGCCGACATGGAGACCGAGCTGCAGGCCGCCCGCATCTTCCTCCGCCAGGCCGCCTGGAAACTCGACATCCAGGCCCCCGACGCCACCAAACATTGCGCCATGGTCAAGCGCTTCGTCACTGACGTCGCCTTCCGCGTCGCCAACGAGGCGCTGCAACTGCATGGCGGCTACGGCTACCTTGCGGATTTCGGTATCGAAAAGATCGTCCGCGATCTCCGCGTCCACCAGATCCTCGAAGGCACCAACGAAATCATGCGCGTCATCATCGCCCGCGCCCTGCTGTCGGAGCGGGCATGAGCGACATCCACATCCGCACCCAAGGCCGCGCCGGACGGATCACCCTGACCCGCCCGAACGCGCTGAACGCCCTGACCTACCATATGGTCCTCGATATCGAGGCCGCCCTTGATCGCTGGGCCACCGACGACGCCATCGCGCTGGTCATCATCGATGCCGAGGGCGACAAGGCTTTTTGCGCCGGCGGCGACATCACCCAGATGTACGAGACCGCGACCCAGGGCGATTTCACCTATGGCCGCCGCTTCTGGCGCGACGAATACCGCCTCAACGCCAAGATCTTCACCTTCCCCAAACCCTACATCGCCCTCATGCAAGGCTTCACCATGGGTGGCGGCGTCGGCGTCGCCTGCCACGGCTCGCACCGCGTGGTCTGCGAGACCTCCCGCATCGCCATGCCCGAATGCGCCATCGGCCTGATCCCCGATGTCGGCGGCTCGCTCCTGCTCGCCCGCGCCCCCGGCCGCCTTGGCGAGTATCTCGGCACCACCGGCCACCGCATGGGACCTTCAGATGCCATCCGCGCCGGGTTCGCCGATTACTTCATCCCCGGCCCCGACTGGCCCGCCCTCGTCACCGACCTTTGCGCCTCCGGCGATCCCGCCGCTATCGACCGCGCCGCCTTTCCCGCCTCCGAAAGCCCCCTCGCCGCCGAGCAGGCGCTCATCGACGCCCATTTCGCCGGGGAAACTGCCGCCGACATCCTGCGCGGCCTGCCCGATACCGTCTGGGGCCACGCCACCGGAATCGCGCTCCGCCGCGGATGCCCCCTGTCGGTGGCCTGTTTCATCGAGCTGATCCACCGCGTCCGCGGCCCTGACAGCATCACCTATGCGCTCCAGCAGGAGTACCGCTTCACCGCCCGCAGCGCGTCGGAGGGCGACTTCATCGAGGGTATTCGCGCAGCGGTCATCGACAAGGACCGTAATCCGCGCTGGACCCATCCCCGCCTCGAAGACGTCAGCACCATGGATGTTTCGCGCATGCTCCTGCCACTTGGCATCGACGAACTAACTCCGGGAGAACTCTCATGAAAATCGGATTTATCGGTCTCGGCAACATGGGCGCCCCGATGGCCCGCAACCTTGCGAAGGCGGGCCACAGCGTCACCGGCTTCGACGTCTCCGGCGTCACCGTCGAAGGTGTGATCCCCGCCACCTCCGCCGTCGCGGCGGCAAGTGGTGCCGACGCCGTCATCACCATGCTGCCGGACGGCCCCATCGTCCGCGCCGTCTGGGACGAGATCGTCCCCTCCGGCCACCCCGGCGCGGTTTTCATCGACTGCTCGACCATCGATGTCGAAACTGCCCGCGCCGTCGCCGACAAGGCGGCAACCGCCGGGCTTCTCGCCATCGACGCACCTGTCTCCGGCGGCATCGGCGGCGCCGAGGCCGGGACCCTGACCTTCATGGCGGGCGGGTCAGACAATGCCTTCGCCGCCGCCGTCCCCCTGTTCGAGATCATGGGATCGAAAGCCGTCCATTGCGGCGGCTCGGGTGCCGGACAGGCGGCGAAGATCTGCAACAACATGATCCTCGGCATCTCCATGCTCGGTGTCTGCGAAGCCTTTGCCCTCGCCGACCGTCTCGGCCTCGACCGGCAGAAGATGTTCGACGTTGTCTCCACCGCCTCGGGCTCCTGCTGGTCGATCAACAGCTATTGCCCCGCCCCCGGCATCGGCCCGCAATCCCCCGCTGACAACGGTTACAAACCGGGGTTTGCCGCCGAGTTGATGCTGAAGGATCTCGGTCTCAGTCAACAGGCCGCAGAAGCCGCCGGGGCGCAGACGCCGATGGGGGCGAAGGCGCGGGATCTCTACGAGGCGTTCGTCGAGGACGGCGGGAGAGGAATGGATTTTTCAGCTGTATTACAAAAGCTTACAGGTGAAAGTTGAGGCGCTTATACTCCCTGAACGCGCGGCGGCCCCAGCCCGATAGCCGGTTTCAGTCGCCCTTGCTCGAAAACGGGATGCGCCACGGCAGCCGGAACCGGTCCAGGACTTGCGGTTACCCCCGGCGCTCCAGCAGCGCGCGCCGGTGCGGCGGCAGGTCCGAGGCGCGTCGGCGGATGCGCTCGGCGATGGTCAGCGGGGCTTCGGGCGGCGGGCGTAATAAATGGGGCGTCATAGATGGCGTGGCGGCTGTGGCCGGGCAAGGCGGGCTCCTGGCGCGCGGTGGGGCGAATGCGGTCGCCGGGGGCAATCCGGGATGGTATAGGACCGGATCATGACGGACTTCTCACAAACCAGGGCGCAGTTCCGGCTTCCGCATGGTCTGACCTATCTCGACGGAAACTCGCTCGGGCCGCTGCCGGTGGCCGCTGCGGCCCGGGCGGCCCGGGTCCTGTCGGAAGAATGGGGCGGTCAGCTGATCGGCGGCTGGAACGGAGCGGGCTGGATGGCGATGCCGGAACGGCTCGGCGACCGGATCGCGCGGCTGATCGGAGCCGGACCCGGGACGGTTGTGGTCGGCGAAACCCTCTCGATCCGGCTGTTCCAGGCGCTGGCCGCCGCCCTGTCGCTGCGGCCCGGCCGGCGGGTGATCCTGACCGACAGCGGCAATTTCCCCTCCGATCTCTATGTCGCCGAGGGGTTGATCCGGACGATGGGGCAGGGGCATGAATTGCGGGTGGTGGCCCCTGAAGCAGTGGCAGAGGCGATCACCGAGGAGGTGGCGGTGCTGATGCTGACCGAGGTCGACTACCGGACCGGGCGGCGGTACGACATGGACAGTCTGAGCCGGGCGGCGCGGCAGGCCGGGGCGCTGACGCTCTGGGATCTCGCCCATTCCGCCGGGGCGCTGGAGGTGGACCTGTCCGGGGCGGGAGCGGATTTCGCCGTGGGCTGCAGCTACAAGTTCCTCAATGGCGGGCCCGGTGCTCCGGCCTTCCTCCATGTCGCCCCGGCCCTGCAGGAACAGGTGCTACCGGTCCTGAGCGGCTGGCTCGGTCATGCCGCGCCCTTCGAATTCACCCAAGACTACCGCCCGGCACCGGGGATCGCGCGGATGCGGGTCGGCACGCCGCCGGTCCTGGCGATGGCGGTGCTGGAGACCGCCCTCGACGTCTTCGACGGGGTTGATATGGGCGCGCTGCAGGCGCGCTCGGCGGCGTTGAGCGAGGGCTTCATCACCGAGGTTGCGGCCCGCTGTCCCGACCTTGCCCTGGCCTCGCCCCGCGATCCGGTAACGCGCGGCTCGCAAGTGTCCTTCCGGCATCCAGAGGGCTATGCGGTGATGCAGGCGCTGATCGCCCGCGGCGTGGTCGGGGATTTTCGCGCGCCGGATATCATCCGCTTCGGGATCACGCCGCTCTATGTCGGCGAGGCCGAGATTGCCCGTGCAGCGGAGGTGCTGGAAGAGGTGCTTGCCAATCGGCTTTGGGACCGGGAGGCATACCGGCGGCGGGCCCTGGTGACATGATGCCTTCTTTTGGGGGCTTGCGCGGCGGGAGATGCGCGATAGGTTGAGACCCGTTCGCGGAAAGGAAGAGCCATGAATTGCGTCTTCGTGCAGTTGCGATGCCGGCCGGGCCGGACCTACGAGGTGGCCGACGCGCTCTATGCCCGCGAGATCACCTCGGAGCTTTACTCGACCAGCGGCGATTTCGACCTGTTGGCGAAGATCTATGTGCCTGAGGGACAGGATATCGGTCGCTATGTGAACGACAACGTGCTCGACATTCCCGATATCGCCAGGTCACTGACCACCCTGACCTTCCGGGCCTTCTGAATTCCGTTTATCGGCAGGACTCCGCGTCCGGGCGCGTGATTTCGGGTCGCTCCTGGCATCTTCTGCGTGAGCGTGTGGGCGTCGCGGGAGGCGGGCCGAATCCCGAGGGCTGCATGGGGCGTTTCAGGCGTTGCCGGTCCGGACGGCGACGAGGCGCGCAAGGTCGGTCATTTCGGAATCCTCGATACCGAGATCGGCAAGACTGGCCAGGGTCTGGTGCAGGTAGTCGGTATTGCGCCCCGAGGGGCCTTCGGCGTCGGCGATGATGGCGGCCTGCTCGGCAAGGGTGAGCCCGCCGCGATACTGTGCATGGGCGCGGTCGACGACATAGCAGAGCGCCTCGACGGTTTCACCGCTCGCCAGGCGTACAGGCTCGGTATGCTCGCGATAGGCCGAGGAGACCAGCTCGCGCTCGCGCAGATAAGCGAGGGTCCGGGCTGCATTGTTCGGGCCGACCCTGTAAGCGACACCTTCGCAGGCCGCGCCCTCGAGATGATCGAGCGCGAGCACGAGGCCCGGCGCCTCCGGGGTGCCGCGATAATGGATCGAGGCCATGCAGAAGGAGCGGTGAAAGCCCGACAGCACCGCCCGTTGCCGGGCTCCGTAGCCGAAACCGGGATTCCAGATCAGCGAGCCATAGGCGAAGACCCAAAAGCCGTTTTCCATATCCGCTCCTCAGCCGGTGACCGCGCCGCTCTGTGCCCCGCTCTGTACCACGGGACGCGCGGCGATCATGGACCCGGTCCCGAAGCGCCGCTATAACCCGGGCGAGGCGGAGAGGGAACCGGGCTGACATGAAGAAGCTCTTTGGATTTGCGATATTTCTGGCCCTGTTATGGTCCGGCTGGTGGTTCGTCGGCTCGGCGGCCCAGAAGGCCGCGCTCGAGGCCTGGCTCGACCAGCAGCGGGCCCGCGGCTGGGTGGCGGAACGCGACAGTCTGACGGTGCGCGGCTTTCCCAACCGTTTCGACACGGTGGTCACCGGGCTGGAACTCGCCGATCCGCGCACGGGCTGGTCCTGGATGGCGCCGGAATTCCAGATCCTGGCGCTGTCCTACAAGCCCAACCACATCATCGCCGTCTGGCCCGGGAAACAGAGCATCGGCACACCCTTCGAGACGGTGGATGTGGCGGCCTCGGTGTTGCGCGGGTCGGTGGTCTTCGAGCCCGACACGGCCCTGGCCTTGCAGCGCAGCGCGATCGAGATCGCAGATTTGCGGCTGGAAAGCTCGGACGGTTGGACGTCGACGCTGGAGAGGGGCCAGCTCAACACCGCGCAGGCGGTCGAGGGGACGGCACCGGGCTTTGCCCATGATATCGCCTTTCAGGCCGAGCGCCTGACCTTGCCCGAAGTCTTTCTGCGACGGTTCGATCCCGCCGGCATCCTGCCCGGCGAGTTGAGCGTGGCCCGGACGCGATTCACCGCCTCGTATGACGCGCCCTGGGACCGGCTGGCGGTGGAGGGCGCGACCCCGCTTCTGACGGCGGTGTCGCTGAAGGACCTGACGGTGACCTGGGGCGAGCTGGACCTGAAGGCGCGGGGCAGCTTCGACGTCGATGGCGACGGCTTTCCGCAGGGGCGGATCAATGTCACGGCAGTGAACTGGCGCGAGATGGTGGACCTGGCGGTCAGCGCGGGCGTGATTCCGCAGAGCATGGCCGACACGATCGAGGGCGGTCTTGAAGTGGTGGCGATGTTGTCCGGAGGGCCGAACACCATAGACGTGCCGCTGGTGTTTTCCGGCTCGACCATGAGCCTCGGCCCGGTGCCGCTGGGGCGGTCGCCTCGATTTAACTAGCACGTGTCGCGCCTGCACGGATCATGTATTCATTTCGGACCGTGAGGCCGCGTTTGCTTCCGCCAACGCGTTCACGGGCTGGAATAAATTCAATTTGGCGCGACATGCGCTAGAGAAGTGGCTAGCGAAGGAGGACCGGATGGCTGGTTCATGGCCTGATTACGGGCGCATCGACGGCGCGATCGTGATGATCGGCTTGGGGTCGATAGGACGCGGGACGCTGCCGCTGATCGAGCGGCATTTTGAATATGACCTGAAAAGCTTCCACGTGATCGAACCATCGGACAGCGCGCATACATTCCTCGTACAGCGCGGTATCGACCATGTCCGCGAGGCGTTGACCCGCGAGAATTACCGCGAGGTGCTCGGGAGGCTTTTGACCCCTGGCAAGGGGTTCTGCGTGAACCTGTCGGTGGATACCGGCTCGCTCGACCTGATGCGCTTTTGCCGCGAACTGGAGGTGCCCTATATCGACACGGTGGTCGAGCCCTGGCCGGGCTTCTATTTCAACACCGAGGCTGATCCCTCCGAGCGGACGAATTACGCGCTGCGCGAGGCCGTCAGGGCCGAGAAACGGGCCAGCCCCGGCGGCTCGACGGCAGTGTCCTGCTGCGGGGCGAATCCCGGGATGGTGTCGTGGTTCGTCAAGGAAGCGCTTTTGAATGTCGCCGCCGATACCGGACGCGACGCCAGCCCGCCCGCGGATCGGGCGGGCTGGGCGGCGCTGATGCGGGATGTCGGGGTCAAGGGCATCCATATCGCCGAGCGGGACACCCAGCAGACCCGGCAGCCGAAGCCGATGGGAACTTTCGTGAATACCTGGTCGGTGGAGGGGTTTATCTCGGAGGGGTTCCAGCCGGCGGAGCTTGGCTGGGGGAGTCACGAACAGTGGTTTCCCGAAAACGGCCACCGCCAGAGCAAGGGCTGCCAGGCGGCGATCTATCTCGACACGCCGGGGGCGATGACGAAGGTCCATACCTGGTGCCCGACGCCGGGGCCTCAGTATGGGTTCCTGGTGACCCATAACGAGGCGATCTCGATTGCGGATTATTTTACCGTCGGGGAGGGGGCTGCGCCGGACTACCGGCCGACCTGTCACTATGCCTACCACCCCTGCAATGACGCGGTGCTGTCCTTTCACGAGACCTTCGGATCGGGACGGATACAGGAGAAGCTGAAGATCCTCGACGAGCATGAGATCGTCGAGGGGATCGACGAGCTGGGCGTGCTGCTCTACGGGCACGAGAAGAATGCCTATTGGTACGGCTCGCGGCTGTCGATCGAGGAGACGCGGGAGCTGGCACCCTATCAGAATGCGACGGGGCTGCAGGTGACGAGCGCGGTACTGGCGGGGATGGTCTGGGCGCTGGAGAATCCGGGGGCCGGGATCGTCGAGGCGGAGGAGATGGACCACGCGCGGTGCCTGGAGGTGCAGCGGCCCTATCTCGGGCCGATGGAGGGGCATTACACGGACTGGACGCCTCTGACGGAACGGTGGCCGCAATTCGCCGAAGAGATCGACGAAAGCGATCCCTGGCAGTTCAAGAACGTGCTGGCGAGCTGACGGCCGGGGCCTGCTGTCCCAAGGGCGCGATGCCGGATCCCGGAGCGCCCCGCTTTCTTTGCAGCGACCTCGGCGAAACGGGGTGTATCGGGCTGGTTGGGTCTGATGGACGAGAAGAGGTCTGAGTTGGAGGGGATTGGGGGACGCGCGGGCCGCGCGGGGTGTGGTGGGGAAGCTGAACCTGTCGGGTCTGGGTTCGCGGGGCTTCGGCTTTGTGTTGAGAAGCAGGCTCAACCGTAGCGGCTTCGGAAGCGCGCCCTTCCACAGGTTCCAGGCGATAGCGGCGAGGCCGGTGGCGATCCGCGTCTTCCCCAGCCCCAGGAACCGGGTGCGCCTGAGACCCCAATGCCGCTTCCAGTGGCCGAAGATCAGCTCGACACCGGCGCGGGTGACGCCGATCTCGACATTGCGCGCGATGTCGTCTTCGGTCAGCGTCTTGGAGCCCGACCCTCGCCGCTGGACGTTGTCCGCGATGCCATTGCGGTCCATGAGGGCGCGTGTGCGCGGGCTGGAATTGAGCGTTCGACCTTTTACCTGATACGTCATCGATCACCAATTGCGTTGAAATCGTTAGATTTCAGGCAGCGACTGGTGATGCAGGTTAAAGATCGAACGCTTTAGGCCTTGTCGGCATAAAGGGCCGCCTCGTCGCCAACCACCATCTCCTCGATGGAGTCCACTTCAGCGCAGTTGCCGTGGCCCACGGCCACGCGCCGGATGAACCCGTCCTCGTCGCAGTTCACAAAGGCCTGCCAGCCCCAGACCGCCCGGCGCTGCCCTTTCACGCCGATCTTCACCGCCGAGCCCGCCTCCGGATCGCCTGTCCTCGCCCCGCGGCAAGAGCGCCTCGATCTGCGGCCAGTCGATCAGCGCCTCCACATGATCGAGCGCCGTCAGCGCGGGGTGATCGAACAACTCCTGCGGAGCGAAGAGGGCGGGTTGGGTGCTGAAGCTCTGTCTCATACCAAATCATGCACCACCCCCAGATCCCCGTGAATCCCAATAGTTTCGCTGAGGTCTCTTGAAAGATTTCGGGGCGGCAGGGGAAGATTGTTTCAGGTCTCTGTCCTTGGCGTCGCACGGGTTCCCCGCGAGTCAGGCGGAACCCTGTTCGGCGACGCGCTCGGCAATGCCGGCGACGATCTCGGCCAAAAGCGCCTCGTCCTCGCTTTCGCCCATGACCCGGACCAGCGGTTCGGTGCCGGAGCGGCGGATCACCAGCCGGCCGGTATCGCCGAGGCGTGCGGTGCCCTCGGCGATGGCGGCCTTGACGGGGTCGGTCTCCAAGGGTGTCGCCCCGGCGGAGTAGCGGACATTGCGCAGGATCTGCGGGACCGGCTCGAAGACATGGGTCAGATCGCTGGCACGCTGACCGGTCTTGCGCATGGCGGCGAGGAATTGCAGGGCGGCGATGAGGCCGTCCCCGGTGGTGACATAGTCTGTCATGACGATGTGGCCCGACTGTTCGCCGCCGAGATTGAAGCCTTCGCGGCGCATCGCCTCGACCACATAGCGGTCGCCGACAGCGGTGCGGACCATCGAGACACCACGCCTTGCCAGATACCGCTCGAGCCCCAGATTGGACATGACAGTGGTCACCAGCGTGTCGCGAACCAGCCGCCCCTCATCGACCCAGAGACCGGCGATCAGGGCCATGATCTGGTCGCCATTGGCCACCGTGCCGGTCTCGTCGATAATCATGACGCGGTCGGCGTCGCCGTCGAGGCTGATGCCGAGATCGGCGCCGTGGGAGACGACAGTTTCGGCGCAGAGCCGCGTGTCGGTCGATCCGCAATCCTTGTTGATGTTGAAGCCGTTAGGGGAAACGCCGATGGGGATGACGTCGGCACCCAGTTCCCAGAGGACTTCCGGCGCGGTCTTGTAGGCAGCCCCGTTGGCGCAGTCGACGACGATCTTCAGGCCTTTGAGGGAATACTTGCGCGGGAAGGTGGATTTGGCGAATTCCACGTAGCGCGACCGATCGCCCTCGATGCGGGTGACGCGGCCGATATCCTCGGGGTCGGCGAGGGTGCTGGCGTCTTCGATCAGCGCCTCGATTTCCAGTTCGGCCTCGTCGGACAGCTTGTATCCGTCAGGGCCGAAGAACTTGATGCCGTTATCGTGGTAGGGATTGTGGGAGGCGGAAATCATCACGCCAAGATCGGCGCGCATCGACCGGGTCAGCATGCCGACCGCCGGGGTCGGGACCGGGCCGAGGAGCAGCACGCTGCCGCCGACCGCCGCCAGCCCTGCCGTCATGGCGTATTCCAGCATGTAGCCCGAGCGCCTTGTGTCCTTGCCGATCACCACCCGGAAATTACCGTCGAGGCTGCCGAAATGGCGACCTGCCGCCTTGCCGAGTGCCATGGCCATGGCGGCGGTCATGGGATGGGTGTTGGCGCGGCCGCGCACGCCATCGGTGCCGAAGAATTTCCTGCTCATACTCTGCCCATTTTCGGGACCTTTCAGCCTTCTTCCGCCAGCGCCTGCCAGAGCGAGACGGCTTGTCTGGTCTGGGATATATCATGAACGCGCAGCATCTGCACGCCCTGTCGAAGGCCTTCCAGGGCTACGGCAATGGAGCCGGGGGCGCGTCTCGCCGGGTCGGGCTCGGCCCCGTAATGACCGATGAATCCCTTGCGCGAGACGCCGAGCAGGATCGGGCAGCCGAGGCCGTGGAAGAGGGAGAGGCGGCGGAGAAGGGCGAGGTTGTGGGCGAAGGTCTTGCCGAAGCCGATGCCGGGGTCGACGAGGATGCGGGACCGGGGGATGCCGGCGGCTTCGCAGGTCGCGATGCGGGCGGCGAGGTGGTCGTAGACGTCGAGGAGCACGTCGTCGTAATCCGGGCGGTCCTGCATGGTTTCAGGGTCGCCGCCCGTGTGCATGAGGCAGACGGGGGCTTTCAGCTCGGCGGCGGTGGCGAGGCTGTCGGGGTCGAAACTCAGCGCGGTGACGTCGTTGAAGAGGTTGGCGCCAGCTTCGATGGCGCGGCGGGCGACGGCGGCCTTGCGGGTGTCGATGGAGATGGCGGCGGTGAAGCCGGTGTCGCGAAGCGCGCGAATGACGGGTTCGGTGCGCTGGAGTTCTTGCGTTTCAGGGACGAAGGCGGCTCCGGGCCGGGTGGATTCGCCGCCGATGTCGATGATGTTGGCCCCTTGGGCGACCATCTGGCGGGCGCGGGCCACGGCCTGGTCGGTGTCGTCGTGAAGGCCGCCATCGGAAAAGCTGTCGGGGGTGACGTTGAGGATGCCCATGAGGCGGGGGCGGGAGAGGTCGAGACCGGCGATGGGGGCGCGGGGCGCGGTGAAGCGGTCGAGCCAGTCCGACGGGGTCTCGGTCGGGGAGACGATGCGGGGCGGGGCGTCGCGGGAGAGGATCTCGACGGCGTTGAAACTGGCAAGGCCACCGGCGAGCGGGATGGCGTCGCGGCCCTTCGCGGTGTCGGTCGAGGGTATGGGGCGGTAATAGGTCATGGGGTCTGGCCGAGGGGTTTGCGGTAGTAGACGACGCGGTCGGTTTCGGTGAAGCCCCAGGTCTTGTGGGCGGCGTGTGAAGGGGCGTTGAGGACCTCGACGTCGGAGGTGAGTTCGGTGAAGCCCTCGGCGGTGAGGATGGCGCTGACATGGGCGATCAGGCTTGCGGCGATGCCATGACGGCGGTGGCCTGGGGCGACCCAGATGCCCTCGACATGGGGGACGGGGGAGGCGGTGGCACCGTCCACGTAGTCGCGGAGGCCGATTTCGATGAAGGCGACAGGGTGGCCGCCCGTTTCGGCGATCCAGGCGCGTTCCTTGCCTTGCATGAATTGCGTGGTGATCTCGGCGGCCAGTTCCTCGCGGTCGTGATCCGGCCAGAGGCTGGCGCGCATGTCGGTCCAGGTCTCGCGGTCGGCTTCGGTCAGGGGGCGGATGGTCGGGGTCAAGCGGCCTTCCACTTGATCGAGCAGCCCATCGACGGGGTCTGGTCTTTCGGCCCGCGACCGGTTCCGGCGACCAGCTTCATGGCCTCGTAGAGGTCGCTTGGGGCGTCGCCGCCTCTGGCACCGGTGGAATCGAGGCGGCCGCGGTACTGGAGGCCGAGATCGGCGTTGAAGCCGAAGAAATCGGGGGTGCAGACGGCGTCATAGGCACGGGCGACGGATTGGTCCTCGTCATGGAGATAGGGGAAGGTGAAGCTGCGTTCGGCGGCGAATTTCTGCATGTTTTCAAAAGAATCGTCGGGGTGGGTGGTGGCATCGTTGGAGCAGATCGCGACCATGTTGATGCCGAGTTCCTTCAAGGCGTTCGCGTCGCGGACCAGTTTGTCGGTGATGGATTTCACGTAAGGGCAATGGTTGCAGATGAAGACGACCAGCAGGCCGTTCGGGCCCTTGAGGTCGTCGCGGGAATAGGTCTTGCCGTCGGTGGCGGGGAGGGAGAAATCCGGGGCGAGCCTACCGAAATCGCAGACGGGAGGGGTGGCAGCCATTTGTATTCTCCTTTCAATCGGTTGCGGACAAGTCTTCAGGTGACTTCGCGGCGGCGGTTTCGCCGATGCCGCCCGAACCGGCAGCGATCAGGCGGGTGGCGCCGAGGCGGGTCTGAAGCCATTTGGGCAGAGCGTCGAGCCTTGGCGCGTCGGCGGCCTCGGCGACCATCTTCGCTGGTGCCCAGAGGATCAGGCGGGGGGAGCGGATGGCATGGTCGAGCTCGGTTCGGGTGGCGATGACCGTCAGGCGTGGATCGGTGGCGGCGAGGCTCCAGGCCATCTGGTCATAGGCGAGCAGTACGACGCGTTCGGGGGTGTCATCGGGGTAGGTCGCGAGCGGCGGCAGGCAGAAGATGACCGGACGGTCCATGGCCTCGGCGGTGTCGGTCCAGGCGCGGAAGACGGGTGCGGTGGCGATATCACGGGAGACGGCGACGATCAGCGGGTCCGGCTGCTCTGGAGGTGCGGCGGCGGCACGGCCGGGGCGGATCTCGGGCTCGGCGTCGAGGCGGGAGCGGACGATCTCGACCCCCAACGCTCCTGGAATGCGGTCGAGCTTCTCGACCCGGATGAAGACGCGGGCGGCGCGGCGGTCGGAAAGGATGGTCTCGGCGACGCGCTCGGCGAGGGTCTCGAGCAGATTGATGCGGCCCGACGCGAGATGCGTTTCGATGGCCTCGATGATGCCGTCATAGGACACGACCTTGTCGACATCGTCGTCCTGGGCGGCAGTGTGGCGGACAACCTCCAGCACGATATTGAAGCGGATACGCTGGGTGACGCCGCGTTCGGAGGAAAAGGCGCCGATCTCGACCTCGCGCACATAGTCGCGGACTGAAATCCGGTCGAGCGGGTCGCCGCCGGTGGCCAAGGAACGGGCATAGGGGTGGTCGAAAACGGTGGCAGGATCGGTCTTGTGCAATGGCGCCTCCTTGTGGAACCGGCCTAGGGCTTTGTCGGTGCGCGATCAAGGGCGCAGGCGGGGATCGGCCAATATGGTCAAAGGGAAATCAGGGTAGTTGTACACGATCGGGAAACCATGTGACGATTTCCCAGCCGCCCAATTTGTGCCGGAAACCGGATGTAAACAATCTGGACTTAACGATTCGCCTCGGGTGAAACTGAGTGAGGGTTGGGGGACCCTCGAGCTTGAAATTAGGTGCCGAATGAAGTCCATCCCCCCGCTGATCCTGCTTTTCGTGCTGTCCGCCCTGTCGCTTTCCGTCCCCGCAGGGGCCGGGGCCTGCACCATCAGCGCGCTGAGTTCGCGGCATAACCAGCCGATCAACACCCAGCGGCCCGATCAGCGGATTTTCAACGAGGCGGTACTGCATTTCGTCAATCGCGAGCGCTGCCGAAACAACCGCGCGCCGCTCAGGACCGAATCGAAGCTGGTCTCGATGGCCGCAGGGCATTCGGCCGGGATGGCGCGGGTGCGCACCATGGCCCACCAGATCCCCCGGGCCGGCTACGAGACCATGAGCAAACGGCTGCAGCGGGCGCGGGTGGATTTCAAGGCGGCGGCGGAAAACATTGCCCGGAATTATGTCTACGCGCTGTCGAACCGGCCGATCTCTACCCGGACAGCGGGGCGCTGCCAGTTCTTCTACGCCGGGTCCAACCAGCCGGTGCCGAAGCATTCCTATGCCTCCCTGGCTCAGGAGGTGGTGGGCCAGTGGATGCGCTCCTCCGGCCACCGGCGCAATATTCTCGACCGGCGATTCTCGCGCATGGGCGCGGCCTTCGGCGTCAATTCGGGCGGGTCGGCCTGCGGTGAAGTGTTCCTGACACAGAATTTCACCAATTGAGGCGGTGCCAGGGGCACGGTTCCTGCCGGGGCCGGGGTGACCTGGAGCTTCATCGGGGAGGGTGCGTGTGGTACGCGCGACACTGGTTGCGGCAAGATCCCCGGACAAGACGCTGAAATCTCACCAAGAATTCCCGAGCGACAGCCTCAGAGCACAATCGTCAGTACCGCCAGCGCGGCGATTTCGCTGCATTGCTGGGCGGCGCCGAGAACGTCGCCGGTAAGACCGCCGATCCGATGTCGGGCAAGATGCGCGACCGGGAGACCGGCGAGCAGGGCCAGCACCGCGACGAACAGGCCCGCCAGCCCTGCACAAATCAGGCAGACGGCAAGACCGATCCCGATCGAGATCAGCACCGTCTGTCGGGGCGGTTGGCCGGAACGTGCGGCCAGGCCGTCGCTTCGGGCCATCGGGAACTGGAAGCAAAGCCAGGCAAGTCCGCCCCGGGATATGGCCCCGGCGGCGGTCGCGGCGGCGATGATCCCGACGGGACCGGCCTCCGTCAGCCCGGCCCAGCGGGTCAACAGGGCAAGGGTGATGGCGATGGCGCCAAAGGCGCCGATGCGACTGTCGCGCATGATCTCAAGGCGGCGTTCGGCCGTGCCGGGCGGTCCGAGACCGTCGGCAGTGTCGGCCAGACCGTCCTCATGCAACGCCCCGGTCAGCAGGACCATCGCCGCAAGCCCAAGGGCCGCGGCAGCCCCCATGCCGATGCCGGTGAGCGCCAGAATTGCGGCAAGCGCACCGCCGGTCAGGCCGACCGCCGCGCCCACCAGCGGATAGGCCCACATGGCCCTTGCCCCCCCGTCGGTCTCGGACATGGCCGGAACCGGGAGGCGGGTCAGGAGCGCGAACGCCGCGCGCAGATCTGCACGCAGCCGTGTCCGGGTCTCGAGGTCGGGGATCGGGGATCGGGGGCTCCACATTCCTGATACCTGCGGTTAATGAAGGCGCTGACCGGGACAGTGAAAAGGAAACCCCAACCGATGTCGAGCAGCTTCGACTTTCCCTCCCTGGCGGCCTTTGCCGCTGCCCTCGATCACCTGCCCAGCCCCGACCCAGGCGCGCGTGCCGCGGCGCAGGCGCGGAACGGCGAACTGACCAAGCCGCCGGGCTCGCTGGGCCGGCTGGAGGAACTGGCCCAGTGGTATGCAGGTTGGCGGGGGACGGATCGTCTGAAACTGGAGCGGGTCCAGGTGGTGATTTTTGCGGGAAATCATGGGGTTGCAGGGCGCGGTATCTCGGCCTTTCCACCTGAGGTCACGGCGCAGATGGTGGCGAATTTCGAACACGGAGGTGCCGCGATCAACCAGATTTGCAAGGTATTCGGGGCCAGGCTGACGGTCCTCGCACTCGATCTGGACCGGCCGACGGGCGATATTGCCGAAGGCCCGGCGATGGACGAGGCTGCGTGCCTGTCGGCGCTGCGGGCCGGGTGGGAGGCGGTCGATCCCGAGGCCGATCTGGTCATTCCGGGCGAGATGGGGATTGGCAATACCACGGCGGCGGCGGCGATGGCGCTGGCGCTGTTCGGAGGCCAGGCGGCGGATTGGGCCGGGCGCGGAACAGGGCTGGACACGGTCGGGGTCGCGCGAAAGGCCGAAGCCGTTGCGGCGGCGGTGGCGGTGAACCGACCGGCAACACCGATGGAGATATTGCGGACGTTGGGGGGACGCGAGATAGCAGCGATGACCGGAGCAATGACGCGGGCGCGGATGGCCGGGATCCCGGTGCTATTGGACGGTTTCATTGCCACGGCAGCGGCAGCGGTGCTGGCGCGGACGGCCCCTCGGGCGCTGGATCACTGTCAGGCCGGTCACCGTTCGGCGGAAGCGGCGCATGGACGGCTGCTCGACGCCCTGGGCCTGGATCCGTTGCTCGCGCTGGATATGCGCCTGGGGGAGGGCTCGGGCGCGACGCTGGCGCTGGGAGTGCTGCAGGCCGCGATAGCCTGTCATTCCGGCATGGCGACCTTTGCCGAGGCGGGAGTGGCGGAGAAATCCGGCTGATTGGCGAGGCTTGGCAGGCAGATATCGCGGTCGGCACGTGCGGGGGCGGGGGCGGGACCTGTTCGTGATGCGGCGCTAGGGCCCGTCAGTATGTCCTCTGCCACCCGTTGGGCAGGAAGTGTGAGGGTAAAGGTGGTGCCGCCGTTGTGGCTATCTGTAAGGTCAAGTCTTCCGTTCATCAGGTCGGCAAATTCCCTTGACAGTGCCAGCCCCAGCCCCGCGCCCAACCGGGGCTGGGTCACGTCATCGTCGATCTGGTAGAAGCGGCGAAAGATATCCGGCCACCTGTCCTTTGGGATCCCCGGACCACTGTCGGTGACCTGCACCTGCAGCACCGGGTCGCGTCCCGCATCGTTAGGGCCGTCGACGCTAATCGTGATCTCGATCTGCCCTTGGCTGGAGTATTTGATCGCGTTGTCCACGAGGTTTCCGACGATCTGTGACGTCAGCATCTCGTCTATCTCCAGTGCCTGGCAGCCGTTTGCGTGCAGCGTGACCGCGCCTTCGATGGGTGTGCCGTATCGCGCCAGACTGGCCGTCAGAAGCGAACGCCAATGATCCGAGAGGTCCTGCAGTCTGGTCGTTTTACGGTGGATCCGGACCATTTTTTCGTTCATCCGCGCGGTTTCCAGAATATTTGTCAGAAGCGCCATGAGCCGTTCGGTCGCCAGACGTCCATGCCGGGCCTGTGCGACATGTTTTTCGGGAATGGAGGCCTGCTCCAGCAACTCGAAGAGGCCCTGGGTGGCGTTGATCGGCGTGCGGATTTCGTGGCTAAGGGCCGCGATGAGGCGGGTTTTCGCGGCACTTTCCTCCAACATCCTGGCCTCGGCATGTTCGCGCCGGGCGAGTTCGGCGGTCAACGCGCGGTTGGCAATTTGCAGAGTCTCGATGGTGCATTTCGATTTCGATCGAAGCAGGCGGTGAAGGACCGCGTAGACGCCGACGGACAGGGCGACAAGCAGCATGAGGAAAATGTGCGGCTGCAACACGGAACCGCTATCCACGAAGAGGACTTGGTCGAGCTGTTTGCCGATGTCGAGGACCATGTTGACGGTCCCGTGGAAGGCTTCGCTCTGGACGATGGAGACGGCGGCGATACCTCCGGTCAGGTCGATGCCAATATGCGCCTGGAGTTTCGCCGGCATCGGTCCCAACGGCTCGCGCGTCGTTTCCCGGGCTTCACGATGACCGGTACGTGTGGCGGATATGTCGGAGCTCAGCCCCTGGAACGCGCTGTCGGCGGTCAGCGGCATGGCCGCATGGATTTCAGTCGACAGCGCCAAAAAGACGGCAAGGACTGTGGACGCGGCCAGAGCTGCGAGAAAGGTTTCGCGTTTTCTACGCCGATTCAAACAGATAGTGGATATTGGTCGCAGCCGGGGCTCTGGCGGCGCCATTCAGATGATCGATATAGGCCAGAAGGTCCTTGTTCGACAGCGGCTTGCGCAGCGTCAGATCGACATGTGGCGCGATCTGCGCCATTTCCCCGCAGCCGAACCAGCCGGTGCCGGTAATGACGATAATTTTCGCCATGGGATTGCGGAAACTGGCGATTTGCAGCACCGGCAGCGAGATATCGCCGTTCAGGCACAGATCGGTAATGAACAGATCGAACCTCCGGAACGGCAAGATACTCTTGGCGTCTTCCAGGCTGGAACAAGCTGTCACCTCATGGCCTTCCGACCGCAGAACCTCACTCCAGATTCCCAGAAGTGTGATATCGTCCTCCAGAACCAGTATGCGCATGATCCTATCCCCATCAGATTTCTTAAGCGGTATTTCGTCGCAGTTTTCCCGACTATGCCTAACACCCCGGTAAACCAGATTTGCCCAAGGTACCTATTAACATGCTGAAATTGTTACCTTCGCGGCCAATGTCCTGCCGCTCATTCACGCAATCCAAGCGCGGGGGACTTCTCTACGCCAGACCGCGGGGAATTGAATGAACGCGGGGTGGAGACGGCGAGGGACGGGCGGTGGCACGCAATGACTGTGCGGAATGCGCTGAAGCGTCGTGCTGCCGAACCGTGTGGTTTGACGGTGCAGGCATTACCGTTCCAAGGTGGTGCGCGCGTGTCCGGGCTTTTCTAGAGCGCCCCTTGCGAAGGTGGAGACTGAGAGCGCATTGCGCGGGAAGCCCTCCAAAAAAGATCACCAACCTGCGTATGCATTGGACCGCGACAACGGGTCTATTGGGTGGCGTTGTGTCAGCGACGGGCAAGGCGAAGACCACGCGAACAGGCTTGCCCTCTCCGACGTCATGCTTGCTGAACTGGGGCACTCTCCGCGCAAGGTCGGTGGCTAACGCCTAACATACGCGAACACATCAGAACCCATTTTTGGCGGGTAGGTGGGCGGGTATGAAGTACCTCAAAAACCTTAAAAACAAGGGATTGCTTGATAATTTGGAGGCGACGACCGGAATCGAACCGGTGTACACGGATTTGCAATCCGCTGCGTAACCACTCCGCCACGTCGCCAGATTGCCACTCCTTTAGGCCCTGGGAGGCATGGGTGCAACAGGGATTTGGTCAGGCCTCCGGGTTCGTGCCGTGCCGTGTCAAACGGTACGCCCCATCCCGGCAAGCCGCCCCGCATTGATGGATTGCGGGTCAGAGGCGGTTGTGGCAAGACAAAGACAGCGTTTCGCACCAGACACGAGTTTCGACCCCATGACCGACTTCGCCCAAGCCCGCACGACCATGGTCGATTGCCAGGTGCGGCCCTCAGATGTCACGCTCTACCCGATCATCGCCGCGATGCTGGCGGTCCCGCGCGAGGAATTCGTGCCGCGTGACCGGCGTTCGGTGGCCTATGCGGACGAGGCCATTTCGCTGGGGCCGGGGCGGGTGATCCTGGCGCCGAGAACGATGGGCAAACTGCTTGACGCGCTGGCAATTGCCCCCGACGAGCTGGTGCTCGATATAGGCTGCGGCTGCGGCTATTCGGCGGCGCTGATCGGCCGGCTGGCCGAAGCCGTGGTTGCGGTCGAGGAGGATGAGGCCATGGCGCAGGCGGCGGGCGAGGCGCTGGCGCGGCAATCCATCGACAACGCAGTGGTCCATACGGGGCCGCTGGCCAAGGGGGCGGACGAACACGGGCCCTATGATGTGATTATGGTCCAGGGCGGGGTGGTGGAACTGCCCGAGGCGATTGCGGATCAGCTCAAGGAAGGCGGCCGGATCGGCATGATCGGTGTCGACGGGCCGGTCGGACGCGCCCGGATCGGGCTCAAGTCCGGAGGCCGGATCGCCTGGCGGACCGTGTTCGATGCAACGGCGCCGGTTCTGCCCGGCTTCGCCGCCGATAAGGAATTTGTTTTCTGAACCCGTCCGGTGTTGCGCCGGAAGTCAGCAATGCTTACTTTGCCGGACAGGAAACCAGGGCTGAGGTTGGGATGATGCGCAAAGGGCAGGTGAGAGCGGCGGTATTGGGTGCGGTTCTCGCGATGATGGCATCGCTGGTTCAGGCGGATACGCTCGCCGATGTGCTGATCAAGACCTACCAGCAGAGCCCGCTTCTCGAAACCGCCCGGGCGCAATTGCGCGCCACGGACGAAAACGTAGCCCAGGCCAGGGCGCAGCGACGTCCCTTCATCGATCTCAACGCCGATTACACCGTCAGCCGCTCGGGGGTCGATGACAATTGGAACACCACCGATCAGGCGCGGGCGAGCCTCGACCTGACGCTGGTGCTTTATGATCATGGTCAGTCGGCGGCGGCCATCGAGGCTTCGAAGGCCCAGGTCTCCGCCGGACGCGCCGATCTCAAGACCCAGGAGCAGAACGTGCTCGGCGCGGCGATTGCCGCCTATGCGGATGTGCTGAGCAACCGGGAATTCGTGGAACTGTCCCGGCGGAACGTCTCGGTGCTGCAACAGCAGGTCCAGGCGGCTCGCGACCGATTCGAGGTCGGCGAGGTGACCCGCACCGATGTCTCGCTCGCCCAGGCCCGTCAGGCCGAGGCTGAAGCGATCCTGGCCCGGAGCCTCGGACAGCTTGAAGTCGCGCGCGAGACCTTCCGGGCTGTCGTCGGCGAAGCGCCTCGGAATCTCGCACCGCTGCCGCCGCTGCCGGCCCTGCCATCGACCCTGGACGAGGCCGAGGCCATCGCCATGCGCGAGAGCCCGACGCTTGTTGCCACGCGCTTCTCGGAACTGGTCGCCGTCCACGATCTGGAGCGGGCGCGCGGCGCGCTTGGCCCGTCCCTGTCCCTTGGCGCCGGGGTTTCGGTGACCAACAGCGACGACACGATCTTCGGTGGCAGCAACACCAACAGGGGCGGAAATGTCGGTTTGCGCGGAAACTTGCCGCTATACAGGGGCGGGGCGCTGAGTTCGGCGGTGCGGCAGGCTGAACAGATTCTCGCATCGCGCAAATACCAGGTTCAGAACGCGGCGCGGCTGGTGCGGCAGGATGTCGCCTCGGCCTGGTCGACGCTTTTGGTGGCGCGGGCGACGATCGCGGCCAACGAGCGGCAGATCGAGGCCGCTCAGGTCACCTATGATGGCGTTGTCGAAGAGGCAAAGCTGGGCGCGCGCACCACGCTCGACGTGCTGGACCGCGAGCAGGAACTGCGCGATGCGCGCTTCCAGCAGGTCCAGGCAAAGCGAGACGAGTTCGTCGCGGCATATAACGTGCTGGCCGCGGTGGGCCTGCTGACGGTCGAGCATCTCAATCTCGGCGTCACCGTCTACGATCCCGATATCCACTACGGTCAGGCCGAGCGCGCGCCCTATTCGACGCGCTTCGACGGCAGTGTTGTTGACAAGATCAGGGATCGCTGGTCACAATAAAGCCTCCCCCAGTGAGGCCCTTTTGCATGACCGACAAGAAATCCCCGCCCTCGGGCAAAGAAGAAGTGACCGACGTCCTGTCCTCGATCCGCAGGCTGGTATCCGACGAATTGCGCGAGAAGTCAGCGAAACGGGTGCGTGCCACGCCCGACGTACTGTCCCTGGACAATGACGCGCCGCTGGTCTTGTCCGAGACGGCCAAACCCCGGCTGGATTTCCGTCCCGATCCGCCTCTGACATCGCACCCATCCGCCCCTTCCGATGCGACCGCGCAACCCTCTCCTGTTGTTGCCGCTCCCGGGCCCATGCCTGCCTCCGGACCGGATCCGGACCTCGCGGAGGTCAAAGCCCCGCGTGACCCGGCACCGGGGGCAGTTGCGGCGAAAGCGCCTGAGGATGCCAGGGACGGGGCCACCAATGAGGCCACGAAAAAGGCCACGGGCAGGGCGGACCCGAGCCCCGCCTTCGAGGCCTCGCTCAACCGGGTCCGGCCACTGCGCTCGGAAGGTGCCAGGCTGCCGCGACCGATCAGTTTCACCGAAGGCTTCGACACGGAACCAGAGCCGGCCAAGGAAGCGGACACCGCCGCGCCGGGCCTTCCCCTGGCAGATACCCCCGACGCGATCCCGTCTGATCCCGAACCTGCGGCAGGGGCGGACGCCGAACCGCTCCCGGAGGCGACGCTTGTGGACCGTGTCGTTTCAGAGCCGGTATCCAGACCCACCCCGCGCCGCGAATTTGCCGCGCGACCCGCGCCGGAAGACGCGCCGCGCAGGTCGACACCGGGATTGGAGGAAAAGCTGTCCCCCTTCGCGCTGGCCTCGCTCAGCAAGCTCGACGGGGGCGAGCGTGAGGACGCGGAGGCGCCGTCCGGCGAAAATTCCGGCAAGATCAATCCTTTCGCGAAATCCCGCATCGCGCGCGAAACGCAGGTCGGACCCGATACCGGTGCGGCGGACATGTCGGCGCAGGAAGGGACTGCGGGACCGGAAGACGGGGTCCCGGATCCTGAATTCGATTCGTTCCAGAGTGCCGAGGCGGCCTTCGCCGAATTGTCGCAGGCAGCGGAAGCGCTGAAGAGCCAGGGCGCGTTCTCGGGCGTGCGTTCGGTGATCGAGGCGGCGGGCCTGAGCTATTCCGGGTCCTTTCCGAAACCGGCGGAGGAAGACGCCGCAAGGGCTGCCGAGGAAACGCCGGATATCCCGGCGGTGGCGGCAGGTGGGGGAAGTGCGGCTGGAACGGCTGGTCCCGAAACGCCCGCGCCGTTCTTCGACGAGGGCGAGCTGCGCCAGATCGTCACCGAGATCGTGCGCGAGGAACTGGCCGGAGAACTGGGCGAAAAACTGTCGCGGAACATCCGCAAGATCATCCGGCGCGAAATCGCGCTGGCGCTTTCGGACGAGGACGGAACCGGGATCCTGAGCGACTGACACCGACAGGCCCGCTCCGGCAGGGCAGGTGCCTCATGGGGGTGCGGCAGCCCGCCTGGTCTGCTTCGGTCGCCCCTTGTCTGCGCTCCGGCAGGCCATTCTCTGCCCCCCCAGTCCCCGACGCTGCGCCTCCCCTTCTGTCCCATGAAAGGGGGGCCAACGGGCCCGAAAGGGGGATTGACGCCCGGCGCGGAACGGCGCGACGGGCTCAGCCCCTGTCGAGCCATTTCTCCAACCAGTGGATATCGTAATTGCCGGTCTGGACATCCTCTTCGGCCAACAGCGCATGGAAGAGCGGCGTCGAGGTGTCGATCCCGTCGACGATCAGCTCGCCAAGCGCCCGGTCGAGACGCGCCAGCGTCGTCGGACGGTCGATGCCGAAGACGATCAGCTTGCCGATCAGACTGTCGTAATAGGGCGGGATCGAATAGCCCTGATAAAGCGCGCTGTCCATGCGCACGCCAAGACCGCCGGGCGCGTGATAGGCCGTCACCTTGCCCGGAGAGGGCCGGAAATCCGGCAGTTTCTCGGCGTTGATTCGGCATTCGATGGCATGGCCGCGCGGGATCATGTCCTCCTGGCGGAACGACATCGGCAACCCGGCGGCGACGTTGATCTGCTCGCGGACGAGATCGACATCGTAGACCATCTCGGTCACCGGGTGTTCGACCTGAAGGCGGGTGTTCATCTCGATGAAGTAGAACTCGCCGTTCTCATAGAGAAATTCGATGGTGCCCGCCCCGGCATAGTTGATGGCGGCGACCGCCTCGGCACAGGTCTTGCCGATCCGCGCCCGGGTCTCGGCGTCGATGACCGGCGAGGGGGCCTCTTCAAATACTTTCTGATGGCGGCGCTGCAGCGAACAGTCGCGTTCGCCCAGATGCACCGCCTGGCCCTTGCCATCCCCAAAGACCTGGATCTCGATATGGCGCGGCAGCTGGAGATATTTCTCCATGTAGCATTCGTCATTGCCGAAGGCGGCCTTGGCCTCCGACCGCGCCGAGGAAAACGCAATATCGAGGTCCTTCTCGGACTTCGCCACCTTCATTCCGCGCCCGCCGCCACCGGCGGTGGCCTTGATGATGACCGGATAGCCTATTTCGGCGGCGATCCGGCGCGCTTCCTCGATATTGGCCACGCCGCCATCCGAGCCGGGCACGCACGGCACCCCGAGCTTCTTCATCGTGTCCTTGGCGGTGATCTTGTCGCCCATGATCCGGATATGGTCCGAAGTCGGGCCGATGAAGATGATCTGGTGATCCTCGAGGATCTGCACGAAATTGGCGTTCTCGGACAGGAACCCGTAGCCGGGATGCACGGCCTCGGCGCCGGTGATCTCGCAGGCCGAGATGATGTTGGGAACCGAAAGGTAGCTCAGCGTGCCGGAAGGCGGGCCGATGCAGACGCTTTCGTCGGCCATGCGGACATGCATGGCGTCGGCATCGGCGGTGGAATGGACTGCCACGGATTTGATGCCCATCTCCTTGCAGGCACGGATCACGCGGAGCGCGATCTCGCCCCGGTTGGCAATGAGGATTTTGTCGAACATGAAAGGCCCCCAGGGGTTATTCGATGACCATCAGGGGATCGCCGAATTCGACGGGAGAGCCGTCCTCTATGAGGATGCGCTTGACCGTCCCGGCGCGGGGGGCGGGGATCTGGTTCATGGTCTTCATGGCTTCGATGATGAGGATGGTCTGATTCTCCTCGACCGTGTCACCGACCTTGACGAAGGCAGGCGAGCCGGGTTCGGGCTGCAGATAGGCAGTGCCGACCATCGGCGAGGTGACCGCCCCGGGCAGCTGGGCGGGATCGTCAGTTGGGGCGGCAGCAGGAGCAGCGGGTGCCGGTGCTGCGGCGGCGGCGTGTGCCGGGGCGGCTGGCGCGGCGGGAACGGCGACCTGGACGGGGGCGGCGGCGATCTGGCGGGCGACGCGGACATTGAGAGCGTCATCCTCGCCATATTCGCGGCTGACCTCGATCTCGGTCAGGTCGTGCTCGCGCAACAACTGCGCCAGAGCGGCAATGAAGTCGACATCCGACGGCTGATTGTCCTTGCTCATGCTTCCCCTCGGTGCTTCGGTTCTGGGCTCCGCGCCTCGTCGGGCGACGGTTTGTCGGCGCTTATAGCTGGAACCGGGCGGCGTTGAAAGCGCCGAAATATCCTGCACCCGGGGAAACCGGGCAGGCGGCAGCCTTCTCCCGACAGGACAGGCTTCAGCCCACCGCCGCGAAAGAGACCATGAAATCCGGGCGTTCCGGGCTACATCTTCGCCAGTTCGCCGTCGACAATGCCAAGCATATCCTCAAGCTGCAAATAGCCGCGCAGTATCCGGTCGCCGACCACGAAAGTCGGCGTTCCCGAGGCCCGGATCGCCTGGGCCAGCGCCAGATTGGCCTGGACCCGTCCCCTGATCTCGTCGCTTGCCATCGTCGCGCGCATCCGGGCGGTGTCGATCCCCTGACCGGCGGCGATGAGGTCGATGATTTCGTCGCTCAGCCGCCCCGAATGGGTCATCATCGCGTCATTGAACCGCTCATAGACCTCCGCCCCCTCGGTTTCGAGCACCGCCAACGCCGCCAGAGCGGCGGTCTCGGAGACAGGGCCGAGAATGGGGAATTCCTTCAGGACCAGACGCACATCGTCGCGCGCTTCCAGCAGCGCCTTGATATCGGGATGGGCGCGTTTGCAATAGCCGCATTGATAATCCGAAAACTCGACGATGGTCAGCGAGCCTTCGGGATTGCCGGTCACGAAGGAAAACCCGTCATCCTCCAGCGCCGCCCGGTTGGCCGCGATCAGCGCCACATCGTCGGCGGCCTGCTGGTTGGCCTGGCGTTCCTCCAGAAGGTCGATCACCTCCAGCAGGATTTCAGGGTTTTCCAGCAGATACTGCCGGATCTCGGCATGAAGCAGCTTGCGGTCCGTATCCGACAGATCGTCGAAACTCTGGGCCGAAACAGCGGCGCCTGCGAACAGCAGGCAAAGGGCGGTAAACAGTCTCAACATCGTGGGTTCCTTGTCTCAGCCCGCCCTCTCGGCGGCATTCAGAATATCCTGCGCCCGTCGCCAGCCCGGCGAGCCGTTGGGCAGCAGGCCCTGGGCACGTTTCGCAAAGATCGTCGCATCCCTGAAACTGCCGGAAAGCGCATGGGCCTCGGCGGTGACGAGGGCCGCCTGGCCGGGATTGCCGGTGGTGGCATAGGCGCGCCCGAGATCGCGCAGCGCCCTTGCATTGGCCGGATCGAGCTGGCGGGATTTCTCCAGAATCCCGATCGCCTCGCGCATGGCCCCGGCATCGCCGGTGGCGACCAGCGCCCGGCCGAGACCGGCCAGCAAAAGTGGCTCGTTCGACGCCAGGGACACGGCCCGGCGATAGGAGGCGACAGCGGCCCCGGGCTGGCCGTTCTCGATCAGGAACTGCCCCTTGAGCTCGTGGTAGAACGGGTCATTAGGCCTGGCGGCGATCAGGGCATCGACGCTTTTCATCGCGGCATCGATCTTCGGGATGCGGTGATAGGCGACGGCGCGGGCCAGCACATCGGTCTCGGAATTGCCGTCATAGCGGCGGATCACCTGCGACGGATTGCCGATGAAACCATCGAATTTCGCCACCATGCGCCGATGCCAGTAATCCAGCCCCTCGGCCCGCCCCCGCGGCCGGCCGGCATTTGCGATCCGGTCCTCAAGATGCCGGATCCGGTCCGACCACATCGGATGGGTGCGCACATAGGCATCCTGACGGGAATTGGACAGGATCTCCTGGCCCCGGAACAGTTCCATGACCTCGAGGATTGCCTCGGGATCCGCACCGGCCCCGACCATGTAGCGGACCGAGGCCTGATCGGCCGCACTCTCCTCGGACCTCGAATGGGCCAGCAATTCGCGCCGGGCAACCTCCGCCGACAGACCCGCCGAGGCCGCCGCGATATCTCCCTGCCCGCTGGCTGCCGCCGCTGCACCGGCCAGCAGACCAAGCAGCGCCACTCCCCGGACCGAGCGCAGCTTCTGATCGCGTCGCGCCAGATGGCCGCCGGTGATATGGCCGGTCTCATGGGCGATGACGGCCTGCAGCTGGTCGATCGTATCGAGGCGGCGCAACAGTCCTGTATTGAGAAAGATATTGTTCCCCCCGGCGACGAAGGCGTTCAGCTCGTTGGAATTGACGATATAGATATCGACCGAGGCCGTGCCCATCCCTGCCGCCTGCAGCACCGGGGCGGCGATCTGTTTCAGGGTCCGCTCGATCTCGGCATCGCGGATCAGCGACTGTGCGGTCCCCATGCCGCCCGCAAACACCCCCGCTACGAGGGCAATCGCGCCGATTGCGCCCGTCAGCCCTTGCCACATGCCGCGTTTGATGGTGGAACTCCCCCAGATTTTGGCGAACTCTAGGGCAGGCAGGATGCGAAGTTCAACCCGTGGCGACGTCTCTCCCTTCATTGTGATGGATGTGATGGAGTCGGCGCGGAGGGCCGAGTCCGGCGGGGCCTCGGTGATCCACATGGAGGTCGGCCAGCCAGGCACGCCCGCGCCCGAAGGCGCGCTGGCAGCGGTGGAGCGGGCGCTCCGTAAAGGGTCGCTCGGCTACACCGTGGCATTGGGTCTGCCCGAACTCAGGGCCCGGATCGCGGGGCTCTATCGGGACTGGTACGGGATCGACCTGAGCCCTGAGCGCGTGGTGGTGACGGCGGGCTCCTCGGCGGCGTTCCAACTGGCCTTCATCTCGCTTTTCGATGCCGGGGACCGGGTGGCGACCGGCGATCCGGGCTATCCGAGCTACCGCAATATTCTCAAGGCCCTAAGCCTCGATCCTGTGCGGATCGAAACCCGGCTCGAGACCCGGTTCCAGCCGGTGCCGGACGATCTTGACGGGTTGGACGCGCAAGGCCTCCTGGTGGCCAGCCCGGCCAATCCCACCGGCGCCATGCTGGACCGCGACGCGCTGGCGGCGCTGATCGGGGCCTGCCGAGACAGGGGGATCGCCTTTATCTCGGACGAGATCTATCACGGCATCCAGTATGGCGACCGGGCGGTCTCGGCGCTGGAGGTCGATGACGACGTCTATGTCATCAATTCGTTCTCGAAATATTTCTCCATGACCGGCTGGCGGATCGGCTGGATGGTGGTGCCCGAGGCGCATGTGCGCCGGATCGAACGGCTGATCCAGAACCTGTTCATCTGCGCGCCGCATGTGGCGCAGGTGGCGGCCCTGGCGGCCCTCGATTGCGACGATGAGATGCAGCGGAATCTCGCGGTCTATGCGGCGAACCGGGACATCCTGCTGCGCGACTTGCCGCGGGCGGGTTTCTTGAAAATCGCCCCTCCGGACGGGGCGTTCTATGTTTATGCCGATGTCTCGGATCTGACCGATGACAGCGTGGCGCTGGCGGCGGAGTTGCTCGAAAGGACCGGGGTCGCCATTACGCCCGGCGTCGATTTCGACCCCGAACGCGGGCGGCGTTTCGTGCGGTTTTCCTATGCCGGGACCACTTCGGACATGGAAGAGGCGATGCGGCGGCTCCGGGTCTGGTATCAGGGTCGTGCTGCCGGGGGGTGAGTGCGCATGCGGGTTGACGATCCGTGGATGCCGGGCGTTGCCAATCTGTTGGAACGCTGCCTTAAGTGATCGCGAAATGGGCGCGAAAGGCGGCCTCGCCCGCTTCCGAAAACGCGATCACCCGGCTGTCGGGGCGGCGTCTGGCCCAGCCAAGCGCGAGAATGCGGTCGAGAAGTGCTGTGCCGAGGGCACCGGCGAGATGGTCGCGCCGGGCGCTCCAGTCGAGGCAGGTGAGGCAGAGAGGCCGCCGTCCGGATGCCAGGGTATCGGTGTCGAGTCCGAATTCGGTGACGAAACGGGCTCCGGGGGCGGTGAGCGTGAGGTCGTCGCCGGTCTGGGCAAGGTGGCCGTGACGTTTCAGCGCCTCGAAGAGACGGACACCGAGATCGCCGGCGAGATGGTTGTAGCAGATGCGGGCCTTGCGGAGGGCAGGGTCCTTCGGGCCGCTGCGCAGGCGCAGATGGCCACGAGCAGCGGCTAGGCCCATCAGGCTTTCGAGGACCTGACCGACATCCTCGCCGGTCAGCGAGAAATAGCGATGGCGGCCCTGTTTACGCTGGCGGATCAGCCCGCCGGTTTCAAGCCGGGAAAGATGGGAACTGGCGGTCTGGGGGGTGACGCCGCAGATCTGGGCAAGCTCCGACGCCGTCAGCGCCCGTCCGCCCATCAGTGCCGTCAGGATATTGGCGCGGGCCGGGTCCCCGATCAGGGCGGCGACATGGGCGATATCGGGGCCTTCTTTCATCATTCGAGCATAAGCGAAGCATTCGCGTAAGGCAATGGGGTAGATGGGTCGGGAAAGGAGACTTGCCCATGCTGACCTGTTTCATCCGCTACCATATCGACCCGGCGCGGCCGGAGGCGTTCCGGGACTATGCCCGCATGTGGACCGAGGCGATCCCGCGCTGCGGGGCCGATCTGGTGGGATATTTCGCACCGCATGAAGGCTCGACCACACTGGCTTACGGGGTTTACTCTCTGCCGTCCCTGGCCGAATACGAGGCCTATCGGGCGCGGCTGAAGGCGGACCCGCTGGGGCAGGAAGCCTTCGAGTATGCCCGAAGGGAACGGTTCCTGCTGCGCGAGGACCGGACGTTCTTGAAACGTGTCGGAAAGGACGAGGGATGATCGCGGTGATTTTTGAAGTCGAACCGAGGCCGGGATGCAAGGATGCCTATCTCGGGATCGCGGGTGACCTGAAGCCGCTTCTGGCGGAGGTGGACGGGTTCATCTCGGTGGAGCGGTTCCAGAGCCTGATCAACCCGGACAAGCTTCTGTCGCTGTCCTTCTGGCGGGACGAGGCAGCGCTGGCGGCGTGGCGTGGGCTGGAACGACACCGTGAGGCACAGACTGCCGGACGAGGGCACCTCTTTGCCGATTACAGGCTGCGGGTCGCCGGGGTGATGCGGGATTACGGGATGGAAGCGCGCGACGAGGCACCGGCAGACAGCAGGGCGCGTCATGGCGCGTAGGATCTGAATTCCGTCAAAGGCGCCTTGAACCGGGGTCAGCGGACAGACGCTGGCCGCTCAGCCGTTCCAGGTGCGGACCGGACCGCAATCCATATGAACGAACTGCGAGCGGCGATAGGTGCCGACACCGCCGGCATTGCAGGCCTTGGCGGCACTGGACATCTGGTAGATCGAGCGGCTGGACAGCTTAAGATCAGCCGCCATCCCCTTGATATGATAGGAATTCGAGGCAACAGCCCGGTTTCGGCTGCGCAGCATGGCATTGGTCTTGGCGCTGCGGTAGCCCGAGACCATGTGATAGGGCTCGTCGGTCTCCATCAGGCGTGACACGGCGGCCATGATGTCGATATTGCGGGCGTCGTAATTGATCACCTCGTTTTCGCGCCAGTCGCGCATGAAATGATTGATTTCCTTCAGGGCCTCGGGGATATACGCGCCCTCGACCCAGTAGATGGTGTCGATGGACTCGCCGGTCCTGGCCGAGCGCATCCGGATACGACGGATATCGCCGGCGCCGCGCAGGAAACCGGCGGCCTTGGAATAGGTCGGAGCGGCGGTGATGATCAGGGAGCCGGCCAGGGTCTTCAGGAATGCGCGGCGTGAATCTGCCGTCTTGTGGTTGTTCACCATCTTGTGTCTGCCTCTTGTCCCGGAAGCGCTTGACAGCCTCTTCCTCGTGTCCGTCTTCGTTAATATTTTGTTTATTTATGCCAAGCGATCGCCTCGCTGCCAAGTCTAAATTTTCCAATGAATCAAGGAGTGGCGCTTTTTCGCCGCTTTTCGACTCGTGTAAAAAATCCATTAACGATTTTGTGCAAAACACCACAGATGCGGCAATAATCCCACTGCTATCAGAATTCGGGGGTGACAGGGATGCGTCTGCTGCGGCTTGGCGTAGAATAGCGCGGCCTGAGGGGTATGATTTGGACGAGGTAGTGATGATCCCTGCAGAATTCCGTAAACGAGTGCCATTTGTTCTTGGTGTCTGGGCCTTGCTGGCCACAACGACCGCGCTTTCCGCGCAAGAGACGCCCTCCACAGATATCGTGACCGCGCCCGAAGCATCGGCGGAATCCGGGACGGAGGCTGTCCCGCCGCGCAAGCTGCTGACTGGCGATGCCGCGCTGCTGCGCGACGCGATCGAGGCCGGAGGCGAGAAACATGCCGCCCTGACGGGCTTTTACGAGGCCCGCGACTACGAACCGCTCTGGACACCCGCACAGGTGACGGCACTGGTTGATGCGCTGGCGGCATCGGGGGCTCACGGGCTGCCGGTCGCCAGATATGCCGGCGCCGAACTGGGCCAGCTCTTTGCCGCCAGTCCCGGCGGGGCGGAGCGTATCCTGGCCGAGATCGCGGCCTCCGAAGAGTTCCTGAAATACGCCCATGACATCTCGACCGGGATCCTGGAGCCGCGGAAGATCGACAGCGACCTGAACATTTCGCCCGAACGGCAGCCCGATGCCGAACTGCTGGCCGGGATTGCCACGGCCGAGGATCCGGCGGCCTATCTAGCGTCCCTGGCCCCGCGGCATCCGCATTACCGGACGCTGCTCGGTGAAAAGCTGCGGCTCGAGGCGCTGATCCGTGACGATGCCTGGGGAGAGCCGGTGGCCAATGGCCGGACGCTGAAGCCGGGCATGTCCGGAGACCGGGTCGTGCAGATGCGGGCCCGGCTGAGCGCCATCGATGGTATCGATCTCGGCGATGAGCCGGTCTTCGACGACGCGCTCGAGGCGGCGGTGAAGGCCTTCCAGTTGCGCCACGGGCTGAACGATGACGGCGTGGCCGGGCCGAAGACCCTGGCGGCGATCAACGCCAGCCCCGAGGACCGGCTGAAACAGGTTCTGGTCAATCTCGAACGCCAGCGCTGGCTCAATCTCGACCGGGGCGAGCGGCATATCTATGTCAATCAGGCCGATTTCCACGTGACCTTCTTCGAAAAGGGCGAGCCGATCTATGTGACACGCGCCGTGGTGGGGCAGGCGGCCAAGCACCGGACGCCGGAGTTCAACGACCAGATGGAATTCATGGTGGTGAACCCGACCTGGCACGTGCCACGCTCCATCGCCACCGAAGAGATGCTGCCGAGGCTGCAACGCAATCCGGCCGCCCTCGGCAACATGTCGCTCCAGACCCGGAACGGCACCAGGGTGAACCCGGAGCTGATCGATTTCAGCCAGTTCACCAAGGGCAATTTCCCCTTCGTGATCAAGCAGCCGCCCTCGGGCGGGAATGCGCTGGGACGGGTGAAGTTCATGTTCCCGAACCGTTACAATATCTATCTGCACGACACACCGGCCAAGAGCCTGTTCTCGCGCGACGCGCGGGCCTTCTCCCATGGCTGCGTGCGGCTGCAGAAACCCTTCGAGCTGGCGCATCTGCTGCTGAGCTTCCAGACCGAGGACCCGGAGAACGCCTTCTCCAACTATCTCGCCGGGGGGCGCGAGCGGCGGGTCGATCTGGAGACACCGATCCCGATCTATCTGACCTATCAGACGGCCTGGATCGACGCGTTCGGCACGCCGCAGTTCCGCGAGGATATCTATGGCCGCGACCGGCGTGTCTTCGATGCGCTCGAGGCCGCGGGCGTGTCGCTGAACGCTGTTGAAGGCTGACGGCAAAGCCGCTAAGCAGAACCGCAACCAGTGAACCGGGCAGGGCGTCGGCACCTGCCCGGACGACCCGAAGACCGGGCCAACGGAGCGGTTCATGTCCCATACCATCGCTGAAATCGCCGAAGCGCTCGGTGCCGAGGCTGTCGGCGATCTGACGCTCGAAATCACCGGCCCCGCCGAACCCGGCGCCGCCGCCGAGGACCAGCTGGCCCTGGCCATGGACCCCAAATATTCCGATGCAATCGCCGGGACCAAAGCCCGCGCGGCGATCCTCTGGCCCGGGGCCGACTGGCAGGCGCTGGGGCTGAAAGCTGCGATCCACGCGCCGCGGTCGCGTTATGCGATGTCCGGGGTGACCCGGGTCTTCGAACGCCCGCCACTGGCCCCGCCAGGCATCCATCCCTCGGCAATCGTCGATCCCGGGGCCGAGATCGGCGAAGGCGCCTCCATCGGGCCGCTGGTGGTGATCGGGCCGGGAGTGCGGATCGGCAGGAACGCCCGCATCCTCGCCCATTGCATCATCAACGAGGGGGCCGTGATCGGCGACGACGCGCTGCTCTATCACCGGGTGACGGTGGGGGCCCGGGTGCGGATCGGCGACCGGTTCATCGCCCAGGCGGGCGGGGTGATCGGCGCGGACGGGTTTTCTTTCGTCACCCCGCAGCCCGGCGCGCTGGAAGAGGCGCGGGCGACAGGCAAGATCTCCGAGGCCAGCCGGACGCAAGGATTTGCCCGGATCAATTCGCTGGGCGCGGTCCGGATCGGCGACGATGTCGAGACCGGGGCCAATGTCACCATCGACCGCGGCACCATCGCAGATACCGAAATCGGCGCGGGCTCGAAACTCGATAACCAGGTGCATATCGCCCACAATGTGAAGGTGGGCACGACCTGCCTTCTCTGCGGCCAGGTGGGGATTGCCGGCTCGACTGTGATCGGCGACCGGGTGGTGATCGGCGGCCAGTCGGGGGTCGCGGACAACCTGACCGTCGGTTCGGACGTGATCATCGCCGGGGCGGCAGGGGTATCCTCGAACGTGCCCTCGAACCGGGTGATGATGGGCAATCCGGCGATGAAAATGGAGCTTAACGTCGCGTCATACAAAGCGCTTCGACGCCTGCCACGGCTGGTCGCGAAGGTCGAGGCACTGGAAAAACGTCTTCAAAACGACGCACCAAGCGATTAGATGTGCCCCCGGGTGCAAAACGGGAACGGGAGCGTGCAGATGTCAGATGTAAGCGACAAGATCGTCGAAATCCTTGCCGAACAGGCGCTGATCGAGCCCTCCGAGGTAAAATCGAATTCGACCATGGACGATCTCGGCCTCGACAGTCTCGGCCTTGTCGAGACCATCTTCGCCATCGAGGAGGCTTTCGACATCCACATCCCCTATAACGCGTCCGAGCCGTCCGAGAGCGATATCGACATCTCGTCGGTGGCCAGCGTCACCGCGGCGGTCGAGAAACTGATCGCGGAGAAGGCGGCCTAGGCCGCGCCGATGAAACGCGTCGTCATTACCGGTCAGGGGGCGATCTCGGCCATCGGCAAGACCGCGGACGAAAACCTCGCGGCGATGCGCGACGGGGTCTGCGGCATCGCCGAGATGGAATTCGAGGATCGCGACCGGCTGGGGATCACAATCGGCGGTCAGATCAAGGGCTATGACCCCGAGGCGCATTTCAGCCGCCAGGAAATCGCCCTTTACGACCCCTTCACCCAATTCGCCATGCTGGCCGCCCAGGAGGCCGTCGCCCAGTCCGGTCTGGAGCTGACCGAGGATCTCGCCCTGCATTCCGGTGTGGTCATGGGCACGGCGGGCGGCGGGTTGCAGACCCAGGACGAGAATTACCGCTCGGTCTATCAGGACGGCAAGAACCGGGTGCATCCGCTGATCGTGCCGCGCCTGATGAACAACGCCGCCGCCTCGCATCTGTCGATGCGCTACAACCTGCAGGGACCGACCTTCACGGTGGCCACGGCCTGTTCCTCGTCCAACCACGCCATGGGCCAGGCCTATACGCTGATCCGCTCGGGCGTGTCGAAGGTAATGCTGACCGGCGGGTCGGAAAGCATGCTCTGCTTCGGCGGCATCAAGGCCTGGGAAGGTCTCAGGGTGATGTCAAAGGACGGCTGCCGGCCCTTCTCGGCCAACCGCAACGGGCTGGTGCAGGGCGAAGGGGCGGCGGTCTTCGTCTTCGAGGAACTGGAACATGCCCGTGCCCGTGGGGCGGATATCCTGGCCGAGGTGATCGGCTTTGCGATGACCTCGGACGCCTCCGATATCGTCATGCCGAACCGCCACGGTGCGGTCCGGGCAATCCGGGGGGCGCTGAACACGGCCGGAGTGAACCGCGACCAGGTTGGCTATATCAATGCCCACGGCACCGGGACCCAGGCCAATGACAAGACCGAATGCGCCGCGGTGCGCGAGGTGTTCAGGGACCATGCCGACCGGCTGATGATCTCGTCGACCAAGGCGATGCACGGGCATCTGATCGGCGGCACCGGGGCGGTGGAGCTGCTGGCCTGCGTGATGGCGGTCAGGGACGGGGTGATCGCCCCGACCATCAACTACGAACAGCCCGACCCGGACTGCGATCTGGATGTGGTGCCGAACGCGGCGCGCGAGGCGACGGTCGACGTGGCTCTGTCAAACGCCTTCGCCTTTGGCGGGCTGAACGCGGTGCTGGCGCTCCGGGCCTTCCGGGACTGAACCCGGCCATTTGGGCCGGTTTCCAGCCAGCCCATTTGACGGCCGATCATGGCGCAACGGACCCGGACCGGGTCAGGCGGTGTTGATACGGGCGCGGCCGAGAAACCGCAGCACCAGGTTCCGTCCCGCGACCATCGGCGGATAGAGGACCCGTGCTACACGGGGCGAGGAGAAGATCAGCCGCATCAGGCGGTTGAACGCGCCCGAGGGTGTCGTGAGCAGCGCCAGCACGGTCATGGCCCGGTCACCGTAATGCAGCACCCCTCGATACCTGACCACCATGCCCGCGTCGAGATCGAGACCGGCCGCGGCGATCTCGGCCAAAACGGGGTGGCCGGTGCGAGCATTGACCAGCTCGACCGGACCGGCGGCGGATTTCAGGCGGGTCATGCGGACATAGGCGGCACAGAACGGGCAGTCCCCGTCATAGACGACGGTGAGGCCTTCGGGCGCGGTCGGGGTCGTGTCGGTCATGGCTTGCCGGGTGCGGTCGGATTCCGCTAGGGAACATATAGCATTTCGAGTTTGCATTGAATCGTTTCTTCACTGGCTCTCGCCGCGCTCGAACGCCAGGAACGATGCGGGTTGTTTCTACGAAAACTCGAAACGCTATAGGAAAGAAAACACCGGCGCGCCGGATTGGCGGGTCCGGAAGGGGACAATTCGGGGAGCCGGGGCGTGGGGACGATACCGCGGACACAGGGCGCGGGCAGGATCGCGCGGGCAAGGTCCTTTCTGTCTGAACCGGTGAGCGCGCAGTCGCTGGCGGTGATGCGGATCGGCTTCGGGCTGATCATGGTCTGGGACTATCTGCGCTTCATCGCCCATGCCCGCATCGAGCGCTACTATGTCGAGCCCTTGTGGACCTTCCCCTATTTCGGCTGGGACTGGATCCAGCCGCTGCCGGAACCCTTGATCTACTGGGCCTGGAACCTGGTCGGACTTTCGGCGCTGATGGTGGCACTGGGGCTGTTCTACAGGCTGGCCATCATCGTCTTCACCCTTGTGTTCACCTATTTCTTCCTGATCGACATGGTCCATTACCTGAACCATTTCTACATGGTGATCCTCTACGCGGTGCTGATGTGCTTCCTGCCCGCCAACCGGATGTGGTCGCTCGATGCGTTGCTGTTCCGCGCGCGGCGCTCCGATTTCATCCCGCGCTGGCCGGTTTCGGTCCTTCGCCTGCAGACCGAGGTGATCCTCGTCTTCGCCGGGCTGGTCAAGATCGCGCCGGACTGGCTGCAGGGCCAGCCGCTGTTCCTGTGGTTGAGGGGCAAGGAAGACGCGGTGTTCTTCGGCTTCCTGTTCCAGTATGACTGGGCGATCGTGGCCGGGTCCTGGGCGACGGTGGCGCTGCATGTGCTGGGCGCGCCGCTGCTGTTGTGGAAGCGCACGCGGCTGGCGGTGTTCGTGATCTATTGCTTCTTCCATGTCTCGAACGCGCAATTGTTCAATATCGGCATCTTTCCCTGGATGACCATCGCCGTGACCCTGATCTTCTTCGCCCCCGACTGGCCCTCGCGCCTGATCCGCCTGGGCCGAGAGCCTGATGCGCCTCCCGGGCCGCTGCCTTCCGTCCGGGGGCTCGGCACGGCGGGGCTCACTGCCCTTGCGGTCTGGTTCGCGGTGCAGATCTGGCTGCCGGTACGCCAATACGCCTTTCCGACGGATGGGTCCTGGACCGGCGACGGGCACCGGTTCTCCTGGCGGATGCGGATTTACGACCGCAAGGTAAACGGCTATTTCCACGTCGTCGACCCGGCCACCGGCGAGACCTGGACGGCCGAGCCGGGGGACTTCCTGTCACGACGGTCCGCCCTCAGGATCATGACCCAGTCCGACCTGATCCTCGCCTTCGCCCACAAGACCGAAGCCCTGATGCGCGAGCGCGGCTACGAGGATGTCGAGGTCTATGCCCATATCGAAGTGTCCCTGAACGGCCGCGCCTTCCAGACCTATATCGACCCCGAGGTCGACCTGACCGAAGTGGAGCGCAATTGGTTCGGGCCGGATGATTGGGTGCTGCCGCTGACAACCGAC
Source organism: Paracoccaceae bacterium (assembly GCA_050299335.1). Lineage (GTDB taxonomy): Bacteria > Pseudomonadota > Alphaproteobacteria > Rhodobacterales > Rhodobacteraceae > JBNKVT01. The sequence continues at coordinate 19,133 of JBNKVT010000058.1, read as the reverse complement.
CTCTGGGACACGAGAACGGAAGCTGCGGGGGCTTCGGATGTAGACTCCGAAGACTGAACCAGGACTTCAGTATTGCGTTCGTGACGCTCAGGACCCCTTGCTGTTGCCTGGGCTGTCGGACACCGGGACCGGGAACCGTTCTTCAAATGCGATGTTGCGGACATTTGGCAGACTACGCAACGGCGACGCGTTTTCCAATCTGACCTGGCGGGACGCGGTCCAGTCGGCGAGATAGGAAAAGGCTTTGAGCATTCTGGGAGCCTTCGGAACTGATATATTCCGCGTCCAGGTCTTTTCGCGTTCACTGTCGCGATAAAAATGGCCGTCGCCCTGTCCGAAACTGAAGTCAATTCCAATCAGGGTTATCCGCTGATAGCCCATGGCAACGGCAATCTGCACTGCGTAGGCGGCAACAGTATGGGCGTGGTAGAGGGGCCGATCCAGTCGGTGCTGGGCATGACCGTCATCAATACGGGGCCTGCGATAGACGTTAAACCTCGCGATTGTGGCATTCGATGCTGAATACGGGATTTCCGGCGTGAAAAAATTGATATCAAAGGATTCGAAAGGGATTGAGGCACCGTAATCTTCAAAGGCCAGCGGGTCGCTGAGGACAAGATAGGATTTCGGTGCCTTGATCCTTCCGGTCAATGTGTATGCCTTGTTGAGAAAAAAGGTATCGGTGCCCGAAGCCCGTTCAAGAGGAAGGTCGTTGATTGAAGGTGCTGTCCCGACGATCATGCAGGAACTGCCGACCTGTCTGTCCATCAGTTGCCTGTTGAAACCGATTTCCGAGCGGGAAAGCGGGGAAATAATCCTGTGCCCCCTAAACAGACGCAAATGGAGATCAGACAGGCCCACCTATTTCAACGCTTTCCTGATTTTCCTCTCAACACGCTTCAGGAAATGTACTTTTTTCGGAGGCTTCGGCTGGTAAAGCGAGCGCAGTTCGTCGGGATAACTGACCTCGACCGGACGGGACTTCAGAATGGCCCAGGACGGAAAGTCGTCCTGCGGACCGGGATTTTCGGTTTTCCGGGTTTGCATCAGGTTCAGGCCGGATAGCTGCGCCAGTGTCGTGACTGATTTCTGGACCAGAGGCCAGTCCGGGTGGAAATCGTGCCCTGCAATCATGCCACCGACTTTGACCTTGGCAAACCAGTCGAACAACGTGCGCCCGGAATCCTCGCCGGTGTGGGCGTAGCCGTCGATATAGACGAAGTCAAAACTGCCGTCTTCAAAGAGCGAAAGCGCCTGATCGAAGCGCATGCGCAGCAGCCAGTAATTCGCGTCGAGACCGACCAGACGCAGAGCAGCGCAATACTCGTCGACATCATGGTGGTCGGCATACATATCTACGCCGTAGAGTCTGGAAAAGCACCCCGTCTGGTAGATTTTTGCCGAATAATCGCCCGAGGCCACACCAAGTTCAATTCCAACCAGTTCGGTGCGTTTCAGCAGTCCAGGCAACTGGTGGCGCTCGATGTCAAGTTGTTCAATATTCATGGTTTTCCCTATTATTTTATCAAACCAACTGGGCAAATATTGCGGTACTGACGCCCTTCGCATCCGGTTTTAATGCGCTGTGGCAGATATCGTCTACCGACAGACTCTTTCTATCGCAATCGCGAATTGGTTGGGCGAGTTTCCGGCATAGCAGATCCGCCTTGATCCGGCATTGGTTCCCGGTCGAGAAGCGACCAGGATCAGTCCCGGAAGGACCTGCTTCCCTTGATCTGATCCCAGGCCCAGACGACCTCGGCCAGACGGTCTTCGTCATCGCGGTTGCCGCCATTCATGTCAGGATGAAGAACTTTCACCAGTGCCTTGTATTTCTTGCGAATTTCAGCCTTGGTCTCCACGTCCTCAGCCTCAAGGATGGTCAGCGCCTTGCGCTCGGTCGGCGGCAGACGGCGCTGGCGGGCGGACTGACGGGCATGGTCGGCGGCGGGGTTGAGCGTGGCATTCTCGCCCAGAACCTCCATCGGATCGTCAAAGCCGAACCGCTGCCAGGCCCGGCCCTCGGGATGGCCCTCGGCGGATTTCTTGAAAGGCCGCGTCGGACGCTCCCAGACCTTGTCGGCGGCGAATTGCTTGTCCATCTCCGCTTCGGAATGGTTCTGGAAGAAATTCCATTTGAGATTGTACTCGCGCACGTGATCGAGACAGAACCAGACGAACTCTTCCAGATTATCGGGAGATTTCGGTGCCCGGTACTTGCCGGGCTGGTCGCATTCGGGATGCGAGCAGGGCCGCGACGAGGTTTCGACCGCCCCCGACCGCCCGCGCGCCTTCGCCCGGCGCTTCTTGTCGGCGGACACGGAGATGTCGAATTCAAACGGCGATCGGCGGTTCAAGGTCGGCTCCTTTCGCGGGTTCCCGAGTTCGAGGTTTCCGAGTCGGAGGCGACAGTTTAGTGTTTCTGCGCCGAAGGCCAAGTCACAGTTTATTTGAGGATCGGATATGGCGGTTGCCGACACGATACGGACGAAATTGCAGGCGGCGTTCAGCCCGTCCCTGCTGGAGGTCCGCGACGACAGCGAGGCCCATCGCGGCCATGGCGGCTGGCGCGAGGGTGGCGAGACCCATTTCGAGGTGCGCATCCGGGCCGCCGCCTTCAACGGCCTCAGCCGGGTGGCTCGGCAGCGGGCGGTCTATGCGGCATTGAAGGACGAGATGAAGGAACAGATCCACGCCCTGGGGCTCGACGTCGCCGGGGAGGATGGCTGAAAGATGGAGGCGCTGGTCGAGGACATCCGGGCCTGTCGCCTCTGCGCGGAGCGCTTCGCCGCGACCGAAACGCGCCACGCGCCGCGTCCGGTTGTCTGGCTTTCGGACACCGCCCCGATCCTGATCGCCGGGCAGGCACCGGGAATGCGGGTGCATGAAAGCGGCGTTCCCTTCGATGACCGCTCGGGCGACCGGTTGCGCGACTGGCTGGGGGTGGACCGGGAAGCGTTCTATGACCGCGAGAAATTCGCGGTGCTGCCGATGGCCTTCTGCTTTCCGGGCTACAAGAAGGGCTCTGACCTGCCGCCGCCGCCTGTCTGTGCGGACAGATGGCACACACGGGCAATGGAAGCGATGGGGCAGGTGAAGCTGAAGGTCCTGGTCGGCGGCTATGCCCATCACTGGCACCTCGGCGCAAATGGGGTGACGGACACGGTACGGAACTGGCGCGACTGGCTGCCGGACACCGTGGTTCTGCCGCATCCTTCCTGGCGCAATACCGGCTGGCTGAAGAAAAACCCGTGGTTCGAGGCCGAACTGGTGCCCTGGATCCGGGCCCGCGTGGCGTCGCTGCTGGTATGAGTGCGCTGGACGCCGCCCACGCCGCGATGATGGCCGATCCCGAGGACGAGGCGGCGCGGCGGGACTATTACGGGCTGATCGCGGCGTCGGAACTGTATCTCCTGCTGGAGGCAGAGCCACAGGCAGACCACGCCGCGCCCCTGGTGCTGGAGACCGAAGACGGGAAACTGGCGCTGGCCTTTGACAGCGACGTGCGTCTTGGGGGCTTTGTCGAAGCACCGATGCCGCATCTGGTCCTGTCGGGTCGGGCGATTGTCGGCATGCTGGCGGGGCAGGGGATTGGCGTGGCGATCAATCCAGGGGCAGAGACGGACTATGTGCTGACCGGCGACGTGCTCGACTGGATGCGCGAAGCCGCCTCGGAAAGCCCCGACCTTGCCGGGGCGATGCCGGACCGGCTGTTTGCGCCGAAATCCGCGTCCCAAGCATTTCTGAAAGCGCTGGACCAGCGGCTGGCCATGCTGGCAGGGGTGGTGCGGACGGCCTGGCTGGGTGAGGATACCGAGGGCGGGCTGGTCCTGGTACTGACGGGGGTGACGCCCGAGCGGCAGGGGGCCGTGGCGGCACTGATGGCGGAAGCGCGGAATTTCGCCGCCCCAGAACATGGGCTTGGCGTGGTGTTTGCCGAGGGCGGCGCGGCCCTTGAAACGCGGCTCGCGAACGTGGCCCTGCGCTTCGATCTCCCCCAGCCCCCCGAGCCCCCAGCCCACAAAGCCCCCGGCACCGACCCCGAACGCCCCCCCCGCCTGCGCTGAAATCCGGCTCTCCGCACCGAGGCCCCCGCCTTTCCCAAAGGCAGCGCTCCCGCCCGTCGCTCTCGGCCCTTCGGGCCTCGGCTCCCGTTGGGCCCGCTCGCCGTGGCTGCGCCACGGGCTCTATTGGCGAGCGATGCGCGATCGCCAACGTTAAAACCGAATAGCCATTCTCAGCCTTTCGGCCCGGCCTCGATCTCGAAAAGCGACGTGGGACCAACGAGGCTTTCTCGAAACGCTGCAGGAAGCGAAAGCCTCCCAGCCTTCTTCTTCGTCAAAATACTCCGGGGGAGATTGCCGCAGGCAATCGGGGGCAGAGCCCCTTGCGAGGTTACCATACCGCGCGCAGACGGCTGGTCTCAGATCATCGCCATGCCGCCGTTTACATGCAGGGTCTGCCCGGTGATGTAGCCGGCTTCGTCAGAGGCCAGATACAGCGTCGCCGAGGCGATTTCCTCGACCGTCCCCATCCGGCCCGCCGGAATCCCGCCGAGCAGCTTCGCCTTCTGGTCGTCCGACAGCACATCCGTCATCGCCGTGGTGATGAAACCGGGTGCCACGCAATTGACGGTGATCCCCCGCGACGCGACCTCAGCTGCCAGCGATTTCGACATGCCGATGACCCCGGCCTTCGAGGCGGCATAGTTGCCTTGCCCCGGATTGCCCGTGACCCCTACGATGGAGGAGATATTCACGATCCGCCCCCAACGGGCCTTCATCATGCCGCGGAGGACGGCGCGCGACAGCCGCATGGTCGAGGTCAGGTTGATCTCGATCACCTGGTCCCATTCCTCGTCCGACATGCGCATGAAGAGGTTGTCGCGGGTGAGGCCGGCGTTGTTGACGAGGATATCGACCGATCCCATCGCCTCGGCGGCCTGTTTCGGCAGCTCAGTGACAGCCTCACGGTCGGCGAGGTTGCAGGGCAGGACATGGGTGCGGTCGCCCAACTCGCCCGCCAAGGCGTTCAGGGGATCGGTGCGGGTGCCGGAGAGGGCGACTGTGGCCCCGGCGGCGTGCAGGGCCTTGGCGATGGCACCGCCGATACCGCCCGAGGCGCCGGTGACGAGGGCGGATTTTCCGGTGAGATCGAACATCAGCTTTCTCCTGCAAGCAATTCTGTAGCAACGGTTTTCACGTCTTCGGCGCTGTTGAGGGCGAGCGTTCCTGCCTCGCGCTCGATGCGTCGGACCATGCCCGACAGCGCCTTACCGGCACCGACCTCGACAAAGCGGGTCACCCCTTGCGCGGCCATCCAGGCGACACTTTCGCGCCAACGTACGGCACCGGTGATCTGGTCGACGAGGAGGGAACGGATTTCCTCCCCGGACGCGACAGCCTCGGCGCGGACATTGCAGACCAGCGGCGGGACGGGATCGGCGATGGTGACATCGGCCAGCGCCTCCCGCATCGCCTCGGCGGCAGGGGCCATCAGGGCGCAGTGGAAGGGGGCGGAGACGGGCAGCATCAGGGCACGTTTGGCCCCCTTCTCCTTGGCCAGCTCGGCGGCCATTTCGACGGCGGCCTTGTCGCCGGAAATGACCACCTGGCCGGGGTCGTTGTCATTGGCGGCCGCACAGATGCCGCCGATCGCGGCGGCGGCGATTTCTTGCGCGGCGGCGAGGTCGAGGCCGAGGATGGCAGCCATGGCACCCTTGCCGACCGGGACGGCCTCCTGCATGGCGCGGCCCCTCAGGCGCAGAAGGCGGGCGGTGTCGGCGAGGCTCAGCGCCCCTGCGGCGCAGAGGGCAGAATATTCGCCCAGCGAATGGCCGGCGACGTAGGCCGCCGAGGCAACATCGACCCCTTCGGCTTTCAGCGTCGCCATTCCGGCCAGCGATGTGGCCATCAGGGCCGGTTGGGCGTTGGCGGTCAGGGTGAGGTCCTCGATGGGGCCGTTCCAGATGAGATCGGAGAGGCGCTCGCCAAGCGCCTCATCGACCTCATCGAAGACGGCTTTCGCCGCCGGGTAGGCCTCGGCGAGGTCGCGGCCCATGCCGACGGCCTGCGCGCCCTGGCCGGGGAAGATGAATGCGTGTGTCATCGGCGTGGCTCCCTGTTCGTTGCCTGCCGATGTAGCTGCCGGACGTAGCGGCGTCCAGACCCGGAGCGGTGGCGAAGGGATTCGCGTCAGGGTAGAAAATGTCACAGTCGGGGCAGGGGAAAGGGCGCTATGGTCTGGCCTGCGGTCCGGTGGCAGAGAACAGCGCCCCGGGCATTCAACAGAGATTTGGGGGATATCATGGAAAAATTCATCATTCTGAAGGACCGCGGTTTCCCGCGCCGTTCAATGGGGCGCGATCTGCTTCTGGAAGGATTCGGACCAGGGGTCGCAGCGGCTGCGCCGCCCGAGCCTGAGGTGAGTGTTGCCGAACTGAGCGCCGCCGACCGGCGCGACGCGGCCCGCGACCCGAGCGTTCTGGGGATCGCGCGGTCGATGCCGACGAAACTGATCGAGCCGTTTGACGGCGAAGGCACAGCGGCGGGGGCACCGACCTGGGGGGTCACGGCCGTCGGGGCCGATACCAGTCCGGCGGATGGGGCTGGGGTGAAGGTGGCGGTGCTCGATACCGGGATCAAGGCCGATCATGCGGCCTTTGCCGGGGTGAACCTGACCCAGCGGGATTTTTCCGGCGACGGGGACGGCGACCAGAACGGCCACGGCACCCATTGTGCCGGGACGGTGTTCGGGCGCGATGTCGGAGGCACGCGGATCGGGGTGGCGCGCGGCGTGACCGAGGCGTTGATCGGGAAGGTGCTCGGCAATGACGGGTCGGGCGGGTCGGAGATGCTGTTCGACGCGATCCAGTGGGCCTCGTCGGAGAACGCGCAGGTGATCTCGATGTCGCTGGGGTTTGACTTCCCGGGGCTGGTCGAGCGGCTGGTCGCGGATAACTTCCCTGTGCTGCTGGCAACCTCGGTGGCGCTGGAGGCGTATCGCGAGAACCTGCGCATGTTCGACGCGCTGATGGCGGTGATCGCGGCGCGGGCGGCGTTCAATGGCGGCACGGTGGTGGTCGCGGCCTCGGGCAACGAGAGCCGCCGTGACGAGCATCCGGATTTCGAGGTTTCGGCGTCGCTGCCTGCGGCGGCACGGGGGATCGTGTCGGTGGGGGCGGCTGGCGAGGGCGCTGCCGGCCTGACAATCGCGGATTTCTCCAACACCAATCCGGTTGTCTCGGCCCCCGGTGTGAACGTGATCTCGGCCTGGACCGATGGCGGGCTGAAGTCGCTGCGCGGCACCTCGATGGCCTGTCCGCATGTGGCCGGGGTTGCGGCCCTGTGGTGGCAGACGCTGAGGAATGCCGGGATCCCGGTCAACGCCGATGCGGTGGTGGCGCGGCTGAGGACAGCTTGCGTGACAGATGTGTTCGCTGCCGGGGTCGATATCGCGGATCGTGGCGACGGGCTGGTCCGGGCGCCGGCCGGGGCAGGGATGTAAGGGAGGTCTTTCGCCCCGCTTCGCGGGACGACTGGGGGGGGGCTCCGCCCCCCGCACCCCCCCGGAGTACTTGTAAGAAGGAGGGAGGGGGCGATCGCCCGGGGAACCAATCTGGTTGCTTTCTTCAGGTCTGTGCGCGGCCTTCGCACCATGACTTCACGCCTTGCATGTCGTCCTCGACGGCGCGCGCGACCATCTTGCGGATCAGCGGGACCATGAGTTTCTGCGACCAGACGTGCGGTCGGGCGTCCATTGACAGGGTCAGGCGGGTACCATCGCCGTCTGGGGCGACGGTAAAGAGCGTGTCCCAGACCGTGCCATGGCTATCGGTGACCATGCGGACGCGGTCGTTTTCGGCGTATTCGGTGATCTCGAGCTGGGTCACCGTCTCACGCCCCTTCATCACCCGTGTCTCGCGAAAGCTTGTGCCGGTGCCGCGGCGGGTCTCGGAGAGAAACTCGATACGCTTCAGCTGTGGGGCGACGCGTTCGAAATTCTCGGGATGGGCGATAGCGTCGAAGACGGTTTCGACAGGGGCGGCGATGAAGAGCGAAAGGTCGACATAGGCCATGGGTGCCTCGGTCAGGGACACTGGGTCAGGCGGATGGGTTGCGCTGTTTCTGACAAATTTTCACGGGCGTTGCGATGAAAATTTCGTGACGGTCAGGCATCATGTGGCGAGATGCGTGCGGACTTTTGCACGCATCCAGGGAGAATCTTCGAGCAGGGCTTGATTTAAACGCGCACCGATCCGTCAGGAGCCTGACTTGAATGATGATGTGCTATCGACGAGGATCGGCTTTGAAAAACCGGAACTTCAGATTCTCATGGAGCGTCACCAATGGGGGCAAAGGCGTGGTTCGCTGCATATTTCGATGGGGACCCAAAGGCAATTCTGGGAGGCGATCCCAAGCTTGATCGCGCCGCCTCCTTGCATCTCGCCAAGCGCTTGCTGCCCGGGGCCCAGTTGCAGGAACAGGAGGATGGCGATCTCAGCTATCTGAATCCGGGTGACAACGAAGTGTTCGTCGGAGATTACGGCGACCTCAAGATCATTGCCCATCACGAACTCGGGGTGGATTTCCTTTCCCGCATCGATGCGCGCTGGCACGATCCGGAAATTGGATCGACCGCCTATGTTCACGCCACGCATTCCGTCGTCGACTGGTTTGCTTTCGCAATTTGGCAACAGGGAAAGCTGGTGCGTGCGCTCAGTCTTTCACCCGACAGCGGCATTCTGGAGGATATTGGTGGCAAGCTGCCCTTTGAGGCGCCTTTCTGGGACGGGTCTCGTGCGCTCGGGGATGAAGAAGAATACCCGCTGCCATTTCATCCGCTCGATCTGGCGGAAGAAGCACTGCTTGCGAACCTTGGCTTTCAGTTCGAGGGACAGTTCGAGCAATGGGTGGTTGACCCCGTGGACATCCCGATCATGAGGTTTCAGATACCCCGAAAGGCGTGGTGGAAGTTCTGGTGAGGCGATCCGGGAGAGCACGATTTTGCAATCTGCCGCGTTGCCAGGATCAGGCGGAAGCTCTGCCTTTCTCCCAACCCTCACCCCCCCGAAGGATCCCGCCACCTGTTCACGATCGGATAGCGGCGGTCCAACCAGAAGGCGCGGCGGGTGAGGCGGGGGCCGGGGGCGGACTGGAAGCGTTTGTGTTCGCTGATGTAGACGAGCTGTTCGACCTTCTTAACCGTCTCGCGGTCATAGCCTGCCGCGACGCAGTCGGCGACCGAGGCATCCTTTTCGACCAGCATCTCGATTATGCCGTCGAGGACCTCGTAGGGCGGCAGGCTGTCCTCGTCCTTCTGGTCGGCACGCAGCTCGGCCGAGGGGGGCTTGTCGATGACGCGAGGCGGGATGACCGTACCTTCGGGGCCCTTCATCCATGCCCGGTGGTTGGCGTTGCGCCAGCGGCAGGTCTCGAAGACGCGCGTCTTCAGCATATCCTTGATCGGATTGTAGCCCCCGGCCATGTCGCCGTAGATCGTCGCGTAGCCAACCGCGACCTCTGACTTGTTGCCGGTGGTGAGCAGCATCTCTCCGAATTTGTTGGAGATGGCCATCAAGAGCAGCCCGCGCAGGCGGGACTGGATGTTTTCTTCGGCAATGCCGGGTTCGGTGCCTTCAATAAGCGGTGCGAGGGTGTCAGTGATCGCCGCGCGGCCCGGACCGATGGGGACGGTGTCGAGGCTTGTGCCGAGGGCCTTGGCGACGGCGGCGGCGTCTTCCAGCGAGATTTGGGACGTGTATTCCGAGGGCAGCATGACGCAGCGCACATTCTGAGGCCCCAGCGCATCGGCGGCGATGGTGGCGACCAGGGCGCTGTCGACGCCGCCCGAAAGCCCCAGCAGCACCTTCGAAAACCCGTGCTTGCCCATATAGTCGCGCAAGCCCTCGACGCAGACCCGGTAATCCTGCTCCCAGGCCGACGGATGGGCGATGCGCTCACCCGGCTCGGCCTCCCAGCCATCCGGGCCGAGGGTGAAATCGACATGGGTGATAGCCTCGTCGAAGGAAGGCAGCTGCACCGCCAGTTTTCCGCCACGATTGAGCACGAAGGAGCCGCCGTCAAAAACCTGGTCGTCCTGGCCGCCGACCATGTTGAGGTAAACCAGCGGCAGATCATTCTCGACCACCCGGCCCACCATATGCGCCATCCGGATGTCGAACTTGTCGCGGAAATAGGGCGAGCCGTTGGGGACGAAGAACAGCTCGGCACCGGCCTCGGCTTGCGTCTCGCAGACATCGCTGTGCCAGGCGTCCTCGCAAATCGGGATGCCGAGGCGCATCGGACCGATTGCGACGGGGCCGGAAATGGGGCCAGTCTCGAAGACGCGCTCCTCGTCGAAAACATTGAAATTCGGCAGTTCGTGCTTGCGGAAAATCGCTGCGATCCTGCCGCCCTTCAAAACGAAGTAGGCATTGAAAAGCTTGCCATTTTCGACCAGCGGCGCCCCGATTCCCAAAGCCGGGCCCTTGGCGGTCTGGGCGGCCAGGATGTCGATATAGGACCGCGCATCGGCCACGAAGGCGGGCTTCATGACCAGATCCTGCGGCTGGTAGCCGATGAGGAACATCTCGGGCAGTCCAACGAAATCCGAGCCAGCCCCGCGCCCCGCCTCCCACGCGGCGAAAGCCTTGTCGGCATTGCCCGCCAGATCGCCGAGCGTCGGGTTCAACTGGGCGAGAGTGAGGCGAAATCGTTCTGGCATTGCCCGCTCCGCTGGGTTAGGTCAACTCGCGGGTATAGCGGACGGGGCCGGACGGGCAAGACCAAACGGCCCCCAGGCCCCGTGTGGTATTTGCACCAAAAGTGCCATCAGATAGTCACATTGGGAGATAATAAGCGTTGTCAGGCATGTATGTAGCACATAACATCCCTGCAAAACCCGCAGAAGGTGGGGACAAGGGCCACTTGAGTAGAGGCGCGTGCGACTGGGTGCGCATGTGAGGAAGAGTTGAAAACACAATCGATCCGCAAGGGACTGATGGCTGCTGCTGCCATCACCGCACTCGTCACCGCAGAGGCCGGGGCGCAGGAAGTTCAGACAAAACAGTACGATACCGGTGGCGTCTATACCGGCGAATTTCTGGACGGAAAGCAACACGGCCAGGGCCGCTACACATTGCCGAACGGCTATGAATACGAGGGCCAGTGGGTCGAAGGCCGGATCGAGGGCGAGGGGACGGCGAAATTCCCCAACGGCTCGATCTATACCGGCACCTTCGTCAACGGCAAACCGGAAGGCACCGGCAAGATCGTCTTCTCCGATGGCGGGACCTATGAGGGTGACTGGGTCGACGGCAAGATCGGTGGCCAGGGTGTGGCCGAATATGCCAACGGCGTCCGCTACGAAGGCCAGTTCCAGAACGCGGTGCATCACGGCACCGGGGTGATGACCTCGCCCAACGGCTATCGCTATGACGGTGACTGGGTCGAGGGCGTCAAGCAGGGTGCCGGTACGATCACCTATCCCGACGGCGCCGTCTATGAGGGCGACATCGTCGCCGGGGTCCGCGAGGGCACCGGCACGCTGACCATGCCCGACGGGCTGACCTATACCGGCGAATGGAAGGACGGCCAGATCAACGGCACCGGCGTGCTGATCCAGGCCAATGGCGACAAATACGAGGGCACGCTGGTCAACGGCCAGCGCGAGGGGCAGGGCACGGCGACCTATGCTTCGGGCGATGTCTATGTCGGTGCCTTCAAGGGCGACCAGCGGCACGGGCAGGGCGTTCTGACCGGCAAGGACGGGTACAAATACGACGGCGACTGGGTCGAGGGCCGTATCGAGGGCTCTGGCGTGGTCAACTATCCCGACGGCTCGGTCTATGAAGGCGCGTTCGTCAACGACGCGCCCCACGGCACCGGCAAGATCACCTATGCCGACGGCTCGTCCTATGAAGGCGAATGGGTCAATGGCGTGATCGAGGGCAAGGGCATCGCGCGCTACGACAACGGACTGGTCTACGAGGGCGAGTTCAAGAACGCCCGCAACCATGGTATCGGCACCATGACCTACCAGGACGGCTTCACCTATACCGGCGAATGGAAGGACGGCCTCCGTGACGGCGAGGGCACGGCGACCTATGCCGACGGCACCGTCTACGAAGGCACTTTCGTCTCCGGTCAGCGCGACGGCGAGGGCAAGATCACCATGGCCGACGGCTTCACCTATACCGGGAGCTGGGCGGCGGGCGAGATCGATGGCGAAGGGGTTGCTGTCTATCCCAATGGCGACCGCTACGAGGGTTTCTTCTCGAAGGGCCAGCGCCAGGGCCGCGGCAAGATGATCTACGCCTCGGGCGAAGAGTATGACGGCTTCTGGGCCAACGGTCAGCAGGCCACCGAGGAAGAGGCCAACGCGGCGTCACAATAGGCTCGGACGGACGGACACGCTGTCTGCCAACGCCGACCGCTTCTTACCGTAGGGTGCGTGATTTCACGCACCACCCCTTCAAATTCTCTTCCAACCAATGGCCAAGGCATTGTGTTTAGAGCGCTTTGCGCCTGACCGGATTCACTTATTCATTCCGATCCGCGAGACAGCGTTTGCGTAGCAAATGCGTTCGCGGTTTGGAATGAATTCGATTTGGCGCAAAATGCTATAGGGATGGGTGCTCCGCATCCATTTTCCCTCAAGGAAGGTGCGTGAAATCACGCACCCTACAGGTGATCTTGCCAAATGGCAGGATAAGTGCTATATACTGCCATAAAGGAGAATTCATATGTCCCTATTGGCCCTCGAAACCAAATCCGCCGATTTTGCCTCCGATCCGGTGACGGATGAAGAAGGCGCAGCGATGCTGCGTGCGGTGCTGAACCTGTTCGGCAAGTGGCGGCTGACGGATGACGAGGCGGCGATCCTGCTCGATCTGCCGGTGCGCAGCTACCGTCGCTGGAAATCCGGCCAGCCTGGACGGCTCGACCGGGACAAGAAAGCGCGCCTGTCGAATATTCTCGGCATTCACAAGGCCTTGCGGATCATCTTCACCGATCCCAAGCGGGGCTATGACTGGATCAGGGCCGATAACGCCGCCTTCGGCGGGGCGAGCGCGCTGCAGGTCATGCGGGGCGGCGAACTCACCGACCTGATGCGGGTGCGGCGGCTGCTGGATTCCGAGCGCGGGCTCTGGTGACGCAGCCGCGCGATGTGGCGGTCACCCCGGTGCATTGGCGGGACGCAAGGCGGATTATCCGTTCTGCCTATCCGCCCATTGACCTCTTCGAGGACATCGCCGATCCCGCCGACTGGCCGCTGCTGATCTCCGCCGAACAGAAGACCAACCCGCGCCTGATGGAAACCATCGGCCAGCTCGATCTTGTCCCCCCCGACCGCCGGGTCAGCGGCCCCGGTGCCAGTTTCCTGATGGCCCCCTTCACCCATACCAGCCCCGACCGGCCCAGCCGTTTCTCCGATGGACGGCTGGGGGTGCTCTACGTGGCGGCGGATTTCGAGACGGCCGTGGACGAGACCATGCACCATCACGGACGCTTCATGGCGGCAACCGGACAGAGCCCGGGCTGGACCTCGCAGTTCCGCGAATTGCTGCTCGAGATCGAGGCGCCGCTGCACGACCTGCGCACAGGTGACGCGACCGGACTGCTCGATCCGGACGACTATACGGCGGCGCAGGCCTTCGGGGCTGAGGTCAGGGCCGCGGGCGGGCAGGGGATCGTCTATCCCAGCGTGCGCGGCGATGGGGACTGCGCGGGGCTGTTCTATCCTGATCTCGCCCGGCTGCCGGCGCAGGGGCAGCATCTGGATTATCACTGGGACGGGACCCGGGTCGATCTGGTGCGCGATCTCGGGGCGGGGGTGGTGTATCGGGTGATCTGAGGGGCGTGGTACGTGAAATCACGCACCCTACAGCGGCGCGGCGAGTTGAGCGCGCAAAGCAGATCAAATCGTGAAAATACACGCAGTCTTAACTATTTTTCTCAACAATTTCAATGCGTCACCTGCTTTTGCACACGTGCAAAGCCCGAGCCTCAAACCTTGAAATGCTTCGACAGCTTCAACCCCTGACCCTGATAATTCGACCCCAGATCGGCCCCGTAAAGCTTCTCCGGCCGCGCCTGCATCCGCTCGTAAACCAGCCTCCCCACCACCTGCCCGTGCTCCAAGGCAAACGGTGCCTCGTGGCACCTCACCTCCAGCACCCCCCGCGACCCGCTGCCCCCGGCGGCGGCATGCCCGAACCCCGGATCGAAGAACCCCGCATAATGGACCCGGAACTCGCCGACCATGGCGAGATAGGGGGCCATCTCGGCGGCGTAATCGGGCGGGACATGGACCGCCTCGCGCGAGACGAGGATGTAGAAGGCGCCCGGATCGAGGATGATATGGCCACCCGAAGCTGTCACCGGTTCCCAGAAATCGGCGACCGGATAATGGGCGAGCTTGTCGAGGTCGATGAGGCCGGTATGGGGCTTGGCGCGGTAGCCGATCAGGGCGTCTTCAGGGCGGTCGAGGTCGACCGAGAAGCCGAGGCCGCCGTCGATGGTTGCCGGGCCGTTCACCAAACCCTCGGCCTCATGCAGGGCGCGGAGTTCGGGGTCAGACAGCACGGCCTGCCCATCGCGGAAACGGATCTGGTTCAGCCGCGCGCCGGGCCGGGCGAGGACGGAGAAGGAGCGCGGCGAAATCTCGGCATAGAGGGGGCCGCGATACCCGGCGTCGATCCGGTCGAATTCGGTGCCGTTGTCGGTGATCAGCCGGGTGAAGAGGTCCAGACGGCCCGTCGAACTTTTCGCGTTGGCCACCGCGTTGACCGAGGCGGGCAGGGCGAGGCTTTCCATCAGCGGGACGACATAGACGCAGCCTTTTTCCAAGACCGCCCCCGGGGTCAGGTCGATCTCGTGCATGGCGAACTCGGCCAGCCGCTCGGCGACACTGCGGCCCTTGCCGGGCAGGAAGGAGGCGCGGACGCGCCAGGCGCGGGGGCCAAGGCGCAGATCGAGGCTGGCGGGCTGGATCTGGGGTTCGGGGATCGGCTCGGAGGCCGAGATTTCGCCCCGGTCAATCATCGCGGCGATGGTTTGGGAGGCAAGCACGCCCTGGCTCATGTCGGGTCTCCCGGGTGGGGCAGGGGGTGGTGTGGTCGGGCTAGCGAGATTCGAACTCACGACCTTTCGTCCCCCAGACGAACGCGCTACCAGACTGCGCTATAGCCCGACGAGCCGCTCTTATAGCCAATCGGTGCCCGGTGGCAAGCCACATCAGTCCTGTCCCTTCATCGCGTCGCGCAAGGTGACAAGGCGGTCGCGCAGGACACGGATCTCACGCTTCTTGTTCTCGGGGACGCGCCGGGCGGCAGGAGTAGGGTCCGGGGCGGGCTGAAAGTCGTCGAATAGATCCCGCTGGACGTTGTCGCGCGGCAAGGTGGGCGCCGAGCTGTGGGAAGTCCTGGCCGCAGGCGCAGCGGCTGGCGGCGCCTGGATCGGGGCCGCCGGGGCGGGACGCGCCTTTGGCCCGGAGCCAGGTTCGGGATCGGGGACGAGGGCGGCAACAGGCTTTCTTTCGGGCTTCGGCGCGGTGGCCGGGGCCTCGGCGGTATTGGCCGCCTCGCCCGCACCGAGGGCGACGACGTGGCGCACGCCGTGCTCGCGGAGGATCTTCTGGACGCCCTTGATCGATTCGCCCTCGGAATGCAGCAGCTCGCGGATACCGCGCAAAAGGTTGATGTCCTGGGGACGGTAATAGCGCCGCCCGCCGCCGCGCTTGATCGGCTTGATCTGCGAGAAACGGCTCTCCCAGAACCTCAGCACATGGGCGGGCAGATCGAGAGTCGTGGCGACCTCGGAAATGGTGCGGAAGGCTTCGGGCGATTTCTGGACCATGGGGGCGGGCTCCGTCCCCTGGCTCAGCGGTTACCCGCGTTGACCCGTTCTTTCATCAGATGGGACGGGCGGAAGGTCAGGACGCGGCGCGGCGCGATCGGGACCTCTTCGCCGGTCTTGGGATTGCGGCCCACCCGCGCGGTCTTGTCGCGGACATTGAAGGTGCCGAAGGATGAGATCTTGACGCTCTCACCGCGCACCAGCGCATCGGACATGTGTCTCAGTACGCTTTCCACCAGATCGGCGGATTCGTTGCGCGACAGGCCGACCTCCTGGAAAACGGCCTCGCTGAGGTCCATTCGTGTTACGGTTCCTTCACTCATGTCTCCGGTCCTCCCACATTCTTTGTTTGGTGCAAGGTATTGGAAATCTGGAAAGCGAGTCAATAACAAGGACTTGCGCGGCAATCTGAATCTGCCCGCCTGTGACCCGCGCCGGACGGTTCCGGCACTGCGGGACGGGGCCCGAAATCCTGCCCGCAGTACCGCCCGTCGCAGATGGCCGGTGACGCGTTCTTGTCAAGCAAGGCGTGAAAAACCCCGCCTGCGGCTGCGGTACGCCCTGCCCGCAGACCCGTGCCCCTCAGCGCGGCAATCTGAGCGTCACCTTGAGCCCGCCAAGATCGCCGCTGTCGCCGAGATGGAGCGATCCGCCATGGCTGCGGGCGACGTCAAGGGCGATGGAAAGCCCCAGACCCACGCCGCCGCCCTGGTTCTGATTGCGTGATTCGTCGAGGCGGACGAAGGGGCGGGTCACCTCCTCGCGCCGGTCCTCGGGGATGCCGGGGCCATTATCCTCGATGATGAATTCGCAGGCGCGTTTCAAAAGCCTGAGGGACAGTCGCGCCTCGGTACCGTAATGGCCGGCGTTGTTGAGGAGGTTGCCGACCGCGCGACCGATGGCCATCCGGCGGCCCGAGATCGTGTCACCCTGGGCGGCGTCGCGGTCGATGGCGAAAACGACGGACATGCCCGAGCGGAGGCATTGGGAAACGATCTCGTCGCAAAGCACCGCGGGGTCGAATTGTTCGATCTCCTCCATCTGGTCTCCGCGGGCGAAGGCGAGGAAGGCGTCGAGCATGGTCTCCATCTCGGAGACGTCGCGGGACAGTTCCGTGGCCTCGGGCAGGTCCTCGGCCATGGCCAGCGACAGTTTCATGCGGGTAAGCGGTGTGCGAAGATCGTGGCTGACGCCCGAAAGCATCTGGGTGCGCTGCTCGATCTGGCGCTCCAGCCGGGCGCGCATCGCCGAAAACGCATGGCCGGCGCGGCGAACCTCTTCGGCGCCACCCGGCTGGAAAGGCACCGACTGGCCCTTGCCGAAGGCTTCGGCGGCGTCGGCAAGCGCCAGGATGGGCCGCATCTGGTTGCGCAGGAACAGGACCGCGATTACCGTCAGCACCATGGCGGCCAGCACCATCAGGATCGGCAGCTGATGCGGATTGGACGCCGTCACCCGGTCACGGGGGATTTCGACGCTGAGCACCCCCTTTTCGGTCAGTACCTTCAGAAACACCGCCTTGGGGTTGGTGGCCAGGTCAACCGATATGTCCTCGCCGAGGATCCTGGTCAGGGTCTCGATCATATAGGCACCGGACAGGTCGTAGAAGGGCCGGCTGTGTTCGCGGTCGAGCTTGCCGTCCTCGTCCAGCCGGAAGCGCAGCGCCAGCGGCCGTGACAGGTTTTCGAGCCGCGCCTGGGCGATCCCGGGACTGGGCGAGGTGTCGATGACCTGCATTGCCACCGCCATCTCGCGTCCGATGGAGCGGGTCATCTGTTTGGTGATATCGGCGAAGTATCGCTGGGTGAAGGCGATGCCGACGAAGATCTGCAACAGGACGATCGGCACGACAAGGATCAGGAAGGCCCGCCCGAAGAGCGAACGCGGCAGGAAGCGCTTGAGAAAACCGGAATCCATTGTAGCGTCGATGGTTACGCAAAGTCAGGAAACCGCGCAAGCCAATGCCGCCTTCGCCCTTTCGCACTGATCATGCCCCGCCCGTCGGGACACCGGAATATCTGGCCGACGATCTCAGGGTCGTCACCGCCCCCAATGCCGGGCCGATGACCTTTACCGGCAGCCGCTCCTACCTGTTGGGGCGGGGGGCGGTGGCGCTGATCGATCCCGGGCCTGACGATGCGGAGCATTTCGCGGCCTTGCTGGCGGCGCTGGAGCCCGGCGAGCGGATCTCCCATGTGTTCGTCACCCATGCCCATCTCGACCATTCCGGTCTGGCGCCGCGGATCGCCGGGCATTTTGACGCCGAGATGCTGGCGTTCGGCGATTATCTGGCCGGCCGGACCGAGACCATGGCCCGGATCGCCGAAGACCGCGCGCTCGGTGGCGGTGAGGGGGTGGACCGGGCTTTCCGTCCCGACCACGCGCTGGCCGATGGCGACGTTGTCTCTGGTCCGGGCTGGGCGCTGGAGGCGATCCACACGCCCGGGCACATGGCCAATCATCTGTGCTTCGCCTCCGCCGCGCATGGGGTGCTGTTTTCGGGCGACCATGTCATGGGCTGGGCGACGACGCTGGTGTCGCCGCCAGATGGCGATCTGACGCGGTTCATGGCCTCGCTGGAGAAGCTGCGGGGGCGAGGCGAGGCACTGTTCCTCCCCGGCCATGGCGCGCCGCTGGAGGAGCCGCAGGGGATGATCGCCCACCAGATCGGGCATCGGCGGAGGCGCGAAAGGCAGATTCTCGATGGCCTCGGTTCGGGACCGGCGACGGTCGAGGCGCTCGTGGCGGAGGTCTACCGGGAGGTTCCCTCGCACCTGCACCCGGCGGCGGCGCGCAACGTCCTGGCGCATCTGATCGACCTTGGTGAGCGCGGTCTGGTGGCCGTGGAGGGGCGGCTTGGGATAGGGGCGGTGTTTCGGCGGCGCTGAGCCAGGGAAACCTGATTATTCCGCTGGACGGGTGATTTTTGCTTTGCTATACGCCGCGGACACCGGTTTTCGGTGCGATGTTCCGGCGTAGCTCAGTGGTAGAGCAGTTGACTGTTAATCAATTGGTCGTAGGTTCGAATCCTACCGCCGGAGCCAAAATTTCCTCTGAGATCGAGACCCCTGCAGGTGGCCGGAAGGCCGGTTTGCACGCGTGCAAAAACGGGTTTGGCTTTGAGAACATTGGATAATACCAGCCGCAGAATTCATTGACTCCTTTTAGGGATTCCCACTGGGCAGGAAGTCTGACTCTATGGCGTTGAGCAACATGGAGGCGGGAATGACGGTGAATGTGACGCGTGAAGACCTTGCGGCGCGGGATTTGCGC
>JBNKVT010000057.1:0-7784 GCA_050299335.1 Paracoccaceae bacterium | reverse complement strand
TCGTCGGCAATAGCGGCTGGATCACCGACCACTCGAAATCTGTCAGATCGAAACGCGCCATAACTGCCCCCTGCTCTTTTGCAGAAGTGAATCACAGCCCAGCCCCCTTGGGAATCCCTTTTATGAGTATGTGACCTAGAGGCAGAGCTCCCGCCCGTCACATTCGCCTCTGCGGGGCTCGGTTCCCGTTGGGCCAGGGGCCGCAGCTGTTGGTGTTCCGGGAGACTGAAGGAGCCTCCAACCCCCTCCCCCGGCCCCTCCCCCTGACAGGGCAGGGCTATCGCATATGAAAGTATAGCGTCTCTTTCGCGTACATGTTGCCCGCCCTGATCCTGCACCTTCCCGAAACCTGCCCTGCCCTGCCGGGACTTCGAAATGAGGGCCAGGCCCGACCCAGGGTGGGCGCTGTCCGGACCCCTCTGCGGACCACTTTATGGCGCAGTCACTTCCGAGCGGGCCGCTCTCAGCGTGTGTCAGCAACGCGCCCGCCCCTCGGGGTGAACGGCGTCCCGGAAACGCTCCGGTGGAGCGTTTCAGCCGCGAGCGGGCGGAGCCCTGGTGAGCGGGGAGGGATGGGGACGGCGGGGCTATGGATTTGGGGCGGGATTTGGGGTTGGCTCGAATGGAGGAAACCGAACTTCAGGCGGGTTTCCCGTGGCAGGCGGACCCAAATGCAATTGCCCTGCCCTGACAGGGAGAGGGGAGTTTGGTCCATGCGGAGTGGAGGGGCAGGGTCAGGTGGTGAAGTCGGCGATGGTGGGGGCGAGGGCGTCGCGGAGTTTGGTGGGGGCGATCTCGAAGACGTGATGGGGAGTGCCGGCGGCGGCCCAGATGGTCTCGAATGAGAGGATTTTAGGGTCCATGAAGGTGCGGATCGGGATGAGATGGCCGATTGGGGAGACGCCGCCGATGGCGAAGCCGGTCGTGGCACGGATTGAGGCGGCATCGGCCTTTTCCAGTTTGGTTCCGGCGACTTCGGAGGCTTTCTTCAAGTCAACGCGGTTGCCGCCGGCGGTGAGGAACAGGATGTGTTCGTCGGAGCCCGCGACGCGGAAGAGGATCGATTTGATGATCTGGTCGATCTCGCAGCCGCAGGCCCGCGCCGCGTCGGCGGCGGTCAGCGTCCCTTCGTCGAGGCGGATGGGGGCGATGTCGAGGCCGAGTCGCTCGGCATCGGCCCGGACCCGGGCGAGGCTTTTGCTCATGCGGCTCCGCCCTTAGCGGTTCTCGACATCCACATAGTCGCGGTGGGTGGCGCCGACATAGAGCTGACGGGGGCGGCCGATTTTCTGCACCGGATCCTCGAGCATTTCTTTCCACTGCGCGATCCAGCCGACGGTGCGGGCGAGCGCGAAGATCGGGGTGAACATCGAGGTGGGAAAGCCGATGGCCTCGAGGATGATGCCGGAATAGAAATCGACATTGGGGTAGAGTTTCTTCTCGATGAAATAGGCGTCCTCTAGGGCGATCTTTTCCAGTTCCTGGGCGACCTGCAGCAAGGGGTTGTCGCCGACGCCGAGGAGGCCGAGGACCTCGCGGGCGCTTTCCTCCATCACTTTCGCCCGCGGGTCGAAATTCTTGTAGACCCGGTGGCCGAAGCCCATCAGGCGGAAAGGGTCAGACTTGTCCTTGGCCCGGGCCACGAATTCCGGGATACGGTCGACGGTGCCGATTTCGCGCAGCATTTCGAGGCAGGCCTGGTTGGCGCCGCCATGGGCCGGGCCCCAGAGGCAGGCGACACCGGCGGCGATGCAGGCGAACGGGTTGGCGCCCGACGACCCCGCCAGACGCACGGTCGAGGTCGAAGCGTTCTGTTCGTGATCCGCGTGCAGGGTAAAGATACGGTCCATGGCCCGCGACAGGATCGGATCGACCTCGTAGGTCTCGGCCGGAACGGCGAAGCACATGTGCAGGAAGTTCGAGGCGTAATCGAGGTCGTTGCGCGGATAGACGAAGGGCTGGCCGACGGAATATTTGTAGGCCCAGGCGACGATGGTCGGCATCTTGGCGATCAGGCGCAGGGTTGCGACCTCGCGCTGCCAGGGGTCGGCGATATCGGTTGAATCGTGATAAAAAGCCGACATGGCGCCGACAACGCCGCAGACGGTGGCCATCGGGTGAGCGTCACGGCGGAAGCCGCGGAAGAAATACTGCATCTGTTCGTGCAGCATGGTGTGATGGGTCACCCGATGCTCGAAATCCTCCAGCTGGGCGGCGGTCGGCAACTCGCCGTAGAGCAGGAGGTAGCAGACCTCGAGATAGTGGGATTTGGCGGCCAGCTGGTCGATCGGGTAGCCGCGATACAAAAGCTCGCCCTTGTCGCCGTCGATGAAGGTGATGGCGCTTTCGCAGGCGGCCGTCGAGGTGAAGCCGGGATCGTAGGTGAAGATATCGCCCTGAGCATAAAGCTTGCCGATATCGACGACATCCGGCCCGAGGCTGGGACTTTTCATCGGAAAATCCAGCGATTTGCCGTCAAAGGAGATAGTCGCGGTTTTTCCGGTGGTATCTGTCATGTTCAATCCCTGTCCTGTCCGGGCCTTTGGCACCGTTATAGCAAATTCATGCGGCTTCCCGCGTCGCGTCTTCGAGCCGCAGCAGGGTTTCGTCCCTGCCGATGGTGGCCATCACGTCAAAGACGCTTGGAGAGATCGTGCGTCCGGTCAATGCGGCGCGTAAGGGTTGCGCAACCTTGCCGAGTTTCAGCCCTTCGGTTTCGGAGAAGGCGCGAATATGCGCTTCGATCTCGTCAGGCGTCCAGCTAGCATTTTGCAGGTGCGAGGTCAATCGCTTCAGCATACCACGGGATACCGAATCGAGCTGCTGGGCGGCCTTCTCGTCAGGGACGAAGGGCCGTTCTCCGAGGAAATAATGAGCCATATCAAGTATCTCTGCCAATGTTCGTGCGCGCTCCTTCAGCCCCGGCATCGCACTTAGCAACGTGGAGCGTTGCTGTTCGGTTAACGGCGAATTCTTTTGCATTGCAGCAAAATTTGCAACTTCTTCCGTGAGGGTTTCGTCGTCCATGGCGCGGATATGCTGGCCCGACAAAGCCTCCAGTTTTTTCAGGTCGAACCGGGCCGGGGCCTTGCCGATCGCGTCGAGGTTGAACCAGTCAATTGCCTGCGCTGTCGTGAAAAATTCATCATCGCCGTGGCTCCAGCCGAGTTTGACGAGGTAGTTGCGCATCGCCTCCGCCGGGTAGCCGATGGCGCGGTAATCCTCGACGCCGGGGGCGCCGTGGCGTTTGGAGAATTTCGACCCGTCCGGGCCGTGGATCAGGGGGATATGGGCGAAGATCGGTGTCTCCCAGCCGTTGCCCTGGTAGATGAGGGCCTGACGGGCGGCATTGGTGAGGTGGTCGTCGCCGCGGATGACGTGGGTGACCCCCATGTCGTGGTCATCGACGACGACGGCCAGCATGTAGGTGGGGGTGCCGTCGGAACGGAGCAGGATCAGGTCGTCGAGCGTGTCGTTTTTCCAGTTGACACGGCCCTGGACGGCGTCCTCGATCACGGTCTCGCCGGTCTGGGGGGCCTTGAGGCGGATGACGTGGTCGGCTCCTGCGGGCGGGGTCTTGTCGCTGTCGCGCCAGGGCGAGCGGAAGAGGGGCGGGCGGCCTTCGGCCTTTGCCTGTTCGCGGAAGGCGTCGATTTCCTCGCGGGTGGAATAGCAGCGATAGGCGGTGCCGTTTGCGACCATGCTTTCCGCGACATCGCGGTGGCGGTCTGCGCGGGAGAACTGGGAGAGGGGGTCTCCGTCCCAGTCGAGGCCGAGCCACTTGAGGGCGTCGTAGATGGCATCGACGGCTTCGGGGGTGTAGCGGTTGCGGTCGGTGTCCTCGATGCGCAAAAGGAACGTGCCCTGGTGGTGGCGGGCGAAGAGCCAGTTGAAAAGGGCTGTCCGCGCCCCGCCGATATGCAGAAAGCCGGTGGGCGACGGGGCAAAGCGGGTCACGACCTTGCGGCCTTGGCTGGGAGCCATTGTTTAACCTCTTGGAAACCAGAATTTACCTATTCTCGGGCGCTATCTAGGACATTTGGACGAGGAAGAACAAGGTGCCGATGCCGGATTTCCCTGCCATCTGGGAGGCGCAGCGGCCTGTCCGCGCCCTGTGGCTGCCTGTGTCCTTCGGAACCGGGATCGGGATCTATTTCGCGCTGAAGGTCGAACCGGCGGCGGGTGTGGTGAGTTTTCTGGCTGTCTTTGGCGCACTGGCGCTGATCGCGGGGCTTCGCCTCGGCTTTCTGCTGGCGCTGATCGGGATCGGGTGCCTGGGCTTCGCCAATGCCGCCTGGCGGACGGAGCGCGTGGGGGCACCGGTGCTGGGCTGGTATTACTATGGTCCGGTGGAGGGGCGGGTCGTGGGGGTGGACCGGTCTGCCTCGAATGCTTTGCGGATCACGCTGGATCGGGTTTATCTGCCGGGGGTTGCTGTTGAGCGGACACCGGCGCGGGTGCGGTTCTCGATGCATGGGGAGGTTGCCGAGGCGGTGCCGGAGGCGGGCGCGCGGGTCGCCGGGCAGGTGCGGCTGGGGCCTCCCGGGGCGCCGGTGGAGCCCGGAGGGTTCGATTTCCGGAAATACGCGTGGTTTCACAGGCTTGGGGCCGTGGGTTATGCCCGTGATCCGGTTGTGACAATCGGGCCGCCGGAGGTTTCGGGCGTCGCTGTGCGGCTCCTGGCGCTTCGGATGGCGATGGCGGATGCGATCCGGGCGCATATGCCGGAGCGAACGGGGGCGTTTGCGGCGGCGATCCTGACCGGGGATCGGTCGGCGATTGATCCGGATTTGCTGGTGGATCTGAGGGCCTCGAATCTGGCGCATCTTCTGGCGATCTCGGGGCTGCATATGGGGCTTCTGACCGGGATCGTCTTTGCCGCAATCCGCTACGGGTTGGCGCTGGTACCGATGGTGGCGCTGCGGGTGCCGGCGAAGAAAATCGCTGCCGGCGTGGCTCTGGTGGCCGGGTTCGGATATCTGGCGCTTTCGGGGGCAGCGGTGGCAACGGAGCGAGCTTTCATAATGGCCGCCGTGGTACTGGTGGCGGTGATGCTTGACCGGCCGGCATTCACGCTCAGGGCCGTGGCGATTGCGGCTATGATCGTGCTGATAAGGACGCCCGAGAGCCTGACCGAGGCGGGGTTTCAGATGTCGTTTGCGGCGACGACGGCGCTGGTGGCAGGGTTCAACGAGCTGCGCCGCTATCCGTGGTGGCAGGGGCTGGCCTACGGGCGGGGGCGCTGGGTCAGGCCTGTGCTGATGGTGGCGTTTACCTCCGCCGTGGCCGGGATGGCGACGGCGCCGTTTTCGGCGTTTCATTTCAATCAGTTCTCGCAATTCGGGCTGCTGGCGAACGTGCTGGCGGTGCCGGTGATGGGCATGGTGGTGATGCCGGCGGCGGTGCTGACCTTCTGCCTCTGGCCGCTGGGGCTGTCGGGGATCGGCTTCTGGTTGATGGACCGGGGAATTGCCTTCATCCTCTGGGTGGCGGGCTGGGTCGCGGGGCTCGACGGGGCGCTCAGGCTGGTGCCGAGCGGACCGCCCATGGTGCTGGCGCTGGTGAGCCTTGGGGGGCTGTTCTTGCTGCTGTGGCAGGGGCGGTTGCGGTTTGCCGGTATCGTGCCGGTGGCGGTGGCACTGGTGATGTGGCACGGGACAGAGCGGCCGGATGTGCTGATATCGGAAAACGGGCGGCTGGTCGGCGTGCTGGGCACGGAAGGCCGGGCGCTGAACGTGGCGCGCGGGCACGGATTTGCCGCCGAGACCTGGCTGGAGAATGATGGCGATGCGGTCGATCAGGCGGCGGCGGCAGAGCGGCCGATGACGGAACGGGGGCGGCAGGAGACGCGGGTGGCGCTGGCGGGGTTTGGGGAGCTTGTGTGGCTCAATGCGGCCGAACCGGGGCCGGAACCTTGCGCTGCAGGGACGCTGGTGGTGGCACCGAAATGGGAAGCGGCGCCGGAGGGGGCGTGTGTGTTTATCGGAAAGGCGGCGCTGGAGCGGGAAGGGGCAACGGCGATCTGGGTCGAAGAGGAGGGCCTGCGCAGTCTCGGCGCGAATCCGGTGGCGGGGCGGCGGCCCTGGACGCTGAGGTAGCAAGTCGTTGAAAATACCGGATACTATCTCAGGACGGCTGCCCCCCTCCCCCAACCCCTACCCCTGACAGGGGGAGGGGAGTCTGCTCCGCTCGTAATGGTTGAGGCCGGGAGACAGGACGGAAATTTGGCTTTGGGTCCGTGAGAACTAGAGTGTGTCGCGCCTGAACGGATACAAGTATTCACCCCAACCTGCGAGGCAGCGATTGCAGTGTAAACGCGTTCGCGGATTGGGGTGAATGCGATTTGGCGCGACATGCTCTTGCGGTGCCATTGAAACGAAAAGGGCCCGCTCCCCCACGAGGCGGGCCCTTCTTCGGGAGCCGGAGGGCCACCGTGCCGGGCGGGTCCGGAGGCTCCGTTCCGGTCAGTAGGTGCGGATGAGGCCGACCAGCCGACCCTGGATGCGCACCTGGTCCTCGCGGTAGACCCGGGTCTCGTAGGCGGGATTGGCGGCCTCAAGGGCTATGGCGCCGCCGCGGCGGCGGAGGCGTTTGAGGGTGGCTTCCTGATCCTCGATGAGCGCCACGACGATATCACCGTTCTCGGCGGTAGCCTGTTCGCGGATCACCACCACATCGCCGTCGTTGATCCCGGCCTCGATCATCGAATCGCCTTTGACCTCAAGGGCATAGTGATGCTTGTTGTTGCGCAGCATCTGCCCGGGCACGGCCACGTTATGGCTGACTTCGGCAATCGCCTCGATCGGCACCCCGGCGGCAATCTTGCCCATGACCGGCAGTTCCACAGCACCCGCGGCCTCAACCGGCATGGCATTGCGTGGCGGGTCGGTGCGGCCGCCCTGGATCACCTCAGGCTGGAAGCCGCCCAGTTTCTTTTCCAGGTTCTCGGGAAGCTTCACGATTTCCAATGCACGTGCGCGGTGCGGCAGGCGCCGGATGAATCCACGTTCTTCAAGCGCCGTGATAAGGCGGTGAATGCCGGATTTGGACCGCAGATCCAGCGCGTCCTTCATTTCGTCGAAACTTGGCGGCACACCATCGCGCGCCATATGCTTGTGGATGAATTCCAGAAGATCCATCTGTTTTCTGGTCAGCATCTGCTCTTTCCCCTCGGTGTCGCGCGCGTTTTCCGTCGCATGCGTTCTGCCTATGTTCTATGGTTGTTCTCTATACGTGTCAACAACTTAGGCCTTTCGGCTTGTTTGCCTGCCAGATTACATTCTGTTCAGGGTTAAGAAGTCGTTATCAGATTAGGATAAATTCAACGCTTTCGCCGTCGACCGCAGCTGGTGCGTTGGGCGGACGCACGAGCAGGGCATTGCTGCCCGTCAGAACCGACAAGAGCGAACTGTCCTGTCGGTCCGCCGCTACTATGGTCCCATCCTCGGCCAGGCTGGCCCGCATGTAATGTTCACGCGGTCCATTGGCGGCGACTGGTGCGGCCAGCGGTGCCTTTTGTCGTGGCAGGGCGGTGGCAGGCAACCCTTGCATCGCCCGCAGCACCGGCCGTAGGAAGACGTTGCCGCAGACCGTGGCGCTAACCGGGTTGCCGGGCAGGCCCAGCATCATCGCGTCACCCAACCGTCCGGCCATCAACGGCTTGCCGGGCCGCATCGCCACCTTGTAAAAGCTCTGTTCCATTCCCAGCTCGGCTGCGACCGGGCCGATCAGGTCATGGTCGCCCACCGATGCCCCTCCGGACGTCACTATCAGGTCCGCGCCCT
>JBNKVT010000056.1:0-14484 GCA_050299335.1 Paracoccaceae bacterium | reverse complement strand
CCTCGTTGAGTGTTTCTTCAACAAACTCAAACGCTTCCGCCGCATCGCCCTCCGCTGCGAGAAAACGGTCAGCTCATTCAAAGCCTTCGTCGATCTCGCATGTGCAATGGCGTGGATCGGCTAAATGCAGACGCCGCCTAGAGATGAGGCTTGAAACCTAACCTTACTCCGCGAACCCGGTGCGACCCGCCTCCGGGTTTTCTGGGGAAGCGCGACCGGCAGGCTTGCCCCAGACGATTGTGATGCATAAGACGGCACCCCAGCGGGGCTATCACCAAAACGGCAGCCTTCAGGTAAGCAGGACAACCGGGAAACGGGGCATGAGCAACAAACTGGACACCAGATCCATCGGTCTCGATGTCGGACTGTCCCTGGTCCGGTGGCTGACCGGCGAAGAGAACCTGCATTACGGTTTCTGGGAAGGCCTCGACGTTGCCGCCGCCAATCTCGGGGCCGCGCAGAACGCTTATACCGACCGCCTGCTGAAGGTGCTGCCGCCGCCGCCCGCCCGCATCCTCGATATCGGCGGCGGGGCCGGGCAGACGGCCCGCAAGCTCCTCAGCCTCGGCTACGAGGTCGAGATCGTCGTCCCCTCGGCCTTTCTCGCCGGGCGCTGCCGCGTCAACGCGCCCGGCGCCAAGGTCCATGAGATGAAGTTCGAGGACTACGCGGGCTCCGGTCCTTTCGACATCTGCCTGTTTTCCGAAAGTTTCCAGTATATCCCCGAAGGCACTGCCCTTGACGGCTGCCTCCGGGTCCTGGCCCCGGACGGGGTGATCGTCATCGCCGACTGCTTTCGCACCGAAAAGTTCCGCAACCCCGACATCCCGATGCCCATTGTCGGCGGCGGCCACCTTTTCAGCCGCTTTGCGGAGGCCAGGGACGCCCGCGACCTCGTGACCGCGAGCGACGAGGATATCACCAGTGCGGTGGCGCCGTCGGTCGATCTGGAACAGGAATTCTACAATGTGCTCGGCCACGGCCTGACGCGGCTCGACAGCGAGCTTGCCGCCAAACGCCCCTGGTCGCGGCGGTTTCTTGGGATGGGGCTAAGGGCGGTGCTGAACCAGCGCCGGCGCACGCGGCTCTGGCGGCGGCTGGTCGAGAAGGAGCGGAATTCGGAGGTGTTCGGGATCTACAACACCTACAGGATCATGGTCCTGAAACGCCCGGACCCTTCCGCCTAGAGCTGGCCGTAAAGCCGCGTAGTGTGGGTGATTTCACCCACCATCCCTCGAGGGCATCGGCTCGCCCAACAGATTGCCGGATCGGTGCAACCGCCTAACCCACCGTCTCGGCCACTTCCTCCGCCTTCAGCGGATCATAGCCCAGATTGGGGGCTAGCCACCGCTCGGCCTCTGCCAGCGACATCCCCTTGCGGACTGCGTAATCCGCCACCTGATCCCGCCCGATCTTGCCGACCCCGAAATACCGCGCCTCGGGGTGCGAGAAATAGAGGCCCGAGACGCTGGCCCCCGGCCACATTGCGTAGCTTTCGGTCAGCTTGACGCCGATTGTCGCTTCGGTGTCCAGAACGTCAAAGAGGACGCCCTTCTCGGTATGGTCAGGCTGGGCGGGATAGCCCGGGGCCGGGCGGATGCCGTCGTATTTCTCGGCTACCAGCCCGGCATTGTCGAACGCCTCATCGGGCGCATAACCCCAATGGGTTTTCCGCACCTCTTCGTGCATCGCTTCAGCCAGCGCCTCGGCCAGACGGTCGGCCAGGGCCTTGGAGAGGATCGCCGAATAATCATCGTTGGCCCGCTCGAACCGCGCCGCCACCGCATCCTCGCCGAACCCGGTCGAAACAGCAAACGCCCCGAGATAGTCCGGCGCCGTCCCTTCAGGGGCGACGAAATCGGAAAGCGCCAGATTGGCCCGATCCGAGTTTCGCTGCATCTGCTGGCGGAGCGTGCAGAACCGCGTCAGTTCCCGGTTCCGCGCCTCGTCGGTATAGAGCACGATATCGTCGCCCTTTGACGCCGCAGGCCAGAAGCCGATCACCGCCTTCGCCGTCAGCCAGCCCTCGCCGGTCATCCGCTTCAGCATCTCCTGCGCATCGGCAAACAGCGCCCGCGCCGCCTCGCCCTGCTCAGGGTGGTCGAGGATATCGGGATAGCGCCCGCGCATTTCCCAGGTGGAAAAGAACGGTGTCCAGTCGATATAGCGCGCCAGTATTTCCAGGTCGTAATCCTCGAAAACCTGCGTCCCCAGAAACCCCGGCTTCGGAGGCTGGTACCCGACCCAGTCCAGCTTCGCCCCATTGGCGCGCGCCTCGTCGATGGTGAAGAACCGCCGCTCCGTCCGGCCCCTGGCATGGCTGTCGGCCAGTTTGGCGTAGCTTTCGCCGGTCTCGGTCAGAAAGGCCCCGCGCGTCCCGGGGTTCATCAGCTTTGTCGCCACCCCGACCGCGCGGCTGGCATCGGTCACATGCACCGCCTGGCCCTTGTTGTAGCGCGGGTCGATCTTCACGGCGGTATGGGCGACCGAGGTCGCGGCGCCGCCGATGAGCAGGGGCAGGGTGTAGTCCTGTCGCTCCATCTCGGCGGCGACATGGCACATCTCGTCGAGGCTGGGGGTAATCAGGCCGGAGAGCCCGATCATGTCCGCCTTCTCGGCCTTCGCGGTATCGAGGATCTTCTGGGCCGGGACCATGACGCCGAGGTCTATCACCTTGAAATTGTTGCACTGCAGGACCACGCCGACGATGTTCTTGCCGATATCGTGCACGTCGCCCTTCACCGTCGCCATGACGATCG
The DNA here is from genome assembly GCA_050299335.1 of Paracoccaceae bacterium. GTDB lineage: Bacteria > Pseudomonadota > Alphaproteobacteria > Rhodobacterales > Rhodobacteraceae > JBNKVT01. The sequence continues at coordinate 11,725 of JBNKVT010000056.1, read as the reverse complement.
TCCCGGCCGCGTCATCCTCGGTGATCCCGGCCTCGGCCTTTTCCGCCTCCAGGAACGGCAGCAGATAGGCCACCGCCTGTTTCATCACCCGGGCGGCCTTGACCACCTGCGGCAGGAACATCTTGCCGGAGCCGAACAGGTCGCCGACGATGTTCATCCCGTCCATCAGCGGCCCCTCGATCACGTCGAGCGCCTTGGCTGCCTTCGCGCGCGCCTCTTCGGTGTCGCCTTCGATGAACTCGGTGATCCCGTTCACCAGCGCATGCGCCAGCCGTTCCTCGACCGAGCCTTCGCGCCAGCTCAGGTCCACCACCCGCGCCTTCCCGGCCTCGCCGCGATAATCCTCGGCGATGGCCAGCAGCCGTTCGGTGCCGTCCTTGCGCCGGTTCAGGATCACGTCCTCGACCGGAACGCGGAGTTTCGCCGGAATATCCTCATAGATCGCCAATTGCCCGGCATTGACGATGCCGAACTGCATCCCCGCCTTGATCGCGTGATAGAGGAAGACGGAGTTCATCGCCTCACGCACCGGCTCGTTGCCGCGGAACGAGAAGGACAGGTTCGACACCCCGCCCGAGACATGGGCATGGGGCAGGTTTTCCTTGATCAGCGCCGTCGCTTCGATGAAGGCCAGCCCGTAGGAATCGTGTTCCTCCATTCCCGTCGCCACGGCGAAGATATTTGGGTCGAAGATGATGTCTTCAGGCGGGAAGCCGACCTCTTCGGTCAGGATCCGGTAGCAGCGCTGACAAATCTCGAATTTGCGCTCGGTCGTGTCGGCCTGACCCTGCTCGTCGAAGGCCATCACCACCACCGCCGCGCCATAACGCCGGCACAGCCGTGCGGCTTCGATGAACGGCGCCTCGCCCTCTTTCAGCGAGATCGAGTTGACCACCGACTTGCCCTGCACGCATTTCAGCCCGGCCTCGATGATCGACCATTTCGACGAGTCGATCATGACCGGGACCTTGGCGATGTCGGGCTCGGCGGCGATGAGGTTGAGGAAGGTCACCATCGCCGCCTCGGCATCGAGCATGCCGTCATCCATGTTGACGTCGATGATCTGGGCACCGTTCTCGACCTGCTGGCGGGCCACATCCAGCGCGGTGTCATAATCCCCGGCGGTAATCAGCTTCCGGAACTTGGCCGAGCCGGTGACATTGGTCCGCTCGCCTATGTTGACGAAATTGGTCTCGGGGGTCAGCCGAAACGGTTCCAGCCCCGACAGTTCCATGCGGATTTCGCGGGTCGGGACGGTGCGGGGGGCCTTGCCCTTGATGGCTTCAGCCATGGCGCGGATATGGTCAGGTGTGGTGCCGCAGCAGCCGCCGACGATATTCACCAGCCCGTCGGCGGCGAAGCCCCCGATCTGCCCGGCCATGTATTCCGGGCTCTCGTCATACTCGCCGAACGCGTTCGGCAGCCCGGCATTGGGATAGGTGCAGACCAGCGTATCGGCGACGCTGGAAATCTCGTCCACATATTGCCGCAGCGCCTCGGCGCCCAAGGCACAATTCAGCCCCACGGCCAGGGGCCGGGCGTGGCGGATCGAGATCCAGAACGCCTCGGCCGTCTGGCCAGACAGGGTCCGGCCCGATCGGTCGGTGATGGTGCCGGAGATGATGACCGGCAGACGCCGTCCCTCGGCCTCGAAGGCTTCCTCGATGGCGGCAATCGCCGCCTTGGCGTTCAGCGTGTCGAAGACGGTCTCGACAATGATCAGGTCCGCCCCGCCCGCAATCAGCCCCAGGGCGCAGTCGCCGTAGGCCACCCGCAATTCGTCGAAACTGGTCGCCCGATACCCGGGCCGCTCCACGTCAGGAGAAATCGAGGCCGTCCGGTTCGTCGGCCCGATGGCCCCGGCGACAAACGCCTCGCGCCCGGTCTCGGCGGTGAAGGCCGCCACGGCTTCCCTGGCAATCCGCGCCCCTTCGCGGGCAATCTCGAAGGCCTGCCCTTCCAGCCCGTAATCGCCCTGCGCGATCGAGGTCGAGGAGAAGGTGTTCGTCTTCACGATGTCGCTGCCCGCCTCCAGATACGAGCGGTGCAGGTCGGTAATCAGATCGGGCCGCGTCAGGTTCAGGACATCGAAATTGCCCCGGAGGTCGTGGGAATGATCGGCAAACCGCGCGCCCCGGAAATCCGCCTCTTCAAGCTTGTGGGCTTGCAACTGGGTGCCGGTTGCACCGTCCAGCAGCACGATCCGCCCAGCCGCGATCTCCCGCAGGCGGCGCTCCGTCTCCGACACTTCAGGCATCCGCCGCCTCCCGGGTCCCGGTAGGGGCCGAAATCCCCAGGAGCCTGCAGGTCGCCGTCACCAGTTCGGGCCGGTTGAGCGTGTAGAAATGGAAGTCCTCCACCCCGGCCTCGCGCAGCCCCTGCACCTGTTCGGCGGCAAAGACCGCCGCGACCAGCCGGTGGGTTTCGGGATCATCTTCGAGCCCCTCGAACCGCGCCCTGACACTGTCGGGGATCGTGGTGCCGCATTTCTCGGCAAAGCCGGAGGCGCGGGTGAAGTTTTCGATGGGCAGGATGCCGGGGACGATGGGGATGTCGATGCCGCGGGCACGGGCGGCCTCGACATAGCTGAGATAGGTGTCGTTCGAGAAGAAGAACTGGGTGATCGCGCGGGTCGCGCCATTGTCGATCTTGCGCTTCAGGTTGTCGAAATCCGCCTCGAGATCTGCGCTTTCGGGATGCTTTTCGGGGTAGGCCGAGACGGAAACCTCGAAATCCCCGACCGCCCGGACCCCGGCCACCAGTTCCGCCGCCCCGGCATAGCCGCCGGGATGCGGGCGGTAGCCACCGGCACCGGCAGGAGGATCGCCGCGCAGGGCCACGATATGGCGCACGCCAAGCCGCCAGTATTCGGCCACCAGCGCGTCGATCTCGGCCCGGTCGGCGCCGACGCAGGTCAGGTGTGCCGCGGCATTCAGCGGCGTTTCGTCGAGAACATGCCGGATCACCCCGAGCGTCCGGTCGCGGGTCGAGCCGTCTGCACCATAGGTGACCGAGACGAATTGCGGGGCCAGAGGGGCCAGTTTCAGGACGGTGTCCTTGAGGGCGGCTTCCATCTTTTCGGACTTCGGCGGGAAGAACTCGAACGAAACGCGCGGGCGGCCCTTGGCGGGCGGAAAGGTCGGGTTGGCAATCATGTCAGGCATCCTGTGTCTCGGTTTGGGGCGTGGTGGCGTCTTCGCCCCCCGGCATTCGCTCCGCCAGCCAGAGCGAGACCGACAGCCCCTTTTCCGCCTCGCCCCCGGCGGACGGCAATTCGGTGAACAGTTTCTGCGACAGCCCGGCCGCCGCACTCCACGCCTCCAGCTGCTCGGCCGAGATGCCAAGCCGCCGGTGTGCGTAGTAATCTCTGAGAAACTCGTGGTCATGGGGCGCAAAATCGACTACCAGCAGGCGACCCCCGGGGCGCAGCACCCGTGCGGCTTCGGCCACAGCCGCCGCCGGATCGTCGAGATAGTGCAGCACCATATGCAGCAGCACCAGATCGACCGAGTGGCTGTCCTGGCTCAGGGCCAGGATATCCCCCATCCGCACCTGGATATGCCCGTATTCCGGCCCCGCCAGCTTGTCGCGGGCCACAACCAGCATCTCTTGCGACGAGTCGATCCCGATCCCGGCCTGGCAACGGTCGGCGAGCAGTTCCAGCATCCGCCCGGTCCCGGTGCCAAGATCAAGCAACGTGCCAACCGCCTCCGGCCCCAGTGCTGCCAGAATCGCCTCCTCAACCCGCTCGGGTGCGATATGCAGGGCCCTGATCCGGTCCCAGGTCCGGGCGCTGGTTTCGAAATACCGCGCCGCTTCCTCGGCCCGCGTCTTTCGCAAGACGTTGGCGCGTTCGATGTCGCGCGACAGAACCGGGTCGTTTCCGGGGGCTTCGGCGATGACGGCGCGGACAAGTGCTGCACCCGTGCCGGTCTCGGCCAGCCGGCAGACCACCCATTGTCCCTCGCGGTAGCGGTTCACCAGCCCGGCATCCGACAGGATCTTCAGATTGCGCGAGACCAGGGGCTGGCTCTGGTTCAGGATCTGAGTGATGTCGGAGACATTCAGCTCGCCTCGGCTGAGCAGGAACAGGATCCGCAGCCGCGACTTGTCGCCCGCCGCCTTGATCGTGTTAAGCAAACGCTCCATTCCCGCCAGCCCCTTCAGCCGTCCTTAACCTGTCCAACCGACCCTCACCGCACCGGACCCTTTCCGGAGAATCGACCGGCTGGAGCCGATCCGTTGAAACAATACAGATAACTATATAAAGAAATGTTTATGTCAACAATTTTATCCGGTGAATTGTCGCTTCTAGCTGAAGAAACGGCCACCGCAAGGACATCGTCAAGGAGGGCCTGGACGTGAAGGTCGGGCTTGTGGGTTGCGACGACTGCGGAAAGGCCTGTTTGTCAATGCAGGTCGTCGACCAGGTGACTGGTGAAGAACTGGCCAAGGAAGACGCCGAATAACATCACCACCAATGGCATTGTGAACGGCCCTGTCGCCAGCAGGGCTTTTCCTGTCTGTGTTTTCTCTTTCTGCGCTCGCTTTGGAATGGTACAAGGCCCCGGTGTTCGGTTCCCATATTTTAGCATTCCAAGTTCATCCGTGTGCGTATCCCAGACATGTCCAGGGGCTCAGATGCTTCAGAAATTCAGATCGATTGCCACCCCAAGCCCATCCACGCCGTTCTCTAGCGAAACCTACTGGCAGCATCGCCATGGCTCCGACCGGAATTCCGGCGCCGGGTCCCTTGGACGGTCGGCCGACTACAAGGCGGAAATTGTCAATGGACTTGTTGCAAGGCGGAAAATTGGTTCAGTAATCGAGTTCGGTTTCGGGGACGGCAACCAGGCGTCACGATTCGATGTGCCATCCTATACGGGGCTCGACGTCTCCAGGGACGCGGTTGCGCGGGCGCGCAAGAAGGCCGGCAGGGACAAACGCAAGATCTTTCATACATTGCAGGACTTCACGGCCCGGCCTCGCGAGTTCGACCTGTCCCTGTCGCTGGACGTGATCGACCACCTTGTCGAGGAAACGGTGTTTTCCACCTATATGGAGCGATTGTTCGCCGCGGCGGACCGGTATGTGCTCATCTGTGCCTCGGACACGGACAAGGCGACCGGCGCCGTGCATATGCGGCATTGCAAGTATTCGGCATGGATCACAGACCATGCGCTGGCGTTCCGACCCGCCGAGACCTGGCCGCACCCCGACACGTATTCCGGCAGAAGCGTTCCGACGGAGACCGGTTTCGCGTTCTTCCGGCTCTTTGAAAGGCGCGCGCAATGATCGCTGCCAATCTCGCGACCTTCCCGCCGCGGCGGGAAAGCATGCTGTCGGTGGTCGAAACGGTCCTGCCGCAGGTCGACCGGCTCAACATTGTGCTCAACGAATACGACAGCATTCCGCCGGAGCTGAACCGCGACAAGATCTGCGCCATCATTCCTGACACCGATCTCAAGGATACCGGGAAATTCTATCCCTCGGTTGCAGGTGCCGAATACGTCTTTTGTATCGATGACGATGTGGTCTTTCCCGACAATTTTGTCTCTCGTTCGCTGAAACTGCTTGCCAGCCTGCCTTCTCGGGAGGTCATCGCATCCTATCACGGCTCGCTGTACGAAAAGCCGAAATTTCGGCCTCGGTGGAAAAACCTGGTCGGCATGCTGACCTATCCAGCCAGGATTGCCGATTTCCGGAAGGTTTTCACTTTCTACGAGGAGTCCAGCGCGCCGGTCGTCGTCGACCAGGTCGCGACAAATACCTGCGTCATGCCCGCCTCGAGCTACCCGGACTGGGATTTCATGAAAGGCAGCGAGAAATTCGTCGATGTCCGTCTGGCACGATGGGCCTTCGAGAAGGGATTGACTTCGGTCAGTCTGCCGCGCGAGGCCGGATGGCTGAAACCCATCCGCTATGAGGACAACATCTATAATGGCTTTACCAAACGGAACCCAACCGAGGTGACAAGCGAAATACTGGCCTATGCCTTCAAAGTGCCCGGACGTGGATCCCAATTGCAGTTGAACCGGAGCGCACCTGCCTGAGCCTGGGACCGAACGCCATCGAGTCGACCGGGATTTCGTGTCGCTCCGTGACGGACGTCATCCCGCCGCTGCAATCTCGGAAGCGGAAATCTGCAGGCCGGTCAGCTTCACCTCCACCGTGCTTTCGGAGAAACTCTGCGCAACTCTGAAGCCACGTTCCTGCGCCAGTTGGCCAAGCAGCGGGAACTGTACCAGGCCCGGCACGATCTCCGCTGTGCCACTGCCCGCCAGCCAGCCCCAGAGATCGGGATCGTGCGCCACTTTCGAGGCCGAGATCACCAGCGAGAACGGGTTCGAGCCCATGACCATCGCATTGCCACCCAGGGGCACCGCCTTTTCGGCGCAGAGCAGCGACAGGAACAGCGCCTTGACCACCAGACGCGGCAGGTCGCGGTCGATCTCCCAGACCGCTCGGAACCGGCCCTGGAACATGGCCGAGGTGATGTCGCGGGCCTCCGAGGCGCTGATCTGGCTGTCATCCGCGGCCGACCCGAAGGCGATCCGGAAAAACCTGAGCTTGGCCGTCGCCGAGGCGGCACTTTCGCCGATCAGGTTCATTTCCGGCGTGCCGGCATTGCCCATGACCGAGATCAGTTCCACGCCGTTGCCGATGGCTCCGATCGGGCTTATCAGGTCGTGGCAGATCCGCGAACTGACAAGCGCGGTGAGGTCTGTATCGGTCATCTTCAGGCTCCGGCGGAGGGGCAAACGGTCATGAACGAGTTTCTGGAGCCAGGCGCCATTGTCCGCCATCCCGACCGGCCCGACTGGGGGGTCGGGCAGGTACAGTCGGTCATCGGTGATCGCATCACCGTCAATTTCGAACATGCCGGCAAGGTGGTCATAGACGGCTCCAAAATTCTGCTCGAGCAGGACTTTAGCTACCCGCAGCGCTGACAAATTGGGCTATTCGCACTTAACAGAAAGTTAATTGCAGAGACAGTTTTTAATCGACTGCTGGTTGTGAGGCGCACTGCGATCCTCTGCCAACGGGCATTTTCAGCTGCGCCGGGTGTCTTGGAACCACTGCCCAGTGTCCGCGAATCCCGCAAGCGCCGGCCAGGCGCGCCTCCCGTTTCAAGGGGTGAGACCAGGCGAACTGTGCTGCGATTTCATCAACACGGAAAGATGCCCCGGCGACCGCGGCCAGGATGCATCGGCGCCCGCCGCCGCCGCCGACGGGGGGGGTTTCGGTTGCCTCGGGCCGCTGTAGCGCCTAGGTATCGGCTACCGGCGGCTTCAGCGGGCGGAGTGATGAAGATGGATACCAGCCAGTTCGAGGTCAAACTGGCAGAGACCGACGAAGAGGTCCGCGGCGCCCAGCGCCTGCGCTACCGGGTCTTCGTCGAGGAAATGGGGGCCGATGTCGCCCCGGAAGCCCATGCCGCCCGTCTGGAATCCGACCGGTTCGACCCCTATTTCGACCACCTCCTGCTGATCAACCGCGCCGGGAACATCGCCGATCCGCTCGACCGGGTGGCCGGGGTCTACCGGCTGATGTCCTCCGAGGCCGCCGCCGCCGGGATCGGCTATTACGGCGCGTCGGAATACGACCTGGCGAAAATCTCCGCGTCAAGGCGCAGGGCCGTCGAACTGGGCCGCTCCTGCGTCGCCCCCGAAGTGCGGGGCGGGGTGGGGATGCACCTGTTGTGGAACGGGCTTGCCGACTATGTCCTCAGCCGCGATATCGAGATCATGTTCGGCGTCGCCTCCTTCCACGGCACCGATGTCGAGGCCATCGCCCCCGCGCTCAGCCTGCTCCATCACCGCCATCTCGCTCCCGAGGACCTTCGCGTCCGGGCGGTCGAGAGACACTATGTCGACATGAACCGCCTGCCCCAGGACCGGATCGACACCACCGAGGCGATGCGCATGGTCCCGAGCCTGATCAAGTCCTATCTCCGCCTCGGCGGCTTTGTTGGCGACGGGGCCTATATCGACCATGATTTCAATACCATAGACGTGTGCCTGCTGATGGATACCACGCGCATGACCGCCCGCTACCGCGCCTTTTACGAAAAGAGCCACGCCCGCGCATGAGTATGGTCTGGAAGGCGGCTGTCCCGCCCGCGATGCCCCGCCCGACAGTGTCGCAATGGCTGCGCATGGGGCTCCGTGCCGCAGCCGCCGTGCTGGTCACGCTGGTGCTGGTCGCCGTCTATCTCACCCTTCGCCTGCTTGAAAATGTCCTCCCTGCCGTCAGGGCCCACCGCATCGTCCGCCTTTGGGCGAGGATCATGCTGGCCCTGACCGGCACAAGCCTCGAAATTCACGGGGAGCCGATGCACCATGGTGGGGCCGTGGTGCTCAATCACGGCTCCTGGGTCGATATCCTCGCCATGCACAGCGCCGGTGAGATCCATTTCGTCGCCAAGTCCGAGGTCGCCTCCTGGCCCGTCCTCGGCTGGCTGGCCCGCATGGCCCGCACCGCCTTCATCGAGCGGCGGCGCTCCCGCGCCCATACCCACCAGTCGGTGCTGCGCGCCAGGCTGGAGGCCGGAGACCGGCTCTGTTTCTTCCCGGAGGGCACCTCGACCGACACGCGGCGTATCCTGCCGTTCAAATCCACCCTCTTCGCGCCTTTTCTCACCGAGGAACTGCGCGACGTGATGTGGATCCAGCCCGCCACCCTGATCTATCACCCGCCCCCGGGCCGCGATCCGGCCTTCTACGGCTGGTGGGGCGACATGGAGATCGGCCCGCATCTGGTCTCGGTGCTGGCGCTGGGCTCCAAGGGCCGGGTCGAGGTGCATTTCCACCCTCCGGTCCGGGCCACCGACTACGCGGACCGCAAGCTGCTTGCCCGCGACTGCGAGGCGGCGGTCCGGGCCTGTTTCACGACGCGGCATCCCGGGCCAGGTCCCTTGCAGGGAAACTGAACCTTTTGCCAAACCGGCGCGTCACAGTAGGATTGTCACGCCAAACTGCGAGGTGCCCCCATGCGTATCGTGTTCCTCTTCCCGCTTGTTCCACTTGCCCTTCTCACTGCCTGCACGGGCATGGAGATCACCCAGCCCCCCGTCCGCGCCAGTCTTGCCAATCCCGCGGGTGCCCAGGGGCTCGACGTCTATGCGGCCTCCCGCGCCCGGGGCCAGAGCGTGCCGGAATTCAAGGGCGAGACCCTGGTTACCATCCGCAGCTTCCTCGATACAGAAGGCCCCGGCACCACCGAGTTCGCCGGGGCCCGCTGCCGGGTCTTCTCGTCGCTCTACAGTGCCGAGATCACCACGCCGGCCGAGGTCGTGGTACCGAATTTCGGCAAGGGCTCGCCGGTGGTGACCGCCGAATGCCGGGCAAACGGCCGGAGCGCCACACGGTCGGCGGCAATCGTCAACGAATCCCAGCGCCGCCGCGACGAGGCGCGCAGCGGGGTCGGGATCGGGTTCGGCTTCGGAACCGGCCACTACAGTGACGGCGCCCATGTCGGGATCGGCTTCACCTTCGATCTGAGCAATCCGAAGGACGACGTCTACGAATATCCCGGTCTCAATGTCACCTTCGCGCCGAATGCCGGCTGAGGCGGCTTCCTCTCAGCAGTCCAGCTGCGCGTTGATCACCGCCTGATCGCCGGTCAACGAATTGCGGCGCACGTCGCATCCGGTCGCGCGGTGGATCGCCAAGGCCGCTTCGGTAAAGACCTGGTTGCGGTTCGGCAGCAGGACTGGATTGGTGCGGATCACCTGCACATTGTCGCCCTTGCGAAACACCGTATAGCGCGAGGCGCCCACATCCACCGGCACGCCTTCGCTCCCGAGATACTGCACCGAGGGCGAGGCGCAGGCGGCCAGAAGGACCATCGCCGAGACCGCCGGAACTCCAAACCGCATGGCATTCTCCTGAAATTCGATTACTTGACTGCCCCGTCGATGCCACGCCTATCTTAAGGACCGGTTACCCGCGGGGCTCAGGCCATGGCGTCGATGATCCCGGACAAGGCCCGGCATGGGCCGTCAGGGTGGGACCAGACTTCCGTGCCGAGGCAGAGGAAATCGGCGAACCGGCCGAGCGCGCGCGCCGCCTCGGGTCCGATGCCGCCTTCGGCGACGACCGGAACCTCGATCATCTCGGACCACCAGCGGAAGAGGTCTGGCTCTGCCGTGTGTCCGTCTCCGAGCGCCCCTGCGGCGACGGGGCCGAAGGACACGTAATCCGCCCCCATCTCGCCCGCATTCAGCCCGGCATGGCGCGATGTCCCGCAAAAGGCCCCGACGATCCGCTCCTCGCCCAGGAGCTTCCGCGCCTCGCGCAGATGCCGGTGGCCGTCGGTCAGATGCACCCCGTCGAGCCCGAGTTGCTGGGCGAGCCGGTAATGGCTGTCGATCACGAAGGCCACGTCGCGGGCGGCGCAGGTCTCGCGCAGGGTGTCGGCGGCGCGGGTCAGCTCGTCCTCGGACCCGGAGGCGAGGGACAGGCGGACACAGGCGATCTCGAAATCGTCCAGCACCGTCCCCAAGCTACCGGCGAAGCCCGAAAGCTCGAACCGGGGCGGGGTGGCGAGATAGATCTGCGGGGCGTCGGACATGGGCTGGCTCGTATTGGCTGGCGGCGGTTCTAGCCGCCCAGCCGCTCCGGGTCCATGGGCAATGCGATTGACAGGGGCGGGCGGAGGTGGCGAAGATCGGGCAAGCGAACGGAGGGACGGATGGATCAGACAGGACCGGGGATCGGGCATAATCGCGGGCCGGGGACGGGTTGGCAGCTTCATTGCTGGAAGCGTGCACGCAAGGCGCTGGTCGGGACGGTGCCGCTGGAGATCGTCCGGATGCGGATGAAACGGGCGAAGGAGCTGGGGCTGGCCTATCCGGAATACGCCGCGATCCTGACCGGGACCGGACGCGATGTGGTCGGGTTCCTGTTCACCGCCGAAGGGCTGCGGCTGCGGCTGGCGCGGGAGTTGGAGATGCCGGCGGAGGTCCGCGAGAAACTGTCCGGGCTGATCCGCTGCCGGCTGCTGGCGCTGGCCCCGGAGGCGGAGGCCCCGGCGGCGTTCCGGGCCGAGCTGGAGGTTGTTTCGGGACTGGATTTCGCCGCGGCGGGCAAGACCCCCGGAGACGGCGCGGATTGGAGCCGGGCACGGGAGGCGATCCTGTCGGTTCTGGGACCGCTCAAACTGCCGGCGGACGGGGTGGTCCTGGTCGGCTCGAAGGAGGAGGAGGCCGGCTGGGCGGTCTCGGCGCGGATGGCGCGGTTCCTGACCGGTTCGGCGTATTTCCAGGCCGCCGAGACGGGCGTTTCACCGTGAAACGCGGGGGTCTGGCATTGTTTTCATTCGGAAAAATAGTTGACAATGGGTTAACTTAATCTTTTTGAAAGAACCTCGGGCGCCTGATCTGTGACCCGTTTTGCCGGGGGCGATCCGGGGCGAGCCGGGGTTGGCCGGGGCGGGCGCGCGCCCGAATCCGGTGCGGTACCGCACGGCCCGTCCGTGCGCGGCCCGGCGCCGCCCTTCGGCATCCCGATCCCGCGCCGCGCGCCTGACCGGCAGGCGCGGTCCTGCCAATTTCCGGCGGGATTGCGCTCAAGAAGGGACTTATATACGTGCTTGACCCAAAGCTCATTTGACCCTATATTAGTGGCATCAACGGAGATGATGCCATGTTTGCAAAGTTTGAAAGCCTGTTCGACCTGATGGAAGCCTTCCCGGATGAGCAGGCATGCCTTGATCACCTGCG
>JBNKVT010000055.1:0-21715 GCA_050299335.1 Paracoccaceae bacterium | reverse complement strand
TGACCCCCCTCCCAGAGGGAGGGGGGAATCCCGGCACCTGCCACTGGGGCGCCCCCCTCTCCCTCTGGGAGAGGGGATGGGGGAGAGGGTTTGCCTTGAAATCGCGTGCCCTGGCATTGGCCCTGCTGCTGATGCCTGGACTGGCGCTGGCGGATGACCGTGCCGATATCGCTGGGGCGCTGGCAGCCGCCTGTGTGACGCCGCTGGAGGAGCGCCAGCCGATGGCCGAGGGGCTGGAGCGGGCACCGGAGGCGATGGCGGCACAGCTTTTGAACGGCAAGGACGCGACATTGTGGCGGCATGCCAATCCCAAGATCGTGGTGGTGGCGCATAACTCCGGCGAGACCTGCGAGATCATGGGGATCGGGTTCGATATGGGGGATGTGGCAGTGGCGGTCCGGGGCTGGGCGGCGGAGGCGGACTATACGATTGCAGAGGGTGAGAACATGGATCGCGCCACCGGCGGCGGGGCTTATCTGGTCCGCGCGCTGGAGCCGGATTATGTGCAGATCTTCGTCCATACCGACGCCCCGCGCGGCTTTGTCGGGATCACCGCCGGGCGGGTGAAGGTCTCGGCCCAGGCTGAGGAGGTGCTGGGGGAATGAGGATGACGGAATGAGCCCCGCGATCCTGAACACGATCGAAGTGATCCTGAACGGGCTGATGGCCGGGGTGCTCTATTCGCTGGTCGCCCTGGGCTTCGTGCTGATCTTCAAGGCGAGTGGCATCTTCAACTACGCGCAAGGGGTGATGGCGCTCTTTGCCGCCCTGACGCTGGTCGGCATCCAGCAGGGACAGGTGCCGTTCTCGCATCTGATCAACGCTGTCTTCGGCACCGATATCCATGGCTTCGGCTGGACGGTGCCGACCTTCCTCGCGATCCTCTTGACCATGGCCGTGATGGTGCTGTTCGCGCTGATCGTCGAACGGGTCGTCCTGAAGCATCTGGTCAACCAGGAGCCGATCATCCTGTTCATGGCGACCATTGGGCTCGCCTATTTCATGGAGGGTTTCGGCGATCTGATGTGGGGGTCCGATATCAAGAAGCTTGATGTCGGCCTGCCCTCGGGCGGGTCGTTCTGGCTGGAGGATGTGACGATCGGCTGGGCGGCGGAGGGGTCGGAGTACTATGGCATGTATATCGACCTTCTGGATGTCTGGGCGGCGATCATCGCCGTCTTGCTGGTGGTGGCGCTGACCCTGTTCTTCCAGTTCACCAGGACGGGACGGGCGCTGAGGGCGGTGGCGGATGACCATCAGGCCGCCCTTTCGGTAGGGATTTCCTTGCGCACGATCTGGGTGATCGTCTGGTCCATCGCCGGCTTCGTGGCGCTTGTCGCCGGGATCATGTGGGGGGCGAAATCCGGGGTGCAGTTTTCGCTGTCGCTGATTGCGCTCAAGGCGCTGCCGGTGCTGATGCTGGGCGGCTTCACCTCGATCCCCGGGGCGATTGTCGGCGGGCTGATCATCGGGGTCGGAGAAAAACTGTTCGAGTTCATCGTCTCGTCGCCGGGGTTCGGAGACCTGATGGGCTTCACCATGAACGCCACCGAGAACTGGTTCGCCTATGTGCTGGCGCTCCTGTTCCTGGTGTTCCGCCCGCAGGGGCTGTTCGGAGACCGGATCATCGAGAGGGTGTGACGTGAGGTTCTTGTCGAGAATATTAAGAATAGTTGGGGTTTGCATATTTTTATATGCGATGGCTTTGACGTACCTGGCTTTTCAATATGTGCGCGCAAGCCTGAATGTTGATGTTGCGAATACATCTTTGATTGTCGTGGCTGTCTACATTGTTTCAATAGCTCTCTTCCTTGCGGGGCTGGCCATAAAGCCGGACGAAAAATGAATATTTTCTTCGCGGTATCGGAATGTTTGAGCGGTCTTGAAAAGGAGGCCATGTCATGACCCATCGCGCCCGCCTCGGATGCCTCGTCATCGACTGCAGGACCGAGGACCTGTCAGCGGCGGCGGCCTTCTGGGGGGCGGCGCTCGGCGGGGCGGTGGAGATGGACGGGGACCGGAAATACGCGACCATCCACGATCAGGGCGACGTGAAGGTGCTGGTGCAGGCGGTCGATCATGCCCCGCGCGTCCATCTCGATATCGAGACGGATGACAAGGAGGCCGAGGCGGTGCGGCTGCAGGCGCTGGGGGCGAGTGTGGTCGCGCCGGTGAAACGCTGGATCGTCATGGAGGCGCCCACCGGGCACCGGTTCTGCATCGTCAACCCGCAGAGCGAAACCTTTGGCCGGCTGGCGGAGGTACGGGAATGAGCCACAAATCGCGCCTTTCGGGGATCAGCATCGACTGCCGGACCGAGGATCTGGGCGAGGCGTCAGGGTTCTGGTCAGGCGTCTTCGGGTCGCGGATCCTGCGGGACGAGGGCAAGTACCATGTGCTGGAGGACCAGTCGGGGCTCAGCTGCGAGGTGCAGGCGGTGGACCATGATCCGCGCGTCCATCTCGATATCGAGACCGACGACATGGAGGCCGAGGAACGCCGTCTGACCGCCCTCGGGGCACGCCGGTGGAAGGCGATCGGGGACTGGGTGGTGATGGAAGCGCCGACCGGGCATCGGTTCTGCATCGTGCCGCGCGGCAGCCCGGATTTCGAGACGACGGCGAAGGAGTGGGGGTGATGGCTCGCCATGAACTCAACGAACGAAGGTTCAACGCATATGGTCAAATTTGTGAAATACGATGATGCCGCCTGGCACTATGGTGGCAACTTCCCAAAGGACCAACCGAACAGGTACGGAGGTGTCCATATCGGGATATTCCTGCGTTGGTGTCTCCTGCGTGGTTGGGCTGGGGCTGACCACGCAAAGGAATGGCCGGAGGATGTGGAAAAAGTCGTTTCCGGCGAATGGACCGGAACAGAGTTTCTTTTCAAGAACTGTGATGGAAAGTTCATTACCGACGACCTTACTGACGACGGCAACAGGTTTGCTTTGGCATATTACAAAGGCCAGACGGAGCCAGAAAACCTGAGTTACACGAGTGACTATGGAGAGGCTGTTGACGATAACCTCTACCACCAGCCCGAAACCGGGATAGATCGTGATCTTGTTGATCGGGTCATTGCGCATAGGTTTGCGAATTTTGAAAGATGTGGTGACCCGTTTCAGGACGCCAATGGCGATCTGGAACTCCCCCGCCAGGTTCTGACTGCTCTCAAGCGAGGCTGACCCATGTTCTACCGCGAAGCAGGCGACTTCAAGACGACCTACGCTGAGGACCAGCAGACCTTCCCTCTGGCACTCGACCGCTGGGGGTATTTCGCGCTGGTGGCCGTCGCAATCCTCCTCGTGCCGCTCCTCATCAACGAATACTGGGCGAGCGCGGTACTTGTGCCTTTCCTGATCTGGTCTATCGCCGCCCTCGGCCTCAACCTCCTCACCGGCTATTGCGGGCAGGTGTCGCTGGGGACGGGCGGGTTCATGGCCGTGGGGGCTTATGCGGCCTACAAGCTGATGACGGCGTTTCCGGGGCTGAACATCTTCATCGTGATCCTGATGGCGGGCGGGGTGACGGCGCTGGTCGGCATCCTCTTCGGGTTGCCGAGCCTGAGGATCAAGGGGTTCTACCTGGCGGTCGCCACGCTGGCCGCACAGTTCTTTCTGGTCTGGCTCTTCAACCGGGTGCCGTGGTTCTACAACTACTCGGCCTCCGGCCAGATCACCACGTCCGAGCGCAGCGTCGCCGGCTTCGCCGTCACCGGACCGGCGGCGAGCCCGGAGGCGAAATACCTCTTCTGCCTCGCCTTCGTGCTGATCCTCGCCTGGGTGGCCCGAAACCTGACGCGGGGCCGACTGGGCCGGTCGTGGATGGCGATCCGCGACATGGATATCGCCGCCGAGATCATCGGGGTGAACCCGCTGCGCGCCAAACTCTCGGCCTTCGCTGTGTCGTCCTTCTTCGTCGGCGTCGCCGGGGCCCTGTTCTTCACCGTCTATCTGGGTGCTGTCGAAGTCGGCGAGGCCTTCGGGATCACCAAGTCGTTCCTGGCGCTGTTCATGATCATCATCGGCGGGCTGGGGTCGATCTTCGGGTCCTTCGCGGGGGCGGCCTTTATCGTGCTGTTGCCGGTGCTGTTGAAGAATGTCATGGTCGGCGGCCTCGGCTGGCCCACCGATATCGCGGCGCATTTCGAGTTCATGATCCTCGGCGGCCTGATCATCTTCTTTCTGATCGTCGAGCCGCACGGACTGGCCGCCTTGTGGCGGATATTGAAGGAAAAACTGAGACTCTGGCCGTTTCCGCATTAGGATGGCCGCAGTAACGGCCCCGAAGACGGGCCGAATCAACCATAGGGGAGAACGACCATGAAGATGAAGATACTGGCAGGAACGCTGGCCGCGCTGATGGCGGCGGCACCGGCATTGGCCGATCTGGTGTTTCCGAGCCTGAGCTATCGCACCGGGCCCTATGCCGCGAACGGCATTCCGTTCGCCGACGGCTATCAGGATTATTTCACCCTGGTGAACGAACGCGACGGCGGCATTGGCGGGGTGCCCGCGAAGGTCATCGAATGCGAGACCGGCTACAATACAGAGAAAGGTGTGGAGTGCTATGAAAGCACCAAGGGCGAAGGCGCGCTGATCTACCAGCCGCTTTCGACCGGGATCACCTACCAGCTGATCCCCAAGGCCTCGGAGGACGGCATCCCGGTCCATTCCATGGGTTACGGACGGACTTCAGCGGCCAACGGCAAGGTCTTCGAGTGGATCTTCAACTACCCGGCCAATTACTGGAACGGCGCCAGCCACGCGATCAACCACATCCTCGAGATCAATGGTGGCGACATCGCGGGCAAGACCATCGCGCTGGTCTATCACAACTCCGCCTATGGCAAGGAGCCGATCCGCACGCTGGAGGAACTGGCGGTCAAGCATGGCTATTCGCTGACCCTGCTGGCAGTCGATCACCCGGGTCAGGAGCAGAAATCCCAATGGCTGCAGATCCGCCGCGAACGGCCCGACTATGTGCTGATGTGGGGCTGGGGGGTGATGAACCAGGTCGCGATCCAGGAGGCTGCCAATATCCGCTACCCGATGGACCAGTTCATCGGCATCTGGTGGTCGGGCTCGGAAAACGACGTGATCCCGGCCGGTGACGGCGGCGACGGCTACAAGGCGCTGACCTTCCATGCGGCGGGGTCCGATTTCCCGGTCTTCGACGACATCCAGACCCATGTCGTCGACAAGGGACTGGCAGCAGGGGCCGGGGACCAGATCGGTACCGTGCTTTATAACCGCGGGCTCTATGCGGCGATGCTGGCTGTGGAAGCGGCGAAGAAGGCGCAGGAACTGGCCGGCACGGCTGACATCAACCCCGCGCAGATGCGCGACGGGATGGAGGCACTGGTGATCGATGCGGCGCTGATGGACAGCCTTGGCCTGCCCGGCTTCGGCCCCGAATTCACGGTCACCTGCGAGAACCACGGCGGCCCGGGCCTCGGCGCGATGCAGCAATGGGATGCGGGCGCGCAGGAATGGACCCTGATCTCGGATTTCGGGCCTTCCGACATGGAGGTGATCCAGCCACTGATCGACGAGGACAGTGCCGCATTCGCCGCCGAAAACGGCATCGAAGAACGCTGCAACTGAGCACGGATATCCGCCACCCCGTGCGCCCTCCCCCTGTCAGGGGGATGGCCGGGGAGGGGGGCGGCTTCACCTCGCGGGGTGCGTGAAATCACGCACCCTACGGGTGCACCGATACCAACCACCGGAACAAGGGCCGCGATGACCCAGACCGCCAGTACCGAAACCCTCTTGGAAGTCAACAATATCGAGGTGATCTACAACCATGTGATCCTCGTTTTGAAAGGCGTCTCCCTGTCGGTTCCCAAGGGCGGCATCACCGCCCTTCTGGGCGGTAACGGCGCGGGGAAGACCACGACGCTGAAGGCGATTTCGAATCTGCTGAAATCCGAACGCGGCGAGATCACCAAGGGCTCGGTCACCTATCGCGGCGCGCTTGTCGGGGATCTGAACCCTGCCGACCTGGTCAGGAAGGGCGTCATCCAGGTCATGGAGGGCCGCCACTGTTTCGAACATCTCACGGTCGAGGAAAACCTGCTGACCGGGGCCTATACGAGGCGCGACGGCAAGGCAGCGGTGAACGACGCGCTTGAGCTGGTCTACAGCTACTTCCCTCGCCTCAAGGAGCGCCGCAAATCGCTGGCCGGCTATACATCCGGCGGCGAACAGCAGATGTGCGCCATCGGCCGCGCCCTGATGTCGAAGCCAGAGACGGTGCTGCTGGACGAACCCTCCATGGGCCTCGCGCCGCAGCTGGTCGAGGAGATCTTCGGCATCGTCAAGGCCCTGAACGAGAATGAAGGCGTCGCCTTCCTGCTCGCCGAGCAGAACACCAACGTCGCCCTGCGCTTCGCCCAATATGGCTATATCCTAGAGTCCGGCCGCGTCGTCATGGACGGCCCGGCGGCGGAACTGCGCGAGAACCCTGATGTGAAGGAATTCTATCTCGGTATGTCCGAAGAGGGCCGCAAGAGCTACCGCGACGTCCGCTCCTACCGGCGGCGGAAGAGGTGGCTGAGCTGAGGGTAATATGAACCACTATGACGATCTCGAATCCCGCCCGCAGGCGACCCGCGAAACCGCCCAGTCAGAGCGGTTGCGTGACATCCTTTCCGGCATCACCATCGCCGCCGAAAGCTGGCTGACCACCGCCCCCGAAATCCAGTCCCTCGCCGATCTCCCGCGCCTGCCCGTCCTGCGCAAATCCGAGCTCGCCGAATGGCAGAAGGCCCGCCCGCCCTTCGGCGGCATCGAGGTGAAGAACGCCTCCCACGTCTTCCAGTCCCCCGGCCCGATCTACGAACCCGGCTCCCGCGCCCGCGACTGGTGGCGGCTGGGCCGGTTCTTGAACGCCGCCGGGATCGGGTCCGAGGACCTCGTCCAGAATTGCTTTTCCTACCACCTGACCCCCGCCGGGATGATGTTCGAGAGCGCGGCCGAGGCCGTCGGCGCCCGAATCCTGCCCGCCGGAACCGGCCAGACCGAACTTCAGGTCCGCGCCGCCAGCGATACCGGGGTGACGGCCTATGCCGGAACGCCGGACTACCTGAAGGTGATCCTCGAAAAGGCCGACGAGATGGGCGAGAAGCTGGGGATCACCAAGGCGGCGGTCTCGGGCGGGGCGCTGTTTCCCTCGCTCCGGGACTATTACGAGGGGCGGGGGATATCTTGCCTCCAATGCTACGCCACGGCGGATGTCGGGCTGATTGCCTATGAGAGCGATGCCAAGGAGGGGATGATCGTCGACGAAGGCGTCATCGTCGAGATTGTGCAGCCCGGCACCGGGGACCCGGTCCCCGAAGGCGAGGTCGGCGAGGTGGTGGTGACCGCGCTCAACCCCGACTACCCGCTGATCCGCTTTGGCACCGGCGACCTGTCGGCGGTGCTGCCGGGGACCAGCCCCTGCGGGCGGACCAATCTGCGGATCAAGGGCTGGATGGGCCGAGCCGACCAGACGACCAAGGTGAAGGGCATGTTCGTGCGCCCCGAGCAGGTCGCCGATATCGCAAGGCGGCATCCGGAGCTTGCCCGGCTGCGGATCGTTGTCACGCGGATGGAAGATCAGGACCACATGACGCTGAGGGCCGAAACCGATGTCCGCGACCGGAAGGCTTTCGCCGACCATCTCGCCACTTCGGCGCGCGAGGTGCTGAAGCTCCGGACCGAGGTCGAACTGGTCTCCCCCGGGGGCCTGCCCAATGACGGCAAGGTGATCGACGATCGGCGGGATTTCGGCGGCTGAGCCGGGCCGGAATGGCGGTTCTTGCCGATGAGGCGGGCGCCTCCGGAAGAAAAAATGCACGGAACAAGGCAAATCCGCGAGGTCTGGCATCTCAGCAACGCCCGTCACATTCCGAAACGGCTTGTGATTGGGGGGAGGCGCGGGCCTGGGCTAGACTGTCCGCCGGACCGGAAATCAAGAGGATAGGACAATGCGGCTTCTGGGTGTGACGGCGATGATCATGTCTCTGGCGAGCCAGGCTCTGGCCGCCGATCTGGCGCTGGTGATCTCCAACGGCAATTACGAGGACCTTCCCGATATCCGCAATGTCAATCGCGGCCATGACCGGCTGGCCGGGGCCTACCGCGATGCGGGCTACGAGGTGGTCGAGGGCGAGAATCTCGACCGGGGCGAGATGCGCCAGCTGATCTCCCGGTTCGAGCAGCTTCTCGGTCAGGCCGACAATATCGTCATCCATTTCTCTGGCCACGGGTTCCGCTCCGGCGGTATCGACTGGCTGGCGCCGGTGGATCTCGACCTCGAACGCGGCTCGGACGCGGCTTTCGGCGGCGTCCCGGTGCAACCTCTTTTGCAGATGCTCGCCACCCGCCCCGGCGAAGCGGCGCTGTTCCTCGGCGTCGCCGAGGACGTGCCCGAAGATGTGGTCTTCACCGACGATCTCGACAGTCTCGACATTCCCCAGGGCGTCATGGTGGTCACCGGCGAGCCGGGCGCCGTGGCCGAGGCGGCCAGCGATGTCTTTCTCGTCGCCGGGCGCGGGGCCGATATCGCTCGCAATCAGGCCGAAGGCGTCTCCGTCGAGGGTTATGTTTCGCGCAAGATGATCCTCGCCCCGATCCGAGAGGCCGCCCCCGAACCTGAACCCGCACCCGAACCAACCCGCCCCGAGGTCTCGCTGGTCGAACAGGCCCTCTGGGCGCTGGCCGAAGAGGACCCCACCGAGGCCAATCTCGGCGCCTATATCAACCGATTTCCCAATGGCGCCTATATCACCGAGGCCCGCAGACTGATGGCCGAACTGGACGCGGAACGCGGCGTCAGTGCCGCCGAGGCCGAGGAGGCGCTGAACCTCCGCCGGTCGCAGCGGCGCACGATCCAGGAACAGCTGACCATCCTCGGACATGACACAAGGGGCGTGGACGGCATATTCGGCAACGGCACCCGCACAGCGGTCCGCGCCTGGCAGCGCAGCGAGGGGCTGGAGGCCTCCGGCTATCTAGACGCCGACCAGATCGCGCTTCTGACCGCCCGAGCCGAGGTGCGTCGCGAAGAGCTTGAGGCCGAAGAGGCCGAGCGCAAGCGTCAGGAGGAACTGGCCGATATCGATTTCTGGCAGCGGACCGGAGCCAACGGGACCGCTCCCGACTATCGCGCCTATCTCAGCCGCTATCCCGAAGGTCTCTATGCCGATCAGGCGCGGCGCGAGCTTGAAGTTCTGGAGCGTGACGAACGCGAGGCCCTTGCGGCCGAGGAACGCGAATTCTGGGACGGCATCGTCGCCCGCAACGATCTTGCCGCCTACCGCGAATATCTTGAACGCTATCCCAACGGCACCTATGCCGCGACCGCCCGCAACAAGGTGGCCGAGCTCAGCCCCGATACCGGCAACAATTCCGAAGCCGAGGCGCAGCGCCAGGAGCGGAACCAGAATCTCAACACCGCCAAGATCGCCGCGATCGAGCTGCAACTGACGGTGCTCGGCTTCAATCCCGGCGCAGTGGATGGCCGTTTGACCAACCAGACCCGCTCGGCCCTGCGGCAGTTTCAGCGCCGCGAGGGAATCCCTGCGACCGGCTATGTGGACAATGCAACGGCACGCAAGCTGCTGTTCTGATACGGGCAGGGACGATTTCGGGGCAGCCGGGAATGGTCGCCCGCATGGGTGAGCGGCGAAAGATCGGGTGCCGAAGGGACGGCGCGGACCTCAGAGCGGGTTCGGGCCCATTCCCGACAAATCGATCCCGAACCGCTCGGCCAGAAATACGCGGTCCGGCTCCGTCAGCGCGACATCACCCTTGCGGGGCTTCCGGCCACTGACATTGTCGGGATGGATGCTCATCAGAAAGGCATCTTTCGTAGACAAGCTGTGAACCGGATAACGTTCCCCGGCCTTCTTGTGTGCACCCGCGCTATGGATCGTCGGCCACGGTTCTGTGCCCCGGCGGATTCGGGTCAGGCCGCAGGCACGGAACGGACGGTTGATCCGGCGCATGGCAAAGCGACCCCTGCCGCGGTCGGTCAGATAAATTCCCGCGGGCCAGGTCAGGACGGAATCGTCAGCCTCGTAGGTTCGGGCGTGAATTTCAGCCACACAGGTCCGGGCAAGGGCGTCGTCGTCGTCGATGCGCAAGGTCGCTGTATGGGTCGTGCCAGGTCGGGGTTCAGGAGACCAGGCTTGTAGCCCTTCGTTCAGATACGTCTTCGTATCGAGGCGGAGCGTTGTGAAGTTGTAAACTGACTGAAGCGCCTCCAGACGCTCCGACGCCCAGTCGGGCAACAGCTCGGAGGTGAAGACGACATGGCGGAAGCGTTTATCGTCCTGGTGGGCCAGAGACGCGAGGAGCAGGGTTTCGAAGGTCCGGAACCGGTAGCGCAGCCTTTCGGGATCGAACAGGTAGGCGCGGCGCTCGTCGAGCGAGGGCATGGGACGTGGAGGCAGCAGCTTGCGCAGCAGTCGTGTTCGTTTGCCGAAGATACCCCAGGAATGTCTCTGCCCCTCGGAGAGGATCGAGAAACGGGTCAGGATGTAGAGATCGACGACCTAGGTGTCCATGCGGTTCGGGTCTGTTGCAGTGCCGGGACGGTAGAACAGTCACGGAGGCGAAAAGCAAGCGGTCTCAGACGTCGCGGAGAATGACCTCGCCGATGCGGTTCAGACTGGATGCCAGCGCCTCGACCCGCCGCTCGACCGCCTCTCCGGTCAGTTCGCGGGCCCTGCCGGTGAGGATCAGACCGAGATGGGTCTCGTCGCAGGTCAGTTCGGTGCCCTCTAGGCCCGGTGCCACCGCCCCCGACAGCATCGCCCCGAGGCGCATCGCCTTGCCGAGGATGGCGGCCTTCTCCTGCCGCTCGGGTGGCAGGAGGTTCAATAATGTGTCGTCGAAATGATTCCGGGCGCTGCTCTTGTAGCGGTGCAGGATGGCGAGGCCGAGAAAGATGCGGCCCTCGTGGTCGAGACCGGAAAGATTGGCGCGGGTGACGCTTTCGAAGCAGACTTCAGCGCGGTAGTCGGGATGCGCCCGCCAGGTGATGTCATGCAGATAGCAGGCGGCGCGGATCAGGCGGCTTTCGGCCTCGGAAGCGTCCGTGTAGAGCGGCTGGAGCCAGTTATGGAGGCGCTCGCCGAAGCCGGGGAACCGCGCGGAGGCGCGTTCGCGCTGGCGGGCGGCTTCGAGAAGGGGGTCCTTGCCGCGCAGGGCCTCGGGCATGGAATTGTACAGCATGCCCTCGCGGATGCCGTAGCTGGAGATGAGGACATGTTCGGGCCCGAAGATCGCGACAAGGCGGGCGAGGACGCGGGCAGCGAGCGGGACGAGGGACAGCCGGGCGCTGGAAATATCGACGATGGCGGCGAAATCCTCTGGCGTCTTTGTCGTCGCCCAATGGGCGGTGTCGATGATCTGGTCCGGGGTCAGGCGGTATTCGTGCAGGACATGCAGCGGGTAGTCGCGGCGCTCCATGTCGAGCCGGGCGATGGCCCGCCAGGAGCCGCCGACGAGGAAGAGGTTGTGGACGGGACCGGGCAGTTTTTTGCGGAGTTTCTTCAGCTGGGCGTCGATCTCGGCGTCGATGGCCACTTCGGAGCCGAGATTGGCCAGCTGCATCGGGCCGAGGCGGGAGGAGCGTTTGTCGCCGATCACGCCTTCGTCGACGCGGGCGAGTTCCATCGAGGCGCCGCCGATATCGCAGACGATGCCATTGGCGTGGGGCCAGCCGAGGAGGACGCCCTTGGCGGACAGCTCGGCCTCTTCGGACCCGGAGGCGACGTGGAGGTCGAGGCCGGTCTCGGCGAGGACCTGCTCGCAGAAATCGGGGCCGTCTTTGGCCTCGCGGACGGCCGCCGTCGCGACGCCCTGGAGGCCGGAGAGTTTCATGAGGCGGGCCAGGGCGACGAAGCGGTGGAGGGCGGCCAGGGCTCGGGCGCGGCCGGTGGGGTTCAGGAGGCCGGTTTCGTGGATGCCTTCGCCGAGGCCGCAGAGGACCTTTTCGTTGTAGAAATAGGAGGGCGACCGGGCGATGCCGTCGAAGACGACGAGGCGGACGGAGTTGGAGCCGACATCGACGACGCCGATGCGGCTGGTTGCCGGGTCGTCGAGGGCGCCCCATTCGAAGGGGGCGGCCCCATAGGCGTGCCGGCCGGCATTCATCTGGCTCTCCTCTCCCAACGGGGGCATCTGACCCGGTTGGGCGGGGTCTGTCAATCGGGAGCTTTGGGCGGGGCGGGGAAGGTGGAGGAAGGGGCTTTGCACGCGTGCAAAAATGGGGATGGAGTTGATTTTGTTGGATAAAAAGGTTAATGGAGTGTGTGTTTTTAGGTGGTGAGCCTGAAGCGGTGTGCCGTAGGGTGCGTGATTTCACGCACCTTTGGAACGGGCAAGTGGCGCGATGGCTTGAATGGTGGCCGGTGAATAGTGCTGCGGTTGTCGCCAGGGTTCTCCGGCGCGTGGTGCGTGAAATCACGCACCCTACGGGGAAAATTAACCAGACTCGGTTTTCCTGGCGGCATGTCGAATTATCGCCGCCCGAAGGTGCATGGTGCATCGGTGTTTTTCACGGTCGCTCTTGCGGACCGGGGGTCGGATTTGCTGGTGCGGGAAATCGGGAGGCTGCGCGAAGCCGTAAAGGTCACGCGGCGTGAACGTCCGTTCGTGATCGAAGCATGGGTCGTATTGCCGGATCATCTGCATTGCGTCTGGACCTTGCCAGAAGGCGACAGGGATTTCGCTACGCGCTGGCGGTTGATCAAGGCGCGGTTCTCGCGGCAGCTTCCCAAAGGACGGTTGCGGCGTAGCCATGAGATTCGTGATGAGCGCGGAATCTGGCAGAGACGGTTTTGGGAACATCATCTCCGCGATCCGGAGGATTTCGAGGCACATATCCGGTATTGCTGGAAGAACCCGGTGAAACACGGGTTGGTCCCGACCCCGTCCGAATGGCCATATTCGTCAATCCACCGCGATATTCGTAATGGAAAGGTTGAAGCGGGTTGGGTGTAGGGTGCGTGATTTCACGCACCTTTGTTTGGGGAGAGGCGAAGGTGCATCGCTGGAGGATGATCACGGGCAATGGTGCGTGAAATCACGCACCCTACGGCGCTCTTGCGATCTCGAGGCAAAGGTGCGTGAAATCACGCACCCTACGGTGCTCAATCATGCTCATGCACCAGTTCCGGGACGTCGTCGGTTCCGGCGCGGCCGCGGCCTGACATCGAGGGGTTCTCCATGAAGAAACGGTGGCAGTTGAAGAGGCGGGTGCGGTCTGCCGCCTCGTGGCGGATATAGGTGCCGTCGGGCTGCAGGACCCAGCTTTGGGCCTGGTCGGCGAGGTTGGCGGCCATGATCTGTTCGGTGATCTGGGCGTGGACCGTCGGGTTGGTGATCTCGACCAGGGTCTCGACCCGGCGGTTGAGATTGCGGCCCATCCAGTCGGCGGACGAGATGTAGACGCGGGCGTGGCGGGAGGGCATCTCGTGGCCGTTGCCGAAGCAGACGATGCGGGAATGTTCGAGGAAGCGGCCGATGATGGATTTGACGCGGATGTTCTCGGATAGCCCCTTGATGCCGGGGCGGACGCCGCAGATGCCGCGGATGACGAGCTCGATCTTAACGCCTGCCTGCGAGGCGGCGTAGAGGGCGTCGATGATCTCGGGGTCGATGATGGCGTTGAGCTTGGCCCAGACATGGGCGGGGCGGCCTGCGGCGGCGTGGGCGGCCTCGGCGGCGAGGCTGTCGAGGAGGCGTTGCTTGAGGGTCAGCGGTGAGATGGCGAGGTTTTCGAGCCCCTCGGGTTTCACGTAGCCGGTGACGTAGTTGAAGACCTTGGTGGCGTCGCGGCCCAGGGCGGCGTCGCAGGTGAAGAGCGACAGGTCGGTGTAGAAGTTGGCCGTTATGGGGTGGTAGTTGCCGGTGCCGAAATGGGAGTAGGTGACGAGGCGGTCGCCTTCGCGGCGGACGACGATGGAGATCTTGGCGTGGGTCTTCCAGTCGACGAAACCGTAGACGACTTGCGCCCCGGCGCGTTCGAGCATGCGGGACTGGCGGATGTTGGCGGCTTCGTCGAAGCGGGCCTTGAGCTCGACCAGGGCGGTGACGGATTTGCCGTCTTCCGCCGCTTCGCACAGCGCCGCGACAATGGGGGACTGGGCCGAGGTGCGGTAGAGGGTCTGGCGGATGGAGATGACGTCCGGATCCCGGGCGGCCTGTTCGAGGAAACGGACGACGATGTTGAAGCTTTCATAGGGGTGGTGGAGGAGCATGTCCTTCTGGCGGATGGCGGCGAAGATGTCGCCATCGTGGTCGTGGACGCGTTCGGGGAGGCGCTGGGTGTGGTGGGGCCAAAGCAGGTCCGGCCGGTCGAGTTTGGTGAGTTCGGCCAGTTGCCCGACCCCGAGGATGCCGTCGACGGCGATGATCTCGCTGTCGTCGACGTGGAGTTCGGAGGCGATCGAGCGGCGGAGGTCGTCCGGGGTCGAGGCGGACATGGTCATGCGGATGACCTCGCCGCGGCGGCGGCGTTTCAGCGCGGTTTCGAATTCGCGGACGAGGTCTTCGGCCTCTTCCTCGACTTCGAGGTCCGAGTCACGGAGGACCCGGAAAGCGCAGCGGCCGGCGATGTCGTAGCCCGGGAAGAGGTGGTCGAGGAAGAAGGCGATGAGGTCTTCGAGCAGCAGGAAGCGCGTCTCGCCCTTCTTGCCGTCGGGCAGGCGGGTGAAGCGGGGGGCCTGGTTGGGCACCGGCAGCAGGGTCTCCAGCGGCTGGCCGTCGGAACGGCGGCGCATCTGCAATGCCAGCGCAAAGCCGCCATGGCGGAGGAACGGGAACGGGTGTGCCGGGTCGATGGCCAGCGGGGTGAGGATGGGGAAGACGTGC
Source organism: Paracoccaceae bacterium (assembly GCA_050299335.1). GTDB lineage: Bacteria > Pseudomonadota > Alphaproteobacteria > Rhodobacterales > Rhodobacteraceae > JBNKVT01. The sequence goes on along the minus strand of JBNKVT010000055.1, from coordinate 6,840 downwards.
TCCATGAACAGGGTTTCCAGTTCGCGGATATCGGCCTTTTTCAGGTCCTCGGTGGACAGGAAGTGGATGTCTTCGGATTTGAGTGCGGCGAGCAGGTCGGTCCAGCAGGATTGCTGGCGGGCCATAAGGGCGCGGGCGGTTTCGTCGATGCGGGTGAGTTGTTCGGACGGGGTGAGGCCGTCGGCGGATGGCGTGGTGATGCCCTCGCGGACGAGGCCGCGGAGACCCGCGACGCGGACGGAGTAGAACTCGTCGAGGTTGGAGCCGGAGATTGACAGGAAGCGGACGCGTTCCAGCAATGGGACGGAGGGATTTTCGGCCTCTTCGAGGACGCGCCAGTTGAAGGTGAGCCAGGAAAGCTCGCGGTTGAAGAAGCGGTCCGGAGAGGTGGGGTCGAAGCCTTCCAACTCCTGGGGAGGTGCGAAGGCGGAGGTGAGGAAATCGGCGTCGGTCATCGTGCTGGTTTTAACGTGTTTCTGCATCGGGGGCATCTTTTTGCTGAAGGCGCGTCTCGGGGGATGCTTCTAAAGCGTTTCGAGAAACACCTGTATCACTTTTCGCTGTCTCTCGGCGTTGCCTCGAACGCAAAAAGTGATGCGTGATATTTCAAGTCTTTCTCGAAACGCTATAGCCGGACTCGTTGGACGGTTTTGTGACAGTGGCGTCGCGGTAGAGCTCGGACGCCAGGGCGGTGTTGAGCTTGCGCCCTCTTGCCAGGGCTTCGCGGTCGAGGAAATCTACCATCCGTTCGACGGCGGCGAAAGAGCGCTCGATGCGCGGCACAAGGAAGGCGATGAGGTCGGGCTTTACCTTGAGCTGGCGGTCGGCGAAATGCTTGACGAGCAGGGCGGTCAGCAGTGCGTCGTCGGGGGGCTCGATCCGGGCGACGGGGATGGATTGCAGGCGCGAGGCGAGGTCGGGCAGGGCGATGGCCCATTGCGACGGCGTGTTGCGGCCGGTCACCAGAAGCGTGCCGCCCGACGCGCTCAGGGCGTTGTAGAGGTGGAAGAGGGTTTCTTCCTGGCGGGATTTTTGCGGGGACGGCAGGTCGGCCAGCGTATCGACATCCTCGATGGCGATATGGCGCGGTGGATCGGGATCGGGGCTGAGATCGGCGGCCGGGATGATAGGCGCACCGCTGAGGGCGGCCCAGACATGGGTGAGGTGGGTTTTCCCGGCACCCGCCTCGCCCACGAGGGCAAGCTTGCCGCCTGGCCAGTCGGGCCAGGTGTCGATGGTCTGCAGGGCCAGCATGTTAGCCGGAGAGACAAGGAAATCCTCGCGGCCGAGGGCTGCACGGACGGGCAGGTCGAGGGGAAGCTGGGTGGGGTTCATTCGGCGGCCGTCTGGTCGGCCTCTTCTTCTGCCATGGGTGCGGCGGGGTCTTCCTGCGGAATCGGCTCGCCGTTGTCGTCGAGTTGCAGGTGGGCCGGGCCGCGATAGAGCAGGCCCTCCTTGTAGCGGGCGATGGCGAAGCGACCGAGAACGCCGATGGCGGCTGCCACAGGGACGGCGATCAGGAGGCCCGCGAAACCGAAGAAGGACCCGAAGGCGGAGAGGGCGAACATCAGCCAGACCGGGTGCAGGCCGACGGAGCTGCCGACGAGTTTCGGGGTGAGCACGTTGCCCTCGATGGCCTGGCCGACAAGGAAGATGCCGGCGACGACGGCGATCCAGACCGGCTGGTCCCAGAACTGGAAGATGGCAAGCCCGATGGACAGCGCCCCGCCGATGATGGCGCCGACGAAGGGGATGAAGGAGATGGCCCCGGCGATGACCCCGACGATGATGCCGAATTGCAGCCCGACAAGGATCAGCGCCAGCGAGTAATAGATGGCCAGAATGCCGCAGACCGATAGCTGGCCGCGGACGAACCCGGCCAGCACCCGGTCGATATCGCGGGCAATCTGGCGGATCTGGGTGACATGTTCGCGGGGGATCCAGCTGTCGACCCGGGCGACCAGATGGTCCCAGTCCAGCAGCAGGTAGAAGGCCACCACCGGGGCGACGACGAGGATGAGAATGAAGTCGAAGACGGCCAGGGAGGTGGCCAGCAGACGCTCGACAAGCTGGACGCCGCCGCTTTTCAGCGTGTCCTCCATGGCGACGAGGCCGCGACGGATGGCGGAGTTCTCGTCGGTGACGGAGGGAAACTTCTCGTTGAGGAAATTCAGCAGGCTGGCGATGTAGTCGGGCATGGCGCGGACCAGCGACTGCAGCTGATCGGCGAGCAGCGGCACGATGATGACGACGGCCAGCAGGAAGACCAGAAAGGCGATGAGGGTGATGACCGAGGTGGCCACGACCCTTGAAAAGCCGCGCGCTTCGAGCCGGTCGGCGACGGGATCGAGGAAATAGGCGATGGCAGCACCAATGATGAAGGGCAGCAGCGTGGAGCCCATGACCCAGACCACGGCCACGAAAATGGCCAGGAAGACCCCCCAATAGGTCGTCTGTTCGCGGTAGCTGAGGCCCATTCGTCCCCTCCTTTAGAGGTTAGACATGGACCAGCGGGGCGGTTTGTTCAACTTGGAATATGGCAAGAGGGGAATTGGTGATATGGTGGTGTGGCCTGATGCAGCATGGGGTCTGGAAGCGGGAGATTGGCAATGTGGCGGTTGATGACTGTCGGGCTGGTTCTGGCGGCCTGTGCTGCGGAGGCGCAGACAGAGGCGCAGACAGAGGCGCAGGAAACGGTGTTTCGCTGCGTGCTGGAGAACGGGGCGGAGGTCTCGGTGTTCCGCGAGGGGGCGCGGTTTCGCTATGTGTATGGGGTGGCGGGGCAGGCGCCGCAGCTGGAACTGGTGCGCGAGCGGGCGGCGGTCGAGGTGATGGCCGAAAACGGGGCGGGGCCGACGCGGTTCGGCGAGGTGGGATTCGTCAATGAGGGGTTCCGGTATGTTGTCTATTACAGCTACGAACTGGCCGATCCGGACGAGAGTTTCCGCCAGGGGCTGATGGTGTCACGGACAGAGACCCCGGGGGAGGTGGTATTTGACCAGATTTGCGGGCCCGGGGAGGTGACGGACCTGATTTTTGAGTTGGAGTGAGGGTTCGGGGAAATGTGAGGTATCGAGGGTTGCGCCCGGCTTTCGTGATCGAAATTCACTCGGCTGGCGGGGCCGATCTCAGGATCAGGGTGACAAGGGTGGAGGCGACGGCCATGGTCTCGCATTGGGCGCGGGCATAGGCGGCGCGGTCGTCATCGGGCAGGTCGAGCAGCATCAGTTCGAGATGCCGGTCGCATTCGCGCAAGCTGGATTCCAGTGTGTAGCGGGTCTCGATCTCGGCAATCTGGCCGGTGCGGGGCTCGGCGGTCTCGCGGATCGATATCAGACGGTTTCCCAGCAGGCTGCCGAACTCGTCCTTGGCCGAGATCAGGCAGGCGGTGGCGACCAGTTCTCCGGGCGGCTGGTCGAGGCAGGTGGCGAGGGCGGCCCGAACGCAGTCGCCCAGGGGCTTGCCTTCGGCCATGCGGTCGTTCGCACAGGTGTCGAAGCCGGGAACGAGGACCGGTTCCTCGGCAATTGCCTGCGAGGCGGGAAGGCTGAACAGCAGCGTGGCGAGGAGGGCGGGGAGGCGATTGGTGCGGGTCAGTTTGAAGCTCCGAATTGCTGCCAGAGGGCGAGGGTGACGACGCCGAGCATTGCGGCGGCCATGAAGAGGTTTATGGCAAACTGCACGCGGGCGGGCAAATCAAGCCGTCGGATGGCGACGCCGAACCAGAGCCAGGCAAGGTGAATGGGCACCCAGATGGCGTTCATGATGGCGAATTTCCACAGGGTTTCGGCGGTGAGGCTGAGGCCTGCGAAAGTGAAATTGGCAAAGAAGGTGGTGTTGACCGCATAGGCCTTGGGATTGATGGCCTGCAGGGCGAGGCCATCGCGGAGGCCGGGCTGGCGTTCGGAATGGATGAAGCCGATCCGCGTGCCGGCGAAGGCGATTTTGGCTGCAAGGTAGGTAAGATAGGCGACGGAGGCGACAGCGAGGACGGTGCGGATGACCGGGTTGGCGAGGATCGCGGCGGCGATGCCGGTGACGACGGCCAGCGCCACGAGGTTGGTGCCGATGAAGAGACCGGTAACATAGGAGAGGCCCGGGCGGAAGCCGTAGGCCGAGCCGACCCCGGCGGTGGAAAGAACACCGGGGCCGGGGGTGATGATGAGCAGAAAGACGGCGGCGGCAAAGACGTCCAATTGCGGCTCCTTGATTGGCGGATCTTCAGTGGCACCCGGGGGCGGGAATGTCCATTGGTGTAGTTGACGTAAGCAGGGGGTCCGCTAACACTCCGCCCGGACATTCGGGAGGAAGGGAATTCTCATGGCACAGACGGCAGTGATTACGGGCGCGGGCTCCGGCATCGGGCGGGCGACGGCGAAGGCGTTTCTGGGGGCGGGGTACAATGTCGCGCTGATCGGGCGGCGTGAAGACGCGCTGGCCGAGACGGCCGCAGGCGATGAACGGGCGCTGGTGGTGCCCTGCGATGTGACCGATCCAGGTGCGGTCGAGGCCGGGTTTGCGAAGATCGTCGAGCGGTTCGGGCGGGTGGATGTGTTGTTCAACAATGCCGGGATGGGCACGCCGGGACGGACGATTGACGAGACCCCGGTAGAGGACTGGCTGGCGGTGGTGAATGTGAACCTGACCGGCTCTTTCCTCTGTGCACGGGCGGCCTTTGCGCAGATGCGCAAGCAGGACCCTCAGGGCGGGCGGATCATCAATAACGGGTCGATCTCGGCCCAGGCGCCGCGGCCGGGCTCGGTGCCTTATACGGCGACCAAACATGCGATCACCGGGTTGACGAAGACGCTGTCGCTGGACGGGCGGCCTTTTGATATCGCCTGCGGGCAGATCGATATTGGCAATGCTTTGACCGACATGGCGTTCAAGATGACCCAAGGCGTACCGCAGGCGGACGGGTCGGTGAAGGTCGAGCCGGTGATGGATGTAGAGCATGTGGCCCAATCGGTGCTGCAGATGGCGAGTTTTCCGCTGGAGACGAATGTGCAGTTCCTGACGATCATGGCGACGAAGATGCCGCTGGTGGGGCGGGGATAGGTCTCGCCCGCGCTGGCGTTTGGGCGACACGCGAGGGACGTTGTTCCTGTCGTCATTGTGGCGCGGATCAATGGCGCAGACAATGGCGACCCCCCCCCCAGAGTATTTGGAAGAAGGAGAAGGCGGGCAGGTTCTGGTTTTGCGCCCGCCTTGCTTGTGAGGTTGAAGTGGCAATTCTGAATCTCGGCTCGATCAATATCGACCATGTCTATGCGGTGCCGCATTTGCCGGTGCCGGGGGAGACGCTTGCCTCGACCGGGCTGGTGACCGGGCTGGGGGGCAAGGGGGCGAACCAGTCGGTGGCGGTGGCCCGGGCTGGCGGGGCGGTCTGGCATCTAGGTGCCGTCGGCGGCGATGGCGACTGGTGCGTGGAGCGGTTGGCGGAGGAGGGTGTGGAGACGGCGTTCGTCGCGACGCTGGAGGTGCCGACCGGGCATGCGATCATCACCGTCGATGCCGCGGGCGAGAATGCCATCGTGCTGTACCAGGGGGCGAACCGGACCCTGCCGGCCGGGATGCTGACGGCGGCGCTGGAGCGGTTCGGTCCCGGAGACTGGCTGCTGATGCAGAACGAGACCAATCTGGGGCCGGAGGCGGCGCGGGCGGCGAAGGCGCGGGGAATGAAAGTGGCCTACGCGGCGGCGCCCTTCGATGCGGCTGCTGCGGAGGTGCTGCTCGGTTCGGTCGATCTTCTGGCGGTGAATGCGGTGGAGGCAAGCCAGTTGGGTACCGCCCTCGGGGTGGCTCCGGAAGCGCTGCCGGTGCCGATGCTGCTGGTGACCCGGGGAGCCGAAGGGGCGGAGTTGCGGATGCAAGGCGCGGTGATCTCGGTGCCGGGCTTCGCGGTGGAGGCGGTGGATACGACCGGGGCGGGGGACACGTTTCTGGGCTATCTGCTGGCGGGGCTTGACCGCGGTTTGGTACCGGAAGTGGCGATGCGGCTGGCTGCGGGGGCGGCGGCCTTGCAGGTGACCCGCCCGGGCACAGCGGAGGCGATTCCCAATCTGGGCAATGTGGAGGCATTTCTGGCGACGCGCGCCTGAGAAAGCGGCGTTGGGAACCGCGACGCGCGGATGCGCGAGTGGCGCAGGTTGGGCAAGGTGCTGAACCGCTGGGGACCATGAGGTGCGCTTTGACCAAAATCGTTTCAGGCTGTCGCAGTTTGAAAAGAATTTTGGTCCAGGAACGTAGGCTTGAGCAAAATCCTGGGATCAGATTGGTTCAATCTGATCTGGTGTTGCTCTAAAGGATGGCGAAACCGGCAAAAGCGCGTGCAGCCTCTGCGTGTGTACCTACCGCGTTCCGCCTTTGGCCTGATCCACCACGTATCCCCAACCCGCGTTGAATCCGATGGATTGCAGGCAGCGATCGGCGATTCAGATCAAGGGAGGAATGCGCCCATGCCTCGTAGTCGGGGGGCTATCGCATATGAAAGTACTGTCTCCTTCGCGTTCATTTTTCGGGCCCTGATCCTGCACCTTCCGGCAACCTGCCCTGCCCTGCCGGGACTTCGAAATGAGGGCCAAGCCAGACCCAGGGTGGGCGCTGTCCGGGCTTCTCTGCGGACCACTTTATGGCGCAGTCGCTTCCAAGCGGGCCGCTCTCAGCATGTGTCAGCAACGCGCCCGCCCCTCGGATGGGTCGGGCTTGGCCCGGTGCTGGTCGCACCGTGCGGGTGTAGAGCGGGGAGAAATGGGGACGGCGAAGCTATGGATTTGGGGCGGGATTGGGGGTTGGCTCGAATGGGAGAAACCGAACCTCAGGCGGGTTTCCCGTGACAGG
>JBNKVT010000054.1:0-41572 GCA_050299335.1 Paracoccaceae bacterium | reverse complement strand
CCCCCCCCCCGCCCCGGATCGCCTCGCGCCAGCGAGGCGAAACCGCTGCCGCCCGCCCCCGAAATCGCGGCCGCAAAACCCGACCTCGAAGCAAGGTGGGTTGCACCTCCCTTGCCATCGGTGAAATAACCATGCCGCAGTCCCAGGCGACAATGCCAACCTCCGGAGGCCGTTCATGCCCGACTTCCCCGCCACAGCCGCGCTTCTCGTCATCGACGTCCAGAATGATTTCTGCCCCGGCGGCGCGCTGGCCGTGGCCGAAGGCGACCAGGTCGTCCCGGCCATCAACGCCCTTGTGCCGCGTTTCGCCACCAGCATCCTCACCCAGGACTGGCACCCGGCCAATCACAGCTCCTTCGCGCCAAATCACGCGGATGCCGCCCCCTTTTCCGTCACCGAGATGCCTTACGGGCCCCAGGTCCTCTGGCCCGCCCATTGCGTCCAGGGCAGCGCCGGGGCCGCCTTTCACCCCGATCTCGACACCGCCTCTGCCGATCTCATCCTCCGCAAGGGCTTCCGCCCCGAGATCGACAGCTACTCGGCCTTTTTCGAAAACGACCAGACCACGCCGACCGGCCTTGCCGGCTATCTGCGCGACCGGGGCATCACCGAGCTGGCGCTCACCGGTCTCGCCACCGATTTCTGCGTCGCCTGGTCCGCCATCGACGCCGCCCGGCAGGGGTTCAAGGCCACGGTGCTGATGGAGGCCTGCCGCGCCATCGACCTCGACGGCTCGCTCGACAGGGCCATCGCCGACATGCGGGCCGCCGGGGTCACCCTGTCATGACCGACATCGCCACCCGTGTGTACAACCACACCTGGAAGATCGACCCGATCGTGCGCTCGCTGATCGACACCGATTTCTACAAGCTCCTGATGATGCAGACGGTTTTCCTGCGCCACCGCGACGTCAATGTCGAGTTCAGCCTCATCAACCGCACCCATTCCGTCCCGCTGGCCCATCTGATCGACGAAACCGCACTCCGCGACCAGCTCGACCATATCCGCACCCTACGCCTGTCCCGCGGCGAAAGCACCTGGCTGCGCGGCAACACCTTCTACGGCAAGCGCTCGATGTTCGGTTCCGACTTCATGGAATGGCTGGAAAACGTCCAGCTCCCCGAATACCGGCTCGAGCGCAAGGGCGACCAGTATGAGCTGACCTTCGAGGGCTCCTGGCCCGAGGTCATGATGTGGGAAATCCCCGCCCTCGCGGTGATCATGGAGCTGCGCTCCCGCGCCGTCCTCGCCGATATGGGCCGGTTCGAGCTGCAGGTCCTCTACGCCCGTGCCATGACCCGGGTCTGGGAGAAAATCGAGCATCTGCAGAAGCTTGAGCACCTGAGTATCGCCGATTTCGGTACGCGGCGGCGGCATTCCTTCCTCTGGCAGGACTGGTGCGTCCAGGCGATGATCGAAGGGCTCGGCCCCCGGTTCCTCGGCACCTCCAACTGCCTGATCGCCAAGGACCGCGAGGTCGAGGCCATCGGCACCAACGCTCACGAACTGCCCATGGTCTACGCCGCCCTGGCCGAGACCGACGCCGCGCTCGCCGCCGCCCCCTATGACGTGCTCCGCAACTGGCATCAGGATTATGACGGCAATCTGAGGGTCATCCTGCCCGACACCTACGGCACCAGGGAATTCCTGAAAAACGCCCCCGACTGGCTGGTCGGCTGGACCGGCATCCGCATCGACAGCGGCAACCCCGCCGAGGGGGCCGAGACCGCTATCGACTGGTGGCAGTCCCACGGCCAGAACCCGCGCGACAAGCTGGTGATCTTCTCCGACGGGCTCGACGTCGAGGAGATCGAGCAGCTCTACGCCCGGTTCCATGGCCGCGTGAAGCTGGGTTTCGGCTGGGGCACGCTCTTGACCAATGATTTCCGCGGGCTGAAGGGTGATCTTCTCGACCCATTCTCGCTGGTCTGCAAGGCGGTCGCCGCCAATGGCCGCCCGACGGTCAAGCTCTCGGACAACCCCTTGAAAGCCATGGGCCCCGAGACCGAAATCGCCCGCTACAAGCGCGTCTTCGGAATTGGCCGGCAGGTCGAACAGGAGCTGGTCGTCTAGTGCTGGCGATCCGGGACCTGCGGAAATCCTATCCCGGCAGCCCGGCCCCGGTCCTGAACGGCATCGATCTCGACCTGGCCAGGGGCGAGACCGCCGCGCTGACCGGCGAAAGCGGCTCGGGCAAGAGCACATTGCTGCATCTCGTCGCCGGTCTCGACCATCCCGACAGCGGCTCGATCCGCATCGACGGTACCGAGATCGCCACCCTGTCGGAGCCCGCCCGCGCCGCCCATCGCCGTGACACGGTGGCGCTGATCTTCCAGCAGTTCAACCTGATCCCCAGCCTCGGCGTCGCCGACAACATCGCCTTTCAGTCGCGCCTGAACCACCGCCACGACCCGGCATGGCAGGCCGAACTTGTCGCCGCACTTGGCCTCGCAGGCCTTGAGCACCGCTACCCCGAGGCCCTGTCCGGCGGCCAGCAGCAGCGCGTCGCCATCGCCCGGGCGCTGGCCGCGCGGCCCAGGCTTCTGCTCGCCGACGAACCCACCGGCAATCTCGACGAGACGACTTCGGCTTCGGTCATGGACCTCATGCTCGCCCTCGTCGCCCGGTCCGGCACCACGCTGCTTATGGTCACGCATTCGCCGAGCCTCGCCGCCCGCATGGGCCGGGTCTTCCGCCTGACCGAAGGCAAGGTCAGCGAGGCTCGGACTTGAAGCCTGTTCATCATCAGCACAAGGCCACCCCGAGATGTGCCCGCAATCCCCCCCTCCCCCTGGGAGGGGGGTCAGGGGGGAGGTTTTCCGGGAGGGCAGCGGGGAGGTTTTCCGGGAGGGCAGCGGGGAGGTTTCGCTCGGTGCCCGACCACCGCCGCAACCGCGCCCACCCGCCATGAGGTTCACCACCACCCTCCTGACCCTTCTTTCCCACTGGAAACGCCACCGTTTCCAGCTCGTCACCCTCGTCACCGGCCTCGCCGTCGCCACCGCCCTCTGGTCCGGGGTGCAGGCGCTGAACGCCCAGGCGAAGCAAAGCTATGCCGAGGCCGCCTCCCAATCCGCCCTCGCCGCCCTCCCGCGCCTGACCGCGCCCGCAGGCGTCCCGCTTGCCGATTACATCACCCTGCGCCGCGCCGGCTGGCTGGTCTCGCCGGTCGTCGAGCGTCCCATCGACACCGGCAGCGGCACCATCCGCCTGCTCGGCATCGACCCTCTCACCCTGCCCCCTGGCCTCGCCCCAGCCGAGATCGGCGACAGCGCAGCGGACGGGTTCTTCGCCCCGCCCTATCGCCTGCTCGCCAATCCCGCCGACGCCGCCGCCCTTACCGGCCCTGACCTGCCACCGGTCACCGCGGACCCCGCCATCCCCAAAGGCACCGCCCTGACCGACATCGCCGCCATCGCCCCGGCCACCGGCGACCTCAGCTTCCTCGTGATCCTGCCCGGCCAGCCCAACGAACTGCCGCCCCTCGCCAGCCTCACCAGCCTCGACCTCTCCGAGCCGCAATCGGAGGTCGATCTCGCCCGGCTCACCGAGAGCTTCCACCTCAATCTTACCGCCTTCGGCTTCCTGGCCTTCGTCGTCGGCCTCTTCATCGTCCACGCCACCATCGGCCTCGCCTTCGAGCAGCGCCGCCCCATCTTCCGCACCATGCGCGCCTGCGGCAGTTCGACCCGGGACCTCACGATCGCCCTTCTCGCCGAGCTTCTCGCCCTGGCGCTGATCTCTGGTACCATCGGCATGATCCTCGGCTATCTCATCGCCGCCGCCCTGATCGGCGATGTCGCCGCCTCGCTGCGCGGCCTCTACGGCGCCGAGATCCCCGGCACCCTGTCGCTGCGCCCCACCTGGTGGCTCGCCGGTCTCGCCATGACCGTCGCCGGCGCCCTTGCCGCCGCCCTTTCCGGCCTCTGGCGGCTGCACCGCCTGCCCGTGCTCGACGCCGCCCGCCCGGATGCCTGGGCCCGACGCCAGTCGCGCCTTCTTGCCGCCCAGTCCGCCGCCGCCCTCGCGCTCTTTGCCGCCGCCCTGATCGCCCTCAGCGCCGATTCGCTTCCGGCGGGTTTCGCGATCATGGGCGGGCTCATGTTGGGGGGCGCGCTCTTGCTGCCGGCGCTGCTCAACCTTGTCCTCAGCCTCTTCGCCCGCAAGGCCAGCGCCCCCCTGACCCGCTGGTTCTGGGCCGACAGCCGCCAGCAGATCAGCGGCCTGTCTCTGGCGCTGATGGCGCTCTTGCTGGCGCTGGCGGTCAATATCGGCGTCGGCACCATGGTCTCGAGCTTCCGCGACACCTTCACCTCCTGGCTCGACCAGCGCCTGCTGGCCGATCTCTACGCCATCGGCGCCGATGCCGACGAGACCGAGGCCATGACCAGATGGCTCGAAACCCGTCCCGAGGTCGAGGCTGTTCTGCCGGTCTGGCATATCGACACCAGGCTCGGCGACTGGCCGGTCGAGGTCTACGGGGTGAAGGATTATTCCGGCTACCGCAGCCACTGGCCGATCCTGCAGGGGACAGAAACCCCCTGGGACACGCTCCATGCGGGCACCGGCGCTCTGGTCAGCGAACAGCTCGCCCGGCATCTGAGCCTTGTCCCCGGTGATCGGGTCACAATCGACGGCCAGAGCTTCGAGGTCTCCGCCACCTATTCCGACTACGGCAATCCCATCGGCCAGATCGTCATCTCAAACGCCGCCCTCATCGCCCACTGGCCCGGCGTGGAGCGGCTCCGTATCGGCGCCGTGGTCACCGGCGAGCTCGCCCCGCTTCGCGCCGCGCTGGCCGAGGCCTTCGCCTTGCCCCCTGCCCGCCATTACACCGTCGCCAGCGTCAAGGCCAATGCGCTGGCGGTGTTCGAGCGCACCTTCGCCGTCACCACGGCGCTGAACATCCTGACCTTCCTCGTCGCCGGTATCGCGCTCCTGACCGGCCTTCTGACCCTGTCCACCATGCGCCTGCCGCAACTCGCCCCGCTCTGGGCCATGGGGGTCACCCGCCGCCAGCTGGCAAGGATCGAGCTCGCCCGCGCCCTCATGCTGGCGCTCCTGACCAGCCTTGCCGCGCTGCCGCTCGGCCTGGCCCTCGCCTGGGTGCTGCTGAAGATCGTCAATGTCGCCGCCTTCGGCTGGCAATTGCCGGTCTTCCTCTACCCCGCCCAATGGGGGGCGCTGCTGGCGCTTGCGCTGGTCACCGCCGCCGTCTCCGCGTTCTTGCCCGCGCTGCGGCTATTGCGCCTGCCGCCAAGGGCGCTGCTGGGAGTATTCGCCAATGAACGGTGAGCTTCGCGCATCCGGCAGGTCCCGAAGCCTCCGGCGGGAGTATTTGAAAGAAGGAGGGTGTGGTCCTGCATCTATTCTTCGGCCTCTCACGCTCTTCACTTTGATCTGGCTTTTCACATTCTCCTCTGACCTGGCCCCGGCTCAGGGCTATGGCGGGCTCGGAGCCGAGACAGACGGCTTCGCCGAGGTTACCCCGGGCCGCGTCTTCGCCTTCCCCGAGGATCATGGGGCCCATGAGGACTTCCGCATCGAATGGTGGTACGTCACCGCCAATCTCACCGGCCCCGACGGCACCCCCTACGGCATCCAGTGGACCCTGTTCCGGATGGCCAGCCGCCCCGACAAAGGGACCGGCTGGGCCTCGAACCAGGGCTGGATGGCCCACGCCGCCCTGACCACCACCGACCGGCATCTCGTGGCCGAGAAATTGTCGCGCGGCGGTATCGGGCAGGCGGGTGTCACGGCCGAACCCTTCGAGGCGTGGATCGACGATTGGCAGATGCGCGGCAGCTTTCAGACGCTCGACCTGACGGCCGGGGGCGCGGACTTCGCCTATGATCTCCGGCTGGAGGCCGATCTCCCGCCGATCCTGCACGGAGACAAGGGCTATTCGGTCAAGTCCGAGGACGGACAGGCCTCCTACTACTATGCCCAGCCCTTCTATGCGGTCACCGGCGCGATCAGCCTCGATGGCACCGATATCCCGGTCACCGGCAAGGCCTGGCTCGACCGCGAATGGTCGACGCAGCCGCTGACCGCCGATCAGGAGGGCTGGGACTGGGTGTCGCTGCATCTGGCAGGCGGAGACAAACTGATGCTCTACCGACTGCGGCACCGCGAGGGCGACGACTACATGGTCGGCACCTGGATCGCCAGGGACGGAACGGCCCGGGCGCTAAGCCCCGGGGACGCCGAACTGATTCCGTTGCGCACTGCTAAGGTGGACGGCCGGCCCCATCCCGTCGAATGGCGGGTGCAATATGGGCCCGAAGCGGTTGATCTGACGCTTCGGGCCCTCAACCCGCAGGCCCATATGGACACGCTTTTTGATTATTGGGAGGGCCCGGTGCGCATCTCGGGCAGCCATGACGGCGTGGGCTATCTGGAAATGACCGGATATTGACCTCACGCCAATTCCAGAACCGCGTCTCCGGCCTGCAGGGGCCCGTCGATCCTATCGAGCCTCAGATAGGCCAGAGCGCAATCGCCCGCGGCGGAGAACAATTCTCCAACCGGCTTGTCCTTGCAGAGGATCGCCGTGTTCGGCAGCGCGCTGCCCGCCAGGATCCGCACCTTCACCAGCCGCTTGCGCAGTTCGGTCTTGTGCTTCATCCGCGCCGTGACCTCCTGGCCGACATAACAGCCCTTGCGGAAATCGACACCGTGAAGCCGTTCGAAGCCCTGTTCGAGGATATAGGCCTCTTCGGGCTGCAGCTCGATCCCGGTCTCGGGCACCAGATGGGTCACGCGTAGCGCTGTCCAGTCGGCCTCCGTCGCCTTGTCCATACCGGCCGCGAGCTCATCCGGTGTCTCCGTATAGACCCGCCAGCCGAGGGCGGGGTCACGGGGATCGGCAAAGACCAGCCCTCCCTCGGGCCGGTCGCCGAAAACCTGCACCACCTGCAGATCGCTGGCCCCGATCTCGACTTTCGCCCGGAGCCGGTACATTCCCAGCCGCTGCGCCAGGGCCGCCGCCCGGTCGGCCTGCACCTCGATCCCGACCGCAGCGTCTAGGGGAAACAGAAAGAAATCGAACAGATATTTGCCCTGCGGCGACAGGAGCGCGGCATAGACCGCCCCTTCGGAGAGCCGCTCCAGGTCATTGGTCACCAGATCCTGCAGGAAGGTGATGCGATCCGCGCCCGAAACTTGCAGCACCGCCCTGTCATGAGCCCATAACGCCTTTTGCACGTCCCGCCTCCCGCTCTCGCCACTGCCGGTTTCTCTCGCTATATAACCACCAAGACCCGGAACCCAAGAGCCGATGCCCGCCCCGCTATCCGTCATCATCCCAACGCTGAACGCCGCCACCCTGATCGGCCCGACCCTCGCCGCCCTGTCCGAGGGCCTCTCCGAGGGGCTGGTCGCGGAATTGATCATCGTCGATGGCGGCTCAGAGGGTGGCGCAGGAGACAACTCCGGGGACGGGATCGGCGAGATCGCCGACGCCATCGGCGCCAGGTTCCTCTTGGCCCCGAAGGGCCGGGGTCCGCAACTCGCCGCAGGGGCAAAGGTTGCCAGGGCCGGCTGGTTCCTGTTTCTCCATGCCGACACGATCCTGCCAGGGAACTGGACGGCCGCGATCCGTGCCCATATCCGGACCCATCCCGAGGCGGCCGGCTACTTCGATCTCGCCTTCGACGAACCGGGGCTGCCCGCCCGTCTCACCGCAGGCTGGGCCAATTTGCGCACGCGGCTCTTCCGCCTGCCCTATGGCGATCAGGCCCTGCTGATCTCCCGCCCACTCTACACAAGCATCGGTGGCTTTCCCGACCTGCCGGTCATGGAAGACGTCGCCATCGCCCGTGCCCTGAAATCCCGCCTCCGCCCCCTGGGGCTCACCGTCACCACTTCGGCGGAGAAATACCGCCGGAACGGCTGGCTGGCCCAGGGCACCCGCAATCTCGCCGCCTTATGCAGATATCTCGCAACCGGTGCCCTTCCCCGCCGCTAAGACCCACCGGAGGGCCGTCAGGCCCGACTTGAAGGTGTGAGCGCCCGGCAGGGCGATCTCCGTTTGGTCCATGAAGAGGCGTTATCGGACCCATCACGAATTTCGCGATTGGCAGCGCCGGGGATTTGCCTATTGTCTTGGCGCGCAATCCCTCTCCCAAGGTTCCCCGCCCATGACGCTTTCCCGAGGCCGCGACCTCTTCGCCATCCCCGGCCCCTCGACCATCCCCGACCGCGTGCTGCGCGCCATGCACCGGGCCACGCCAAATATTTACGAGGGCGAACTCATCGGGCTGACAGAGACGGTCACCGCGGATCTCAAACGTCTCGCCCGGACCGAGGCCCAGGCCGCGATCTATATATGCAACGGCCATGGGGCCTGGGAAGCCGCCATCGCCAACACCCTCGCCCCCGGAGACCGCGTGCTCGTTCCCGCCACCGGCCGTTTCGCAAAGGGCTGGGCCGATATGGCCGCTCGGCTCGGCATCGAAACCGAAATCCTCGACTTCGGAACCGCCGCGCCCGCCGATCCTGCCGCCATCACGACCGTCCTGAAGGCCGACCCGGCCATCCGCGCCGTCCTCGCTGTGCACACCGACACCTCGTCCTCGGTCCTGAACGACATCCCCGCGATCCGTGCGGCCATCGACGCGGCGAACCATCCGGCGCTTCTGATGGCCGACTGTATCGCGTCCTTCGCCTGTGACCGGTTCGAGATGGACGCATGGGGTGTCGATCTCGCCGTCACCGCCTGCCAGAAGGGGCTGATGACCCCTCCCGGGCTCGGCTTCGTCTTCGCCGGCGATAAGGCGCTTGCCGCCCGCCGCGCTCTTCTTGGAGTCTCGCCCTATTGGGACATTCTGCCGCGTGTCGAGCCGGCGATCTTCTACCAGCGCTTCTGCGGCACCGCCCCCACACACCATCTCTACGGGCTGCGCGAGGCCCTCGACATGATCCTCGAAGAGGGGCTCGAGGCGGTCTGGACCCGTCACGCCACCTTTGCCCGCCTGATCCACGCCGCCGTGGACCGTTGGGCCGAGACCGGAGATCTGCGCCTCAATGTCCCCGACCCCGCGCATCGTTCCAATGCCGTGACCACCATCCGCACCGCGCCCGGCGATGGTGACCGTCTCCGCGCCTGGTGCGACGCCGAGGCTGGGTTGACCCTCGGCGTCGGTCTAGGTCTCGAAGGGCCGGGATCGGGAACCGGGGACGATATCTTCCGCATCGGACATATGGGCCATCTGAACCCGCCGATGATCCTCGGCACGCTCGCGGTGACCGAGGCCGGACTGAAAGCGCTGGGAATTCCCCATGGCGAAGGCGCCGTGGAGGTCGCGGCCCGGCTTCTGGCCCGGACTGCACCCGGGCCGGGGTAAGCCGCATCCCGGGTCCAGTGGGGGGAAGAACCCGGGATGCGCCATGGCGGGAGCGGCGCGGGGATGACCAGTATTTCCCCTTGCCGTCAGCCCCCTCCATGTTCGAGAGGATAACGACCGGCCCGGCACAATTATTCACGCCGGTTCCGACAATTTCCGCCCGCCCCCCCTCTTGCCCGTCCCCGGTGCATGGCCCATGCTGCGCTTCCGAGTTTCAAATGGGGGAATTGCCGATGTTTCCAAAAACTTTGCTTGCCACCGCCATCGCGGTTTTCGCAGCACCGCTCGCCGCCGCCGATCTGCCCGACCTTCAGGGCCGAGAGGTGGTCATCGTCACCGAGAACGCCTATCCGCCGCTGCAATTCGTCGACCCCGCGACCGGCGCGGCCATCGGCTGGGAATATGATGCCATCGACCATATGGCCGGCCTCCTGAATTTTGTGCCGGTAATCGAGAATTCCAGCTGGGACGCGATGATCCCGGCGGTCTCCGAGGGCCAGTATGACCTTGGCATGACCGGCATCACCATCCGCGAGGACCGGGCCGAAGTGGTGGATTTCTCCGACGCCTATATGCGTTCGGAGATGTTCATGCTGGTCCGCGCCGATGAGGACCGGTTCTCGGACGGGGCGAGCTTTGCCGCCGATGCTGACCTGCTGGTCGGCGCCCAGCCCGGCACCACGCCTTTCTACACGGCGGTCTACGAAGTCCTTGACGGCGACGAGGCCAACCCGCGCATCAAGCTTTTCGAAACCTTCGGCGCCCAGATCCAGGCACTGGCCGCCGGCGATGTCGATCTTGTGCTGACCGACGGCACTGCAGGCCAGGGCTATGTTGAGGCCAATCCCGACACCTACAAGCTGGTCGGCGCGGCGATGGGGACCGAGGACTTCGGCTTCATCTTCCCCAAGGGCTCCGATCTGGTCGCGCCCTTCAATGCCGCGATTGCCGAGATGAAGGCCGACGGCACCATCGAGGCGCTGAACAGGAAGTGGTTCCTGGATTACAAGCTGGGGCAGTAGCCATTCGCGTCCGGCCCCGCAGGGCTTCAGTAAAAGCTCTGCGGGTCGATATCGATCACCACCCGGCAGTTCGGCGGCAATCTCACGCTGTCGCGCCAGGCCCGCAACGCGGGTTGCAGCACCGCGCCCTTTGCCGCCTTGACCAGGAGCCGCACCCGGTGCCGTCCCCGGATCCGCGCCACCGGGGCTGGGGCGGGTCCGAAGATCAGCGCCCCGAGATCGGTCAGCCCCCCCGATTTCCGCGCCAGTTCGCGGGCCAGGTCATAGACCTTCGCCTGATCCGGCCCCGAGACGATCACCCCTGCCATCCGCCCATAGGGCGGGGCGCCGGCCGCCTCGCGCATCGCCGCCTCCGCACTCCAGAATGCCTCTTCATCTTCGCCGAGAATCGCCTCGATCACCGGATGATCCGGCTGGCCGGTCTGCAACAGCGCCAGCCCCGGCGTCTCGACCCGCCCCGCCCTGCCCGCCACCTGCCGGATCAGCTGGAACGTCCGTTCCGCTGCGCGCAACTCGCCGCCATGCAGGCCAAGATCGGCATCGACGACGCCGACGAGCGTCAAATTCGGGAAATTATGGCCCTTGGCGACCATCTGGGTCCCGATGATGATCTCGGCCGCCCCCGAGGCGATCTCGTCGATCTTCGCCTTCAGCGCCCGCGCACTGTCGGCGATGTCGGAGGACAGGATCGCCACTTTCGCTTCGGGGAAGAGCGCCGTCACCTCCTCGGCCAACCGTTCGACGCCGGGGCCGATGGCGCTCAGCATCCCCTCCTTGCCGCAGGAGGGGCATTTTTCCGGGATGGCCCGCATCGCCCCGCATTGATGGCAGATCAGCCGGTTGTGGAAACGGTGCTCGACCATCCGCGCGTCGCAGTCCCTGCAACCGATCTGTTCGCCGCAGGCCCGGCATTGCGTGACCGGCGCATAGCCGCGACGGTTGAGGAACAGCAGCGACTGTTCGCCGGTACCGATCCGCTTGCGTATCTCGGTGACCAGCTGCGGCGAAATCCAGCGCCCCTTCGGCGTCCGCGCGGCACGGATGTCGATGGCTTCGAGCCGCGGCATCACCGCCGCCCCGTAGCGCTCGGGCAGGTCGAGCCGGGCATATTTTCCGGACTGGGCATTGGCCCAGCTTTCCAGCGACGGCGTCGCCGAGGCAAGGATAACACTGGCCGAGCACAGCGACGCCCTGAGAACGGCCATGTCCCGGGCATTGTAGAGCACCATGTCTTCCTGCTTGTAGGAACTGTCATGCTCCTCATCGACGACGATCAGCCCCAGATCGCGGAAGGGCAGGAACAGCGCCGAGCGGGCACCGACCACCAGCGGCACTTCGCCATTGGCCACCGCCATCCAGGCGCGGCGGCGTTCTGCCTGGCTGACGCCGGAATGCCATTCGGCGGGGCGGGCGCCGAACCGGTCCTCGACCCGCTCCAGAAACTCGACTGTCAGTGCGATTTCCGGCAAGAGAACAAGTGCTTGTCGGCCCTTCTTCAAGCATTCCGCCACCGCTTCGAGATAGACCTCGGTCTTGCCCGAGCCGGTCACGCCCTTCAGCAGCGTCGTCCCGTATTGCCCCGTTCGCACCGCCTCGCGCAGCACCTTTGCCGCCGCTGCCTGATCCGAAGACAGTTCGGCCCCCGGGCGGCCCGGGTCGAGCGGGATATAGGGCGCATCGCGGGGGGCTTTCTCGAGGCTCAGCACGCCCTGGTCCGCCAGCCCCTTGACAACCGACGACGACACCCCGGCCTCTGTTGCCAGTTCGCCCGGCGCGAATCCGGCCCCGCCGAACGCCTGCAGCGTCTCGATCACCCGTTTGCGCGCCGGGGTCAGCCGGTCGGGACGCGCCTCGGCCAGCCGGTAGATCTTGCGCATCCCCGGCGGCTGACCGAGCCCCGGCACGCGGGTAGCGAGCCGCAGCATCGCGGGCAGCGGGGTGAGGGTGTAGTCGCCGACCTTTTCCAGATATTCCCGCATGCCCGGCAGCATCGGCGGCACGTCCAGCGCGCGGGCAATCGGCCTGATCTTTGCGGGATCGAACCCGCCCTCGCCCGGTCCCCAGACCACGCCCATCACCCGGCGCGGACCCAGAGGCACCTCGACGAACGCCCCCAGCCGCACCCCGTCGTCCGGGGCTTTGTAATCCAGCGTCCGGTCCAAAGGCTGCGTGGTCAGCACCGCGACAAGCGCGCCACTGGAGAAAAATTCCGTCATCCGATCCCTGCCAAACTGTTTCCTCTGCTTGCGGCTTGGTCTAGTTTGGGTTTAACCATGCCGCGACGATCCTTCCACTCAGAAAGATGGCTATGAAATTCTTCGCAGACACCGCTGAAATCGACGACATTCGTGAACTGGCCGAAACCGGGCTTCTCGACGGGGTGACGACGAACCCCTCGCTCATCATGAAATCGGGTCGCGATATCCTTGAGGTGACAAAGGAAATCTGTTCGATCGTGGACGGGCCCGTCTCGGCCGAGACCGTGGCGCTGGACGCCGAGGGCATGATCGCCGAGGGCCGGAAGTTGAAGGAAATCGCCCCCAATATCGCCATCAAGGTGCCGCTGACCTGGGACGGGCTGAAAGCCTGCAAGACGCTGACCGGCGAGGGTCATATGGTCAACGTGACGCTGTGCTTCTCGGTCAATCAGGCGCTTCTGGCGGCCAAGGCCGGGGCGACCTTCATCAGCCCCTTCATCGGGCGGCTCGACGATATCAATCTCGACGGCATGGAGTTGATCGCCGATATCCGCAATGTGTACGATAATTTCAACTTCAAGACCGAGATTCTCGCCGCCTCGATCCGTTCGGTGAACCATGTGGCCGAAAGCGCGCGGATCGGTGCCGATGTGATCACGGCGCCGCCGGGCGTGATCCGGCAGTTGGCGAAACACCCGCTGACCGACAAGGGGCTCGACGCCTTCCTCGCCGATTGGGCGAAGACCGGTCAGAAAATTCTCTAAGGACCCCAGATGGTTGACGAGCCCGATCCCCTAGAGGCCCTCAGAAGCAAGATCGTCGAAGATCCCGGCGTGATCCTCGAGGACCGGGCGGTGATGCAGGCGCTGCTCGCTGCCGATCCCGGCTCGGACGGGCGCAATGTCGTCGATCTCAGGGGCCGTCTGGTGCAGCGGCTGGAGGAACGGCTGGACCGGCTGGAGGAAACCCACCGCACGGTGATCGCGGCGGCTTACGAGAACCTCGCCGGCACCAACCAGATCCACCGGGCGGTGCTGGCGATCCTCGATCCGACCGAGTTCAATGATTTTCTGCAGACCCTGGCCCATGACGTCGCCAATATCCTGTCCATCGACGTCATCCGGCTGGGCTTCGAGACCACCTCGGCCGAGCCGGGCACCCCACTCGGGCCCAAGGGCGATCTGGAGGATTTGATCATTGCGCTCCCCCAGGGTGGCGTTGATCTCTATGCCACCCAGAATGCCGAGGTTGCCGCCCGCAAGGTAACGCTGCGCCAATGCAAGGTCGAGGCCGACGGCATCTATGGCGAGGACAAGACCTGGGTACGGTCCGAGGCGCTCCTGAAGCTCGATCTCGGCAAGGGCAAGCTGCCGGGACTGCTGGCGATGGGAGCCGAGGATCCGCATCGCTTCCATCCGGATCAGGGCGTGGACCTTCTCAACTTCTTCACCGGCGCCTTCGAACGGGTCCTGCGCCGCTGGCTGGCGTGAACGCGCCCCGGATCACCGGATCGGACGGCGCGATCGCGCTGATGGAGACCTGGCTGGAGCGCCAGATCGCGGTCGGCGGGCGGGCAGCGAACACGGTCGAGGCCTATCGGCGCGATGTTTCTGGATTTCTTGGGTTTCTCAACAATCATTGGGGCGAACCGGCGGGCAAGTCGGCTCTGGGGCGGGTAAAGACCCCGGATATGCGGGCCTGGGCGGCTTATGAGCGCGGCCGGGGGTTATCGGCACGGTCGATGGCACGGGCCCTGTCGGCGGTGAAAAGTTTCTACCGGTTCCTGCAGGAGGCCGAGGGGATCGAAGCCGCCGCCGTCACCGCCGCAAGGGCACCGAAACAGAAAGCCCGCCTGCCCCGCCCGGTCTCCGAAGATGCGGCAAGGGCGTTGATCGACAGGGTCGAAGTCCAGCACAAGGAGGCCTGGATCGGAGCCCGCGATCAGGCCGTGATCACGCTGCTATATGGCTGCGGCCTGCGGATATCCGAGGCCCTTGGACTGACAAGGGGTCAGGCCCCGCTGGCTGATGTGCTCAGGATCAGGGGCAAGGGCGGCAAGGAGCGGCTGGTACCGGTACTGCCGGTGGCGCGGCAGGCGGTAGACGCCTATCTCAGGCTCCTGCCCCACGATCCCGGCCCAGAGGGCCCGCTTTTCGTCGGCGCGCGCGGTGGGGCGCTGAATGCCCGCCAAGTTCAGAAGGTGGTCGCGCAGGCGCGGCTGCAGCTGGGGCTTCCGGCAACGGCGACGCCCCATGCGCTGAGGCATTCCTTCGCCACGCATCTGTTGCAGGCCGGCGGCGATCTTCGCGCCATTCAGGAGCTGCTGGGCCATGCATCGCTCTCGACCACCCAGGCCTATACCGGTGTCGATCAGGCACGGCTGATGGAAGTCTACGAAAAGGCGCATCCGCGAAGATAGGGACTATCCCAGCTCCGCCAGCACCTTCGGCAGTTCGGCCTCGAATATATCCAGGTCCGGCGCCTTGCCCGCCGAGACCCGGATACAACGGTTCCCGGGCGCGGCGAAGGGCATCCGCACGAAGACACCGCGCGTCCCGAGCCCGTCGAGCACCGCCTTCGCGTATCCCGCATCGCGCCCGCAATCGATGGTGACGGAATTGGTGGCCGAGGGCAGCGGGATCAGGCCATTCGCGCGGGCGATCGCCGCGATCCGCTCGCGGGCGGCGGCGACCTCGGCGCGGATATGGGCCAGCCTGTCCTGATCCTCCAGGGCCGCCAGCGCGCCGATCTGGCTGATCCGGCTTATGCCGAAATGGTTGCGCACCTTGTTGAAGCCCGAAATCAGCCCCGCATGGCCGATCGCATAGCCCACCCGCGCCCCGGCCATGCCGTAAGCCTTTGAAAACGTCCGCATCCGAACCACCCGCCCGTCACTGACATCCAGCGGCGGGGCGGTCCTGTCGGGGGCAAATTCCACATAGGCTTCGTCGAGGCAAAGTACCGCGTCTTCAGGGACTTGTGCGATCATCTTCATGATAGTTTCGGCCCCGTGCCACGACCCCATCGGATTGTCGGGATTGGCGAAATAGCCCAGAGGCGCGCCGCTTTCCCGCATCGAAGCGACCACCGCATCGGGATCCTCGGCATCGTCGCGATAGGGGACCTTCCCCAAGGTGCCGCCATAGCCCGCGACATGGAAATTGAAGGTCGGATAGGCGCCGTCCGAGGTCACGACCCTGGTGCCCTGCCCCACCAGCATCCGCACCAGATACCCCAAAAGCCCGTCGATCCCCTCGCCGACCATGATGTTGTCAGGTTCCACCCCGTGATGCGCCGCCAGCGCGTGGCGCAGGTCGTGATTTTCGGGATCGGCGTATTTCCAGGTCTCGCCCGCCGCCGCCTGCATCGCCGCGATGGCCTTGGGCGACGGCCCGAAGACGCTTTCATTGGCCCCGATCCGCGCCCGGAATGGCCGGCCCATGGCGCGTTCGGCGGTTTCGGGGCCGACGAAGGGCACGGTCGCGGGCAGCGAGGCGACGAGCGGGGTGTAGCGCGGAGACATGGGACCTCTCCCTGACTGTTTCCGCGACTTAAACCCCAAGGCCCGGCAGGCCGCAAGATGGCGGGATCAGGGGCGGTTCCGGCGCTGCCCGGCGGGCAGCACGTCATCGCTCGGCCAGTACCCGGTCCTGAGCGTCTCGTGATAGCCTTGCGTCAGTCCAGCCTCCTTCATGGCGCGTGCTGCAGCGCGATGGTCGTAGGAGAGCCGGTGAAACTCCGGTATCCCGTCGCGGAGGATCGCGTAGGCGGTTCTCGGGTCGCCGTCATGGGGTGGCAGGCCGAGTGCGCCGGGGTTGATCCAGTCGACAGCGTCGAAGCGGCGGATGAAGGGGATGCCGGAATGACCGGCGAGGACGGCGTCGAACGGGCCGACCTGGTCCCTGAGCGCGGCGATTTCGGTGCGGAAGGCTGGTTCGGGGCTGGTCTCGAACAGGAAGCGGCTGATCTCGGTGGCACCGCCATGGATCACGGCGAAGCGCCGCCCACCTTGCGTGAACAGGATGCGGTCGGGACAGGTCGCCATCCAGGCCCGGCTTTCGGGCAAGATGCGGGCATCGACATAGGCATACCAGCCCGGGGCCAGGAGGTCGCAGGCGCTGCCCTCCTCAAAGCCGCAGCCGCAATCCCCGGCCTCTGCGGCAAGCTGTTTCTCGCAATTTCCGGCCAGAACCGCGATCCCGGTCTCGCGGATCAGCGCCGCGCAAGCCTCGGGATCGGCGCAATAGGCGGCAACGTCGCCGGTGCAGATCATCGCGGGCGGCGTGCCGAGATGGCGGACCGCGTCGAGGAGCGCATGCAGGGCGTGAAGGTTCGACAAGACCCCGCCGAAGACCGGAACCGGCCGGTTCAGTCGCCCGAGATCGCGGATCTCCATGGCCCTTGCCATCGCTTGCCCTTCTGCCCATCTCTCGCCCATAAAGGCGAAGCTTTGGCATTTGCGCAAGGATCAGTGATGGATAGCGAAATCGCAGGCAGATGGGACCCCTCGCTCGGTTGGGTGGCGGGGGCCATTCTCGGGCTGCTTTTGTTGTCGGCTTTCTTTTCCGGTTCGGAAACCGCGCTGACCGCGGCCAGCCGGGGCAAGCTGCACACCATGGCCGACAAGGGCGAACGGGGGGCAAAGACGGCGCTGACCCTGACCGAGGACAGCGAACGACTGATCGGGGCGGTGCTTCTGGGCAACAACCTGGTCAACATCCTGGCGGCCTCGCTGGCGACGTCGCTGTTCACGGCGCTTCTGGGGACCAATGGCGTGGCGACGGCGACGCTGGTGATGACCATCCTGGTGCTGGTGTTTTCCGAGGTGCTGCCCAAGACCTACGCCATCACCAATGCCGAGAAGGCCGCGGCCCTGGTGGCACCGGTGGTGAGATGGATCGTGCTGGCGCTGGCGCCCGTGGTCAACGCGGTGCGCTGGTTCGTGCGGCTGGTGCTGCGGCTGTTCGGGGTCTCGGTCGATCCCGGCGCCAATGTGCTGGCTGCGACCGAGGAAATCGCCGGAGCGATTGCACTGCACCATTCCGAAGGTGCCGTGGAGAAGGCCGACCGGGACCGGCTGCTCGGGGCGCTCGATCTCGGCAATCGCGAGGTCGAGGAGATCATGCTGCATCGCCAGGATATCGAGATGATCGACGCCGATGCCAAGCCGCAGGAAATCCTGTCGCAATGCCTGGCCTCACCCTATACCCGAATTCCTGTCTATCGCGACGACCCCGAGAACATCATCGGCGTCGTCCATGCCAAGGACCTGTTGCGCGAGGTCGACCGGCTGGTACGCGGCACCAAGGGCGGGATCGGAAATCTGGAGGATTTCAATGTCATGGACGTGACGCTGGAACCCTATTTCGTGCCGGAAACCACCCCGCTCGACGACCAGATGCGGGAATTCCTGCGCCGGAAATCGCATTTCGCGCTGGTGGTGGACGAGTACGGGGCGCTGAGAGGGCTGATCACGCTGGAAGACATTCTGGAGGAAATCGTCGGCGAGATCGCCGACGAGCATGACGAGGAAGCCCCGGAACTGACCCGAGCCCGCGACGGGGCGGTGATCATCGACGGAGCGATGACCATCCGCGACCTCAACCGGGCCTGCGACTGGGCGCTGCCGGATGACGAGGCCAACACGGTGGCCGGGCTGGTCATCCATGAGGCGCAGACGATTCCGACGCGCGGGCAGGTGTTCAATTTTCACGGCTTCCGCTTCGAGGTGATGGAACGGGAGCGCAACCGGCTGACCAGACTGAAGGTCAGGAAAGTCTGACCGGGCGACGACGGATCTGGTTGGAGGGAGGCATTTCGCCCCGCTTCGCGGGCCGACACGCGGGGGGGGGCGCTGTCCCCCGTCGCCATTGTCGCTTGGACCGATGGCGCAGACAATGGCGACCCCCCTTGGAGTATTTTCAAGAAGGAGGTTGGGAGCGGAGCCGCAATGGGGCGTTACCTGCCCTTGAACAGATTTCCGAGCATGCCGCGAATGAACTTCCGGCCCGATTGGGTCGACACCATGCGGATCGAGGATTTCACCAGTGTCTCGGTAATCGTGTCGGACCGGCCTGAGCGTTTCGGGGCTGGGCTCTGCTGGCTTCGGCCGCCATCATACCGGCGCGCATTCTGGAACTCCCGCTCCGATTTCCCGGCACCATGGTCTTCGCCGTCGGCTTCGTTTGCCGCCGCCTCGGCCCGTTTGGCCAGGAACTCGAAGGCCGATTCCCGGTCCACGGCCGCTTCGTAGAGCCCCCGCAGCGGTGACCCGCTCATGACCGCCTGCCGCTCGGGCATCTCAAGCGGGCCGAGCCGCGAGGCTGGCGGGCGGATCAGGGTCCTTTGCACCACCGATGGCGCGCCCTTGGCCTCCAGCAGCGACACCACCGCCTCGCCGACGCCGACCTCTCTGATCGCCGTCTCGGTATCGAAATCCGGATTGGGCCGGAAGGTCTCGGCCGCCGCCCTGAGCGCCTTCTGGTCGCGCGGCGTGAAGGCACGGAGCGCGTGCTGGATGCGGTTGCCGAGCTGGCCGAGGATATCGGACGGCACATCGTCGGGGTTCTGGGTGATGAACCAGACCCCAACCCCCTTGGAGCGAATGAGCCGCGCCACCTGTTCGACCTTGTCGACCAGCGCCTTCGGTGCGTCGTCGAACAGGAGATGCGCCTCGTCGAAGAAGAAGACGAATTTCGGTTTGTCAGGATCGCCGACCTCGGGCAGGTCCTCGAAGAGTTCGGACAGAAGCCACAGAAGGAAGGTCGCATAAAGCCGCGGCGACTGCATCAGCCGGTCGGCGGCCAGTACATTCACCCGGCCGCGCCCATCGGCACCGGTGGCGATCATATCCGCCAGACGCAGGGCCGGTTCACCGAAGAAGCCTTCGGCCCCCTGGTTCTCGAGCACGATCAGCCGCCGTTGTATCGCCCCGATCGAGGCGGTCGAGACATTGCCGTATTCCAGCGAAAGCTCCTTGGAATGCTCGCCCAGCCAGACAAGAAGCGCGCGCAGATCCTTCAGATCAAGCAGCGGCAGCGCCTGTTCGTCGGCGATGCGGAAGGCAATGTTCAGGACCCCTTCCTGCGCCTCGGTCAGATCGAGAAGCCTCGACAGCAAGAGCGGCCCCATCTCGGAGATCGTGGTGCGGACCGGATGGCCCTTCTCGCCGTAGAGATCCCAAAAGACCACGGGAAAGGCCTCATAGCCGTAATCGTCAAAGCCGATCGTGTCGGCGCGCGCCACCAGCTTGTCATGGAGCTTGTGTTCCGGATCGCCAGGAGCCGCCAGCCCGGACAGATCGCCCTTGACGTCAGCGAGGAAGACCGGAACCCCGAGAGCGGAAAACCCCTCGGCAAGGATCTGCAGGGTCACTGTCTTGCTGGTGCCGGTCGCCCCGGCCACCAGACCGTGGCGGTTGGCGTAACGCGCCAGAAGGTTCTGTTGCGTGCCATAACCCGCCCCGCCGCCGCCTACAAAGACCTCCAATTCCTCAGTCATGCCGTGTCCTGTCCCGGTTTGTTCGAAAATGTGAGAATCGCAACATACATCGTTAACCTTTTCCTGCCATGGTGAAGCCGCACCTTTACCGGTGCATTACTTCCTCCCTGTGGACTTGGCCGCACCCGATTTTCGGATGCGGTCTTTTTTTGTTCCGCCCAAGCGCGCGATTGTATACAGAATTACCGTTAAAACCCGATCCGAACCAACTGAAATTTCAGTCAAATCCCTTTTCTTCCGTTGACGGGAATCAAACCTGCGCCTAGGCTTTATCCATAAGTCGGCCAGTCCGACAGGGAGAGAAGCTGCAAAGCAGCGCAAGGAAGGTGTCCGCGGTTGCGACACCTTTTTTGCTTGGCAGAGACACGGATGCGATCCGGCAGTCCGCCACTGGCCCCCGTTGACATTGCGGGCAAGTCCTGACACCTCTTCGGCCAAACCAACTCAGGCAAATCGTGGGGATCGCGCAGTGAAAATCCTTTCCAGAAATCCGCTTCTGACCGTCGCACTCCTGGTCCTTCTGACCGGATCGCTTGCGGCGCAGGAAAGCTCGGAACCCGCACCGGACGCCGAAGCAAGCCAGGAAACGGTACCAACCGAACCGGCAGACGCCCCGGATGAACAACCCGCCGAGGCGCCAGATACCGCCAATCCCGTCGATCAGGCCTTTCCGGTCGGCGGCGCGCCGACAGAGCCGGAATTCACCACCGAGGTCTTCGGGGACTGGGAATTGCGCTGCACCGCCGACAATTCGGAATGCTTCCTCTATCAGCTCGTCACCAACGAGGCCGGCGACCCGGTTTCCGAAATCACCGTCATCGCCCTGCCGCCGGGCGGCGAGGCGGTGACCGGGGCGACCGTCGTCACTCCTCTGGGCACGCTTCTGACCGCCGGTGTCAGGTTCCGCGTCGATGGCGGCGAGATCCGGCAGTATCCCTTCAGCTGGTGTCTGCGCTCGGGTTGCTTCGCCCGGTTCGGCTTTGACGCCAATGGACTGGCCGGTCTCAAGAATGGCAACGTAGCCCATATGATCCTGGCCGCGATCGACATTCCAGACCAGCCGATCAATCTGCAGGTCTCGCTGAAAGGGTTTACCGCCGGATACAACGCGCTGGCGGCAAAGCAGCCTCAGTAAATCGGGTCTTGGCGGTCGCGGGCGATTCCTCCCGCCTTCGCCTTGGGAACCGGACGAGGTCGGAAGCGGACCGACGGCCTTCCGGCACGTATTGGCTGCCGCCGGGTGCCTTGCAAGCGCTTGACGGTATTCCGATTCCGGGATCCAGCCGCTACACACCATGTTCGCATGGCACGCGCGCTCCTGGCCTCACCTGAGACATCCCGTTGCACGATATCTCCCATGGATGCGTCCCGTCTTCGACCGGGGCAATCGGTGCGGCTGGACCTTGCCGCGATCAGCTGGCACCACGGTTCGCTTATTACATCCCGTGTCTCCCGATGACGGCCCTCAGCGCGACCGTTTCAGGCGCGGAAATGTCGGACCCGGGGCCTTGCGCCCCGGCGGCAATTGCTCCAAAAGACCTCGGCATCAGGTTGAAGGACCCGCAGGCTATGGCTGACGGAAACATGGAGCTGCCGACGGAACCGACCGTCGCGATCAATATCGAAGAGACCTTCGGTTTCAAGACCAATATGGCCGTGAAGGGCTTCGCCGAGCGTTCCGACCGGGTGCCCGATATCGACCCGGCCTACCGGTTCGATCCCGAGACCACCCGGGCCATCCTCGCCGGATTTGCCTTCAATCGCCGGGTGATGATCCAGGGCTATCACGGCACCGGCAAATCGACCCATATCGAGCAGGTGGCGGCACGGCTGAACTGGCCCTGCGTGCGGGTCAATCTCGACAGCCATATCAGCCGCATCGACCTCATAGGCAAGGACGCGATCAAGCTGCGCGACGGGGTGCAGATCACCGAGTTCCAGGAAGGTATCCTGCCCTGGGCGCTCAGGAATCCCGTCGCCATCGTCTTCGACGAATATGATGCAGGCCGGCCGGATGTGATGTTCGTGATCCAGCGCGTTCTGGAGGTGGACGGCAAGCTGACGCTTCTGGACCAGAACCAGATCATCCACCCGCATCCCTATTTCCGCCTGTTCTCGACCGCGAACACGGTGGGGCTCGGCGATACGACCGGGCTTTATCACGGCACCCAGCAGATCAACCAGGGCCAGATGGACCGCTGGTCGCTGGTGGTGACGCTCAATTACCTCGAACATGATGCCGAGGTCGAGATCGTGCTGTCGAAGAACCCCGGCTACGCCACAGAGGCGGGGCGCAAGACGGTCAGCCACATGGTGACGGTCGCCGATCTGTCGCGGCAGGCCTTCATGAACGGCGACATCTCGACCGTCATGAGCCCCAGAACGGTGATCGCCTGGGCGCAGAATGCCGAGATTTTCGGCGATGTCGGCTTCGCCTTCCGCCTGACCTTCCTCAACAAATGCGACGAACTGGAGCGCCAGACCGTGGCCGAGTTCTACCAGCGCTGCTTCGACGAGGAACTGCCCGAAAGCGCGGCCAGTCTCAGCCTTGGCTGACAGCTGTACCCGGTCCGCCAGAGGGCCAGGGGAAGCGGTCCAGAGGGAGCACTCCTGGGGCTTTTGCACGCGTGCAAAACCGGATTTTGCATTGATTTTGCTGGAAAAAAACGTTTCCGATGCGTTAATTTCACGGATCTGATTATCCGTAGGCTGCGTGATTTCACGCACCATTTGTTGGAGAAAGGCGGGGCCTTCCCTTCGCCCCTCGGGGGCCGGGACTGCCCCAGACTGAGCTCGGCAACAAACCGGGTGACAAGCCCGGGGCAATCGGATAACAAAAAAACCCATGACCAGCACCTGCGCCACCTATTGGTACTTTTACTTTCCGGGCCACAAGGCGGACGGAGCAGGTCGTATGTCTTAACACCACGCGAAAAGACGAAACCCACCCGAACCGCCAGCCCCCTGGCGGTTTTTTTGTCGCCCTGGGGCATCCAGAGAGAAGGACCCAGGACCATGAACACCACAGACGATCTGCGCATCAGCGCCTTGCGAGAACTGGTGACACCCCAGGAGGTGATCGCCGCCCATCCCCTGAGCGACGAGGTCGCCCGTACCGTCACCGGTACCCGTGCGGCCATTCACGAAATCCTGAACGGCAAGGACGACCGGTTGCTGGTCGTCGTCGGCCCCTGCTCGATCCACGATCCGGGCGCGGCGCTGACCTATGCGCGGCGGCTGGCCGAGAAACGGGATGGGTTCAGGAACGAATTGGAAATCGTGATGCGGGTCTATTTCGAAAAACCCCGCACCACAATCGGCTGGAAGGGATTGATCAACGATCCGCACCTGGACGGCAGTTTCGATATCAATGGCGGGCTGCACAGGGCGCGCGAATTGCTTGTTGAGATCAACGCGATGGGCCTGCCGGCGGCCTGCGAGTTCCTCGACACCACGACGCCGCAATACATCGCCGATCTCGTCGCCTGGGGGGCCATCGGGGCGCGGACGACCGAGAGCCAGATCCACCGGCAGATGGCCTCGGGCCTGTCCTGCCCGGTCGGATTCAAGAACGGCACCTCGGGCGATATCGGCATCGCCATCGATGCGATCAGGGCGGCGGCCAGCCCACATCATTTTCTCGCCGTGACCAAGTCCGGCCAGGCTGCGATTGCCGAGACGACCGGCAATGCGGACGGTCATATCATCCTCAGGGGCGGGAGCGACGGGCCGAACCACGATGGTGCGAACGTGGCGGCGACGGCGATGGCGCTTGAAAAGGCCGGGCTGGCGCCCTCGGTGATGATCGATGCCAGCCACGCCAATAGCGGCAAGGATTTCCGCAGGCAGCCGCAGGTGCTGGCCGAGATCGGCACCCAGATCGCCAATGGCGATCCGAGGATCACCGGGGTGATGATCGAAAGCTTCCTCATTCAGGGCCGCCAGGATCTGAGGCCGGGGTTTGAGCTGGCCTATGGCCAGTCGATCACCGATGGCTGCATCAACTGGCACGACACCATGCGCGCGCTTGAGGGCCTCGCCGATGCCGTGACCACGCGGCGGGCGCGGATGCAGCAGGCGGCCGAGGTCGCCTGAGGGCCGGACCCGACGACGGCGTCTGGCCTGTTCTCTTCCCGCTCCCTCCCTCCCCACTCCCGACGGGAGGGGGGAGTACCCAATCGGAAAGCCTCCGCCACCTGCGTAATCCCGCTTGCCATTCACCGCACAAGCGCTCAGGGTCCGCGCGATGGATCAGTACCGCCCTCTTCTCGCCGCGCTCTGGATGTGCGGTGCCGTCATTTCCTTCGTCCTGATGGCGGTGGCGGGACGGGCGATTACCGTCGAGATGAACACGTTCGAACTGATGCTCTACCGCTCGATCATCGGCTTTTGCATCGTCGCCGCCCTTCTGTCGATCCACCGCCTCGGCTTCGAGCAGATCCGCACGCGCCATCCCGCCCTGCACCTGAAGCGCAACGTCTTCCACTTCACCGGCCAGAACCTGTGGTTCTTCGGCCTGACCGTCATTCCGCTGTCGCAACTGGTCGCCCTGGAGTTCACCAACCCGATCTGGGTCGCGCTCCTCGCGCCATTGATGCTGTCCGAGCGCATGACGCCCGCCCGCATCCTCGCCGCCGTTCTCGGCTTCATCGGCGTGCTGATCGTCGCGCGGCCCGGCTATGCCCCGCTCAGCATCGGCCACGCCGCCGCCCTCGGCTCGGCGCTGGGTTTCGCGCTCAATACCATCTTCACCCGGCGGATCATGCGCCATGACACCGTTTTATGCGTGCTCTTCTGGATGACCCTCAGCCAGACCCTCTTCGGCCTCGTCCTGTCGATCCCGGGTGGCATCCCCCTGCCCTCACCGGCCATCTGGCCATGGATCGCCGTCGTCGGTGCCTGTGGTCTGTCGGCCCACTACTGCCTGACCTCGGCCCTGGGATGCGCCCCGGCCACCATCGTCGCCCCAATGGAGTTCATCCGCCTGCCGCTGATCGCCCTTGTCGGATTCTGGCTCTATGACGAGCCGCTCATCCTCGCCGTTTTTCTCGGGGCAATCGTCATCATCATCGGCAATTTCATCAATCTCTATGGCGAACGGAGACGGCCGACCAAAGCCTGACCACCCGAAGCTTCCTTGCGGCCCGATTATGGCCACCGGAGATATTCCGACCGTTCAATAAGTGTCGCCTCGACCGCAGCGAACTGTTCTTCTCAGCGCCCAACCGAGACGTAGTTGAAACCGGCCTTCGTCGCCTCCTCGCGCGAATAGACATTGCGCAGGTCGATCAGCCGCCGGTTCCGCATCACCCCGCCGAGCTTTTCCAGATCTAGATTGCGGAACCGCTCCCAATCGGTCAGCAGCACCACGGCGTTCGCCCCTTCGGCGGCCACGTAAGGATCGTCGATCCAGTCCGAGACCCCTGGCAGCAGCCCGTGGCCCTCCTTGTGGCTTTCCGGGTCCGACGCGACCACCTTTGCCCCGGCCCCCACAAGGCCCGGAATGATGATCAGCGAGGGTGCGTCGCGCATGTCGTTGGTGTCGGGTTTGAAGGTGACGCCGAAGACGGCGATCTTCAGCCCCGCGACCGAGCCCCCGCAGGCGGCGATGATCTTGGTGATCATCG
This sequence comes from Paracoccaceae bacterium, assembly GCA_050299335.1. Taxonomy (GTDB): domain Bacteria; phylum Pseudomonadota; class Alphaproteobacteria; order Rhodobacterales; family Rhodobacteraceae; genus JBNKVT01. Next base: position 15,878 of record JBNKVT010000054.1, on the reverse strand, counting down.
ACTGCTTGATCTTTTCGTTCGCGGCGATCACCGTCTCGACGATCCGCTGGGGCGTGAAATATTCCTGCCCGATCCGCGCGAAGGCCCGCGTGTCCTTCGGGAAGCACGAGCCACCATAGCCCGGGCCTGCATTGAGGAATTTCGGCCCGATCCGGTTGTCGAGACCGATCCCGTGCGAAACCGTGGTCACATCCGCCCCGACCCGCTCGCACAGGTTCGCCACCTCGTTGATGAAGGTGATCTTGGTCGCCAGGAACGCATTGGCGGCGTATTTGATCATCTCGGCACTTTCGAGATCGGTATGGATGATCGGATAACCCGCTTGCGTCAGCGGTGCGTAGATCTCGTCCATGACCCGCTTTGCATGGGCGCTTTCCGAGCCGACCACGATCCGGTCCGGTTCGGTGAAATCGATGATCCCGGCACCCTCGCGCAGGAATTCCGGGTTCGAGACCACGTCGAATTGCCCGTCTGGATTGGCGGTCCTGAGTTCCGCCTTCACCCTGGCATTGGTCCCCACCGGCACCGTCGATTTGGTCACCACCACGATCGGCCCATCGGCCGCCTCGGCGATCTCGCGAGCGGCGGCATAGACGTAGGAGAGATCCGCATGATCGTCATCTGCCCGCGGCGGCGTGCCGACGGCGATGAAGACCGCATCCGCCCCCCGCACCGCCTCGCCGAGATCGGTGGTGAAACTCAGAGCCCCGACCTTCACCGCCTTGGCGGTCAGCTCTTCCAGACCGGGCTCGTAGATCGGAATGCCGCCGGATTTCAGGAGCTCGATCTTTTCAGCGATCTTGTCGACGCAAACCACCTCGTGGCCCATATCGGCAAAACACACGCCAGAAACCAACCCAACATAGCCGGTTCCGATCATCGCAATCCGCATCGTCAATCCCTGCCTCAATAGCCGTTTGGCCGCCTTGTAACGGCTTCGGGACGGGAAACAAACCGCAATTTCGCCGCCGCGTTAACTTGCGAGGCGGGCCGGTTTGCGGACCCGGGTGCCATCGATCGGGACAATGCACGCCGCCATCCGCGTTCGTTGCGAAGCACCACGACATGCCGCTTGCCAGATGTTCTGTTTACGTTCTAATTTGAGAACATGTCGAAACCCGCTCCGCATCCCAGTCTGCCAACCGGCCTCCGCCGGCCCGGGCGTGGTGCCCAATCAAATGCTACGAACCGGTTCGAGACGACGAGCCGGGAGCGCTTTGACGATGGCTGGGGCTTGCAGGAGGACGACACCCTGCTCCGAACAGAGGTCCGCGAGGAACGGGCCCGATCCGCGATCACCCGCAACATTTCGCCCGATATCCGCTTCGACCGCTCGATCAATCCCTATCGGGGCTGCGAGCACGGCTGTGCCTATTGCTATGCGCGGCCAAGCCATGCCTATCTCGGCCTTTCTCCCGGCCTCGATTTCGAAACCCGGCTCGTCGCCCGGCCCGGCCTCGCAGGGATCCTGGAGGCGGAGCTTCGCAGACCAGCCTACCGCCCAGCGCCGATCGCGCTGGGATCCAACACCGATCCCTATCAGCCGATCGAGGCCCACTACCGGATCACCCGCGAGATTCTGGAAGTGCTTTCCGCCTTCCGCCACCCACTCATGGCCGTCACCCGCGGGACTCTGGTCGAGCGCGATGCCGATATCCTCGGCGAGATGGGACGGGCCCGGCTCGCCAATGTGTCGATCTCGATCCCGACCCTCGATGCCGCACTGGCCCGCGCCATGGAACCCCGTGCCCCCGCCCGGAGGCTGAGGATGATCGAGACCCTCGCCAGGGTGGGTTGCCCGGTCCGGGTGATGGTCTCGCCCTCGATCCCCGGGCTTACCGACCACGAAATGGAAGCCATCCTGCAAGCCGCCCACGCGGCTGGTGCAACCTCGGCATCGTCGATCCTGCTGCGGCTGCCGGGCGAGGTTTCGGCGCTGTTTGGCGAGTGGCTTCGGACCCACAGGCCCGACCGGGAAGCGAAAGTCATGGGCCGGGTCCGCGAGATGCGGGAAGGTTTGGACTACAAGGCGGATTTCGGCACCCGGATGACCGGTACCGGCATCTGGGCAGATCTGAACCGGCAACGCCTGCGCGCCGCGATGTCGCGTCTCGGAATGGCCGAGGATCCGCCGGAGTTGCGCTGCGACCTCTTCGAACCGCCCTTGGCCAAAGGAAGGCAGCTGGCGCTGTTCTGAACGGCTGCGGATTGGTCTCACGACCCGCACCGGGTTTCGCGTCGGAGAGCGTCCCGCTTTCTTGCAAAGAAAGCGGCCGAAATCTTTGAAAGATTTCGGTTTTTCCCGGATATATCATTCCAGGCGGCTACATCGTGATCGCGCCTCAACGCGCCGCCTTGAACGGCGCCATCCCTAGCCGCGCCAGTTCGTCGGCGCGTTCATTTTCCGGATGCCCTGCGTGACCCTTCACCCATTCCCATTTCACCGCATGACGTCCCGCTACCAGGTCGAGCCGGCGCCAGAGGTCTTCGTTCTTCACCGGCTTTCGCGCCGCTGTCTTCCAGCCGTTCCGCTTCCATCCATGAAGCCATTTGGAGATCCCGTCGCGCACATAGACGCTGTCGGTAACCACGGTAATCTCGCTCGCCCGCTCCAGCGCCTCCAGCGCCGAGATCGCCGCCATCAGTTCCATCCGGTTGTTTGTGGTCTCCGCCGCCCCGCCAGACAATTCGCGCTGCCGGATCACCCGGTCGCCGTCTTTCGCCTGCAGCACCGCGCCCCAGCCTCCGGGACCGGGATTGCCCGAACAGGCACCGTCGGTATAGGCGAACAATGGCGGCATCTGCGTCTCCTGATCCTGGCCTGGCGCTTCTCACCCGCAAGATCGTCCGATGCAACCCCTCTTGCCGCTGCCCCGCACCTCTCGGGCGAGCCCAAGTCTCGGAGAATCCCGGGCCGAGACCATTACCGCCACTTTTTCCGGCAAGTGGCAGCCCGACGACGCCATCTTGCAGGTGCAGGAGACGGATCGAGACCTTTGCCGGAGCGGCGGAACAAACTCTTACCCGGTTTGATTCAGCACAAGGTCTTGCCCCGGAACCCTCCCTATCCTGACCCCGGACGAACAGCTTCGGAGCAAGCCCATGCAGGTTCTCATTCTTTTTGCGACTATCGAGGGGCAGACAGGAAAGATCGCGCGGTTTCTGGTCGACCAGGTGGAAACGCTCGGTCATACAGCGATCCTGCGCGACGCCGGGGACACGCTTGACGAAACCCCGGAGACATTCGACGTCGCCATCCTTGCCGCTCCCGTCCATGAACGCCGCCATCCGCGAGACTTCGAGGCCTATCTGGAAGCTGCGCGTGAAAACCTGTCGGCGCACCGGACACTGCTGATATCGGTGAGCCTCAGCGCCGCCTTCCCCGAGGGCCAGGACGAGGCGGCGGAATACGTTACCGAAATGAAGATGCGCACCGGGGTCGAGCCCGATGTCGAACTGTTGGTGGCTGGGGCGGTGAAAACGGCGAAATACGACTATTTCGCCAGCCAGATCGTGCGGCATGTGGTGCTGCGCGACCGGGATTACGACCCAGATGCCGGCGAGCATGAATTCACGGACTGGGACCGGCTTGCAGACGAGGTCGCGGCGTTTCTCGCCGGGTGACGGTGTTTAGCCGCGACCGGTCATCTGGTGCGAGGAGACGCCGCGCAGTTCCTTTCGGATGACCAGTTTCAGGCCCGACCAGATCTCGTCGACGGCGCAGACCTTGATGTCGACAAGACCCATCGGCAGCGCAACCTCGCGGATCGTGTCTTCGGTGATATCGGTCTCGACCTTCGAAGCCTTCTTGGGCCAGCTCACCCAGATCATGCCGTTCTGGGCAATGCGGTGGCGAAGGTCGGCCAGGCGGGTCTCGAGGATCGCGCGTTCGGTCTGGAAGATATGCACGAAATCGGGCGGCTGATCGCCGGGCAGCAGGGTCGCTGCGCCGTATTCGGCAATCGCTGCCGCCACATTCGCCGGCATATCGACAAACTCGGCCCGCATCCCGTCCTTGAGGCCGAGTTTCCTGGCCAGAGGCGTGCCCGAGTAGCCGCTCATGCCGCTGGAACCGGGGTTGGGCCGAGCGATGATGGGCACAGAGCACCCATCGTCCCACGGCGCGCGGATTTCTTGCGTGGATCAGGTCGACCATTTGGCGCATTCATGGAATTACCTCACCTTGTCAGAGCGATGGGTGAAATCACCCATCTGGGCGGTCACGTCCTGAAGCCAGTTGATCTCTCCCGAGGCTCAATCGCCGGCCTTCAGCCGCACCGGCCAGGTCGGCCTGCGGGTCAAATTGTTTCCTGGGCGGATTGGCATTCGAAACCCTGTGACAAATCAAAGGCTCAGGCACCAGCTGCTGCAGATCGGTGACGGACTGGTGCCTGTAGCGCGGCGTTGTCCTTGTATCCACTGCTGATGGCAAAGAGGCGGTTGCGGGGGCCAAGGCCGGTCGTTCCAAAGCTGTTATCGCTCTCAGGGACGCTATCGGGGTCGCTTTCGAAATGCAAATTGCCGCGCTGGTGTGAGGGGGTCGTGGGTGGACGAGGGGTCGGGGTTGAGGGCGCATCTGCTGGACGCGGCCCCGCATCTGAGGCTGTTCGTGATGGGGCTGATCCTGCTTCTGGTGCTGAGATTCAGCCCGCGGGGGCTGATCCCGGAGCGGGCCGGGAGAGGGGTGTGAGAGGGGTTTGCACGCGTGCAAAGATTGTTATGTAATTGAACTTACGTACTAAAATAGTTTCTGAGAGGTTAATTTCGAAGGAGACAAGAAAGGAGCATCCATCCCTCGCTGCTAGCCTAGAGTTCCACAAACGGGGAAAAATTGATTCGATCCCATGGTAAAAGTCTTTTGTTATGTTAAAACTGGCGAGATGCGCCAATTGCATTTCTTGGTGCATTTTGTACAGCATTCTGGCCAGTATCTGTGACTGGCATAAAATGCTGCAGAATGCAAAATTTATTTTTTCATATTCAATTAGTCTATGATATAAATAAATTTCATTTTGGAGAACGGTATAGCACCGGAAAGATTCGAAGAGACTCGAGATGTGAACAAAGACGATAAAACTGGCGAAGATACATCCGAAAATGAAAACGATACGGCTACAGATTCGGCTAGTTTAGGTATTGGATGCCTTGTAATTACGGCGCTCATTTTAGCTGGGGCATGGTTTTTTGCTCATATTATGGTGGGTGCAATTACAGTGTACCAAGGCTCCTGATGGATGGGATTGTTGCAGATACTAAACAAATTAGTCTAATCGTTTCAGCTGGAAGCACCCTAAGTTTAGTGGTATTGTTGTTATTCCTTTCCAGAAAAAAGGAATTTAAATATTTTGGTGTTGAGCTTCCAATACGGTTCTTTCCGCAAATTGCAATTCTCCCTACACTTGTGCACCTATTTTTATTTTTGAGATTAAGAGACAAGGTCCAATCTCACACACCGGTTCCAGACTTTGAAACTTGGGAAAAAATCATCGCTGAGGGCGGTTGGGTATTTAATGGTATGCAGAAGCGGTTAGACTCGGGGAGCCGGATACTGTCCCTAGATGTTGTCAACGTCGCGGAAAACGATTTTGCATTTATAGCGTCCTCTGCATTTGCCATACTTCTATTTGCTGCGCTTTCGGTTTCACTGTTCCCAAATTTGATAAATTCCGCTTTCCACTGTCTTAAGAAACCGCGATTCCTTAATATCTACAGTTTCAGGATTCCGAAAGTTAGGGCCCTGGTGGAGGCGTTTCTAAAAATTTTTATTTTGATTTCTCTTCCAGTGGTCAATTGGATGATTGGGAGTGGTTGGGCCATCGAAGTCTCTAGCCTTTCCCCTTGAAGTCGCTTTTGGGTATCGAGAATTGTCGAAGAGCCTAACAACGGTGTCTATTTTAGAAATTGATCGCGTGCTCCACTCCTCAGAAGTCCGCGTCAACAATGGTTTGCCTTATTAGGTTGGCCTAGCATTATTAGTGATAGGCGATTCTACTCCCACTCAATCGTCCCCGGCGGTTTCGAGGTGATGTCGTAGGTCACCCGGTTGATGCCGCGGACCTCGTTGATGATGCGGGTGGCGGTCTCGCCGAGGAACTCGTGGGTGAAGGGGTAGTAGTCGGCGGTCATGCCGTCGACGGAGGTGACGGCGCGGAGGGCGCAGGCGTAGTCGTAGGTGCGGCCGTCTCCCATCACGCCGACCGTGCGGACGGGGAGGATCGCGACGAAGGCTTGCCAGATGTCGTCGTAGAGGCCGTGTTTGCGGATCTGGTCGAGGTAGACGGCGTCGGCCTGGCGGAGGATGTCGAGTTTTTCGGAGGTGATCTCGCCGGGGCAGCGGATGGCGAGGCCGGGGCCGGGGAAGGGGTGGCGGGCGATGAAGGCGGGGGGGAGGCCAAGTTCGCGGCCCAGGGCGCGGACCTCGTCCTTGAAGAGTTCGCGGAGGGGTTCGACGAGTTTGAGGCCCATTTTTTCCGGCAGGCCGCCGACATTGTGGTGGGACTTGATGGTGACCGAGGGGCCGCCGGAAAAGGAAACCGATTCGATGACGTCGGGGTAGAGGGTGCCCTGGGCGAGGAATTTCGCACCGCCGATGTCGGAGGCGTGTTTCTGGAAGACGTCGATGAAGAGGCGGCCGATGGTTTTTCGCTTGGTCTCGGGGTCGGAAACGCCTTCGAGTTCGCCGAGGAAGAGCGCGCTTTCGTCGGCGTGGATCAGCGGGATGTTGTAGTGGTCGCGGAACATGGTCACGACCTCTTCGGCCTCGCCGAGGCGCAGGAGGCCGTGGTCGACGAAGACGCAGGTGAGCTGGTCGCCGATGGCCTCGTGGATGAGGATGGCGGCGACGGAGGAGTCGACGCCGCCGGAGAGGCCGCAGATGACCTTGGCGTCTCCGACCTGGGCGCGGATTTTCGCGATGGCTTCCTCGCGGTAGGCGCCCATGGTCCAGTCGCCGGAGAAGCCGGCGAGGTCGGTGAAGTTCTTGAGGAGCCTTGCGCCGTTGGGGGTGTGGTAGACCTCGGGGTGGAACATGGCGCCGTAGAAGCGGCGGTCGGTGTCGGCGATCAGCGCGAAGGGGGCGTTGGGCGAGGTGCCGATGACCTCGAAGCCGGGGGCGAGGTCGGTGATGCGGTCGCCGTGGGACATCCAGACTTCCTCGCGTCCGGTCTGGAAGAGGCCGTCGAAGATCGGGTCGCGGCGGCTGGAGGCGGTTGGCTCGACGAAGGCGCGGCCGAATTCGCGGTGGTGGCCGGATTCGACGTGGCCGCCGAGTTGCAGGTTCAGGACCATCTGGCCGTAGCAGATGCCGAGGACGGGGACGCCGAGGGTAAAGATTTCTTCCGCGGCGCGGGGGGCGCCGGGCTCGGCGGGGCTGGCAGGGCCACCGGAGAGGATGACGGCCTTGGGGGCGAAGTCCTTCAGGAAGGCGGGCGTGACGGTCTGGAACGGATGGATTTCGCAGTAGACCGAGGCTTCGCGCAGGCGCCGCGCGATCAGCTGGGTGACCTGGGAGCCGAAATCGACGATGAGGAGCGGTTCGTGGTGGCGCGTCATGGGCCTGCTCTTAGGGCGGGGCGGCGGGAAGCGCAAGATGACATGAGGGCGCGGGATCGACGGGGAGCGGGAAGGAAGGCGCGCGGCGTTTCTGGAGGGACCGGCCGCCGCGCGGGCCGGATACTCGGGAGGCGGGCCGCGATCAGGCCGGGGCGGGGCGCAGGCGGGACTCGGCCAGAAGCGCGGTCAGAATGCCGACATGGGACTGGATCGAATAGGTGCTGTCGCCGGAGGTCCGTCCCGCCTCGAGGCGCTCTTCCTCGGCGATCAGCTGGGCGACCCGGCAGCCCGCCATGCCCGGCCGGGAAGGACGCTGGTCGGGGCGGTGAAATTGCAGGCCCATGCGGGCGGCACGGACCAGAAGTTTCGGGCGGCGCAGTTGCGACAGGAATTTGGTGAGGTCGGTCATGTTCGTCTCCGCGTTAAGAAGTGCGGCAACAGTATGACTCAACCTGAGCGGGTGTTGCGGATTCGGACCAAGCAGCGACCGGTGCTCGGGTCAAAGGTTAACAGATTACCGGAAAAAAGTAAATGTTAATAAGGCGTTTACCAAATGAACTTTAGGTAGAAATTTACGAAAATTCGAATTGAAAAGGCGATCCTGTGCTTGGGGAAGCTATTGAACCAGATCGCGAGTCCATCCTGTCAGACCGGGGCCAGAGCGAGGCGGCAATCGTCTCGTAGGAGGTATTGATTTTCCTCGCTCATACTGATGGCGAATTGTCGATTCGCCAGATCGCGCGGTCGCTGGGCTGCGCGGCGTCGACGGTGATGCGCCGCATCCGGAAAATCGAGTCACGCCGTGACGACCCTCTGGTCGACCAGAGCCTGGAGGAAGCGGGCGCGGCCTATCCGCAGATAAACGAAGATGGTTTCAGACCGAAGGAGTTGGCGAACATGCTGGCGAGAGCAGCGACACATCAGATCCAGACATCCCCCGAAATCGAGCGCGAGGCCAGGCGCATTCTGCGCAGGCTCTGTGAAAGCGGCGCCTTCCTGGCCGTGGCCAACGGAATGGAAAAGGCCGTGGTGATGCGCGAACTGGTTCCTGGACGGCCGAAGCGGATCGCTGTGGTGGAGCGGGACGTGGCGCATAAATTCGCCATCAACGAGTGGATCAGCTGCACGCGCTCGGGCAAGATCTCGTGCTACGCAATCACAGCGACCGGGCGGGCGGCGTTGAAGCGGCTGCTGGCGCAGGACCGGGCCGAACGGGCGGCGGCGCGCGGCGGCGAAGAGGCCGTGAGCCCCTTCGCGGCTCAGCATCAGGATTTCGGCGACGAGGCGGAAACCGGACAAGCGGCCTGCGAAGGGAAGTTGCGGTTCAACCTGGCCGAAAGCCCTTTGGCCATTCTGGCACGGAAGAAGAACGCGCGCGGCGCGGCTTATCTGACGGCCGAACTGGTCGAGGCCGGAGAGCGGCTGCGCGAGGATTTCGAACAGGCGCAGATGGGCCCCCGGGTGGCGCAGAACTGGGAAAAATTCCTGACCACCCGCGACCGGGGGGCCTTTGCCGGCGGTGAGGTGTCGGACCGGACCGGGAACGCGCGCGACCGGGTGATGGCGGCGCTCGAGGCGCTGGGGCCGGGATTGGCGGATATCGTCTTTCGGGTCTGCTGTTTCCTCGAAGGTCTGGAGACGGCCGAAAAGCGGATGGGCTGGTCTGCACGGTCCGGCAAGGTGGTGCTGAAGATCGCCCTGCACCGGCTGGCGGTGCATTACGGGATGCTGCGCGAGGATGTACCCGCGCCTGAGCGCAAGGCCGGGTAACTCTCAGGCGCTGGCGGCGGCGATGATCGGGCCGAAATCTTCGGCCTTGAGGGACGCGCCGCCGACGAGGCCACCATCGACGTTTTCAAGCGCGAATATCTCTGCGGCATTGGACGGCTTGACCGAGCCGCCATAGAGCAGGCGGATTTCGGTGGCGGCTGGGCCGAAGCGGGCAGTCAGTTTTTCACGAATGAAATCATGGACCTCGGCGATTTCCGGCAAGGTCGGGGTGCGACCGGTGCCGATGGCCCAGATGGGTTCGTAGGCGACGACGAGGCTGTCAGGGGTGGCACCTTCGGGGACCGATTCGGTGAGCTGGGTGCCGACGATGTCGAGGGTTTGGCCGCTGTCACGCTGGGCTTCTGATTCGCCGATACAGACGATGGCTGTCAGCCCTGCGCGCCAGGCGGCCTCGGCCTTGGCGCGGATCAGCGCGCTGGATTCGTTGTGGTCGGTGCGGCGTTCGGAATGGCCGACAATGATAGCCGTAGCCCCCGCCTCGGCGAGCATTTCCGCCGACAGGTCGCCGGTATGGGCACCCGTGGTTCCGGTGTGGCAGTCCTGAGCGCCGAGGGGGATGCCGGTGGCGGCGGCGGTGAATACCGAAAGAAGCGTGGCGGGCGGGCAAATGAGGACGTCACAAGCCGGATCGGGATGGGCAGTAGCGAGGGATTTCAGGACGTCTACGGAGGCGCGGGAGCCGTGCATTTTCCAGTTACCGGCGGCGAGTTTGCGGGGCATGGGCTGGGCTCCTTTGCTGGGTGGCTTGTGGCTAGCAGAGTTTTTGGGGGGAGGCTATGCACAAGGTGGCGCGGCGGGGTGCCTCCGGCGGGAGTATTTGAAAGAAGGAGGGATTGACTCAGCGCGAGGCGTCGAGGGATTTGAGGGCCCATTCGGAGGCTTCCTCGGGGTCGTCTAGGGCGGTGTCGGGCAGGGTCCAGTAGGGCATGGCGATGGTCTTGCCGGATTTGTTTTCGTAGAGGAACTGGGTCGAGCCGAGGGCGGCAAGGTCTTCGGCGAGGGGGCCGGTTGCCTTGAGAAAGAGCGTGTCGCCGGGGCCGTGCATGGCGAAGATGGTGCCGTCGGCATAGATCGACGCACCACCCATCATTTTCTTGACGGTGATGGTGCCTGCGGCGGAGAAATGGTCCTTGTAGAAGGCGATATCTTCTTCGGTGACGGGCATTTAGCGGGCTTTCTTGGCGCGTTTCTTTGCCGCGGCTTCAGCCGGGATCAGCGAGCGGCGGGCCCAGGTGAGGGCCTCGTCGGGGTCGTCAAGGGCGCCGTCGGGGAGGCGCATGAGGCCGGGGATGACCTTTTTGCCGGTTTTGGTGTCGTAGCTGAAGGGGACGGAGCCTGCAGCCTCGTAATCGGGGCGGAGGTCGGCGTCGGATTTCATCCAGATGGCGTCGCCGGAGATCATGGCGAACATGGCGTCATCGATATAGAGGGCGGTGCCGCCGAAGAGGCGGCCCCGGCGGATAGGGCCGAGACCGGAGAAGAGTTCGCAGGCGTAGGCGACAAACTCCGGATCGCTGGCCATTCAGGTCTCGGCGAACTTGATCGATTCGCCGCAGCCGCAGGCCTCGGTGACATTGGGGTTGTTGAACTTGAAGCCGGATTCGAGCAGCGAGACCTCGTAGTCGATCTCGGTGCCGAAGAGGAACATCTGGGCCATGGGGGCGATCATGACGCGGGCGCCGTCCTGTTCGACGATCTCGTCCATCGGGTCGATCTCGTCGGCGTAGTCCATGGTGTATTCCATCCCGGCACAGCCGCCTTTCCTGACCCCGATGCGCAGTCCCTTCTTGCCGCCTTCACTCATCAGGCGGGCAATCTGGGCGGCGGCCTTGTCGGTCATGGTGACGGCCTGTTTTCCGGGAATGCCGAACATCTATTGGTCCTTGTCGCTTCTGGTCCAAAGATAGGGGATCGGCGGGCATGTCTCAAGATGTGTTGAAATTTGTGAGAATAGGAGCCACCGGCCCGGTTCGGGGGCCGAAGACGGCGCAGAGGGGTGCGGTCATATCGACATAACCGGCCCTGCCGTCTTCCTTACCGGCATCAAGCGAAGAGTTCCGGGAACCGTTTGCGCAATTCGTCCACCCGGTCGAGCGTATGCGACAGGTGAGAGCGGATCGCCGCGCGGGCCTTGGCGGTGTCGCCTTCGACGATGGCCATCAGGATCGAGCGGTGATCCTCGATCACTCTTGCCGGTTTGGTGTCCTCGCGAAAGCTCAGATGCAACCGGCGGATGCGGTTGAGATTGCCCGAGCGCGCCTCGATCAGTTCATAGAGTCCGGATTTGTCGGCGGCGGCGAAGAGGGAGGCGTGGAAGGTCTTGTCCTCGCGGTCGAACGATTCGAAATCCATGTCGATCTCGCGGGCCAGCCGCTCCATCCGGCTGATGGTGTCTTCCGCCGCCAGGAGCTGACTGCCATTGTTCCGCTCTGCCAGAAGTGCGACGATCTCCTTTTCGACCGCGGCACGCAGGAACTGGGTTTCGCGGATATCGTTGACATCGATCGCCGAAACGACGGTGCGCGATTGCGGGTAGATGCCCAGGAGCTTGGCATTCTCAAGCTGCAACAGCGCGTCGCGCAGCGGGGTTTGCGAAATCCCGTAGAAATCCGCCAAATCACTCCGCGACAAGGAGGTGTTAGGTGGCAGTTCCAGTGACAGGATGCGCTGGAGAAGATCGTCAAAGACCTGGTCGGCCAGCGGCAGGCGGCGGGTGAATTGCGGGGCGGGCCGGAGCTCCATCCCCTCGAACGGCAGTTTTTCTTGCGGTCGCACGGGTCGGTCCTTAAAAGGCTTCAAAAAAATTAAAATATCAGTTTGCGGAAAGGCAATGAAAATATTCTCCTGAAGTGAATTTTCTTTGCAGGAGGTCGGGTTGACCTATGGCAGGAAGGCTTTCAGACGCGCGGTCATGGTGCGGATACCGTCGGCATCGGCATTGGCAAAGGCGATCCGGACCTGACGCTCGGCATCGCCGTTGCCGCCCTGGGCCTGTGTCGGGGCAAACATCGTGCCGGGCAGCAGGAGCAGCGACTGTTCCGCGACCAGCCGCCGGGCCAGCAGGTCTGAACGGAGCGGAAAGGGATGTTCGAGATAGGCGAAATAGGCGCCGGAACCAAGGATCTTCCACCCTTCCAGCGACCCGATGCCGCTTACGGTCTCCGCCCGCCGCCGCAGGATCTCGGCCCGTTCCTCAGCCACCCAGTCGCCCAAATGCCGCAGCCCATAAAGGGCCGCCCGCTGGCCGATCTGGTTGGGGCAGATGGTCATGGTGTCGAGAAACTTTTCGATCTCGCGCAGCCGCGCAGGCGCGGTCGCCATCAGCCCGACCCGGTGGCCGGTCAGCCGATAGACCTTTGAGAACGAATAGAGATGGATCAGCGTCTCGCGCCAGTCTGGCTCGGCGAACAGCCCATGCGGGGCGGTGTCGGAGGAATGGAAGTCCCGGTAGGTCTCGTCGAGGATCAGTGCGATCCCGTGCCGCCGCGCAAGATCGGCGAAGGCCGCGATCAGCCCGGCGGGGTATTCGGCACCCGTGGGGTTGTTCGGGGTCACCAGCACGATCGCCTTCACCCCCGGCCCGATCAGCGCCTCGGCCTTTTCGACGCTCGGCGTCATGTCGGGTTCGCAAGCCAGAAGCCTTGTCTCGATCCCCGCCATATCCAGCCACATCTTGTGATTGAAATACCACGGCGTCGGCAGGATCACCGCATCCCCCTGCCCCGCCAGCGACATGATCGCGGCGCAGAACGCCTGATTGCAGCCCGATGTGATGGCGATGTCCTCAGCCGCGATCCGTCCGCCATAGCGTGCCGACCATTGCGTGGCGACTTCCGCGCGCAGTGCGGGCAGTCCCAGCACCGGTCCGTAGACATGCGCGGTCGGATCGGCATGGATCATCTCGGCCATCGCCGCCAGCATCTCGGGCGGCGGCGGATCGACCGGAGCGGCCTGGGACAGGTTCAAAAGCGGGCGATCGGCCGGAATCTCGACCTCGGCCAGCCAGGCGCGGGCCTCCATGACCGGCGGGGCGAAAGTGGCAGCAAGGCTCGGAGAGACGGGCGAGGCGGGCATGAGACGATCCGGATGGTTACCGGCGCGAGCCTAGCTCGGTCTTCGCCGGTTGCAAGTGCTTGACGCGCCAAAGGGATAAGACGATAGACCAAGCCCATGGCGCAGGTTCCCCTTCTCACCCTCACAGATATCTCGCTGAATTACGGCGGTCTGCCGCTGTTCGGCGGCCTGTCCCTGGCCGTCTCCCCCGGCGAGCGCATCTGCCTCGTGGGCCGAAACGGATCGGGCAAATCGACATTGATGAAAGTGGTGGCAGGGCTGGTGGAGGTGGATGAGGGCGCGCGCTTCCTGCGGTCCGGCGCCCATGTCGGCTATATGGAACAGGACCCCGATTTCACCGGTTTTCCCACATTGCGCGCCTTTGCCGAACACGGGCTTGACCCGGCCGAGCATTACAAGGTCGAGATCGCCATGGAGGGCGTGAGGCTCGACCCCGATCTAGCCCCGGACCAGGCCTCGGGCGGCGAGCGGCGCAAGGCGGCGCTTGCGCGGCTTCTGGCCCAGGAGCCGGACCTGATGCTGCTGGACGAACCGACCAACCATCTGGATATCGCGGCGATTTCCTGGCTGGAGGAGTTCCTGTCCCAGACCTCCCGCGCCTTCGTCATCATCTCCCATGACCGCGCGTTTCTGCGTCAACTGACCCGAACCACCCTCTGGATCGACCGCGGCGAGGTGCGGCGTCAGGACAGGGGCTTTGGCGATTTCGAGACCTGGCGGGACAAGGTCTTCGCCGACGAGGACCTCGCGCGTCACAAGCTCGACCGACTGATCAAGTCCGAGGGCCGCTGGGCCGTGGAAGGCATCTCGGCGCGGCGCAAGCGCAATCAGGGACGGGTGCGGCGGCTGCAGGAGATGCGGGCGGAGCACAGTGCCCAGGTGACCCGCGCCGGGACGGCGAAGATGGCGCTGGAGGATGGACCGAGATCCGGGCGGCTGGTGGTGGAGGCCCGGGATATCTCGAAACGCTTCGGCGACCGGACGGTAGTCCGCGATTTCTCGATCCGGATCATGCGCGGCGAGCGGGTGGCGCTGATCGGGCCGAACGGGGCCGGCAAGACGACGCTGCTGAACATGCTCACCGGGGCGCTTGAACCCGAGACCGGAACGGTCCGCCTCGGCAAGGGGCTGGAGTTGGCGGTCTTCGACCAGAACCGCGCCGCGCTCGACCCCGAGGCCACGCTCTGGGAGGTGCTGAGCGGCGATGCCGATCTCGGCGTCTCGGGCCGCAACGACCAGATCCTGGTGCGCGGCACGCCGAAACATGTCGTCGGCTATCTCAAGGAATTCCTCTTCACCGAGGCCCAGGCCCGCGCCAGGGTCGGTACCCTGTCGGGTGGCGAGAAGGCGCGGCTGCTGCTCGCCCGGATCATGGCGAAGCCTTCGAACCTGCTGGTGCTCGACGAGCCGACCAACGATCTCGATGTCGAGACCCTGGACCTGTTGCAGGAACTGCTCGGAGATTTCGACGGCACGGTGCTGTTGGTCAGCCATGACCGGGATTTCATCGACCGGGTCGCGACGACCACAATCGCCATGAACGGCACCGGCGACGCCACCGCCTATGCCGGCGGCTATTCCGATTATCTCACCCAGCGCCCGGCGGTACCTGCAGCGCCTGTCCCGACGGGCCGACGCTCTGCCCCGCCCGGCTCGGAGGCATCGGCCCCCGCCCCCGCCCCGCGCAAGCTGAGTTTCACCCAGGCGCACCGCCTTGACCGCCTTCCGGCGGAAATCGCCCGTCTGGAGGCCGAGATCGCCAAGCTGCAGGACTTTCTCTCCGACCCGGATCTCTACAGCCGATCGCCTGCGAAGTTTACCAAGGCCACCGAGGCCCTGGCAGAGCGCCGGGTGCAGCTCGAGGCCGCCGAGACCGAGTGGCTCGACCTCGAAACCTTGCGCGAAAGCCTTGCCTGAGCGTCTTGCATTCCTTTGCCGCCCCCTTGTATAGAGCAGGCTCCGGACAGGTGGCCGAGTGGTCGAAGGCGCACGCCTGGAAAGTGTGTAGGCGGGGAACCGTCTCGTGGGTTCGAATCCCACCCTGTCCGCCACTTGCCCTAGCGAAAGCGTTCTCTCGATCCGACCGATGCCAGAATTTTCCTTTGTTTTCGAGGGTTATGCGGGAAGGGCTGAACACTGGCTCTGCCGCCAGAAGGCCCGAAAGCGGTCTCTCAGGGTCGATCTTCTCCGGACCTGTTGCCTGCGCGGATTTGGTGAATAGCTTGCAAGCATCTGGCATTGCGATGTTTTCCCGCGGTCACCCTGAACACTTCGACGCCGGTGGCGCTCGCCCAGATGGAACAGAAACCGAACGTACGCCATTGGACATGTCGCGGTTTGATGCCGCTCCTTTGATAGCATTTATTGCAACAGAGGAGACGAACTATGGGACTGAAACGGACAGACGAATTCCGTGCTGATGCGGTGCGTATCGCGCTGACGAGTGGGCTGACACGCAGACA
>JBNKVT010000053.1:0-81824 GCA_050299335.1 Paracoccaceae bacterium | reverse complement strand
CGGATCAGGCCCTCCGCCATGTTGACGAAAGGCTGGGGTGTCGGCACATCCACCGTCGCATCGCTGCCCGCCGCGACAATACCGCCGGCATCCCGGATGCTGCGGAATAGATAGACCCGTTCGGCCCGAAGGCCATCTTGGTGGTAGAGCTGGTTCATATCCAGCAGCGACGTCACGTTGTTGATGAAGGGGTTGACCGTGGCGTCATATTCCCAGAACGGCACCGCCAGGCCATCGTCGCGCTCACGACGATCCCCAGCTTGCCGATTCTCTCGATCTCTTCGTCGGCGACAAACTGGATATCGGCCAGGTTGCGTGGCCGCCTGCTGTTCCCGTTCGCGCCGCGCACGGCCTCGATCGCGTCCAGCGCGGTTTTCACCGCCCCATCGCCAATCGTGTGCATGTGGACGGTATATCTGCGCAAAGCCGCCGTTGGCGCGGGCCGCAGCGAATTACTGCTCCCAGACCGAAGCAGACTTGAAGGTCACTCGCGGCGTGCCAATGTTGCCCCTGACAAATCTCCCTGATCCGCTGTTCCAGCGCGGCCTGATCGGATCGACGAGACTTGTAGCGATAGGTGCGGGGATCGAACCGGATGAGCCCACAGGCTAGCCGGATCGACTACCTGCCAATCTGCTCTGATCTCGTAGATCAGCGTCCTCTTCCGAGCAGGCCTCAAAGCTAATGGGATGGTTCGCCCCGCCGCCACGGGCGACAATCGTTGGACATCACCTCGGGAGGTATGAAGATGCAACTTAATCCTAGGTGTTTGATCCCATGGTTTGATGGTGTGATCCTTTCGTTGGAATGGAAGGAAGCACTATGGGACAAATTCGTCACGGCAGCGCCACGACCACGCACGCAGTCAGAGCAGCAATACAGCGATCGCAAGCTTCGATCGCGGAGCTGAGCCGGGAGCTGGGGATCAATCCCAAAACGGTTGCGAAGTGGCGCAAGCGACAGACGGTCGAGGATCGCAAAACCGGCCCGCGGGAACCGCGCTCCACCGTTCTCAGCGAAGAAGAGGAAGCCATGATCGTCGTGTTCCGGCGGCACACATTACTGCCGCTGGATGACTGTCTCTATGCCTTGCAGCCATCGATCCCGCACCTGACGCGATCCTCATTGCATCGCTGCCTTCAGCGGCACGGTATCTCTCGGCTACCCGATATGGA
The DNA here is from genome assembly GCA_050299335.1 of Paracoccaceae bacterium. Classification (GTDB taxonomy): domain Bacteria; phylum Pseudomonadota; class Alphaproteobacteria; order Rhodobacterales; family Rhodobacteraceae; genus JBNKVT01. The sequence continues at coordinate 80,649 of JBNKVT010000053.1, read as the reverse complement.
TGGGGATAAGCCCAAACGGCAGAAGTTCAAGCGCTACCCCATTGGTTATTTCCATATCGATATCGCTGAGGTCAGAACCGAGGAAGGGAAGCTTTATCTCTTTGTCGCCATAGACCGAACCAGCAAGTTCGCGGTCGCCCAGCTCGTCGAGAAAGCCAATCGTAAAACAGCCTGGGAGTTCCTTGAACACCTGCTGGAGGCCGTTCCGTACAAAATCCACACCATTCTCACCGACAATGGCATCCAGTTTGCAGAGCAGCCTCGCAACCGCGACAGCGTGACGTTCCGCAAGATGCGGTTTGATCTGATCTGCGACGCAAATGGGATCGAGCATCGGCTGACCAAGCCAAACCATCCTTGGACCAATGGGCAGGTCGAGCGGATGAACAGGATAATCAAAGACGCGACGGTCAAACGATATCACTACGACAGCCACGATCAGCTTCGCAGCCATCTTACCGATTTCTTGGACGCCTACAATTTCGCGCGTCGCCTGAAGACACTGCAAGGCCTCACGCCCTACGAATACATCTGTAAAATCTGGACATCAGAGCCAGATCGATTCATCCTAAATCCGATCCACCAGATGCCGGGACTGAACACCTAGAGCAAAACCGGATCAGATTGAACCAATCTGATCCCAGGATTTTTCTCAAGCCTATGAATCTGGACCATAATTCTTTTTCAGACTGATTCAGTCTGAAACGATTTTGGTCTAACCTTTTGATTTTGCGCGATGTTCGAGCCGGAAATCGTTGCCGATTTTCTCGCCATCGCTCTATCGGTATCCCGCAGGAGGCGCCCGCCCGGACAAGCGGCGCGGAGGCCTGGGTCAGCTCACCACTTTCGCGGTCCGCCCGTAGAAGAGCAGCATCGAGATGATGACGGTGCCATAGATGATCTGCCGCCCGGCCTCGGGCATCTGCATGATCGACAGCACCGATTTCAGCAGCACGATCAGAACCACGCCGATGACGGTCCCGAGATACTTGCCCTGTCCGCCAAGGATCCGCGTACCGCCGATGACGACGGCGGCGATGGCCGGCAGCAGGAACTCGTTGCCCATGCCCTGATAGGCCTGTCCCGAATACCCTGCCAGCAGCACGCCGGCGGTGGCGGCGCAGAGACCCGAAAGCGCGAAGCAGCCGACAATGATCCAGCGCGTGCGGATGCCCGAAAGATAGGCCGCGCCCTCGCGGTTGCCGGTGGCATAGACCGAGCGACCGAAGGCGGTGCGTTTCAGGATGGTGACCAGCAAAAGCGAGATGCCGATCCAGACGAAGATCGCCATGGGAATGCCGAGAAACCGGCCCTTGAACAGGAACTCCATCAGCGGCGTGGCGTCGGTCTGAGGGGCGAAGCCACCGGTCAGCGCGACCATCAGCCCGCGCATCAGCGTATCGACGCCGAGCGTGAAGATCATCGACGGGATGCGCAGGAAGGCGATGCCGAAACCGTTGAACAGGCCAACAAGCAACCCGACCCCGAGCCCGACTGGCACCGCCCAGGGACCGCCGACCGACGTGGCCATCATCGCGGCGGCGGTGATGGTCCAGGGCACCGACAGGTCGATATGCCCCAGAAGAATGACCATCATCAGCCCGGCGGCCGCGAGACCGAGGATCGCGCCGTTCTGCAACTGGGTGAGCAGGTAGTTCGGCGACAGAAGCGGCGCATTGCCCTGGGTCCAGAGCGTGTAGCCGGTTCCGATCATCAGGATGACCACAATGAACCCGGAGGCGATCACGAGCGGTCGGTTTTCGGGCGCGATCGAGCGTATCATCGGAACAGCTCCAGCCGGTTCTTGACCCGGATCGTGCGCAGCGCGCCGAGGCTGACGGCGGCAAGCAGCACGACACCTTCCAGTAACTGCTGCCAGAGCAGCGGATCGATGGGCAGGATGCGGAAGTAGAAGGACAGGACGCGCAGGATCAGCGCCCCGATCAGCGATCCGATGGCGCCGCCGATGCCGCCAAGCAGCGAGGTGCCGCCGACCACGACGGCCGCGATGGATTTCAGCGTGTATTCCCCGGCCTGCGGGATGTCGGCATTGCCCGACGAGGTCTGGAACGCCAGGAACAGCCCGCCGCAGGCGGCGAAGAACCCTGCCAGCGTGAAAGCCGCGATCTTGGCGCGCGCGATGGGCAGGCCCGACATGTAGGCCGCCCCCTCGGCCGAGCCGATGGCATAGACCGTGCGGCCGGTGACCGAGCGGCGGAAGGGCACCCAGACCAGGGCGGCGATGCCAAAGAGATAGACCAGCGGCATCGGGATCTGGGCGAAGGGCTGGAACCAGGCCGCCTCGCCGCCGTCGAACCAGCCATAGGTGAGGCCGAGTTCCTCCAGAGGGCCGGTCATCACCCAGGCGAGGTCTCCGTCCACGTCACCGCCCGGCGAGGGGCGGATGATCAGCGCGAGACCGATGGCGATGGCGCCGGTGGCCAGCGTCACGATGATCGGTTGCAGGCGGCCATAGACGACGATCAGCCCGTTGACGAAGCCGAAGGCCGCTCCGGTGCCGAGCACCAAAAGCGCCCCGAAGAACATCTGCAGCGGCGAGCCGTGCATGACCTCGGACGCGATGCAGTTGGCCAGTGTCATCACCGCGCCGACCGACAGGTCGAGACCGCCCAGCAGGACCGGGATGGTCTGAGCCATGGCGACAAAGGCGATCACCACGCTTTCATTGGCGTTCTGGATCAGCACCCGCGAGGAAAACCCGCTCGGGTGCAGCATGTTGTAGCCGAGATAGAGCACGATCAGTCCGATCAGCGCCCCGGTGAAGCCGCGATTCTGGCGGATGAATTGCAGGATGCCTTGCATCAGACCTGGCCTCGATACTGACACGGGACAGGGTGCCCCGTGTGGAAAATGAACATGACGAGCATCACGCGACCTGCGCGCCGATGTTGAGGGCGGCCGCGACCAGCGCCTCTTCGGTGATCGCGTCGCCCGCGAGTTCCGCGACGATGGCGCCGTCATACATGACCGCCACCTTGTCGCAGCAGCCGATCAGTTCGGCATAGTCGGTGGAATAAAACAGGATCGCCTTGCCCTGATTTGCGAGGTCGCGCATCAGCCGGTAGATCTCCTGCTTGGTGCCGACATCGATGCCGCGGGTCGGGTCGTTCAGCAGGATCACGTCGGGTTGGGTCATCAGCCATTTGGCAATGACCACCTTCTGCTGGTTGCCGCCCGAGAGCGTCGCGACCGCATCCTCGGCGCGGCCCATCTTGATCTGCAGGGTCTTGACGCCCTCGGCGACCACCTCGCGTTCGCGGGCCGGGTCGATGAAGGGTCCGCGGGTGACCTTGTCGTAGCTGGCTGTCAGGAGGTTGTCGGTGATCGACATCGGCAGGATCAGCCCCTCGGTCTTGCGATCCTCGGGGACCAGCGCGAGATCATGCTGCTTGGCGGCGGCGGGCGAGCCCGGTTTCACCGGCTTTCCATCGACCGTCACCGAGCCTTCGACACCCCGGAGCACGCCGAACAGCGCCAGCATCAGTTCCTTCTGGCCCTGACCGTCCAGCCCACCCAGCCCGATGATCTGCCCCTTGCCGACGCCGAGATCGACGCCCTTGAGCCGGTTCTCCCATTTCAGGCCCTTCACCTCGAGATAGGGTTGAATGTCGGGCTGCGGGGTCTTGTCGGGGTAGTGTGCCTCGATATCGCGGCCGATCATCAGGCGCACGATCTCGGCATCGGAGCGTTCGCCTTTGGCGAAGGTCTCGATATGGGTGCCGTTGCGGAAGACTGACAGAGTGTCGCAGAGCTTTTCAACCTCGTGCATCCGGTGCGAGATGAAGAGCGAGCAGATGCCCTGGGCGCGCAGGTCGTCGATCAGGCCGTAGACGGTCTCGACATCGCGGGAGGTGAGGGCGGAGGTCGCCTCGTCAAGGATCAGCAGTTTCGGCTTCTTGGCCAGCGCCTTGGCGATCTCGACCATCTGGCGGCGCGACAGGCTGAGGTCGCGCACGAGCGCATTGGGGCTGACATCCTCGCATTTGATCCGGGCGAGGACCTCTTCGGCGATCCGGCGCTGTTCGCGGCGGTCGATCAGGCCGAGGCGGCGGGGCGGGGCCGAGATCGAGATATTGTCGGCCACCGTCAGATCGGGGATCAGCGACAATTCCTGGAAGATACAGACGATCCCGTCTTTCACGGCATCGGAGGGCAGGTTGTAATCCACCGCACGCCCCTCGACGGTCATCGTGCCGTGGGTTGGTTTAAGGACGCCGGATATAATCTTGATAAGCGTGGATTTTCCCGCGCCATTTTCGCCGAGGATGGCATGGGTGGATCCAAGACGGCAGGAGAAGTCGACATTGTCGAGGGCGCGAACTCCGCCGAAATGTTTGGAGATGCCGCTGAGCGCGACGAAGGGCGCGTCGGTCATTAGGGTACTCGACTTTCAGAAGATGCGGCGCCGGTCAGCCCGGCGCCGCAAGGATCAACTCAGTTGTCGCTCTCGTCCTGCGCCATAATGGCGGGGCCGGAGACGTTCACGCCGCAGGGCGGGAACTCGTTGACGGTGAAGAAGTTGTCCGGAAGGTCGGACCAGAAGTTCTTGCCGTCCTCGAGGTCTTCATAGGTGGCGACCGGCAGCGGAACCGAGATCAGCTGCGGCATCTTGTTGCCTTCCAGCGCCGAGATCGCGGCTTTCATCGCGATGGCGACGAGACCCGGCGACTGGCCGATGGAGATCCCCTTGAAGCCCTCGTCGGCGTATTCGGCGATGGCCTTGCGGTAGCCGTTCTCCGACTCACCGGCGACCGGAACCCAGGGGTGGCCTGTGTCCTTGATCGCCTGGACGACGCCGTTCGATCCGCCCTGACCGACGATGGCCTCGAACTGGCCGTGGACGGCGATGGCGTCGGCGACGACTTTCTGCGTGGTGCCGTCATCCCAGTTGCCGACGACCGAAACCATTTCCCAGTCGCCGCCATCGGCCTCGAACACCTCGTTGATGCCGATGGAACGGTCACGGTCCACCGAGTTGCCGGGCAGGCCGCGCACTTCGAGGATCTTGCCGCCGGTCACACCCTTGGCGGCCAGTTCCTTCAGCGCGAACTCGCCCCAGAGGCGGCCCATGGCCAGCTGGTCCTCGTTGACCTGCATCACCGCGTCGGTGTCGAGCACGTTGTCGAAGGGCACGAGCACGACGTTGTTGCGGTCGGCCAGACGGATCACGCGGTCGAAGCCTTCGGGGGCGACGGCGATGGTGACGATGGCGTCATAGCCCTGGTTGATGAAGTCCTCGATGGCGCCAAGCTGCGCGGGCGCGTCGGTGCCGGTCGAGACGACCTTCAGCTCGGCGATCTTGTCGGCGACGGCCGGGTCCTCGGCGAAGGCCTTGGCGGTCTTGATCATCTGGATGCGCCAGGTGTTGCCGACAAAGCCGTTGGCCACGGCGATCCGGTAAGGGCCTTCCTTGGCCGGCCACTGGAAATATTTGGTGTCGGCATTCCAGGGCGCGAAGCATTCCGGCTCGGCGCCCGGTCCGTCGACGATTTCGGGGCCGGCAAAAGCTGCGGACGCAAAGATGGTTGCCGCAGCCGCAGCCGCGAATCGGAGTTTGGTCATTCTGTTCCCTCCCAAAGGACTCTACTAAGCCTGCCATTTGTCAGACATTTGCCAAGATAACGATAACATCGCTGCCCGTCATCACCTAATAAGTCTAAGGCAAAAAGGGGTCAGCTTCTCAGCGCGCGGACATTATCCAGCGTCTGAAGGGGAGTCAACGCAGCGAATCAATAATATTAATAATATGCGACAGAGGCCGTTTTCCCCTTTGCAAACCGAAGTCAGGGCCGACTATGGTCGCCGGCAAAAGGTGAGGAGGAACACCATGAAACCGCTGGGGAGCCAGTACGAGGTCGTTGAGGATGAATTCCGGTCGCTGGTGATCGATATCGAGCAGTTGCAGTGTCTCTATGACGGCTGCCGCTGGGCGGAAGGGCCGGTGTGGATCGGGGATCAGAATTGTCTTCTGTGGTCCGACATACCCAATAACCGCATCCTGCGCTGGTCCGAGTCAGAGGGGGTCTCGACCTTCCGCGCACCGTCGAACAACTCCAACGGTCACACGCGCGACCGGCAGGGGCGGCTGGTCTCGTGCGAGCATCTCAGCCGCCGGGTGACCCGGACCGAGCATGACGGGGCGATCACGGTGATTGCCGATGCCTATGAAGGCAAGCGGCTGAATTCGCCCAACGATGTGGTGGTGAAGTCGGACGGCACGATCTGGTTCACCGATCCGAGTTACGGGATTCTGGGGAACTACGAGGGCGACAAGTCTCCGCAGGAGCAAGAGGGGTGCTTCGTCTATTGCTTTGATCCGCGGGAGGGGTCGCTGAAAGTGGTGGCGGATGATTTCGTCAAGCCGAACGGGCTGGCGTTTTCGACAGACGAAAGCCTGCTCTATATCGCCGACAGCGCCTATTCCCATGGAGAGCACCTGCCGCACCACATCCGGGTCTTCGATGTAGGCGCCGATAACACCCTGTCGAATGGCCGCCTGTTCGCCGATGTTAGTCCGGGACTGCCGGACGGGTTCAGGCTCGATACCGAGGGCCGGATCTGGACCAGTGCAGGGGACGGGGTTCAGTGTTTTGCCCCGGACGGGCGGCTCCTGGGCAAGATCCTGACACCCTACAAGGTGGCGAACCTGGTCTTCGGCGGGCCGAAGCGCAACCGGCTGTTCATCTGCGCGACCTATTGTGTCTACGCGATCTATGTGAACGTGCAGGGGGCAAAGACGGTTTGAGATAGTCCCCGGCGTGTTTCACCAGCCTTGTTCCGGAAAGTGCAATGGAGCCTGCCAGCTCTGACCCGGGATGTGATGGCGGGCATGCGCCACTGGTTATTGCGGGCGCTATTGCCTTGGATCGAAACATAAACCCTGTATGGTCCCGATACGGACCCGGAACCGTGATGCCGACGCATCTGAGGGTGCGACGCGACGACGGTTGCGGATGATACAGAATACGGAGGCTTGGCGGTGAGGCGGATCATTCTAAGATGGCTGGTTCTGTTCCCTGTTGCCACGGCGGTAGTTTACCTCGCCGGGCTTCAGGTTTTCAGTGGGTTTCTGCCCAAAGAGCCGGATCCCGGACCGAACCCGCAGATCGCGGCCCTGTCATCGCTGGAATCGATTTTCCTGGCTCTCGATGTCGAAGCCGTGACCGTCCCCGTCGAACGGGCGGGGAATGGCGGGGCGCTTGCGTCCATCGGCGACGATCTGGTGGTGATGACCCATGAAGGGCGTTTTTTCGACGTGGGCGGCGATGAGGCGGTGCCGCTGGACATCGCGCCGCCCGCCAACGGGTTTGACGCCATGCTGGCATTCGAGGCGGAAAATCCGGAATACCAGTTTTCGCATTACTATTTCCGCTACAATGACTTCGACCTTCTCGGCGATCGGATGGTCGTGTCGTTCACCGATTGGAACCCCGAAGGGGACTGCTACCGGACAACGCTATCCTCGGCACCGCTGGGTGGGAGGGATGCAGGCGGGCTCTCCATCGCCGAGGCCGACTGGACGCCGCTGTTTTCGACCGAGCCCTGCCTGGCACCGAACAAGGTCGGGCGGGCCATTCAGGGACATATGGCCGGCGGGCGGTTCCGCGTTTCCCCGGAGGGAAAGATCCTGCTGGCGGCCGGCGATTACGCCGTCGACGGGACCTATGCGCCAATCGCCATCGCGCAGGACCCGGATTATCTCTACGGCAAGATGCTGGAGATCGATCCCGCAACCGGCGCAGCCCGGATCATCAGTCAGGGCCATTCGAACCCGCAAGGGATCGCGCTGGATCGCGAGGGGCGAATCTGGGCCGTCGAGCACGGGCGGCGCGGCGGCGACGAACTGAACCTTATCCAGGAGGGCGTCGATTACGGCTGGCCGCAGGTGTCGCTGGGCACACGGTACAACCGTTTGCCTCTGGCCAACACGCTGGCCTATGGACGGCATCCGGTATTCCAGCGCCCGGTCCATGCCTGGCTGCCGTCGCTCGCGGTCAGTTCGCTGACGCGGATCGAGGATTTCCACCCGGCCTGGGACGGTGACCTGTTGGCCGGGTCGCTGGCGGGCCAGACGCTGATCCGTATCCGGATCGATGGCGACGACATGGTGTTTGCCGAGCGGATCCCGGTTCATCACCGTATCCGCTATGTGCACCAGCATGGCGACGAGATCGCGCTCTGGACCGATCAGCGCCGGGTGCTGCGGCTGCGGGTTGGGGCCTTCGATGCCAGCTACCAGTTCGCCGTCGAAAAGATCGACGAGCTTTCGCTCAGCCAGAGCCAGGCCGCCGCGGTCGAGACCGCGCTGGAGGCCTGCTCGGAATGTCACGGATTCGGTGCGACTGCCGGCATCGCCGGCCCCCCGCTCGGCGACGTCTACGGCAGGGACATCGCCGGGGCGGCCGGGTTCTCCTACTCGCCGGGTCTTTCCGCCGTCGACGGGGACTGGACGCGAGAGCGGCTGATCGCGTTTCTGAGCGATCCCGCCAGCATCGCGCCGGACACGGCCATGCCCGATCCGGCGATCGGCGACGCGGCGGTCGTCGAAGCCATTGTCGACATCCTGACCGCTCTGCGGGAGCAGCCTGAGTGACCCTGATCCCGTCCAACAGACCCTAGTCCTGGGTTCCGGTCCGCGCGGATCGTGAAAGCTGCCGCGCCGTTCAGGCGGAGACCAGGGTTTTCAGGCGGTCATTGTTCTGCAACGCGTCGGCTTCCCTCGGGCTCGGGATGCCGATGAGGTAGCCTTGCGCACAGTCGCAGCCGAGATCGCGAATGGTGCGGAACTGTTCGGCGTTCTCGATCCCTTCGGCGACCGTGGTCAAGTCGAGGGCGCGGGCAACCCCGATGATGGCGCTGATGATCGACCGGCGTTCCTCGCTGTTTTCGATATTCTCGGTCATGGACCGGTCGATTTTGACCGCACTGATGCGGAATTCGGACAGATAGGCGAGCGAGGAATAGCCCTTGCCGAAATCGTCGATGGCCAGCCGGATATCCATATCGGTGATCCGCTCGATATTCTCCTGCACCACGCGGTTGGTCTGAAGGAGCTTCGATTCGACGATTTCCAGCATCAGCTGCCTTGGCGGAATGTCGTTCGCGGCCATCATCGCCTCCAGTTCGTTGGCGAAGTCGCGATATTGCAGCTGCAGGACCGATATGTTGATCGACAGCCTGACCGGGTTTTCCCATTTTGCGGCCTGGGCCAAGGCCTCATTCAGGATGAAGCGGCCGAGGGTAACGATCTGGCCGGTCTCCTCGGCGGCGGTGACGAAGTCTTCGGGAGAGATTTCGGTGCCGTCGGGTCTGGTCCAGCGCGCCAGCGCCTCATAGCCCTCGATCCTGAGGCTGCTCGTGTCGACGATGGGCTGGAAATTCACCGAGATCTCGCCGCTTCGGATGGCGCGTTCCAGATCGATGGACATTTCCCGGCGCATGGCGATCGGATGGCCGATCCGGTCCTCGTAGAGCAGGCATCCCTGACCGCCATTCTGCTTGACGTGATAAAGGGCACGGTCGGCCTGTTGCAGCATCCGGTCGAGATCGGCGACTTCGACCGGCGAGATTGCAAGCCCCGAACTGGCCGACATCCGGATCTCCATCCCGTCATGGGAAAAGGGCTGGCAAAGCGTCGAGCACAGCCAGACATTATGCGAGGCGATATGAGATGTCAGCTTCTCGAAATAGAATTCCGCCACCAGAAACTCGTCGCCGCCGATCCGCGCCACGATGGTATTCCCTGCCGAACCGTTCAGAAGCCGCTTGCCGAATTCCATGATCATCGCGTCGCCGGCACCGTGCCCGAACGTGTCGTTGATGGCCTTCAGCCCATCCGAATCGAGAAAGGCCAGCGACACGGTCCAGCCCTTGGTTCCCTTTTTCTTCAGGGCCTCGATCTGGGATTCGAAACGGTGCAGGAATTCGGATTTGTTCAAGAGTCCGGTCAGCGCGTCGCGGGTGGCGAGAAATTCGATCCTGCGCGCCGCGGCCTCGTCGCGGGTTACGTCGATGGCGAAGCCGCGATAGCCGGTGAACTTGCCCTCCCGGTCGTGCTGGGGCAGAGCGTGGAGGCGCCAGAAGAACTCGCGCGTGCCGATCTGGTGGCTGACGACGAGCCCCGAGACCGGAACCTCTCCCGCAAGCGCGATCTCGAACATGCGGATATCGCAATTTGTCGGTGAATTCGGGTTGGGCTTCAGCAATTCCGAGAACTTGCGGCCGTTGATCTGCCGTGGCGGCAGGCCGAGACGTTCGCCGAACCGCTCGGTGGTGTTGGTCAGCCTCAGCTCCGCGTCGCATTCCCAGGACCAGTTGTCGCTGTTCTTTTCGTATTCCTCCAGGAAGAAGCTGGTCAGGCTGCGTTTCTGGTCCATGTCCAGAAGCGAGATCAGCTCGCGAAGAAAAACGCCGGAATGGTGGTGGACGGCCCGCAGGGTCACGGCGATGAAAGCCAGGGACATCAGGATCCAGCTGTCGAAGTTGCTGCTCTCGAACCGCAGGACCATCAAAATCCCGAACGCCGCCAGAATCACGATATGGACAAAAGCCGCGAGCGGCACCGGGTAGAGCCCGATGGTGCCGCCGGCGATCAACGCGCCGGTGAGCGCCATGACCAGGGCCTGTTCTTGCGGAGAATTTAGCGGCGCCAGCCCCAGAAGGGGCACTGCCCAGAGCACGGCACTGACAGCCGCATTCCGAACGACCAGGCCGACGGCGCGCGGCGAGACATGTCTTTCGGGACTGAAGCCGCGGGCCCGCCGCGCCTTGTGCCAGAAATACACGGACAGGGCGACGACAAGCGCCCACCACAGAAATACGGCCCAGGAGGCTTCGCCGTGACGGGCGAACTCGATGGCGAGCGCGCTGGCGTTGACGATATGGGCCAGGGCCATGATAGGCGTGAGCGCGATGATGGCGCGGACCTGCCGGGTTCGGATCTGCGCAAGCGTTTCGGGCCCCGGCCTGCGGGGGGTCGGGCGCCGACCGATCGAGAGAAGGGCGAGCATGAAGGCTTCCGCCCGCTCACCCAGCCATGTCAGAACCGGGGCGGCGCCCTGCCGGGAGCGGCCTTGCACTGCATCACTCGAATGTATCATTACTTTCCCAGAGATCGGGACAATCCTATCCCGAAGAGGACGCGATTATGTTAACAAACCGTTAACACCGTGGCCGTGGGGGAACAAAATGGGGTCGGGGCGGCTGCTGCGCCGCTTCCGGCCGGCGAAGTCAGCGGAAACCGCCAGGACGGTTCGGGGTGCGAGAGAGGCGGAAATGCGCAATGGCGCGGAAGCAACGGGACCACAGGCGCTGATCGTGGCGCATGGCTGGCCCGGCTATCCTGCGGTCGCGGAGGCCGAGTTGGCCTGGCTGGCCGCAAGGGTGGCGACGCTGGTGCCCGAGGGCCGGATCGCCTCGGCGACCCTCGCCGCCCCCGGGGCGTTGGAGCAGGCGGTGGCGCGGAGCGATCCCGGGCGCGAGCTGGTGATCTATCCGTTTTTCATGTCCGATGGCTGGTTCGTGACCGAATATCTGCGCGGGCGGGTCGGCCGCTGTGCGCCCCGGTCGGTCCGGTGGCGCGATCCGCTTGGCCTGTCGCCGCGCCTGCCCGCGCTTTGCGCGCAGGTGGTCCGGCAGGGGCTGGGCCGGCTTGATCCCGGCAGAGCCAGTTTCATCCTCGCCGCCCACGGTTCGCCCGATAACCCGCGCCCGGCCGAGATTGCCAGGGCGCTGAGCGAGACCCTGGCCGCCCGCCTCGGTTTTGCCGCGCATCGCACCGGTTTCGTCGATGAGGACCCGCGGCTCGAAACGGTCCTCCGCCCCGAGGGTCCCGCCATTTGCCTGCCGCTTTTCGCCTTGCTGTCTGGCCATATGCGCCGGGATCTGCCCGAGGCCGTGGCGGCGTCGGGTTACAAGGGCATCCTTCTGCCGGCCATCGGCACGACCCCGGGCGTGCCCGGGATCGTGGCCGAGGCGATCAAAGGGACTTGAGGTCCTCGGGCAGAACTTCTGTCGGGAAGTTCTGGTAGGCGACGGGTCTGAGGAACCGCCGGATCGCCATTGTACCGACCGAGGTGGTCGCCGAGACGGTGCTCGACGGCCACGGACCGCCATGCATCATCGCGTCGCAGACTTCGACGCCCGTCGGGAAGCCGTTGCAGAGCAGCCGTCCGGCCTTGCGCTCGATCACCGGCAGGAGGCGGTTGGCTTGCGTGTGATCGGCGGCGTCGAGATGCATGGTGCAGGTCAGCTGGCCGTCGATTTTCGACGCGATCTCAAGCATCTGGTCGAAATCCTTCACGGTGACGACGATGCCGAGCGGGCCGAAGACCTCTTCGCCCAGATCGTGATTGGCGAGCCAGTTGTCACCGGTGGTCGCGAAGAGATAGGGCGCGGCCTCGCGGGTATCGCAGGAGGTGGCGAGCAGTTCGCGCACCCCGGTCGTGCCGGAGACACGCTTGGCCCCGTCGCGGAAGGCGGCGGCGATGCCGTCGGTCAGCATGGTCTGTTTGGCAATGCCCTTCAGGGCCTCGGTGGCGGCTTCGGTGAATTTCGCCGTGTAGGGTCCGTCGACAACGAAGGCCACGCCGGGATTGGTGCAGAACTGCCCCGCGCCCATGGTCAGCGACCCGGCCCAGGCCGCGCCGATATCGGCGCCGCGCGCCTCGGTGGCAGCGGGCAGGAGGAACATCGGGTTGACTGAGCCGAGCTCGCCATAGAAGGGGATCGGGTCGGGGCGGGCATGGGCGAGGTCGTAAAGCGCCCGTCCGCCGCCGAGCGAGCCGGTGAAGCCGACCGCCTTGATGAGCGGATGCTGAACCAGTGCCTGGCCGACATCGCGCTTGCCGCCCTGGATCAGCGAGAAGACACCGGGATGAACGCCGGTTGCCTTGATGGCGGCGTCGATGGCCTGGGCGACGATCTCGGAGGTGCCGGGATGCGCCGAGTGGCCCTTGACGATGACCGGGCAGCCGGCAGCCAGGGCCGAGGCGGTGTCGCCGCCGGCGGTCGAGAAGGCCAGCGGGAAGTTCGAAGCGCCGAAGACCGCGACAGGCCCGAGGGGGCGCTGCATCAGCTTGATATCAGGGCGCGGCAGCGGCTGGCGGTCGGGCAGGGCCTCGTCATGGCGACGGTCGAGATAGTCACCTTTCTCGATATGGGTCGCGAAGAGGCGCAGCTGGCCGGTGGTCCGCCCGCGCTCGCCGTTGAGGCGCATCTCGGGCAAGCCGGTTTCCTGGCAGCCGATCTCTGTGATGGCCTCGCCGCGCGCTTCGATCTCGTCGGCAATCTTGTTGAGGAGGGCGGCGCGTTCGGCGCGGGTCGAATAACCGAAAGTCAGAAATGCCGCTTCGGCGGCCTCAGCCGCGGTCTCGACATGGGCCGGCGTGCCGACCGAGAAGCTGTGGGCGGGACCGCTCGACGGGCTGGAATCGAAAGTCTCCTCGCCCGCAACCCAGTCTCCGGCAATCAGGTGTTTTCCGGTAATCATGCGATCCCCTCTCAATTGAAATTTCAGTTGCGCCCCGGAATAGGCCAGGCGGGGCCGGTCTTCAACATGAGATTGGCCGGAGGGCAGGAAAGCGGCGCGGGGGTCGCATCCACCACGGCTGTGGCATTGACAAACCGGCCTTGAAGCCGCACCCCGATACGGTGACCGGAATAGGAAAAGCCCGTGAGATGTCGGCATTGGCGATCTGCGTGATCTGCGTCTTTGTTCAGGTGGCACTGACCTTTTGGGCAATCGTGGCGATGGGCCGGGCCCGGCTGGCGGCGGTGCGCGCCCGCGAGGTGACGCTTGCCGAGATCGCGCTCGACAGTTCCGCCTATCCAGACCGGGTGAAGCAATTCCAGCGCAACGCGCATAACCAATTGGAAACGCCACCGCTCTTTTATGCCGCAATCGCGCTTGGGGCCGCCCTCGGGGCGGTCAACTGGGCGATGGCGGCGGGATCGGTGGCCTATGTGGCGCTGCGGCTGGCGCATCGCGCGGTGCATGTGGGCGCGAACGATGTCGCGCTCCGGTTCAAGCTGTTTGTGGTCTCGCTGGCGGCTCTGGCGGTTGTCTGGGTGGCGCTTGGGATCGGGCTGCTGCTATGAGCGTCTGTCGGTTTTTGGCGGCTGCGCGGATCGGGGTCGTGTCCGGTTCACGCAGTCCGCTTTCCTGGGAAAGCCGCCGGGGCGGCCATGCCTGACACAAGACCGGACCGATGCCGATGACCCCCGCTGCGAGATATGCCGCCGCGATCGGAATTCTCGACCGGATCCTGGCCGGAGAGCCAGCCGAAAAGGCGCTTCTGGCCTGGAGCCGGGCCAGCCGGTTTGCCGGGTCGAAGGACCGGGCCGGGGTGCGCGATATCGTCTTCGACACATTGCGCCGCAAACGTTCCTGCGGCTGGGTTGGTGGCGAAGGAGAGGTGGCAAGCGGGCGGCAGGCGGTGCTGGGGCTGGTGCTGCGCGAAGGCATGGACCCCGAAGCGGTGTTCTCGGGAGAAGGCCATGCGCCGGCGCCGCTGACAGAGGCGGAGCGCGCGGCGATCCGCACGTTAGAAGCAGCCCCGCGCCCGGTGCGCCTCGATTATCAAGATTTCCTCGAAAAGGAACTTGCGGGCTCGCTGGGCGCGGAGATTGACGGGGTCATGTCGGTGCTGCAGTCCCGGGCGCCGGTCGATCTGCGGGTCAATCTGCTGCGGGGGTCTGTCGAATCGGCGGTGGCAGCGCTGGCCGGAGAGGGGATCGAAACCGCGCCGGTGGCGGGGATTGCAACCGCCTTGCGGGTGGTCACCGGGGGGCGACGGATCGCGCGGACGCGGGCCTACGAGGATGGTCTGGTGGAGCTTCAGGATGCGGCCAGCCAGGCGGTGGCGGCGTTCGCCAAGGCGCGTCCGGGGGAAACCGTGCTCGATTATTGCGCCGGGGGTGGCGGCAAGACGCTGGCGCTGGCGGCGGCGATGGTCAACGAAGGGCGGCTGATCGCGCATGATCTGGCCGCGCGGCGCATGGTCGATCTGCCGAAACGTGCCGCGCGGGCCGGTGCGCGGGTGGACGTGATGGATAGCGCTGCTCTTGCCGATGCGGCACCGGTCTGCGATCTGGTGCTGGTCGATGCTCCCTGCAGCGGCTCGGGGGCCTGGCGGCGGATGCCGGACGCGAAATGGCGCCTGACACCGGACCGGCTGGCGGCGTTGCGGCGCGACCAGATGGCGGCCATCGAGGGCGGCTTGCGGTTTCTGGCCCCGGGCGGGCGGCTGATCTATGCCACCTGCTCGGTTCTGGATTGCGAGAATGCGGGCCTGGTGCGGGCGGTCGCGACGCGGCACAAGGGGCTGGAGATCCGGCGCGAGACGCGGTTCCTGCCGGGTGCGCCGGGTGACGGGTTCTATTGTTGCGCGTTGTGCTTTGAGTAATGCACGCAATGCGTGTAACATCCGGTGCGTTAGACCTTCGTTAACCATTCGGCAGGCATAAGGTTTCACCCTTTGTCCTTATGGTTGCTGGCCTGTAGATGAGTGACAACAGCATCGCTTACGACCCCGCATCCCGACCGCCGCGCGACCCCGCAATCTATGCGCTCTGGGGTATCGCGGCGCTGGTGACCCTGGCCGTGGTCGTCCTGGCGGTCCAGACCGACCTGGTCCTGGGCCTGGCGGCGCTGTTACTGGCACCGGCTGTGATCATGAGCGTCGTCCTGTCGCTTCGGCACCGGGCTTCGGTGTCACTGCGGGCCGAGGCGGAGTTCTTCAGAAGGATTTGCGCGAATACCGCCGGGGCGACCGTGCTGACCACGCGCGGCGGGTCGGTGATCTCGCTGAACGGACATGCCGAACAGCGCTGGGGGCTGCGACCGGACCTGTCGGACCTGCTGGCGAATGCCGATGGCGATCCAGCGGCGCTGGCCTACCGGCTGATCAACCGGGCGGCCCGCGACGGCCGGGCAAGCTGGACGGCCGAGATGGACAATCCCGAATGCGAGGTACGGGTGCTTGCCGCCGGGCCCGACCGCTTCGTCTGGCTCTTCGACAATGGAAACCTGTCCGAGACCCATGCCCCCATCGGAAGCGTGCCCCATTTCAGGCGTGCCCGCGGAGGCGAGGTCACCTGGATGAATACCGAGGCGGCGCATCTGCTGGCGCGGCTGGAGGACGGGGCCGCTCGCCCCGAGGCGATCCGCTCGGATGGCATTCTGCGCTTCGGTGGCGAGACGTCGTCACAATACCGGGTCTGCGTCCTGGCGGGACAGGACGGACGGGAGGACGTGTTCCTCTTCGTCTGCGATCCCGACGAGACCTCGGGCTGGCTCGATGACGGCTTTCTGAACGATCTGCCGGTGGCCATGGCGCGGCTGCGGCCCGATGGCACGCTCGATCACGCCAACCGGGCGGCGGTGGCGCTGGTGGGCGACCGGCTGCAGCCCGGCGTTCAGCTGGGATCGGTGATCGAGGGGATGGGCCGCTCGATCGCCGAACGGCTGTCCGAGACAATGCGCGGCCGCGAACAGGGCCGCAGCGAGGTGGCGCGGGGGCGGATCGACGACCGCGAGATGTTTCTGCAGGTGGCGATGTCGCGGGTGATCCACAATGGCGCGGCTTTTGTCCTCGTGGTGTTCTCGGACGCGACCGAGCTGAAGACCCTGGAGGCGCAATTCGTGCAAAGCCAGAAGATGCAGGCCGTCGGCCAGCTGGCGGGCGGTGTGGCGCATGACTTCAACAATCTTCTGACGGCGATCAACGGGCATTGCGACCTGATGCTTCTGCGCCATGACAGCAGCGATACGGATTATGCCGACCTGATGCAGATCCGCCAGAACGCCAACCGGGCGGCGGCGCTGGTCCGCCAGCTGCTGGCCTTCTCGCGCAAGCAGACGCTGCGGCCGAAGACGTTGCATCTTTATGATACACTGTCGGAACTGACGCATCTGCTGAACCGCCTTCTGGGTGAGAAAGTCAAGCTGACCATCGATCACGACCCGGACCTGTTTCCGGTTCGGGTCGATGAGCGCCAGCTCGAACAGGTGGTCATGAACCTGGTGGTGAACGCCCGTGACGCGATGCCCGATGGCGGCGTGGTGCATCTCAAGACCCGCCGCGCGGTGCTGAGCGAGGACCTGGAGCGGGACCGGGCGACGGTGCCGTCGGGACGCTATGTGGTGATCGAGGTGACCGATACCGGCGTCGGGATCGCCAAGGACAAGATCGCGAAGATTTTCGAGCCTTTCTACACCACCAAGAAGGTCGGCGAGGGCACCGGGCTGGGCCTGTCGACGGCCTACGGGATCATCAAGCAGACCGGCGGCTTCATCTTTGCTGATAGCGAACCGGGGATCGGGACCACATTCCTGGTCTATCTGCCGGCCTTTGACGGCGAGCGGGCGCAGTTCACCGAAACCGCGCCGATCGACGGGGAGGCCCATACGCCGGTCGCCGATCTCTCTGGGCGCGGCGTGGTTCTGCTGGTCGAGGACGAAGCCCCGGTCCGGTCCTTCGGGGCGCGGGCCCTGCAGATGCGCGGCTATACGGTCCTGGAGGCGGAATCGGGAGAGCAGGCGCTCGATGTGCTGTCGGACAGCGATCTGCATGTCGATCTCTTCGTCTCGGATGTGGTGATGCCGGGGCTGGACGGGCCGAGCTGGGTCAGAAAGGCGCGCGAGGCCCGGCCGGATGTACCGACGATCTTCGTGTCCGGCTATGCCGAGGACGCGTTCAAGGACGGCAAGGCGAAAATTCCGAACACCAGTTTCCTGGCCAAGCCCTTCACCCTGAACGAACTGACGGAAAACGTGAAGGCGCGTCTGACGGAAATCGGCTGATACCATTGGCCGAAGGGCGGGACCTGTGACGGGCGAACCGCAACAGACATCCCCCGAATGGACCGTTTGTCTTCGACGCACCGGCAGCAAATATCCCGTTTCGCCGCCCCCCTTCACGAAGGGGGGCCAGGCGAGCCGCCTTCGACGGGCCTGTAACGCCGTCGCATCCTCGGAACGCGGCGCCTGCACGCGCCGGTAACCGTGTGTCGGGAAACGTGCCGAAGGGACAGAATTCCTGTCCACCCTTCGGCGGATCGGCCCGGGTCAGCGGGCCGGGATCTCCGCATCCGAAGGCTTGCGCGCCACATGCAGCGCCACGATCCCCAGCGACAGGCGCTGCCAGGTCACGTCGCCGAACCCGGCTTCGCGCAAGACCTCCGCCACGCCGTCGGGCGGATCGACATTGCGGATACCGCGCAGGAAATACCGCCAGACCGATCGGTCGCGCTCTCCGGCCAGCCGGGCGATCAACGGCAGGCAGAGGCTCATATAGACCAGATAGGCCCGGTGCAGCGGCGCGAAGGGGATGCGCGAGGCCTCCAGCATCACGAAATGCCCGCCGGGCCGCAGCACCCGGTGCGCCTCCGCCGCCAGCCGCGGCAAGTGGCAGAGCTTGGCCAGGAAGGCATTGGCGTAGATGTCGATCGCGCCATCGGCCACCCCGTCCAGATCATGCACATCGCAGACCGCATATTCGAACGGCGCGGCCTCGCCCAGCCGCTGCCGGGCGATGGTCAGCATCTCAGGGGAGGCATCGGCCAGAATGATCCGCTGCCGCGCCGCGGTTCCGTCCCGGTCGCGGCACCGCGCGGCAATGTCGCCGGTCCCGGCCCCGGCATCCATCAGCACCGCGCCTTCCATCCCGGCCAGCCGGCGCGCCATCGCCGCTTTCCACAGCCGGTGGATCCTGAAGGAGAACACATCGTGCAGCCGGTCGTAACGCCCGGCGATCCGCGCGAAGACGTCGTCGAGCCCGGCGTCGAACCCGGCGGGGTTCTTCGGGGCCGTCACGCGCCTATTTCGCCCAGTCCGGCGGCGATTTCTCGAAGAAACCGGTCACGCCTTCCCGCGCCGACTGCGTCTCCCAGGTATCGGCCAGCGCCGTGATCGTGCGCGTCATCAGCGCCTCGTCAATGACCGGACCCTGCGCCCGCACCAGCCGCTTGGCCGCCGTCACCGCCTCGGGCGCGCAGCCGAGATAGGGGCGCACCTCTTCCTCGACCGCGAAATCGAGCGCATCCTCGGGCACCGCCTTGGCCACCAGCCCCAGCGCCTGCGCCTCCCAGCCGTCGAAGACCTTGGCCGAGAAAAACACCCGCCGCGCCGCGCCCTCGCCCATCCGCGCCATCACATAAGGCGAGATCGTCGCCGGGATCAGGCCGAGCCGCGTTTCGGTGAACCCGCATTTCGCGTCCTCGTTGATGATCGCGGCATCGCAGACCGAGACCAGCCCCAGACCGCCGCCCATCGCCGTGCCGTTGATCCGCCCGATCAGCGGTTTGTCGAGCGTGTTCAGCGCGAACAGCGCCAGCGCCAGTTTGCGTGCCTCGCCCAGCCGTGTCTCGCGGTCGGCCTCGAACTGCGTCCGCATCCAGTCGAGATCGCCGCCGGCGCAAAACACCGTCCCCGCCCCGGTCAGCACCACCACCCGGATCGTGGCCGAGGCGTTGATCGCATTGGCCACCGCGCGAAGCTCCTCGCACATCTCGCCGTTCATCGCGTTCCGCTTGTCGGGCCGGTTCAGCGTCAGCGTCGCAACCCCTATTGCATCCTCCGCAAGCGAAATCGTCTGATAGCTCATGCGCCCCCCCTCAGCCCGCGCGCGAACTCCGCCGCCCGCGTCAATGCGTCCAAATCGAGCCCGTGTGTGAACCCCTCCCGTGTCAACAATGCGGCAACCGCCTCGGAAGCCACGTTTCCCGCCGCTCCCGGCGCGAAGGGACAGCCGCCAAGCCCCGCGACCGAAGCATCGAAGACCCTGAGCCCATGGGCCAGCGCCACCGAGATATTTTCCAGCGCCCTCCCCATCGTGTCGTGGAAATGCCCGGCCAGCCTTCCTGCCGGTACCAGCGCCAGCACCGCGTCCAGCATCGCCGCCACTCGGTCCGGTGATCCGTGACCGATGGTGTCCCCGAGGCTGACCTCATAACAGCCGAGATCGATCAGCCCCCGTGCCACTCCGGCCACCGCGTCCGGCGCGACCGCGCCCTCATAGGGGCAATCGGTGACACAGGAGACATAGCCCCTGACCGGCACGCCATCCTTTCCGGCCTCTTCCAGCACCGGGGCGAAGCGTTCGAAGCTTTCGGCAATCGAGCAGTTGATGTTCTTCCGGCTGAAACTTTCCGAGGCCGCCGCGAACACCGCCACCTCGTCCGCCCCGGCGGCCCGTGCCGCTTCGTAGCCGCGCAAATTCGGCACCAACGCCGTATATCGCCCCTCTGCCCGCCGCTTGATCCCGGCAAACACCTCTGCGGCATCCGCCAGTTGCGGAACCCATTTCGGCGACACGAAGCTCGACACCTCGATCTTCTGGAACCCGGCCTCCGACAGCAGGTTCACCAGCCGGATCTTGTCATCGGTCGCAATCAGCCGCCCCTCGTTCTGCAGCCCGTCCCTTGGGCCCATCTCGAAGATCAGGATGTCAGCCATCATCCACCTTCAGAGCGACCAGCAGCGCCTCGCCCGCCACCTGCGCGCCTTCGTCCACCAGCACCTCGGCGATTTCCCCATCCCGGGGCGCGGTCAGCACATGTTCCATCTTCATCGCTTCCAGCACCAGCAGCGCCTCACCGCGAACCACGTTCTGCCCGGCCTTCACCCGCACGTCCTTCACCAGCCCCGGCATCGGCGCGGCCACATGGTCCCCGTGATGGGCCTCCTCGCCGCGCTCTCCCGGCTCTGCAAGCTGGAAAATGTGGCTCTGTCCCATCTCCATCAGCGTCACCCGGCCCGGCACCGGCAGCAGCGTCACCCGCCGCCGCCGGCCGTCATGTTCGAAGCTGACCCGGTTCCCGTCCCGCCCGAGAACTGTCGTCCCGACCCCATCCACCCTTGCCCGCCCCGGCCCGAGCATCTCGACCAGATGCGGGGCCGCGTTCACGATCACCCGCCGCGCCAGAGGGGTCCAGAGGTGAAATCCGACCCGCTCTCCTTTGGTTTCATGCAGCCCCAGCAAGGCCAGTATGGCCATCGCCTCCAGGGCCGCATCCGCCTCCGGCGCGGCGGTCAGCGTTTCCAGCTTACGCTCGATCAGTCCGGTATCGAGCCGCCCCTGCCGAAACTCCGCATCCTCCACCAGCCGCGCCAGGAACCCCAGATTGGTCACGGACCCGGCGATCTCGGTCTCCGCCAGCCCCCGGGCAAGCGCCGCCAGTGCGGAGCCTCGTGTCGGCCCCGTCGCCACAAGCTTGGCGATCATCGGATCGTAATAGGGCGAGATCTCGTCCCCCGCCCGGACCCCGCTATCGGCCCGCAGCCCATCGGGAAACCGCAGATGGCTGAGCCGCCCGGTCGCGGGCAGGAACCCCTTGCCGGCATCTTCGGCATAGAGCCGCGCCTCCACAGCATGGCCCTTGAGGCCGATCTCGTCCTGGGTCAGCGGCAGGGCCTCGCCCGCCGCGACCCTGAGCTGCCATTCCACCAGGTCGATCCCGGTGACCGCCTCGGTGACGGGATGTTCCACCTGCAGCCGGGTGTTCATCTCCATGAACCAGAACCGGTCCGGTCTCAGCCCCTCCGAGCCATCGACGATGAACTCCACCGTCCCGGCGCCGACATAGCCGATCGCTTTCGCCGCATCGACCGCCGCCCGTCCCATCGCCGCCCGCATCCGGTCGGTCATGCCGGGGGCAGGGGCCTCTTCGATGACCTTCTGGTGCCGCCGTTGCAGCGAACAATCCCGTTCGAAAAGGTGAACCGCGCCCCCGGTCGCATCCCCGAAGACCTGCATCTCGATATGGCGGGGGGCGGCGATGAATTTCTCGATCAGCACCGCCTCGTTGCCGAAGGCCGATTTCGCCTCCGACCGCGCCGATTTCAGCGCTTCTGCGAAGTCCTCGCCCCGCTCGACCCGCCGCATCCCTTTGCCGCCGCCACCCGCGACGGCCTTGATCAGCACCGGATAACCGATCTCTTCGGCGCGTTCGGCCAGAAATCCGGGGTCCTGATTCTCCCCGTGATACCCCGGCACCACCGGTACGCCTGCTTCCTTCATCGCCGCCTTGGCCGCATCCTTCAGACCCATCGCCCGGATCGCCGGGGCAGGGGGGCCGACAAAGACCAGCCCCGCCGCCGCCACCGCTTCGGCAAAATCGGGGTTCTCCGACAGGAAACCGTAGCCGGGATGGACTGCATCCGCCCCGGTCGCGTGGGCGGCCTCGATGATCGCCGCGCCCCTCAAATAGCTGTCAGCCACTGGCGCCGGCCCCAGCCGCACCGCCTCATCGGCCATTTCCACATGCAGCGTACCGGCATCCGCATCGGAATAAACCGCCACCGTCGAGACCCCCAGCCGGTGCGCCGTCCGCATGATCCTGACGGCGATCTCGCCGCGATTGGCAATGAGCAGCTTGCGGATCATGACCTGTCGCCCGAAGAAATCATCGTACCCCGATCTGCCGGAAACACCGGGCCAGTCTCGCCAAATACGCGAGGCGAGGCAATATCAATCCCCGCTCCCTTGCCGGAGCGGGATCGATTTTCCCAAGCTCGGAGCCCGGTCCTCTCAAATCTGCGGCAGGCGCGATCCGCCGTTACCGGCGGGTGGCGGCGTGCCACCGCGCGAGCACCACCAATTGCCCGGAACCAGACCCTCGGCAGCGTGGCCTTCGCGGAGCAGCATCCGGGCGGCGCTGTCGCCGTCGAGAAACAGATGCACCTCGCGCAGCCTGGCGTCGCCGTCATCCTGAAACCGCATCCGGATTGTCCGCGCCTTCGACAATTCGGTCTGCAGGAACCACCAGGCGCCGATCCCGGCCAGCCATTCCTCGCGGCAGGCGGGGGCGAAGAAATCCGGCACGCTGACCCCGACGATCCGTGCCCGCTGAAATCCCGTCTCGTGGCAATGGATCCGCAGGACCGCGCCGCTGACCGCCCGGAGCGGCGCGCATTCCGGCCCGGCTCCGGCCACCAGTCGCGTGCCGCTGATCCACAGCATCTGCGCCGCCCCGGTGGCGATCATGATCCCCAGCGAGATCACGAGCAGCACCAGCCGCGCGGTTCCCCGGTTGCGCCCGCGATCCCGCGCCATCTATTCGTAACAGGCCGTCATCGACACCGCTTTCAGCTCATCGTCGAGCAGCATCGTATCCGAGACCAGCCTGCCTGTCTCACGCCGGTAGAGCACCGTCATTGCCGATTGCCCCACCAATACCCGTTCGAAGGTGAAGCGCAGCGCCGCGTTCCGCATCCCGATGCCGAAATATTCCCTGAGCCGGGCCTTGCCCTTCAGCACCCCGTCCGGAGCCCCGAACCGTTCCACCACCAGCGGTGAACGGATTTCGATCTCGTCGGCATAGTGATCCAGCACCCGCTCCAGGTCGCGCGCATTCCACGCGTCGCACCAGTCCCGCGCCAACGCTTCGGCGGCCTCGATGGTCAAACCGGTCATCGCAGCTCCTCCATTTTAGGTCAGATTAGCTTACCTAAGCAGGGCCCGCGCGTCCAGCCGCCTTAAATCCGCTTCACCGTCAGCCGCACGCTGCCGCGATTGTTGCCGTACATCTTCCAGGCATCATTGGCGTAGGCGTAGAAATATCCGTCCCGCTCCGGCGTGATCCGGCAGCCCTTGCCGACCGCCCAGACCTCATGCGGCACGGTCTTCTTCTTCACGTCGTCCCAGGACCCGTTCGCCACCGCGCCCACCAGCGCGAACCATTCGAAACCGGTCTTGTTGGTGTCCTTGCCGTGATGCCGCCGCGACAGCCAGAAATCCGCCTCCTCGTTGCCCGAGAGCTTCTTGAAACCCCGCTCCAGCTCGTCCATAAAGCTCGCGGCCACATGCGCCACCTCGCCGATATGGAATTTGCCGTCCTTCATGCCTGCTGGTCCACAAGGGATGCTGGCATCGAGCCATTCGCCTGTTGCGGACAATTCGTAGGTCTCCTTGGCTATCATGAAAAGCCCCGTCGCATTCCACGGCTCGCGGGCATAGATGCTCCAGGTCTCCGACTGACCCTTGGCCAACATTTTGCCTTTCCAGAATTCCGGCTGCGCCAGTGGCGGCTCGCGGTGACGGTCGACGGCGGAAACGTGGAACAGGGCCTTGTCGGCCTCCTCCGAAATCCGAGGCACCGCCCGCGGCACCGTGCGGTGATACTTGAATACCCCACGCACCGAATCGTGCATCAGCCCGTGATGCGTGCCCCTCAACTGCCCCTTGACGCCCGATCGGAAGACCAGTCCTTCCGCCTCCGCCTCCTCGATCATCCAGCCCAGCGCCAGGTCGGACAATTCCGTCTCGCTGTAGCCACCGCCGATATCCGAATGCACGCCGGGAAACCAGATCTGGCGCATATCTTTGTGGTCTTTTTCGTTGCTCCACAGCGTCGGTGCAAAAGAGCCGCGCCGCTCGTCCATCGCCAGTGCGTGGCGGGCATGGAGCACCTTGTCCGACAGGGCGGTATCGTGAAACCGGTGGTCCTTTGGATCGTCGAAAAGCAGGTTCAAGAGCCCCAGATCATCCGGGATCCCCAGCGCCCCGACCGTATCCCAGACCCCGATGAAATGGATCGGCACGACGGGCTTGTCCTCGCCATCGACCGCCTCGCCGTAATAGGCGTAATCCGCCGATTTCGGCAGCGTCTTCTTCCGGTCCCGATAGGTCGCAAACACCTGTCCGACCCGTTTCCAGCGCTCCTTGGGGCTCAGGTCGGGATCGCTCAGATCCAACAGCCCGCAAACCCCGATCATCCCGGCCAGGCTGCGCACCGTATAGGCCCCGCGGCTGAAGCCGAAGAGATAGATCCGGTCGCCCTCGGCATAGTTGGTGGCCAGCCACATATACCCGCTCTGGATATTCTCATCGAGCCCCTTGCCCGTGCCGCCGCCCACTGCCTTCTTCAGGAACCCGCCCTCGGTTCCGACCCCGGAATGGTAGTACTTCTTCTGCGTCAGCTCCTTGGAGCTATCCGCGATGGCCCCGTGAAACTTGACAACATTGGTCGGCGTCGGCTGCCCGTTCTCCTCGTCATCCGGAGAATTCCAGGTCCCATCGGCGCAAACGATCAGATTGCCCATGTTGCGTGTCCCCCAATAGCTTCAGAAAATAAGCATGAGTATGGGCTGTTCGCGTTTTGGTTGATGTGAGCAAAGGCACGTCTTGCAATAAAACCCAACCTTTCGCCATCCAGATCGCTCCCCGCTCAGAGCTTGCATGGTGCGACCAGCACCGGGCAAAGCCCGTCCCACGCCGGGGGACGGGCGCGTTGCTACAACAGGACATGGCGGCCCGCTAGGGAGGGGCTGCGCCATAAAGCGATGTAGCAGAGGGGTTCGTGTCGCGCCCGTCCTGGGCCGGGCTTTGCCCTTATCTCAAAGCCGCTGCCGCGCTGGAAAAAACCAGGATCAATAAGGAACAGGAGGCAACCAAGCCTCCCCAAATCCTTACATCCGAAACACCCCGAACCGCGTCTCCTCAATCGGTGCATTCAGCGCCGCCGCCAGCGAAAGCGCCAGCACCTCGCGGGTCTTTCTAGGATCAATGATCCCGTCATCCCAGAGCCGCGCCGAGGCATACAGCGGATGCGACTGCACCTCGAACTGCTCCAGCACCGGCTGCTTGAACGCCGCCTCTTCCTCGGCGCTCCAGGTCCCGCCCTTCCGCTCGATCCCGTCGCGGCGGACCGTCGCCAGCACCCCGGCGGCCTGCTCGCCCCCCATCACCGAAATCCTCGAATTCGGCCAGGTCCACAGGAATCGCGGCCCATAGGCGCGGCCGGCCATCCCGTAATTCCCCGCGCCGAAGGAGCCGCCCACCAACACCGTGATCTTCGGCACCGAGGTCGTCGCCACAGCTGTGACCAGTTTCGCCCCATGGCGCGCGATGCCTTCGTTTTCGTAGCGCTTGCCGACCATGAACCCGGTGATGTTCTGCAAAAAGATCAGCGGGATACGCCGCTGCGAGCACAATTCCACGAAATGCGCCCCCTTCACGGCACTCTCCGAGAACAGCACGCCGTTATTGGCAATGATCCCCACCGGCCAGCCGTCGATATGGGCAAACCCGCAGACCAGCGTGGCGCCGAACCGCGCCTTGAACTCGTCGAACTCCGAGCCGTCCACCACCCGCGCAATCACCTCGCGGATATCGTATGGCGTGCGCAAATCCCCCGGCACCACGCCCAGCATCTCCCCAGGATCGCAGGACGGCGCAGCCGGACGTCGCCGATCGATGCCGGCCCCCTGGGGCCGGTTGAGAGCGGCGACCGCCCCTCTGGCGAGGGCGAGCGCCTCGGCGTCGTCGGCGGCCAGATAATCGGCCACGCCGGACAGCCGCGTATGCACATCGCCGCCGCCCAGTTCCTCCGCCGAGACCTCCTCCCCCGTTGCCGCCTTCACCAAAGGCGGCCCGGCCAGAAAGATCGTCCCCTGCTCCTTCACGATGATCGACACATCCGCCATCGCCGGGACATAGGCCCCCCCGGCGGTACAGGACCCCATGACGACGGCGATCTGCGCGATGCCCTTGGCGCTCATCCGCGCCTGATTGTAGAAAATCCGCCCGAAATGGTCGCGATCCGGGAAAACCTCGTCCTGATTGGGTAGGTTCGCCCCCCCGGAATCGACGAGGTAGATGCAGGGCAGGTGATTCTCTTCCGCAATCTCCTGCGCACGCAAATGCTTCTTCACCGAAAGCGGATAATAGGTCCCCCCCTTCACCGTCGCATCATTGGCCACCACCATGACCTCGCGCCCATGCACCAGCCCGATCCCGGCGATCATCCCCGCCGAGGGCGCATCGCCGTCATACATCCCGTAAGCCGCCAGCGCCCCCACCTCCAGAAACGGCGAGCCGGGGTCCAGAACCCCCGCCACCCGCTCCCGAGGCAGCATCTTGCCGCGCCCCAGATGCCGCGCCCGCGCCGCCTCGCCGCCGCCGAGTGCGGCCATCTCCGCCGCCAGCCCTACCTGTGCCAGAGCCGCCTCATGGGCCGCCCGGTTGGCCTCGAACGCCTCCGATCCGGGCACCGCCGCTGATTTCAGCCGCCCCATCGCCTACAACTCCTCCATGAAGCCGCGCGTCCCCTCAAGATCGAGAACCCGCTCCGCCGTCAGCCGCATCACGCATTCGGCCCCGAGCGGTATCCGCATCGACCCGTCGCCGAACAGCGCATAGGTAAAGGCACATTCCGCATCCCGAAACCCGATCCAGGCCCGTTGCGCCACCCGCATCGCCGCCTCACGCCCGCCGCCATCGCGCGCATCGGCCACTTTCGCCCCCGCAATCACCTCGCGGTAGACCTCGTTGAGCAGCTTGTCCCAGGCTTCGCCTTCCTTTCGAAAACAGGTCGCCATGCCGAGGTTGGAATACCCGGCTTCGGTGTTTTCCTGGCAGGCAAGCGCGGCTGTCCCGATGCATTCGCGGACCGTGTCCGTCCCAAGCGAACCGTTGAAACAGGCGCGGGTCAGCCTTTCGGCCTCGGGGCCGAATTCTTCCTGCGCGAAACTTGCAGCAGCGAATGCCGGAAGCAGCAGGATCTGGAAAAGAAGCGCGCGCCACATCATGACTGGATGGTCCGTATTGTATCCGCCCCATCCCTGATCTCGCGCTCGAGGAAAAAGTTGATCACGGACCGGATCAGCACCAGCAGCCCAAGGAACACCAGATCAGACAGGGCGAGGCTGAGGGAGGCATGGATGATGTCGGAGACGATGAAAAGTTCGAGCCCGGCAAGAATATAACGGCCGATTTCTACCCTGACGCTGTCGATCCCGGTAACCAGAGCGTGCCTGTCGCTGAGCTCTGCGCGCAGAAAGCCGTAACAGAACCGGGTGGTGCCGATCAGGATCACGAGGATCGACAGCACGTCAATCCCTGCCGCCACCCATTTCAGCAACACGACAAATCCTTCGAGTTCGGTATGCAGTAGCCGTTCCGAGACCTGGTTCAACCCTTCCGTCTCCATCCGCGCATCCTCTGGCTGGTTCTTGCTTTCAGTTTCGGGGGTTTGGCAGTTCAGAGCAACCGGGAACTTCCCCGATCTACGGCTCCTTTCAGGGCGGAGCCGCCGGGACGGGCCGCGAGCCCGTCCCGGCGGCCCTGCGTGTGTTTGTGGCAGGGCTGGCGTCGCGTGAGCAGCCGACGGGCGAGCGGGGTGCCCCACGTCGCCTCAGAAACATTGCTCAGGCGTCGCAGAACTGCTCGCGGAATTCGAATTCGGCATTCAGCTCCATTGCCCGCTCCGAAGTCATCTCGGCGTGGCAGATGAGGTAACGGTATTGGGCGCCATCGAGCGTCATCGACTTGCGGTAATCGCAACTGGCTGCCCGGAAGCCCGACCAGGACGTTTGCGCCGTCCTCAGATGATCGCCGTCGCTGGCGATGCAATAGCGGTCGGGGTAGTCGGCGAAGTTCTGGTCATAATTCAGCAGCCCTTCGATGGCGGTGACCAGCACCCTGTCCCAGGCCAGTTGTTCGGTTTCCATGCAGGTGAGGCCTTTGGGGTTGCGTTCCGCCAGCAGGTCGTCGCAGGCATACATGCGTTCGGTAAAGCAACTGGCGCGTGCTGTGTCCGGTGGTGTCAAGCGCAGGCATTCGCGGATAGCAACCTCGGCTTCGGAGATCATCGCGTCAGACGGTTTGTCCTGGGCGTGGGCGGGCAGGGTGAGGAGGGTGAGCGCGACGAGCGCGCGAAGGAAGGGCATGAATGTGTCCTTTTGGCATGTATTTATTGTGAATTGTAGTCGGCGTTCCGACGTTGTTCATGTGGCAATTGTCAATGCGGCCGGAAACATCTGCTTTCAGGCTTATCGGAAGTCTCCAGCCTTCGGGACGTCTACATAGCCAGTCGAGTCGGCTACATAGGGATCAGCTTGATCAATGAGTTTGCATCACCGTGCACTTCTGCCGAGCAATGGCACGAACAACGTACAAAATACCGGGGTTTCGTGGAAAACGCTCCGCGCCTCACCCCGTCACCCGCATCAACTCCCGCCCGATCAGCATCCGCCTGATCTCGCTCGTCCCCGCCCCGATCTCCATCAGCTTCGCGTCCCGCATGATCCGCGAGATCGGCGCGTCGTTCAGGTACCCGGCCCCGCCCATCGCCTGCACCCCCTGGACCGCCATCTCCATCGCCTTCTCGGAGGCATAGAGAACACAAGCCGCCGCATCCTGCCGCGTCACCTCTCCCCGGTCGCAGGCCCCGGCGACCGCATAGACATAGGCCCGCGCCGAGTTCATCGCGGTATAGATATCCGCCACCTTCCCCTGCATCAGCTGGAAATTCCCGATCGACTGCCCGAACTGCTTGCGCTCATGCAGATACGGCATCAGCTCGTCCAGCACTGCGTGCATGATCCCGATCCCGATCCCCGACAGCACCACCCGCTCGTAATCGAGCCCCGACATCAGCACCGCCACCCCGCGCCCCTCCTCGCCGAGCACGTTCTCGAACGGCACCTCCACATCCTCGAAAATCAGCTCCCCGGTATTCGAGCCCCGCATCCCCAGCTTGTCGAGATGCGGCCCGGTGGAAAACCCGGCCAACCCCCGCTCAACCAGAAACGCCGTGATCCCCTTCGAGCCCGCCTCCGGATCGGTCTTGGCATAGACCACCAGCGTATCTGCGTCCGGCGCGTTGGTGATCCAGTATTTCGTCCCGTTCAGCACATAGCGATCGTTCCGCTTCTCGGCCCTCAGCTTCATCGACACCACGTCCGACCCGGCCCCCGCCTCCGACATCGCGAGGCTGCCGACATGCTCGCCGAAAATCAGCCCCGGTAGATACTTCCGCTTCTGCGCGTCGCTTCCGTTCAGCGCGATCTGGTTCACGCACAGGTTCGAATGCGCCCCGTAGCTGAGCGAAACCGAGGCAGACGCCCGCGCGATTTCCTCCACCGCCACCACATGCGCCAGATACCCCATCCCGGCGCCGCCATATTCCTCGGGTACCGTGATCCCCAACAGCCCCAATTCCCCCATCTCGCCCCAAAGTGCCTTGGGAAAATCGTTCTTCCGATCGATCTCCGCCGCCATCGGCGCCACGCGCTCCTGCGCCCAGCGATGCACCATGTCGCGCAGCGCCTCGATCTCGTCACCAAGGGCGAAATTCATCGAATGAGTGAACATGGGCAGGCCTCCCCGAGGGTGTTTTCCCGAGATTTGGCCACAAGGTCCGAGCCGGATCAACCATGAAGCGATCAGGCGGGCGGGTGGGGGACCCGGAATATCCGACTGGTATCGTATCCGGCCTTCCTCAGGGCCTCATAGCCCCGGTCCAGCAACTCCGGATCCGGCCGGGGGGATCGCGCCAGGACCCAGCCGGTCGCGCCGTCGGGATTGCCGACGACCGCCAGATCGTATCCCGGCGAGACATAAAGCACCCAGTAATCCCCCTCGAACGGCAGCCAGTCGACGAATTTCACCTTCAACTCGCCCGGCGCCACCACCCGCGCCGTGCCTTCAGCCACCTCCACCGGCCCGTCAAACCCGCCCTTGCGGCAGGTATTTGTCACCGCCACGGTCCCGTCGAGGTTCAGCGCATAATCCGCCGTCACCGCGACGCAATCCTCCTCGAACCGGTTGGGAAACCGCGCGATTTCGTACCAGCGTCCCGCATAGCGGTCGAGGTCGAGCCGGGCGACGCTTTCGATCCCGATATCCGGGTCGCGGTAGCTGGTTCCCGAGCAGGCGCTTAGCACGGCGGCAGAAAGCGCGATAACGATCAGATGTGTCTTCATGGTCTTGGTTCCCTTTTTGCCTCAACGCGCGGACTTCACATCGGGTTGCACAGCGCCTAAGAGTGCGCCTGAATAGTAGGGCGGAGGCCCCCATGCGCAAGGCCACAATCGAACGCAAGACTGCGGAGACGGCGATCTCGATCAGCCTCGATCTCGATGGAACCGGAGCCTATGACAACCAGACGGGCGTCGGCTTCTTCGATCACATGCTCGACCAGCTGGCCCGCCATGCCCTGATCGACCTGACGATCCGCGCCGAGGGCGACCTCCACATAGACGACCACCACACCGTCGAGGATGTCGGCATCGCCCTTGGCAAGGCCCTGACGCAAGCCCTCGGCGACAAACGCGGGATCGTGCGCTACGGCTCGTGCCTTCTGCCCATGGACGACACCCTCGTCCGCGCCGCCCTCGACCTGTCGGGGCGGCCCTATCTGGTGTGGAAGGTGGATTTCACCGCGCCCAGGATCGGCAGCTTCGACACCGAGCTGGTCCGCGAATTCTTCACGGCGTTTGCCATGAACGGCGGCATCACGCTGCATGTCGAGCGCCTCGACGGCATCAACTCCCACCACATCGCCGAAGCCGCCTTCAAGGCCGTAGCCCGCGCCCTGCGCGTGGCACTCGAGACCGACCCGAGGAAAGCCGACGCCATCCCCTCGACCAAGGGAACGCTGTCGGAATGACCACCGCGATCATCGACTATGAAAGCGGCAACCTGCACTCGGCCCAGAAGAGCTTCCAGCGCATGGCTGACGAGACGGGCGGCGGCCCGGTCGTGGTCACCGCCGATGCAGGCGTTGTCCGCCGCGCCGACCGCATCGTCCTGCCCGGCGTCGGCGCCTATGCCGACTGCCGCGCCGGTCTCGACGCCGTCCCCGGCATGGTCGAAGCGCTGGAAGAGCGGGTGATCCGGGGCGGTGTTCCGTTCCTGGGCATCTGCGTCGGCCTGCAACTCATGGCCACGCACGGTGTCGAACACGGCCGCGACACGCCGGGCCTCAACTGGACCCCCGGCACTGTCCGGCTGATCGAACCCGCCGACCCGGCCCTCAAAATCCCCCATATGGGCTGGAACGACCTCATCATCGATCAGGCGCACCCGGTGCTTGCCGGCATCGAAAACGGCGACCACGCCTATTTCGTCCATTCCTACCACCTGGTCCCAGAGGATCCCGGCCTCATCCAAGCCCATGCCGACTATGCCGGTCCGATCACGGCGGCAGTGGGGCGGGACAATATCTTCGGCACCCAGTTCCACCCCGAGAAAAGCCAGCAAACCGGCCTCCGCCTGATCGCCAATTTCCTCCGCTGGTCCCCGTAGGGTGCGTGATTTCACGCACCATGCGTCCCCAAAAGGAGGCGGGCCCGGCTGTCAGCGGAGCATCCCGATGGTTGCGACCGGTGACAGTCTGGCCTTGGTGAAATAGGCCGCCAGTGCAGCCCTGTCCGGCATATCGTCTGTGACACCCAGTTCCTCCGCCGCAAGCCCGCCTGCCACGAAGAGCGTGTCCAGCCCTTCGCCGATTCCGCCCTGAATGTCCGTGGCGATTCCGTCGCCGATGCACAGGATCCGCGCGTCCGCCACGACGTCACCGCGTGTCTCGGTCAACCGCCGCCGGGCCAGATCGTAGATCGGCGGATGCGGCTTGCCGAAATAGAGGCTCGTGCCTCCGGCCGAGGTATAGGCCGCCGCGATCGCTCCGGCGCAGTAGATCCGCTGATCGCCGACATCGACGACGATATCAGGATTGGCGCAGAGCAGCTTCAGCCCCCGGTTCACTCCGGTTGCGATCAGCAGGCGGTAGTCCTCAGGCGTCTCGGTGCGGTCGTCGAACAATCCGGTGCAGACGATCCCCTCGGCCGCGTCCAGCGGCACCCGTTCGACATCGATCGGCTGGCCCGATGCATCGGTGAAGAACACCAGATCGCGTTCCGGCCCGACATGGTGGACCCGCCGCCCCACCAGCCCCGCCGCCATCGCATCCTGGGCGGCATCGCCCGAGGAGGCGATCGCGTCATAGCAGTCCCGGGGGGCCCCCATCCCGTCAAGCTGCATGGCGACCGCCGCCGCGGGGCGGGGTGAGTTGGTGACCAGGACCACGGTCCCGCCCGCCTCGCGAAACGCCCGGAGGGCCGCCACCGCTTCGGGGAAGGGGCGCTGGCCGTTGTGGAAACAGCCCCAAAGGTCGCAGAACAGCGCGTCATAGCGGTCGGAAATCTCGGCAAGGCGGGTGATGATCTGAGGCAAGGCGACAGCTCCGGTTGGGGATCGCCGCTGACTACTCCGGCAGCCTCCGGGTTTCAAACCCTTCTTCCTCCAGCATCCGCAAGAGCCCGTCCTCCCCAGGCAAATGCAGCGCGCCAACCGCGATCACCGCGTCGCCGCGGGTCACTTCGGGCAGGATGCGCGCCATCCAGGCGGCGTTGCGTTTGCGGACCAGCGCCTCATAGGCCTCGTCCATCATGCCCGCGGCTTCCTCGGCGCTCATATGCGCCTCCGCCTGCAGCAGCCCCAACGCCCAGACCTTCCAGATTTCGCCGTCCAGATAGAGCCGCTTCGCCGTCGCGATCTGGTCCTCACCGGCACCGAGCATCGGGAGGGACAGGCGCAGCATCTCGACCTGATCCTCGAACGAGCCGTCACGGAATATGTCGAGGATTGCCTCGTATTCCTCCAGCCCGCCGACCTCGATCCCGTGGCGATCGGCCAGCTGCTCGATCCGCCGGTCGAGCACCAGCTCACCCCGCATCTGTGCGAGGACCAGGCATTGCGGGGCCGAGAGCGCCAGCGACAGGAACCAGGGCTGCATCAGCGCGGCCTGATCGATATCCTGGCCGATCTCGGCCAGTCCCTTGGCCAGCATCGCCCATTCCTCGGACGAGAAATAGGGCCGGATCGAGCGGCCGTCGGGGTTGAGGATCAGGGTCGGGTTCAGGATCAGGGCCCGCTGCATCCGCGCCTCTTCGGCTGAGGTCACCTCGACATAGACGACCCGCGCCGCTTCGACCCAGGCGGCCAGATCGTCTGGGATCGCGGCCACATCCTCGGCCGAGCTGTGGAATGTCCCGAACAGGACCGAGCGGCGGCCGTTCTTTTCCACCTGCCAGAAGCGGCCCTCTGCATAGGGCTGGGCGGCAGCCTCGGAGTCGAGCCGGGCCAGATATTCGGCCGGGGCATCGGCCAGAAGGTCCCGGCCGACGCATTCTGCGATTGCGGGCATCGTGAGTATGGGGACGAATAGCAGTGCGGCGAGAATTCTGTTCATTAGGGGGCTCCTTTTCCGGGCAAGCCTAAATCGAATCGTGGTCTCAGGAAAAGCTTTCGCATCGGGCCACGCGGCTTTCCTTCTGACTTGCAGAGCGGATATCGGCACGAACGCTGGCTGTGCCGCCGGTGCGACCGGCGCGCCGACCCGATCCTGGCCTGCCTTGCCTTTCGCCCCGCGTGCCCACAGGCGGGACTCTCCACCTGCCGCCTGTCGCGGAAGGTGGTGCGACAGGCAGCGTTTTTCGCTGCCTGCCCCCTTGACAGGCAGCGCTCCGCTTTCTACATCCGCCTCTGTTAGCACTCACCGAATTCGAGTGCTAATCACTCAGGTTATTCAACAGAGACACCGCTGATACAGAGGAGCGACCTGTCATGTCTTTCACCCCTCTTCACGACCGCGTTCTGGTCCGCCGCATCGAAGGCGACGAGAAAACCGCCGGTGGGCTGATCATCCCCGACAGTGCCAAGGAAAAGCCCGCCGAGGGCGAGATCGTGGCCGTAGGCGCCGGGGCCCGTGACGAAGACGGCGACCGCATCGCCATGGATGTCAAGGTCGGCGACCGCATTCTCTTCGGCAAATGGTCGGGCACCGAGATCAAGCTCGACGGCGAAGAGCTGCTGATCATGAAGGAAAGCGACATTCTCGGCATCATCGAGGGCAGCGCCGCCGTCAAGGCCGCCTGATCGCCTTTCCGAACCGCCGGGACCTGTCCCGATAATTCAACGCACAGAGACATAACGGAGTAGACCCACATGTCCGCAAAAGACGTCAAGTTCGACACTGACGCCCGCAACCGCATGCTCAAGGGCGTCGACACGCTGGCCAACGCGGTGAAAGTCACCCTCGGCCCCAAGGGCCGCAACGTGGTCATCGACAAATCCTTCGGCGCCCCGCGCATCACCAAGGACGGCGTCACCGTCGCCAAGGAAATCGAACTGGAAGACAAGTTCGAGAACATGGGCGCGCAGATGGTGAAAGAGGTTGCCTCCCGCACCAACGACACCGCCGGTGACGGTACCACCACCGCCACGGTTCTGGCCCAGGCCATCGTCCGCGAGGGCATGAAATCGGTTGCCGCCGGCATGAACCCGATGGACCTCAAGCGCGGCATCGACACGGCCGTCTCCAAGGCCGTCGAATCGATCAAATCCGCCTCGCGCGCCGTGTCCGGCACCGATGAGGTTGCTCAGGTCGGCACCATCTCGGCCAATGGCGAAAGCGAGATTGGTCGCCAGATCGCCGACGCGATGCAGAAGGTCGGCAACGAGGGTGTCATCACCGTCGAAGAGAACAAGGGCCTCGAGACCGAAACCGATGTCGTCGAGGGGATGCAGTTCGACCGCGGCTACCTGTCGCCCTACTTCATCACCAATGCCGACAAGATGACCACCGAGCTGGAAGACGCACTGATCCTTCTGCACGAGAAGAAACTCTCCTCGCTGCAGCCGATGGTGCCGCTTCTGGAAACCGTCATCCAGTCCGGCAAGCCGCTTCTCATCATCGCCGAAGACGTCGATGGCGAAGCGCTGGCGACCCTCGTGGTCAACAAGCTGCGTGGTGGCCTGAAGATCGCCGCCGTCAAGGCACCCGGCTTCGGCGACCGCCGCAAGGCCATGCTGCAGGACATTGCGATCCTGACCGGTGGCCAGGTGATCTCGGAAGATCTCGGCATGAAGCTGGAGAATGTCGGCCTCGACATGCTCGGCACTGCCAAGCGCGTGTCGATCACCAAGGACGAGACGACCATCGTCGACGGTCACGGCGAGAAGGCAGAGATCGAGGCCCGCGTCGCCCAGATCCGTCAGCAGATCGACGAGACCACCTCCGACTATGACCGCGAGAAGCTCCAGGAACGTCTGGCGAAGCTCGCCGGCGGTGTTGCCGTTATCCGCGTCGGCGGGGCGACCGAGGTCGAAGTGAAAGAGCGCAAGGACCGCGTCGATGACGCGCTCAACGCCACCCGTGCCGCCGTTCAGGAAGGTATCGTGGTCGGCGGTGGCGTCGCCCTCGTGCAGGCCGCGAAGGCTCTGGCCGGTCTGAAGGGCGACAACTCGGATCAGGAAGCCGGGATCTCGATCGTGCGTCGCGCGCTTGAGGCGCCGCTGCGCCAGATCGCCGAAAACGCCGGTGTCGATGGCGCCGTCGTGGCCGGCAAGATCCGCGAGAGCGACGACAAGGCCTTCGGCTTCAACGCTCAGACCGAAGAATATGGCGACATGTTCAAGTTCGGCGTCATCGACCCTGCCAAGGTCGTGCGCACGGCTCTTGAGGACGCTGCCTCGATCGCGGGTCTCCTGATCACCACCGAGGCCATGGTTGCCGACAAGCCCGAAAAGCCGGGTGCCGGTGCGCCGGCCATGCCCGACATGGGCGGCATGGGCGGCATGATGTAATCGCGCCGCTTCGGCTGAAATCGAAAGGGCCGTCCCGGTTGGGGCGGCCCTTTTCTTGTATCTGGTCCACACAGAGGGTCAGGCGAACCGCACAAGTTCCTTTCCGCTGGCAGAGGAAGAGAGGCGCGGCGTGGATAGCCCTTTGGCCGGCAAACCCGCTCGGGCGGATGTCTCAATCGGAATCTCCGGAACTTCCCCATTCCAGCCAGGCCCGCTCCTTGGGCTCCAGAAACCCCGAAATTTCCCGGTCATAGGCCGCCAGGTCGTCCTCGGTCAGCACGCCCTGCCACTTCCCCGATGTCGCGCTGTCGAAGAACGCCGCGTCGTTGCGCCAGAAATCCTTCCCGGCGACCAGCCCGAACCGGTCGGGATTGGCTTTCATGTTCCCGAAACGCGCCGCCTGGACAAGCCGGGCCATGACCTCCGGCGGGTGGCTGATCCCGATATGTGCCGCGATGCGGGCTACGTTTCCGGGGAGATCACTGGTCAGATCGGCATAGTGGAGGCGCAGAAAATTCTGACGCGGCTCCCGCGCCCGCCATGTCCGGTAGTGGTTCACGACCATGCGCAGCCCCGGGGTGTCGAAATGGTCGCTCTCAAGGAAGATGCGGAAGCTCTCCCTGGGATCTTCGGGCAGCAGGCTGAAATCGATGCCCAGCATCTCGGCTGTCTCGGGACGGTAATTCGCCACGTGGCGCCGGAATGAGAAATGCGTGTCGATCGGATGCCTGTAGACCGCGACGTATTCGGTTTCCGGCCAGACCGGCAATCCGTCGATGGGCGTGTGCGTCTTGACCTGCCGCCGCCCGGGCCTGGCGTCCAGCTCGGCCATCAGCGCCTCGGGATCCCTGAACCTGTTGTCGAACCAAGGCGCGTTCTCGGACGGGTTCACGTCGATTGCGGGATCTCCGCTCAGCAGCAGGGCGATGATCGCCTGTGCCCAGGTCGTGCCGGATTTCGGCGGCGTGGTCACGACGATATCGCCCGGTCTCGGCACGTAATGCGCCCAGTGACGGGAGTCTGTCAGGGTATCGAGATAGACCGATACCGGCGGCGAAGGTTGGTGGCTCATGGCGGCGCGTCCTGATGTCCGGGGCCTCTTGCTATCAGCAGGAAGGCGCGCTGTCGCGCCCCGGGACAGAACCGGGAAACGGGCTGTAACCCGAAGGCGACGCCGTCTGCCGGTTTACCTTCCATTGCCGGAGGCGTATGTGCTCCGTCTCCCGATACTGACACCGGTCCCTCCCGTGCCGCCGATCATCACCTTCACCCGTCTTACAGAAATCCCGTCCGAGACCTTGCTCGCCCATATGACCGCGCCGCGCGTCGCCGAGCATATGCCGCTTCTTTCCGCCGACTGGACCCTTGACACGGTAGCGGCCTTCGTCGCCGCCAAGGAGGCGACATGGGAGAAAGACGGTCTTGGCCATTGGGCCATCCTCGCGGACGGGAGCTATGCCGGTTGGGGCGGTTTCCAGAAGGAAGGCGAGGAATGGGATTTCGGTCTCGTCCTGACCCCGGAACATTTCGGCCTCGGTACCGTCATTGCCAGAATGGCGCTGGATTTCGCGCGGGCCGACCCCCGCATCCCGTTCGTCACTTTCCTCTTGCCCCCGTCCCGCAGGGCTCTCGGCGCCCTCGCCCGTCTCGGTGCGACCTATATCGGCAAGATCGAATATCAGGGCGAGAGTTTCGGCAAGTACCGCCTCGACACCGCCTGACGCGTCAGACCAAAATCGTTTCAGACTGAATCAGTCTGAAAAAGAATTTTGGTCCAGAGACGTAGGCTTGAGCAAAATCCTAGGATCAGATTGGTTCAATCTGATCCGGTTTTGCTCTAGCGATCCGGCGGTGTCCAGTCGCTTTTCACCGATTCCCGGCGGGCAAGGCGCAGCGCCAGCCCCAGGCCGGCGCCGATCCCGATGGCCACCGTGAGATCGACCAGCACCGTCAGCACCAATGTCAGCACCAGAAGCATCCGGTCGCTCACCCGCGCCCTGGCGTAGTCGGGCCATTTATGCGGCTCGCTCATGTTCCACGCCGTCACCACCAGCAACGCCGCCAGTGCCGGCATCGCGAGATATCCGGCCAATGGTGCCGCGACCCACATGATGACAAGGATCGCAATCGCATGAACCAGCCCGGCGACCGGCGTCAGTCCACCGGCGCGGACATTGGTGGCCGTCCGGGCGATGGCGCCGGTGGCGGGCAGGCCGCCGAAAAGCGCCGAGGCGATATTCGCCGCGCCCTGGGCGGTCAGTTCGGCATTCGGCCGGTGGCTGCCGTTGATCATGCGGTCCGCGACCAGGGCGGAGAGCAGCGATTCGACCCCGGCCAGGACGGCGATGGTCACCGCCGAGGGAAACAGATCCTGCAGTCGCGCCCAGGAGATCTCGGGCAGGGCCGGGGCGGGCAGGGTCGCTGGCAGCAGCCCGTAGCGCGATCCGACGGTGTCCACATCCGGCCAGAATACCGCAAGCGCAGAGGCAAGGGCGACGGCGACGATCAGCCCCGGAAAGCGGGGCAGGGCGCGCCGGAAGGCGACGATTGTCACCAGGGCGACTGCGGCGATGCCGAGGGCCGCCGGATCGAACGTGCCCCGCGCCTCCCACAGGACCGGCAGTTTTTCGAGGAAATCCGCCGGCAGGTGCTCGACCGACAGCCCGAGGAGATCGGCCAACTGGCTGGTCGCGATGACGATGGCGATGCCGATGGTAAAGCCGTTGATCACCGATTCGGGCACATAGGCGATCAGCCGGCCGGCGCGGAAGTAGCCCGCGATCAGCAACAGGATCCCGGCCATGAAGGTCGCCAGCACCAACCCGTCATAGCCATGCTCGGCGATGATCCCGAAAACGACGACGATGAACGCCCCGGTCGGGCCGCCGATCTGCACCCGGCTGCCGCCGAGCGCCGAGATCAGGAACCCCGCCACGATCGCCGTCACCAGACCCTTTTCCGGCGCGGCGCCCGAGGCGATGGCGATGGCGAGGCTGAGGGGCAGAGCGACCATGGCCACGGTCAGACCCGCGACGAGATCGGCCGCAAACTGCTGGCGGTCGTAAGTCTTGAGGGTGGTGAGCAGCTTGGGGGTACGCAAGGCGATGGTCTGTACAAGAGATGAAGTTATCGGCCCAGTGTCACCAACAGGGTTTCGGCGTCAATCGCGCATTTTACCGCGCCTCCACGATCGCCTGTCTCTGGCTTCGGCCCCATACAGGAGCGCGCCTGCCGTCTCGCCGATCCAGACCCGGGCCCCGGCGGCGAAATTCTCGCGCCCTTGTACGCCGCAAAAGGACAGAAACCGCCCTGGGTGCGCAGAGGCGCGAACCCGTGGATCAGACTTCGGGTCCTCACCATGTCGCGGGCGGGGCCAGCGGCGCTATTGCTGCAGACGCTTGACATAGGTTGCCAGTTCCACCAGTTCGACCGGCGTCGGGGTCAGCACCCCGTCGCCACTGTCAAATGGCACGGTCCGACCGCTGAGCCCGTCGCCGAAATCCGGCATCACCTCATGGGCACCGGTCCGCGTATACCCGTCCACCTGGCTCATCACCCGCGCCCAGGGAAATGCCCCGCCGTTACCGGCGGCAAGCACGGTCAGATCGGCGGGGGCCGTCGCGAGCCCGGCAGCCGCTGTCCCGTCTCCTTTGCCGGACGCGCCATGGCAGGCGGCGCAATTCGCCTCGTATAGCGCCTTTCCGGCTTCGGCGGCGGTGACGGGTTCGGCATCGGCATCGGCTTCGGCCGTGGGCTGGCAGGCGGTCAGGGCCAGAAGGGCCGCCAGAGAGACAGTCAGAAGGACAGGGCACTGCATCGGTAAGCCTCCGTTTGGTGTTTCAGGGTATGGTAGCGTCAAAGCGCGGACGGTGCGAGGGGGGCGTCGCTTGCGGAATCGCCGATTGCCTGCGACATGAGGCCGACAGATCGGAGGACCGGCCCAATGTATATTTCGCCGCATCATCGCGAAGCCGATACCGAAAAGAACCTCGCCTTCGCCCGGGACCGGGCCTTTGGGGTCCTTACGGTCTCGGGCCCCGATGGTCCTGTCGTCGCTCATCTGCCATTCATTCTGAACGAGGACGCCACACGGATCGAGGCCCATGTCATGCGTTCCAACCCGCTCTGGCGGGCGGCGGAGGCACCGGTCAGGGCGCTGATGGTGGTCTCGGGGCTGGACGGCTATATCTCGCCCGACTGGTATGGCGATCCGGGCCTGGTGCCGACCCGCAATTACGTGGCGGTGCATCTGCGGGGGACACTCCGCCGGGTCGCGCCCGAGCGGATCGGCGCGTGGGTCGACCGGCTGTCGGCGGCGATGGAGGCGCGGCTGGCCCCCAAGCCGGCCTGGACGCGCGCCAAGATGGACCCTGAGGCCGTGACGCGGCTGCTCCGGATGATCGTGCCCGTGGAAATGGAGATCGACACAGTCGAGGGCATCTGGAAACTGAACCAGAACCGCGAAAAGGCGCAGGCGCTGGCCGCTGCAGAGCAGCTCGAGGCAAATGGTTTTGGGCAGGACGTGGCTGTTCTTGCCGGATTGATGCGAGACGCCAATCGGTAGCTTGCTGCCGATAGCTATCTTCTGTCGCTCGATTTTGCCGAGCTCTTCATCGGCGGGTTCAGCTTCTTCACCAGCAAGTATGTCGCGGGCTACAATGATGGTGTTCATGGCGAAATCGAGGCTGCGGACTGGGCCCGGCGCAACGGGCATCCTGATCCTGCCGCCGAACTGCGCGAATTCTCGGGGTTGCTGGCAAGAGCGAAGAAAACGCCCGCAGACAGGGTCATTCTGGGCCGGAAGCGGAAGGAGCTGGTCTCCGGGGGCGCTCCGGTTGTGACCTGAGCTGCAGGCGTGCGGATGTTTTCGGACTGGCGGGGTGCCTGATCCCTCCCGAGGACTTGCCGGGGATGCGCGCCGAAACAGTACTGGCCAAGTACAGCGCCTGGAGCACGGCAGAGAGCCTCCGTCTGGAGGATTTCCGCAAATCGGCGCGTCAGAAGTTCGGTGCGAAGTTTGACGACGCGGTGTCGCACGCCCGGCATCCCAGTCCGGTCTGAACCGCCTGCGGCACCCTGGAGGTGTCCCCACCGGAGCGTCGCGCATCCGGCAAAAGCACCTGCCGCTGCCTGGGACTGTAAAATCGCTCCGAAAACCCCTATATTGACGCGTACAGGACAGGAGTTGCCCATGCCCGCCCCTCTCATTCCCGTCTTCTGGACCGTCGCCCAGGCCGGCGCGCTGGCGGCTGTGGCGGTCTATGTCAACAAGCGCCGCAATCCCGGACCCAAGGATATCTGGCGCGAGGCGGCGCTGGACGAGGTCCCCGAAGGGCTCGACGTTACCACCCATCGCGCCGAGGGCGAGACGGCGGCCAGCGGCACCGGACGCTGGCGCCGCGTCATTCGTTTTGGCGACGGCCGGGGCTTGGAGGTGGACGTTACCGCGATTACTCGGATAAGGTTTCGCAAGACCGACTGATCCGGGGACAGGGGACGCTTGATGAAACTCTACATGGCGGATGCCTCGCCGTTTGCGCGCAAGGCCCGGATTGTGCTGCGCGAGGCGGGGCTCGAAGGCGTGGTGGCCGAAGAGGTCTCGTCGGGCACCGCAATCGATCCCGGAACGATCCGCTTGTCGGTCAATCCCCTGGGCAAGATCCCGTCGCTGGAACGCGAGGACGGGCCGGCGATCTATGACAGCCGGGTGATCTGCCGCTATCTGGACGCTCTGGGCCATGCGGGTCTCTATCCCGACCCGCCGCGCCTGTGGGAGACCCTGACCCTGGAAGCCACCGCCGACGGGATCATGGATGCCGCCGTCCTCATGGTCTATGAGAGCCGCGTCCGGCCAGAGGACAAGCAGTTCCCTGACTGGGTCGAGGCGCAATGGGCAAAAGTCACGCGGTCGCTCGACGCCATCGAGGGCCGCTGGATGGCGCATCTTGCCGGGCGGTTCGACATTGCCCATGTCGCGGTCGCCGCTGCCCTTGGCTATCTCGATTTTCGCCATGGCGCCCGCGACTGGCGCGCCGGGCGCCCGGTCCTGGCGGCCTGGGAGGCCGGGTGCCGGACGCGGCCCTCGATGGCTGCGACGGTGCCGGGGTGACAGACTGGCCGGAGCCGCTCGAGGCTGTGGCACTGGGGTTCGTGCTCCGGGTCCTCAATTTCAGGGCCTGCACGGCGTTCTATTCCGAAGCCCTCGAAATGCCGATCCTCTTTCGCGAGGAGCGCAAGGTCTGTCTCCGGCTCGGCCACGCCTATCTGATGCTGATCGCCGACACCTCTCCGCCGGACCCGTCCGGCAATCCGATCCTCCGCCTTTCGGTTCCCGATGTCGCGGTGACCGCCGGACGGCTCAGCATGCGCAACGTCCCGGTGGACCTTGCGCACACCGAGGCCGGGCTGATCGCCACCTTCCGGGATCCCGACGGCAACCCTTGCGAGCTGCGAAAGGCCGAGGACGGGTTCTTGGAAACCCACCGGGCCTGACGGTCCGTGGCGTTTTGATCTCTTCCGATTCCCGGTCCGCGACGCTAGGCTCGCCCGCATGGCGCAATATGCAGACCTTCCCATTCCCGAAGACGGAAAGATTTCCGCCAACATCACCCATTTCGCCCGCGCCCTGCGCAAGGCGGGGCTGCCGGTGGGTCCGGGCCGGGTGGTCGAGGCGATTCGGGCCGTCGAGGTGGCTGGATTTACCGAAAAGCGAGATTTCTATGCGGTTCTGGAGGCGTGTTTCGTCTCGAGGCCAGAGCATCGGGTGGTGTTCGGGCAGGTGTTCCGGCTGTTCTGGCGTGACCCGCAATTCCTTGAAAAGATGATGGAAATGATGCTGCCGATGGTGCGCGGGGCCAATGAGGCACCGAAGCCGAAGGATGCCGAGCGGCGGGCGGCGGAGGCCTTGCTGGACGGCGCCGACCAGGCCCCTCCGGATCTGGAGGCGGCGGAAGGGGAGCAGGTCGAATTCGACGCGACGCTGACCTACTCGGCGGATGAGAAGCTGAAGCACACGGATTTCGAACAGATGACGGTTGCGGAACTGTCCGCGGCGAAACGGGCGATCGCCCGGATCGAACTGCCGGTACGCCCGATTGCCTCGCGGCGGACGGCGTTGGCGG
This sequence comes from Paracoccaceae bacterium, assembly GCA_050299335.1. Lineage (GTDB taxonomy): Bacteria > Pseudomonadota > Alphaproteobacteria > Rhodobacterales > Rhodobacteraceae > JBNKVT01. The sequence goes on along the minus strand of JBNKVT010000053.1, from coordinate 37,136 downwards.
TCCGGGGGCAATTGGCCGACTGGCGGGGGACGATGCGCGGGGCAATGCGTTCGGGCGGGGATATCCGCAAGCTGGTGATGCGGCGGCGTAAGGAGCGGTGGCCGAACCTGGTCGCGCTCTGCGATATCTCGGGGTCGATGTCGGATTACAGCCGGATGCTGCTGCATTTCCTCCATGCCGCCTCGAACGCCAAGGGGGCCGGCTGGGCGGCGGTGCATTCCTTCACCTTCGGCACGCGGCTGACCAATATCACAAGGCATCTGAGGCAGAGGGACGTCGATGCCGCACTGGCCGCGGCCGGGGCCGAGGCACGGGATTGGGAGGGCGGTACCCGGATCGGGGCCTGCCTGCACGCCTTCAACCGCGACTGGTCGCGCCGGGTGCTGGGGCAGGGGGCGGTGGTGCTGTTGATTACCGACGGGCTGGACCGGGACGATCCGGATGCGCTGGCGCGAGAGGCCGAGCGGCTGCATCTGTCCTCGCGCCGGCTGATCTGGCTGAACCCCTTGCTGCGCTGGGACGGATTCGCGGCGAAGGCGCGCGGGGTGAAGGCGCTGCTGCCGCATGTGGACACGTTCCGGGCGGCGCACAACATCGCCTCGCTGGAGGAACTGGCCGAGACCCTGACCCGTGGCGGAGATCAGGGCGAGAAGGCGCGGCTGCTGGCGATGCCGGAGGGCGGCGAGGCCCCGACCGCCCCAGCCATCGCCCCGCCTCTCAACCCCGATCCGAGGCTCGCTCAGAGGTAGCTCGTCACCTTTGGCGGGCTCATCCAGTTGTCGTGCAGCCCGTCGCCGTAATGGATCGGCAGGGCGGCCAGGGTATCAGGGGCGACGTCATCGAGACTGGCCACGTTGATCGAAACGACCGACCCGCCGAGTTCCGGTACATTGGCCTCGCCGAAGACCCGGATACCGCAGTGCGAGCAAAAGCGGTGATGGCCGGATTTGGTGTTGAACTGATAGCCCGACAGGGCCTCTTCGCCTTTGGTGAGCCGAAACTTCTCCGGCTTGAGGATCGCGCCCCAGGTCCGGTTCTTGGCGCAGAAGGTGCAATTGCAACGACCGGTTCCCGCTTCGAGATCGATGTCCGCTTCAAAACGGACGGTGCCGCAGTGGCAGGAGCCGCGATAGGTCTTTTCCATCTGAATGTCCTCATGTTTTTGGATTGTCGCTGGGTGGGGGATAGGCCATGTTGCTGACAGAAAGCGGCAGTTGGTACTGGGCTTGAGTGGACGGTCAGCGGATTGAGCTGAAGGAAATCCCCGGACTATGATCCTCGGGGAGCGGATGCGATCCTGGCGGAGCTGCCACTTCGCGCCCACTGGCCCGGCGACGGAAATTGCGGTTTCCTACGTAATATTGAGGCGAGGCCCGAACGAGGGAGGATATGGCGTGGCGGACTCTTATATTGTCTACATCGACGGCACCGGCATTCCGGATCGCGACCGTATCCATGCCTTTGTCGAGGCTGAAGGTCTGGACCTGACGATCCACGGCGACTGGCCGCCTGGACCGGAGGAAGGCTTCGTTGCCATGATGTCTGGCGGAGCGATGACCGGTTGCGAGATTTTCGCGCTGGAACCGCCGGATTTCGACGATGCCACCCGCGCCGCGCTGGCGGAGGTGGGTCTGGAAAGGCTCGATCAGGGGTTCGAACTGGCCTTCGGGACACGGGACGAAGAAAAGGCCGCTTCGGTGCTGGCTTACGCGCTGGCGCGGCTAGGCAAGGGCGGCGTGGCACCGCATGCCGATATGGTTCTGACCGGTGATGAGCTGCGGTCCTGGTTTGATCAGGCCCAGGTGGAAAGAGAATACGCCGAGACGGTGCTGGCACGTAGCGCGGCGGTGAAAAACGCAATCGAGGCGACAGGGGACATTGCCGGGGCACTCAACAAACGCCTGTCGGCGCTGGCGGGCGCGCAGCTTGCGACCATTGTTCATGGCGGCCTCAATCCCGACCTCGACGACGCCAACGCCGATGAGATGCCGGTGATCCCCGGCGTTCTGATGCTGGAATTTCCGGGGACTGTCATGCTGTCTTCCTCGTCCTGGAAGATGACCTCTGGCGCGGGGCTTGATCTGGATGCCACGCGGACGGCGACACAGCAGGCCGCGCTGCTGGAGGCGATGGGGAACCGTGACGATACCGCAGGGGCGGCGCGGGTGCTGGCGGAACGGAAGGCGGCGCAGATCAGCGATCACCTGTGCCTGTGCAAGGCCGTCGCCGCGCTGGAGGCCATGGGGGACAGCTGCATTATTGCCTCAGCTCATTATGTTTCGCCCGACCGGATGCAACTGGATTTCGCCGATGCTGATGAGACCCGCGTGACCTTCCTGGGAACCGGCGACCTGCTGGCGGCTGTGCTAAGGGACCAGGAGGTGGTGTTTCACGTTACCGGTGAAGGTGTACAGATGGGCTGAAACGGGACACCTGCCTCCGGTGCGCGGATGCGCCCCGCTCTGGTCCCTGGGCGGGGCTGGCAGGTGCCCGGAGATGCGACTATATCTGGTAGCAGGGAGGGCCTATCATGATCACGGAACACGACCGGATTCCGGAAACCGCACTTGACTGGATCAGGGACGGCAAAAGGGCGGCCCTGGCGACCGTGATCGAGACCTGGGGCTCGGCGCCCCGGCCCACCGGCTCGCAACTGGCGATTTCTTCCGATGCCGAGATGATGGGTTCGGTGTCGGGCGGTTGTGTCGAGGGCGCGGTGGTGGCCGAGGCGCTGGAGGCGCTGGAGGATGGCACCTGCCGGGTGCTGACCTATGGGGTCAGCGATGACGAGGCCTTCGCCGTCGGGCTGGCCTGTGGCGGCACGATACGGGTGCTGGTCGAGCCATTGGGCGTCGGCAAGGGGCCGGAAGTGGCGCTGATCGAGGCACTGGTTGAGCGGCGGGCGGGGCGCGAGAGGGCGGCCTATCTGGTCAATCCCTCGACCTGGGAGCGGCGGTTGGTGACCGGGCCCGGCGATCCGCTGGAGGCAGAGATCGAGGCGCGGTATCATTCCGACAAGTCAGGCTTCGAAGGCGACTGGTTCGTCGGCATCCACAATCCGCCGCTGCGGATGGTGGTGGTCGGTGCTGTCCATATCGCCCAGCCCCTGATGCAGATGGCGCGGCTGGCGGGCTATGACCCGGTGCTGGTCGATCCGCGCGAGGCTTTTGGGTCCGAGGCGCGGTTTCCCGGCGAGACGATCCTCCATGACTGGCCCGACGCGGCGCTGAAAGCCCATGGGCTGGATGCGCGGACCGCCGTGGTGACGCTGACCCATGACCCGAAACTTGACGATCCGGCGATCATGGAGGCGCTGCGGTCCGATGTCTTCTATCTCGGCTGCCTTGGCTCGACCCGGACCCATGCCAAGCGGGTGGCGCGGCTGGGCGAGGCGGGGTTTTCGCAAGCCGAGATCGCGCGGATACATGCGCCCGTTGGGGCGGATATCGGGGCGAAATCTCCGGCCGAGATCGCGGTGTCGATCATGGCCCAGATCACCCAGCGGCTGCGTCGGCCGGAAACGCGGCCCTGAGCGGTGCGTTTCGGCTCCATTCAGCTGGACGAGGCCGAGGGGGCGGTGCTGGCGCATTCGCTGAAATCGGGGGACCTGCGGCTGCGCAAGGGGGTTTTGCTGGATGCTGCCGTGCTGGACCGGTTGCGGGCAGCAGGCGTGGAGCAGGTTGTCGCGGCTTTGCCTGAGACGGGCGATGTGGCCGAAAACGAGGCGGCGGCTCGGCTGGCGGCGGCGCTGGTGCCTGATCCGGGGGCGCTGGGGCTGCGGATCGAGGCGGCGTTTACGGGACGGGTCAATCTGGTGGCAGAGGCGGCCGGGGTACTGAGCGTCGATGCCGCGGCGGTAGCGGCGGTGAACAATGTCGATCCCGATATCACGCTGGCGACGCTGCGCGACAGGACGCGGGTGGCTCCGGGGGCGATGCTGGCGACGGTGAAGATCATTCCCTATGCGGTGGCCGGTGAGCGGCTGGAGGCAGCGATCTCGGCGCTGACGGGACCGGTGTTCCGGGTGCATCCGTTTCGATTGCAGAAGGCCGCGCTGGTCCTGACCCGGACCCCGGCGCTGAAGGCCAGCGTCATCGCCAAGGGGGAAGACGTGGTCCGGCAGCGGCTGGCGGCGCTGGGGGTGGAACTGGTCTCGGTCGAGACGGTGGCGCATGAGACGGAGGCGGTGCGCGAGGCGCTGGGCCGCGCGAAAGCCGATCTGGTGCTGATCCTCGGCGCCTCGGCGACCTCGGACCGCCGCGATGTCTGCCCGGCGGGACTGGTGGCGGCGGGCGGCGCGTTGGAGCGGTTCGGGATGCCGGTCGATCCGGGGAACCTGCTGTTTCTGGGGCGGCTCGGCGAGACGCCGGTTGTGGGCCTGCCGGGATGCGCGCGGTCTCCGGCGCTGAACGGGGCCGATTGGGTGCTGGAGCGGCTGGTGGCGGGGCTGGAGGTGACCGGCGCGGATATCGCGGCGATGGGCGTCGGCGGGCTGTTGAAGGAAATCCCGTCCCGCCCGCAGCCAAGGGCACGTGAGGTGAAGGCCAGTCCTGAGCCGAGGGTCGAGCTTTTGCTGCTGGCAGCGGGGGCCTCGTCGCGGATGCGGGGCGAGGACAAGCTCTTGAAGCCTGTGAAGGGCGAGGCGCTGTTGCGGCGCTCGGTGCAGGCGGCGCTGGAGGCGGGGCTCGAGGCGGTGCATGTGGTGATCCCTGACGGGCATGCGGCACGGCGGGCGGCGCTGGAGGGCCTGGCGGTGAATATCGTCGAGACAGCCGATGCCGCCGAGGGCATGGCGGCCTCGCTCAGGGCCGGGATGGCGGTTCTAGGGGCCGAGGCCGATGCGGTTGTCGTGGCGCTGGCGGACATGCCGGAGGTTTCGGGGGCGGACATCGCCGCACTGGTGGCGGGGTTCGATCCCGCGAAGGGCCGCGAGATCTGCCGGGCGGTGACGGCGGGCGGCAGGCGGGGCCATCCGGTTCTGTTCGGGCGGCGGTTCTTCGAGAGCCTTGCGGCGCTGACCGGGGACCAGGGCGCGCGGGCGGTGCTGGCGGCGGCGCCGGAGTTTGTCTTCGACGTTGGAACCGGGGGCGAGGGGGCGGTGGTCGATCTCGATACGCCGGAGGCCTGGGCGGAATATGAGGCGGGGGAGAAGGGGTGATTGGGCGGGCGTTTCACCGTGAAACGAAAGGTTAGTATACAGAAATCATTGAATAAAATAGTTTCTGAGGGGTTAATTCCAGGGGGTGATGGGTGCAGAGCACCCATCCTACGAGCCGCGGTGAGGCTCGGTTTATCGGCACCCACGGCGACCGGGTTCGGGCAGGACCCCTGCGCTTGGGGAAGGGGCGCTCGGTCCGTAGGGTGCGTGCTTGCACGCACCTTGCCGGAAGAGAGGTGGTGAGGACGCCGCGTGTTTCGATGGCGGATGGTGCGTGCGAGCACGCACCCTACGGGGTATCCTGATTCAGTCTGAAACGATTTTGGTCTAGCTGCATTTCTTCCGGCAAGGTGCGTGAAATCACGCACCCTACGGGCTATCCGAACATGACACTGCGCCATGGAATCAAGGACGACCTGGGATGCCAGGAGGCGAAGGACAACTCTTTCCGACATGAGACTTTTCCCACAATCCCCTCGCCTTTGCGCGAGGAGATTTGGCCGGTGTGACAATGCTCACAGAAATGCCTGACGATAGGATTAGAAAAATATTCAGCGTGTACTTGGTACGAGTATGTAAAAAGTAGCCAAAGGTTAGTCGTGATTAAATATTAATCACCAATCTGGAAGTATATTCCGGGAGCGGAGAAGCATTGCCTTCCCGATCCCGAAGCAACGGGGGACAATTCATGGCGGAAACCATTTCCTGGTCGCTGACGGCCGGAGGCGCGACCGGCGCCGGGATCAATACGGCGGGATCCACGACCGGCGAGGCGACGGTCTCGGTCAGTGTCGATCTCGACGCGCAGGCCGAACGGCCCCTGGCGCTGCAGGTGGACGATGTCGACAAGGTGGCGTTCCTGGCGATCTCTTCGGACATCATCGATGGCACGATCACCGTCAAGGCAACCGGCGCCAATGCCACGCCGCTGACCGGCCCGATCCTGCTGTTTGGCGAGGCGGTAAAGCTCTTCGCCTCGGACCTGACCACGCTGACGGTCAAGAACGACACCGCGGACAAGACCGCGAAACTGTCGGTCCTTGTCGGCCTGACCCTTTGATTTCACGCGCGGGACCGCCCAGGCCCCGCGCGTTCCCGAGCCATCTCACGAGGAGCGATCCATGGCCATTCAACCCACCTATCCCGGCGTCTACGTGCAGGAAATCGATTCCGGCGTCCGCACCATCGCCGGTGTTCCCACCTCGATCGCGGCCTTTGTCGGCCGGGCCAAGAAAGGCCCGGTCAACGCGCCGACCGAGTGTTTCAACCCCGGCGAATATGCCCGCCGCTTCGGCGGTCTCTGGACCGATTCGACGGTCTCCTATGCCGTGGACGATTTCTTCGGCAATGGCGGCGGCCAGTGCCTGATCGTGCGGCTCTACAAGCCCAGCCCCAACAAGGACGGCTATGCCAGCCTGACCCTGGCCTCGCTGCTTCTGCGGTCCAATTCGCCCGGCACCTGGGGCAATTCGATCAAGGGTGCGGTGACGCACCCGATGGATACCGATCCCGAGGGCACCAAATCGGCGGCCGAGCAATACGGGCTCGATCCCAATGACCTGTTCGATCTCATCATCACCGACGAGGCCACCGGCGCCCGCGAGGTGTTCCGTAACCTTTCGGCCCGCGAGACCGGTGGCCAGCGGCGCTTCGACCGGGTGCTGGCGGCGTCGAGCAACCTTGTCGAGGCCAAACCGAACGCGCAGGGCAACCCGACCTTCGTCAACGGCAAGCCGGCCAAGACACCCGTCGATGCGGACGGGCTGCCGATCATGGTTGCCGCCGTCGATGGCGATGACGGCCAGCCCTTGGATGACGCCGCCTATCTCGGCGACGAGGCGCTGAAGACCGGTATCCATGCGCTTCGGAAGGCCGATATCTTCAACCTTCTCTGCATCCCGCCCGACACCCGCAGCGGCACTCTGTCGAAGACGGTGCGCGAGGCCGGGGCGAAGCTTTGCAAGGACGAGCGCGCGCTGATGATCGTCGATCCGCCCGCCGCCTGGGATGCCAATCCCGCCAATGCGGCGGCGACGGCGAAGGCCGCGCAGCTCGATCCCGCACAGCAGGTGCTGTCGCTGACCAATGCCGACAATGCCGCGCTCTACTTCCCGCGCATCCTGAAGCGGGACCGGTTGCGGGGTGGTCAGATCGACACTTTCCCGCCCTGTGGGGCCGTCGCCGGTGTCATGGCACGGACAGATGTCAATCGTGGGGTCTTCAAGGCCCCCGCTGGGCTTGGCGCCACGCTGACCGGGACCGAGGGGCTGACGGTGAAGATGACCGACAACGAGAACGGGTTGCTGAACCCGATCGCTGTCAACTGCCTCAGATCCTTCCCGAATATCGGCCGGGTGGTCTGGGGGTCGCGGACGCTGAAGGGCTCGGACGCGCTGTCGCATGACTATAAATATGTGCCGGTGCGCCGCCTTGCGCTCAATATCGAGGAAAGCCTCTTCCGGGGCACCCAATGGGTGGTCTTCGAGGGCAATGACGAGCCCTTGTGGGCCCAGATCCGCCTGTCGGTGGGCGCGTTCATGCAGCGCCTGTTCCGTCAGGGGGCCTTCCAGGGCACCAGCCCGCGCGAGGCCTATTTCGTCAAATGCGACAGCGAAACCACGACCCAGGACGATATCAATCGCGGCATCGTCAATATCGTCGTCGGTTTCGCGCCGCTGCAGCCGGCCGAGTTCGTCGTGATCTCGATCCAGCAGATCCGCAACGCAGCCTGAGCCGAGGGAGGCCAACATGCCACAGTTCACCACCAATGCCGACCGGTTCGATCCTTACAAGACCTACAAATTCCGGCTGAAACTGCCCGATGGCGACTATATCGCCGGGGTGTCGAAGTGTTCGGGGCTGAAGCGGACCACCGAGGTCGTCAAGCACCGGGAGGGGGGCGATCCGTCCTCCAGCCGCAAGTCGCCTGGCCAGACCGAATTCGAGGCGATCACGCTGGAACGCGGCGTCACCCATTCCAAGCAGTTCGAGCAATGGGCTAACAAGGTGTGGAATTTCGGTGCCGGTCTTGGGGCGGAGGTTTCGCTGAAGGACTTCCGCAAGGACCTGGTGCTGGAGATCTACAACGAGGCGGGGCAGCTCGCACTTGCCTACAAGCTCTTCCGTTGCTGGCCGTCGGAGTTCACCGCCTTTCCCGATCTGGACGCCTCGGCCAGTGCCATCGCCATCCAGACCCTGAAGCTCGAAATCGAGGGCTGGGAGCGGGATGAGGATACCGCCGAGCCCTCCGAGCCGAGCTTCGAGGTTCCGGCCTGAGGCGGATGAGCCATGCAACTGGGCACGCCCATCCGGTTTGACCCCGGCCAGGTTCTGGCCCTGTCGGAGGCGGCCACCCGCCTCTCGCCGGGGCGCTGGTCGCTGGAGGCTTTACGGGCCGGTTATCCCGGGGCCGAAGCGTCGGGGATTACTGAATTGCCGGTGGGCGCGCGCGATCTGCATCTGATGGCGCTGAGGGCCCGTCTGATCGGCGGGGCGCTGAGGGCCGAGCCGGAATGCGAGGCCTGCGGGGCGATCTATGAACTGACGCTCGATCCGGGCGATCTGGGGCTGGGGGTGGGTGCGGTCCCACCCGAGGCCGGGTTCCGCGAGGTGGATATCGGCGGGGAGGCGGTGGAATTGCGCCCGGTCACCCTTGCCGATCTTCTGGCCATCGAGCGGATTGCCGATGCGGGCGAAGCTGCCGGGGCGCTGGCGAAGCTTGTGCTTGGGGCGGAGGCGGGTGATCCGGATGCCGATGCCTTGGGTGCAGCGCTCGAAGCCCTTGATCCGGTGGCGGATATCTGGATCGGCACCCAATGCCCCGAATGCGGCGCGGCGCAGTCGATCCCCTTTGACCCGGTCGGCTTTATCGCCCGCGAGTTGCGCCAGAAGGCCGATGCGCTGCTCGACGACATCGTGACGCTGGCCCGCGAGTTCCACTGGTCCGAGGCCGAGATACTCGCTCTCCCCGAGGCCCGCCGCGCCTTCTACGTCGCCGAGGCCATGGCATGAGCGGGTTTCTGAACAATCTCGCCGCAAGGGGTCGTGGCACGCTGCCGACCCTCACCCCCCGCCGTCCAGCGCCCTTCGAGGGGCTGAACCAGCCCGGCGGGATCGAGGCTGGGGGGGAGGTCGAGGTGATGCCGGTTCGAAATGAAGCTCCGGGCCGTCCGGTAAGTGTACCAGCGACACCCGTTCTGGCCCAACCTTTGCCCCTTCAGACTGTCTCACCGGTGCCTCGGGCGATGCAGAAGGGTGCGCAACCGGTCACCGAAGCGATCCACGCTGCGCCATCGACCACAGTTCCCACGGTGCCTCACGCGCCTGGCCCGGTTGCTCCGGTGGTTCCGGCGGTGCCGGATATGCACAGGGCGGCACGGGGGGCCGAAGCCTCGGAGATTGCGGAAATGGGAATTGAAGTGGTCGTTGAAGACAGCGACGTCGCGTCGGTTCCTGGCAGGTCCGAAACACCGGCGTCCTGGAGCGCGGAAGGGAAATCGGGGCGGGACGGGCAGGAAGCCAAACCCGGTGCGGTCTCGCCGGTATCCGCTGTTACTCCGGCCGTGACCCGCGTTGCCCCGAAAGCCGACCGGACGGCGCCGTTCGGCAATGAACAACAAGCCGCTCCGGGTTCGCGGGAGCCGGCGCCTGTCATGCCCGAAACGCCCGAGCCTGCCCGTCCGGCACCGCAGCAGGACGCCTCTCCTTCTAGACCTCAACCTGCGCCCGAGCCGCCCGCGCCGCTTCTGGCCGCGCGTCCGGTGCGGCAGGCAGGAGGTTCGCACATGCGCGACGGGGCTTCGCGCACCAGCCGCAAGGCCGCCGAGCCGCCTTCGGTGGAGATCGTGATCGGGTCGGTGGATGTCGCGATGCCGCCGCAGACCCCGGCTCCGGCCCCGAAGGCCCCGGCGCCGTCGCGGGGGATGAGCCTTGATGCGTTCCTGAACGGGGAGGCGGGCGGATGAGCAACGCGCTGGCGATCCCGGCGGTCAATGCCGCCTTCAAGCGCCGCCTTCTGGCCTCGGTGGTTGCCGCTGTGCCGGGTGCCGATGTGCGGCTGGGCACCCCGACCGCGAAACTGGCCGAAGACGCCAACCCTCTGGTCAACCTGCATCTTTTCCGGGCCGAGCCCAATGCAACCCATGCCAATGACCACCTGGCCTCGCGGAGTGCTGCCGGTGACCGGCAGCGCCCGTCGAGCCTGGCGCTGGACCTGCATTACGTGCTGAGTTTCTACGGCAATCACGACACGTTCGAACCGGATATCCTGTTGAGCGAGGTGATGCTGTCGCTCGAAGACCAGCCGCTGTTGAGCAAGACCACCATCGCCGGGGCCATCGCCAATAATGACGAGATCGAGGACAGCGATCTCGACAAGGCGCTGGCGCGGCTGAGGGTGACGCGCGAGATGCTGACGCTCGACGATTTCTCGAAAATCTGGTCGATCTTCTATCAGGTGCCCTATGTCATGTCGCTGTCCTACCGGGTCAGCCATGTCCTGCTGGAGACCGGCACGGCACGGCCGCCGGCGCTGCCGGTGGCGGGGTCGGGCTTGTGGGTGGCGCCGATTTCGACGCTGAGGCTCGACCGGGCGGGCGGGTCCGAGGATTTCCGGTCGTTCCCGGTATGGGGCGGCAAGCTGCATGTCGGCGGCGCCGGGCTCGGGGCCTTCGGGCTGGGGCTGGAGGCGGATGGGACGGCGCTGGTGACCGATGGGGTGACGCAGAGGCCCGAGGCACTGGAGATCCCGCTCGATGCAGCCACGTTCGGGGGGGCGCTTTCGGTGGGCATCCACCGGCTGCAGGCCATAGCCCCGGCACGGGACGGGCAGCCGGATCATCTCCGGGCCCGCTCGAATGCGCTGGCTTTTGCGCTGCATCCGTCGATCACCCTCGGGGCGCATGACGCTCCTGCGGGCGGGCAGACGGCGACGGGGACGCTGTCGGTGACCTTCTCGCCCGCCATCGGGCCGGAGCAGTCGGTGCGGCTGCTGCTGGATTCCCGCGATCCGGCCAATCCCGGGCAGGTGGTGCTGCCGGGGCGCGCGCCGGACCCGAATGGGGCCGCTGCCACCGATCTCGACTTTTCCTTCACCGATCTGCCGCGCCGGACCTGGCTGGTGCGTGCCGATGTCGACGGGCTGGTGAGCCCGGTGACCATCGACGCCACCCCGGGCAGTGCGACCCTTGGCCAGATCACCGGACCGGAGCTGTCGCTATGAACAAGACACTCAGACTTGCCCCGCTGCCCGAGGCTTTCGACGCCGTCCGCGCCTGGCTGGAAGGCGAGGAGGCCGATCCGCCGGTCACCGCCGCCGACGAGATTGCCGCGCTTTTCGGTCTGGACGAATTTGGCCGTAACCTCCTGCTTTTATGCGCTTTCGTGAATCTGGAAGCCGAAGCCCGCACCTATCTGACGGCCTTTGCCGACAATCCCGATCTTACCGCGCCCACCGTCGCGATGGCGCTTTCACTCCTGCCGGGTGCCCATTGGCACGCTCTTTCGGCGGATGCGCCCCTGCGCCGGGGCGGGCTGGTCACGATCGAGGGGCAGGGAGGCTTTGTGCAGCGCCGGGTGATGCTGAGCGAACCGGCGCTGATGCGGCTGGTGGGGGCCGGGGGGCTGAGCGAGGCCGTGGCGGGGATGCTGCGGCCGGTGCGTCCGGGTCAGCGGCTGACCGCGAACCGGCAGCAACTGGCAACGCGGATCGGGGGGCGATTCTCGCTGCCCGGCAGGCCGGTGCTGCATCTGGTCGGGCCGGATACCGAAGGCAAGCTGGCGGCATTCGCCTCGGCTGCCGACGAGTTCGGGCAGGGGGCTTATGCGCTGAATTCGCAGCTTCTGCCCGCGTATCCTGCCGAGCTGACCTCGCTGGCCCGCGACATCGCCCGCGATCTGACCCTTGCCGGTTGTCGTCTGGCGCTCGTCCATGAGCCTGGAGCCGAGGACAAACTGGTGCAGCTCTTTGCCGAGACCTATCCAGGCCCGCTCGCGATCCTGTCGCCCGAGGCTATCCGTGTTGGTCAGCGACCGGCGACAAGGCTGGAACTGCCCGCCATGACCGCCGCCGAACAGCAGCCTGTCTGGGAGGCGGCTCTGGGCGAGATGGGGGCGCGGCTGAACGGCACCCTGCCGAGGCTTGCCGGGACCTTCCAGATCGGCCCGGAACAGGCCGAAAGCATCGCTGCCGAGCTGGGCTCGATCCCTGAGGCCGGTGGCGAGGGCGAGGATGCCGCTCTGGCCGAGGCGGCCTGGGAGGCCTGCCGGGTGGCCGCGCGTCCCCGGATGGACGATCTGGCGCAGCGGATCGACAGTCCTGCGGGCTGGGACGATCTGGTGTTGCCGGACAAGCAGAAGGACATTCTGCGGTCGATCACCGCGCAGGTCAGGAACCGGGCGCGGGTCTATGAGGACTGGGGCTTTGCGCCGAAGCTGCAGAACAAGGGGCTGGGGGTGTCGGCGCTGTTCTCGGGGCCGTCGGGGTCGGGCAAGTCGATGGCGGGCGAGGTGATCGGCAATGCGCTTAATCTGGATGTCTACCGGGTGGACCTCTCGGCCATTGTCTCGAAGTGGGTCGGCGAGACGGAAAAGAACCTTCGCCGGGTCTTTGATGCCGCCGAGGGAGGCGGGGTGATCCTGCAGTTTGACGAGGCGGACGCGCTGTTCGGCAAACGCTCGGAGGTGCGCGACAGCCATGACCGGCACGCCAATATCGAGGTGTCCTACCTGTTGCAGCGGCTGGAGGCTTACCGGGGCCTGTCAATCCTGACCACCAACCTGCGCGACAATATCGACGAGGCGTTCCTGCGCCGCATCCGCTTCTGTGTCGATTTCCGCTTTCCTTCGGTGCCTGAGCGTCTGGCGATCTGGCAGCGGATTTTCCCCAAGGCGACGCCGACCGAGGCGCTCGATTTTACGCGTCTGGCGCAGCTCAACGTCTCGGGCGGGTCGATCCGGAATATCGCTCTGGGGGCAAGTTTCCTGGCTGCCGACGAGGGCGCTTCGGTGACGATGGACACGCTGATGCAGGCGGCAAGGCAGGAATACGCCAAGGTCGGCCGGTCGATGACCGATGCCGAGGCGGCCGGGTGGCAGCAATGAGCGGGCCTGCAAAGATACGGCTGCGGATTGGAGCGTTGAAAATCCCTGGAGCAACGCCGGCAGACGCGGCGGCGGTTGCCGACGCGTTGCGCCTGACGCTGGCGGATGGTCTCAGGGGCGGGAGGGGTGCGACGGAGGCGGCCTCGCAGCCACGGCTGTCGCTGAACCTCACGTCGGCCGAGACCGGCCCGGCGCAGAAGGGAGCCGCCATTGGGCGGGGGATCGCGGCGGTGCTTGCGGGCGGGAAGGGGTAAAGATGGGGCGGTCGGGGCATAGCGAAATCTCGAAAACCACCCTAATGCCGACGGCAAAGCCGGTCGAGGCTGCAGGCGAAGTTCGCAGCGGCGATGCGGCAACCTTGAGCGGGTCTCTGGCTGGGGTTCCGGCGGTCCAGCGCTGCGCGGCCTGCGGTGCCGGAGACGAGATGCCGGTCCAGCCGAAAGCCGAACTGGGGGCTATCGACGACCCGCTGGAAGCCGAAGCGGACCGGGTTGCCGACCAGGTGACCGGCGATGGCGAGGCTCCGGGGCAGGTCACACCCATATCGCAGGCCGGCGTGCAGACCAGCCGCACCGCCGGCGCGGCGGCAGCAAGCGGCGGCGGTGCCGAGATGGCGGCGCAGGCCGTCCAGTCGGGCGGGCGTCCGATGAGTGCGACCGAACGCGGCTATTTCGAGCCGCGCTTCGGGCAGGATTTCTCGGATGTTCGCATCCATGAGGGCTCGAACGCGGCCTATGCGGCAGCGTCCATCGACGCTCGGGCTTATACGGTCGGCAAGGATATCGCATTCAATTCAGGTGCTTACCGCCCCGAAAGCGCCGAGGGCCGCTGGTTGATGGCTCATGAACTGACCCACACGCTGCAACAGGATGGCGGGGTGCGGGCCAAGCGCGTCCAGCGCTACGATTTACCCGATCCGCGCAAGCTCTGGGACCGGGCAGAACGCTTTGGCAAGCGCAAGCTCAAACAGGGTGCAGACCTGGCCGACAAGGCTATCGACAAGGCCGGAAAGGCCGCCGATGCCGCCGGAAAGGCCGCCGAGGGCTGGTGGGACCGTGGCAGCGGCGACATCACAAGGATCGATTTCGACGGCGCCGAGGCGAAGGTCTCGGGCGCGGTCTCGGCCAGTTACAAGGCGATATCGGGACTGATGCCGTCGAAGAAAACCGGCGGGGTGGACTATACCGACCCGAAATACCAGGACGTTCCCGACAAGGGGCCGATCCCGGAAGGAGAGTATTACCTCAACCCGGCGGAGGTTGAATCCAACCCGCCCGGAAAGTTCAACACAACCGCTTGGGGCAAGTACCGCACCCGGCTGCACGAAACCCTCGGCACCTCGATTTCGCGCAAGTGGAGCACCAAGCGCACCGGCGGTTTCTATCTGCACCAGGATGCCAACCATAACGGCACGGCCGGGTGCATCGGCATCTGGAACACCTCGGACAACAAGAAGATCCACGATCTTATCGTCAAGAACACCGCGCAGATACCGGTGCATGTGAAATACAAGGCCAGGCCCAAGAAGAAGACCACGCCGCCAAAGAAGAAGACCGTCCGGCGGGTGCCGCTGCACATGCGGATGAACGCGATCTCGGCCTCGGAGGCGCTGATCCAGCGCCAGCCGCTGGGGCCGGTGGTGCGGCGCGATCCGAAGAAGAAAAAGAAGAAGAAAAAGCTGCCCTACCTGATCCGCAAGGGAATTGCGAAGATCAACAGCGACAAGAAGCTCTACGGTACCGGCAAGTTTCCGTCGAATTACTACGAGATCCTTGCCCGCTACCTTTTCAACAAGGAACTGCGCCGCAACGGGCGGGACTATGGCGATGCCTTTTCCGAGCTGGATGACGTCCAGTGGGGCAACAAGGGCAGTGCGCTCCGGAAGCATTACGAAAAGGTGGTCGGCACCGATTCAACCAACGGCTGGGACAAGTTCCGGCATTTTGTCTTCACAGCGTATCTCCAATACAAGAGCTACGGCATCCTCGCACCCGAGGCCTTCACCTACGGCAAGGAACTGTTCGACGAGGCCGAGCAGTGGCTGGGCATGGACCCCGAGGGCTACAGCATTCCCGATATCGTCGCCGACAATCGCGGCGAGAAGTTCGGTGAAGAAATGGCCGAACAGGAAAACCAGGAGATGATCGACCGCGCCAAGCGGGCGGTATCGCGCGGGATCACCGAGTTCATGGACCCGAGGAGCTGGGGATTGTGAGCGCCGTCGCCCATGCCGTCGCACCACCGACCCAGACCGCCGCCGCCCCGGCGCGGCAATCTTCGTCCGCGGGAGAGGGGTTTGCCGACAGGGCCGGGTCCGGGATGTCCTCGCTGTCCGAGGTCCCGGCGCTTCGGCGTAAATGTGCTTCTTGTGCCGCAGAGGACGAAATGCCGGTCCGCCCCAGGCTCGAAGTCGGGCCGGTCAACGACCCGTTCGAGCGCGAGGCCGACCGGATTGCCGCCCATGTCATGGCGATGCCCGGTGCTGGCGTTGGCGGGCCGGCGGAGGCAGGACCGGCGGGGGCTGCGGTGCAGCGGGCCTGTGCGTCTTGTGGCGGCGACCATGAGGACCGGCTGCGGCGGAAGCCGGATATTTCGACCCTCAGCGACGAGGGCAATGACGTGCGGATGCGGCCTGTTGTGCGCCGCGCAGCAACGGCGTCGACCAGGGAGCGCGACGAGAGCGGCGGGGCGGTGCGCCGCCGCGAAGCCCCGGGGGCTGGGGGCGAGACGATCGGGGCAAGTGCCTCGCAGCTGACCTCGGGCGGGCGGGCGCTGCCCGATGCGACGCGGAGCTTTTACGAGGACCGGATGGGGCGCGACCTGTCGGGGGTTCGGGTGCATGAGGGCGGCGAGGCGGACCGGCTGAACGGCTCGATTGCCGCGAGAGCCTTTACCTATGAGAACCATGTCTGGCTCAGCCGGTCCGAAGGCACTGCCCCCAGTTTTACGCTGGCCCATGAACTGGCCCATGTGCTGCAGCAGACGGCACCGGGAGAGGTCACGACAAAGCGCGAGGCGACACCGGGTCGCCCGAAGGTGCAGCGGGCAAGCCGGGAACTGGGAGGCCGCATCTATTTCGCTCCGGGTGACACCAGGAAGAGCATGAAGCCGCATCACGACAAGGCGGTACAGCATGCCACGGGGCGCAACAGGCTGATGGGTCATGTGCGTGTGCCGAATGCGAATCGTGAAAAGAAATTTGTCGATAGTCTGAAAAACTTCGGCACGGCGGATCTCGTTTTGTCGCCGAACCAGAAAATGATCGGCCTCGGGGCGTTGCGAGTTTCGAACGTTCCCAATCCCCGCCGCTGGTACATGACCCAGAGCCGCCAGGGCAACACGCAGGGCAACGTCTACCAGCCGACCGGACTGCCGCTCAATCCGGACTTGACGAGCCACCATTATCGCAACGGTCAGGCTATTTCGGCTGCCAGCGCCAATACCACATATCACGACGGTGAAGCTGAACCCCTTTGGCACTGGACCAACAAGCAGTTCGAGCGTGATGCCACGGATGCGCCTGATAGCCACGAGATCGGCGACATGAAGTTTGCGGGGGGCGGAGACAAGTCGAGTGTGGCCAAGAAACAGGTCGATAACTATGTAAGCGGGTTCAATTTCGCAAAACGCTACTACGATACGCTTCAGACCCGCGGAAATCATATTCTGGACATGAGCACGCCTCCTGCTCCTGGGACCGGCCAGCCAAATGCGCGCCTGCCTGACTGGAATTTCTCCGCCTCCGAGATGCCTGCCCTGAGCGGTGAGGACCAGGTCAGGGAAGCGGGGTCGAATATCACGCTCTGGCCCTATCAGATCAATGATGGCGAAAAGATCGGCACTCGGATGGCGGACAACTCGCACAAAGGAAAGCTTTTTTACCGTCAGAACCCTAACAAGCCCTATCTCTGGGAGTACTATTTCTGGCCGGTCCAGCCGGACGAGCAGACCACGAAGAAGGACAGGGACAAGGTCGAGGAGGGCACCGGGGCGGCGGTTCTGCTGTTCGAGCAGGTCAGGACCGATCCATCCGGCAAGAAACCCAAGGCGCGCCGTCGCCCGGCCGCCCAGAGCGCACCGCCAAAGGTTCAGCCGCTGAAGAAGCGCAAGCCGCCGGTCAAGGCCGATCCGTTCGTCAAGAATTACGCAACCTGGAAGAAGGACCAGACGAAATTCACCACGGATTTCGGGAAATTTGCCGATCCCAAGACCGGGACGGGCAAGGAGAGTCTCGAAAAGCTGGCGTTCGATACGGCGGTCAGGAATACCGTCGACATGCTGGGCGGCATCGATCCCGGTGGCGGGCGAACGCCGCCGAAGATCGACGAGAAGAAACTGGACGCCTCCCAGAAGGCCGTCAATACCGGCTATCTGATGGAAGGCGCTTCCGGAAAGCTTATCGGCGGCATGCGGCGGCTGTTTGGTGGGGCTTTCGTCAAGGTGGTCAACCTCTATTCGGGGATACGCAACAAGCTGACCACGTTCTGGGAGGGCCGCAAGAAGTCCTTCTCCAAGTCGCGTGGTATCGGGGCGACGATGATGCGTGTCGCCGGCCGTATGATCATGCAGCTCTTCACGATGATCCTGCCCGAAATCGGGCATCTGCTGGCCAGTTGCGTGCAGTCGGGCTTCGAGGCCCTGATGAACAAGGCCATCGAGAACGTGAAGAACGCGACGATTGCCGGTGAGGTCGACAAGGTGCTGGCCGATATCGAGGCTCAGGCGGCCGAGATCGAGGCCCAGATCGATGCGCTGGCCGAGAAGATCGTAAATGATCTGAAGACCGAATACGAGGCGGTGCTCAGCTATCTTGAAACCGCCAGGCTTCTGGTCTCGATTGCCAAAGCCGCGATCAATGCCGGGCGGCTGATTGCCTGTATCGCCGGCGGGGTCGAGACCGTGGGCATCGCCTGTATCGTCGCCGGGGTCGATTTCCTGCTTGGCCTGGTCGGCCTGTCGCCGACCGAGCATCTGGCGGCCTATGTGCTGGAAAGCTGCCGGGCGCGGAAGTTCATCGCTGACGAGTTGCTGGTGCTCGATACCGTCAAGGCGATCCCGAAGATGGTGGCGGGCAAGATCATCGATCATGTTCGGCCGCTGCTGGAGGGTATCACGGTCTCCACCCCCGATCCGCTGCCGGATTTCGACCTGGACGAACTTCTGTGCAAGGAACTCGACGGTTCGGTCGAGATGCCGAAGGCCAGCGATTTCGAATGCGGGGCCGACAGTGATGGCGACGGGCTAGGCGGGGGAGATCAGTCACAGGACGGTGGTGGAGACGGGGGCGGAGACGGCGGAACGGCGGCGCAGCAGGGTGACGGCGATGGCGGTGGCGACGGCGGAGGCGGGACCTCCGGCGACAAGGACGCCGCATCGGACGATGGCGGGGAAGGTGGCGAAGGCGGTGGTGGTATCGCGGGCGAGGCCGATCAGGCGGAAGGCGGGGTTCGGGATGCCGGAGAGGCGGATCAGGACAACAGCTCCGGGACTGCGAACAAGGAGCCTGTCACCACGACGACGGAAGGCGGCATCAAGGACGGCGATCCGGCGGATGGCACCGCCGTGATCGTATCCGGCATAACCCCGGGCAAGTCCTACAGGGACCCGGTTTCGGCTGTGGTAACCTACAATCTCGGGGATCAGACGGTCAGCAACGGTTCCACCAAGAAGGTGGTTTTCCGCAATCGGACCGTGAAGCTGAAGGTGCTGGAATATGTCGACGCCAAGGGCGGTGGCAAGCATGCGAAAGTCTATATCCCCAACGCCGACGCCGCCACTTTCCGCAATGATTACCCCGATGGGTCTCATTTTAAATGGAGCCCGAATACCGGCAAGAAAGCGGCGACCAATATCTTCATCCAAGGAAGCGACAAATGACCAATTTCACCCGCTCTCCCCAGGTCCAGAAGGGCGCCATTGTCGGGATCGACATCTTCAACCCGATCTCGTCGGTGGCGATCTTTCAGTACAACCCCGAGCAGCTTAGCCGCTCGATAACGCCCAACTACTCCGCCGCCGGTGGCGGCAAGGCCGAGCCGCTGCGGCTGTCGGGGCCGCCTGCCGAGACCATCAGCGCCAGTCTGAAGATGGACCTGATCGACCAGATGGAGGAAGGCAAGACCGGGCCTTTGGGGGGTGGGATCGCGGGGTATCTGGCCGCGCTCGAGATGCTGGTTTACCCGAAGACCATTGCCGTCGCCATCAACCAGGCGCTGATGCTCGCTGGCACGATGGAGGTGGTGCCGCCGGCCGCTCCGCTGACCCTGTTCATCTATGGCTGGCGCAAGGTGGTGCCGGTCAAGATCGAGAGTCTGTCGATCACCGAGACCGCTCATGACACCGCACTCAACCCGATCCGGGCCGATGTCTCTGTGTCGATGAAGGTCCTGACCTATAACGATCTTTCCATGGTCAATCCCGGCTACTGGGCCTTCCTGACCCATCAGGTCATCAAGGAGACCATGGCCACCGTCGCCAGTGTCGACAACATAATCGAAAACGTCTGAGGCCCGCAAATGATCGACCGCAACTCCCGCTACGCCAACACCCCGCAGACCGAGCTGAAGCGCCCGGACGGGACGACCGTCCGTCATATCATCCCGCCGATCCTGCCCCATCCCGAGGACCATGCCGCCGCCCAGACCCACCGGGTCACCGACAGCGACCGGCCCGACACGCTGGCGGCCCGCGCCTATGGGCAGGCCACGGCCTGGTGGATGCTCGCCAATGCCAACACCGCCGCCCATCCCGACCAGCTGACCGAGACGCCGGGGGACGAGCTGGTCATCCCCTCGCCCGAAGCATTGGCGGGCCGCTGAATGGGCGCCATCGGCAATATCCTCGGCATCCGCGCTTCGATCCTGCTCGGCATGGGGCCGGTGGTGGTGCCGGCGCCGCTCGGCATGATGGAGGCCATCGAGGAGATCGAGATCCGTTCGTCGATGGTGGGGCCGTCCGGTTTCAAGGTCTCGCTGCTGGCGGGTCGCGAGGGGCCGCTTGGGGTGATGGGACCACCCTTTGTTGATGATCCGCGGTTCCAGCGCGGGGCGCGGATGGCGGTGACCGTCTGGAACGGGGTTATGCCGACGCCGATCTTCGACGGGGTCATCACCAAGACCCAGTATCTGCCCGGAGAGGGCGAGAACGAGGGCCGCTATATCATGCTCGGCCGCGACCTGACCTACCTGATGGACAAGGAGGAGAAGCGCGAGCAGCATCCGGCCCAGGACGAGACCATCATCGCCAACAAGATCGTCGCCAATTATGCGACCTACGGGGTGTTGCCGGTGGTGATGCCGCCCACGGTCATCGACCCGCCGATCCCTCTGGACCGCACGCCGCATCAAAGCTGCACCGATCTCGCCTATCTGCGGCGCATGGCCGACCGGCATGGCTACAAGGTCTTCATCGATCCGGGACCGGCGCCGGGCGCCAGCCAGCTCTATTTCGGCCCGGTGCCGCGGCCGGGGGTGCCGCAAAAGCCGATCTCGGTCAATCTCGGGCCGATGTCGGACGCTTATGATGTGACGGTCGAGCATGACGGCGAAAGCCTGACGGCGGCGCGGGCCAAGGTGCAGGACCGGGCCACGGGTCAGGTGACCGAATTGCAGATGCCGACCTCGACCGCGTTCCCGTCCTCGGCGATGCCCGAGGCGCTGACCCAGATGGGCAGCATGAAGGAGAAGCAGGTGGACACATCCGGCCTCAACATGGCCCAGGTGATGGCCCGGCTGATGGGGGTGGTGAACGAGAGTGCGTCCAAGGTGATTAAAGTCACCGGAACCGTCGACAACACCCGCTACAATTCGATCCTGAAGCCGTATCACAGCGTGCAGATCAGGGGGCTGGGGATGATCTATAACGGTATCTATACCGTCGCCGAGGTCCGGCACATTCTGAAGCCCGGCGAATATACCCAACAGTTTCAGTTACATGGCGATGGGCTTTATCCGCTCGTCCCGGTCGTGACCCCGGAGGTGGCTCCGGTATGAAGGACCATGGCTGCCCCACCTATTTCGGCAAGTATCGCGGCAAGGTCGAGAACAATCTCGATCCCTTGGGTCTCGGCCGGGTGCAGGTCTCGGTGGCCGATGTCTATGGCGACGGCACGCTGTCCTGGGCGATGCCGTGCCTGCCCGGTGCGGGGCCGTCGGTGGGGTTCTTCTCGATCCCGCCGTCCGGGGCGAATGTCTGGGTGGAATTCGAGCGCGGCGACCCCGATTACCCGGTCTGGACCGGCGGGTTCTGGGATGCCGGGGACACACCGGCGCCGATGGGCCCGACCCAGCAACTGACCAAGGTCTGGGCAGGCGATCATTTCCGGCTGGAGGTGATGGACGCCCCGGGCCTGGGCGAGCTGACCCTGACGGTCACCACCGCCGCCGGGGAGGCGAAGCTGGCGGCCAGTGCGACGGCGATGGAGCTGGAATTCGGCGGCTCGAAGGTCGCTATCGGCATGGACGGCGTCACGGTCAACAATGGCAATCTGAAGGTGCTGCCATGACCACGCCGATCGTCACCCAGGGCACCGTCATCACCTGCCCGCATTCGGTGCCGGCGACGATCACCGCCAGCGGGGCGAAACTGCTGATCGACGGCACTCCGGCGGCGCTGATGGGCGACAAGGGCATGGTGTCGGGCTGTCCCTTCACGCTGCCCAACGGCAAACCGCAGCCTTGCGTGACGGCGGAACTGACCAAGGCCGCGACCTCGGTCACATCGGGCGGCACACCGGTCCTGCTGCTCAACCCCGCCGACCTATGCAAATCCGGCGAACAGATCCCCAACGGCCCCGTCGTCTGGTCCTCGCCGCAAACCAAGGTGCTGGCGAAATGACCGGGTTTGCCTTCCCCTACCGGATCGCCCCCACCGGCACCACGGCCAGTGTGACCCGCGAGGCGCAGATCCGCGACATGGTCGAGCAGGTGCTCTTTACCCGCAAGGGCGAGCGGATCAATCGGCCCGAATTCGGCGCCGGGATGCACGAGATGCTGTTCTCCGAGAACGCCCCCGAGATCGCCGCCGCCGCCCAGCACATGGTGCAGGCGGCGCTGCAGCAATGGCTGGCCGAGGTGATCGAAGTCCGCGCCGTCCGCGCCGAGGCGATCGAGAACCTGCTGAAGGTTGATGTGGTCTATGCCCTGATCGGCGACCCGCTGGAGCGCCGTACGACCGTGGAGGGCCAGCTATGAGCGAGGTTTTCCATTGTGGCACCTCGCTCCGCCGTCAGCGGGTGCAGGACAGTGACGCCGATATGGGCGGCGGGGTCCTTCTCAACGGTATTGATTTCGTTGAAGTTCTCGACAGTGACGCGCCGAGTGCGGACCTTCGCCAGCGCCTCCTCGACATCGCCTTCCTGAAGCCGGACGGCCTTGGCCTCCTCGACACCGACAATTTCGCCATCACCGGCGGGGTGCGGATCACCGGGATCGAGGTCACCGGGGTTGCCGCGCAACCGGACGGCAAGACCCTGCGGCTGACCCTGAACACGTCCGGAGACTTTTCGCCTTATCTGCTGTCGCTGCGCCAATCGGTCATCGACCCCGAGCCGCCCTTCAACATGGACCGTCAACTGTCCTCGGTCGAGTTCGGCTTCAAGGTCGAATGCCCTTCGGATTTCGACTGCAAGCCGCCCGCTCCGCCGCCACCCGCGCGGCCCGAGGGCCCGCCCACCGACTATTTGACACGCGGTTTCAACGGCTTCCGCCAGCTGATGCTCGACCGCATGTCGGCGACCATGCCCGGCTGGGACGAGCGCAATCCGGCGGATTTCGGCGTTACCCTGGTCGAGGCGCTGGCCGATGCCGCCGACAAGACCAGCTGGTTCCAGGACGCCATCGGCACTGAAGCCTTCTTCGCCCGCGCCCGCTATCGCCAGTCGCTGACCCGCCACGCCCGGCTTCTGGGGTACCGCGCCGGGGAGGGGCGGAACGCCCGCACCGCCATCGCCGTCACCGCCAGTGCCGACCGCGCCGGTCCGGACCCGGTGATCGAGACCCATACGCGGTTCCTGACCCCGCCTGCCGATCCCGGCGCGCCGCTCGCCGCCGTGTTGCCGCGCAACGCCGAGCAATTCGAGGACCTGATCGCGCGGGGTTCGGTGGTCTTCGAGGCGATGGAGCCGCTGGCGACTTTGAAAAAATCCCGCAATGCCATCCGCTTCCACGATTGGGGCGACGAGGATTGCTGCCTGCTGCCGGGGGCAACCACCGCACATCTGATCGGTTCGCCTGCCTCGCTGGGCCTCGCCAAGGGCGATCTTCTGATCCTCGAGGAACGCATCCCCTTCGGTGGCACCGAACAGGACCCGCCCGATCCGACCCACCGTCAGCTTGTCCGCCTCTCTGAAGACCCGGTGCAGCGCCACGACCCGGTCTTCGCCACCGACCTCACGGAAATCCGCTGGCATGCCGGAGACGCCCTGCGCTTCGCCCTGCCCATCGGCGAGGTCGGCGGCAAGCCCTTCTCGGTAGCGCGCGGCAACGTCCTTCTCGCCGATGAGGGCCGCTGGGTGGATTACGGGGTCAAAGGGGCCGCCGCCTTCGAGGACGAGATTGCCTCGGGCAGCCCGCTGGAGAACGGCCTCGCCCCCGATGACGGGCCGGGGCAGGCGCTGCGGCTGCGCCTCAACACCGCCCGGCTTGTCCGCTCGGTGCCCTTTGCGCCCGAAGCTGCCCGCGACACCTCCGCCGCTGCATCCATTGACCCGACCGGCACGCCCGTCGCCGACCTCAGGCTCACGGGCGACGGCGAGACATGGATTTCGGTTCCTGATCTCCTCGCCTCCGACCGGTTCGCGCCGCATGTCACCGTCGAGCCCGGCACCGAGCCGGGCGCGGCCTATGTCCGCTTCGGCGACGGCGTTCTGGGTCGCGCCCCCGGCAGCCTAGAAGATTTCACCGCCCGTCTGCGCCATGGCGGCGGGCCGCGTGGCAATATCGGGGCGGAAGCCATCGCGCATATCGTCATCGGTGATGGGGCAGGTATCGGGGCGGTCACAAACCCGATCCCGGCCCTGGGCGGCACCGACCGCGAGGCCCGCACGGCCATTCAGGTCTCGGCCCCGCAGGCCTTCCGCAAGCCCCGCCGCGCCGTCACTGTCGAGGATTACGCAATCCGCGCCGCCGAGCATCCTGCCGTTGCCCGCGCCTATGGCCGCCGCCGCTGGACCGGCTCGTGGCACACGATCACGCTGGCGCTGGACCTTGAGGGCGGCGGCGAAGTGGATGCCGGGATCGAGACCGAAATCCGGGGCTGGCTCGAAGACCACCGGCTTGCCGGGCACGATCTGGAGATCGTCTCGCCGGTCTTCGTCCCCCTCGACATCCGCCTTTTCGTTTGCGCCCGTCCCGATGCCTATCCCGGCGACATCCAGCGCGACCTTCTGGCGCTCTTCTCCGACAGCGACCTCGCCGACGGGCAGCGCGGGTTGTTCCATCCCGATGTACTCGGCTTCGGCGAGGATGTCGCCCTGTCGCCCCTCATCGCCCGCGCCATGGAGATTGACGGCGTCGGCTGGATCGGGCCGAAGGACGAGGAGGGCAACCCTGTGGGCCATTTTTCCCGCGCCGACCAGCCGGGGGTCGATTATGCCGATGCCGGGGCGATCCCGATTGCCGGCGGCGAGATCGCAAGGCTCGATAACGACCCCTCGCGTCCCGAACTTGGCCGTATCCGCTTCATCATCGAGGGAGGGCGCTGAGGATGGCTGACAAGATTTCTCCCTGTGGCGGCACCGATCACGACCCGAAGCGGCCTGAGAACCGTGCCGGGCTGAGTGCGCTGGACTACCGTATTACCACCCAGCCCGAGGCTTTCGGGCGGATGACCTGGAAACTGCCGCGCCAGCGGGTCACTGATCCGGATACCAAGGCGGTGCTGGAGCCGCTGGAGCGCCTGCGGACCCGCGACCTTTCGGACCCGACGATCAGCCTCATCGACGCCTGGGCGATGGCCTCGGATGTGCTGGCTTTCTATTCCGAACGGGTGGCGAACGAGGGCTTCATCGGGACCGCGACGCAGCGGCGCTCGGTCCTCGAACTGGCAAGGATGATCGGCTACGAGCTGGCCCCCGGTGTGGCGGCCAGTGCCCATCTCGCCTTCACCGTCGAGGATGCGGACGATCCTTATCGGGTGGTGCAGGTGGCGTCCGGCGTGCAGGCCATGTCGATCCCGTCCAAGAAGGACGAGATGCCGCAAATCTTTGAAACGGTGGAGGAAATCACCGCGCGGGCCGAGTGGAACGATATCAATGCCCGCCGCGAACGGCCGCAGAATCTGGTGCTGTTCCATGAAACCCCGGCCGAAGGGGACGAGGAGAACCCAAAAAACGGTACGCTCTACCTCTTCGATCTCGACGGTTCCTTCGACGAGGCGGCGCTGAACGATCCCGATCTCGTCACAATCACCGCCGAGAGCGAGCTCGCCCCCTACCACCCGCTTGTCCGCGACCTCGACCTGCCGGCCGCACTCGCCAAGCGCATTGAGGACAGTGCCACGAATACCGAGATCGAACCGGTCCTCCATGCCCTGCCGGTGGACGAGGTTTACCTCACGGGTCTCGGCCTGAACCTCACTCCTGGCACCCGCATTCTGGCGGTGGCACAAGCCCCGGCGGACGGGGCCAAGGTCACCGCCATGCCGCTGCGGGTGGTCTCGGCCTCCGAGGACCGGGCGTTTTCGATCACCCGGGTCGTTCTGACCCGCAACGGCGAGGCCCCCGAAAAGACCCGCCGGGTGCCGCGTCTGCGCCTGCCGATGCTGCGGATCGGGCGGATGCCGCAGACGCGGGTGACGCTCGATACCAATGCGATCACGACCCATGTGCGCGGCGCGGTCTGGTCGGGCGACGGGCTGAACGCGCTGGTCCGCTCGCAGGCCTGGCCGCGGGCTCGGATGATGACGCTGATCCGCCGCGTCCTGATCCCGCTGCGGCGTCCGGTCGAGGACGAGGTGGCGCTCGGGCTGCATGTGATGCGGGACAGTTCGGGGTTCTATGGCTCGACGGCGCAGGACTGGGCGACGCTGAACTATGGCGACAAGGCAAACGGCACACCGGACAAGGGGCCTTATACTAACACCTGGGAGACCAATACCGTCTGGCTGAACGGCAAGCGCGAAGTGCTGACCGGGGCGTCCCACGCCTATCTTGATCGCGAAATCAAGACTTTACAGCCGAATTCCTGGGCGATCCTGGAGAATTCCGACGGGGCGGCAACCGGGCTTCGGGTCACCGGGGCGGCGCTGGAATCGCGGGCCGATTACGCAATTTCCGGCAAGGCGACCGGGGTGGCCTTTAGGGCACCGGACGGCAGTGCCATAGAACGCAACCCGACCCAGCCGAGCATCTACAACAGCTTCAAGTTCCGCAGCGCGCAGCTTTACGCCGTCTCGCAGCTCACGCCGCTTTCCGGCGTGCCGCTGCCCGAGGAGATGGAGCAAGGGGTGGCTTCGGTCGAGCTTGACGGGCTTTATCTGGACCTCGAACGGGGCCGCCCGGTCTCGCTGAGCGGGGCGCGGCGGGATGCGGAAGGCATCATGGGCCGCGAGACGCATATCATCTCGGAAATCCAGCATGTGGATGGGGTGACGCGGCTTCTGCTGCAGGGGGCGACGGCGTATCCCTATGACCGTGCCACCGTGCGGATCAACGCCAATGTGGCGCTGGCAACCCATGGCGAGCGGGTCGAGGAAGACCTCGGTTCGGGCGACGCGCGGCTGACTTTCCAGACCTTCACGCTGAAAAAACCGCCGCTGACCTTCGTCTCGGCGGCGAACGAGACGGGCCGCGCCTCGACCCTGGAGATCCGCGTTGACGGGATGCTCTGGGAGGAGATTGGCGGGCTGGGGCTCGCGGGGGCGGAGGACGCGGTTTACGAGGTGAAGCGCGAGGATGACGGGACGACGCGGGTGCGGTTCGGCGACGGGCGGACCGGGCGGCGGCTGCCTTCGGGGGAGTTGAATATCAAGGCTGTCTACCGTTCCGGCATCGGGCTGAAGGGGGAGGTGGCCGCCGAGGCCATCAGCCAGCTGAAGACGCGGCCATTGGGCGTGCGGGCTGTGGTGAATCCGTCGCCGGCGACCGGGTCGGCCGATCCCGAGAGCCTCGATCTGGCGCGGATGAATGCACCGGCGACGGTCAAGACGCTGGGGCGGATCGTGTCGCTGACCGATTACGAGGATTTCGCCGCGGCCTTCGCCGGGGTCGGCAAGGCGCAGGCCCGCGAATTGTGGTCGGGGCAGGAGAAGCTGGTGCATCTGAGCATTGCGCCCGAGGCGGATGGCGAGCTTGAGGAAAGCGACACGCTGATGGTGAACCTCGTCGCCGCCATCGAGAAGGTCCGCGACCCGGCGCGGCCGGTGATCGTGCAGCCCTATCAGCGGCGTCTGTTTGCGATGACCGCGCATCTCGATATCGACCCGGCCTATCTGGCCGAGGACGTCATCCTCTGGGCCCGCGCGGTGCTGGAAGAGCGTTTCGGCTACGATGCCCGGCTTCTCGCCCAGTCGGTGAGCGCGGCGGAAGTCATCGCGGCCCTTCATGCGGCCAAGGGCGTGGTTTCCGCCGATCTCGACGCGCTGGCGATCCTGATGGATGGCTCCACCGTCGAGACCACGGGGGCGACCCTGCAATCGGTGTTGCCAGCCCTTCCGGCCCTCGGCCCCGGCCAGCGCGGCACCGGTGACACGTTTACCGCCGCCGAACTGCTGACCGTCCTGCCCTCGGCCATCACAATCAGCGTCAACGAGGCCGCCCATGCGTGACCGCCTCTCAGCCGATCTCTACCAACGCCTCCCCGGCCATTTCCGCATCCGCGACGCCGAGGAAGGCCGCCCCCTCGAAGCCCTCATGGGCATCCTTGGCGACGAGCTGCAGATCCTAGAGCGCGATCTGGACCAGCTTTACGACAACTGGTTCGTCGAGACCTGCGAGCCCTGGGCGCTGCCTTATATCGCCGCCCTCATCGGTGCGCGACCGATGCGCGAGATCGGCGAGGACCGGGCTGGGCAGCTGCGGGCCTATGTGGCCAATATCCTGCAATACCGCCAGGCCAAGGGCACGGCGGCGGTGGTCGAGCAGGTGGCGCGCGATGTTTCCGGCTGGCCGGTGGTGGCGGTGGAGTTCTTCCAGCGCCTCGCCGCCTCACAACACATGAACCATATCCGCCCCGACGCCCCGGCCTTTCTGGATATCCGCAACAGCGCGCGGGCGCGGACCAGCCGCTCGCCTTTCTCGACGCTGCCCCATGCTGCCGCTGCCGGCCAGCCCGAGGGGTGGACCGGACGCTACAACATCCCGCATCTCGGAGTTTTCGTCTGGCGCAATTCGGCGGCTCCGCTTTGGCCGGTCGAGACGGCAGTGAACGGCTATCTCGGCGGGGCGATGCCGCGCCGCGACGGGTCGGATGCCGGGCTGCTGCGCTTCGACCCGTTCGGGCGCGACCTGCCGCTGGTCAACCGGCCTGCGGCCGACCTTTCCATCGCCGCGCGGATGACCGAGCGGACGGTGCCTGCGGCGCTGCGGCGCGATCAGGTTTTTGACGCCCTCAACGCGGGCCGCGAGACTGGTGTCACCCCGGGCCGCTGGTTCGAGGATGAACCGCCTTTCCGTGTTCGCCTGGATGGCGCGGAGGTGCCTGCTGGGAAACTCTTCTGCTGCGACCTTTCCAAGACGGAGGCCGGAGCGTTCCGGCGTCCCGCTCAGGCCGGGGAAGTGCTGGTCGACCCGGTGCTGGGGCGGCTGTCGCTTCATGCCACGGACGAGACCAAACCCGTCGAGACCGGCTTTGCGCAAGCGGCGCATTTCGATATCGGCGGCGGGGCGTATGACCGGCGCGAGAGCGTAGAAAAATGGCTGCCGGAGCTGGTGATCGAGGGCGAGGATGCGCCTTTCCAGATTGGTGTCACCCAGCGGGCGGAAGAGATCACCGACGACGAATTGCAAGGCGGGCCGGTGGTTGGCTCGATCCGCGAGGCGGTGCACCGGTGGAACCAGTTCCAGGCGGGCAGTCCGGGGGCGCGGGGGATCATCGTGGTGATGGACAGCGCCTCCTATGACGAGGCGCTGAACGCGCAGCGGCGGATCCTGCTGGCGCCGGGGGCGAAGCTGGCCATTGTAGCCGCCGCCTGGCCGGTGATTGAGAGTGCGGATGGCACCAAGCGGCGATCGCCGGGGCAACTGTCGCCGATGCACCGCCGCCCGCTGCTGACGGGTCCGGTGATGATCGACGCGGCGGATGCGGGCGAGGACGAGGGCGGGACGCTGATCCTCGACGGGCTGGCGCTGGGCGACAAGGTCGAGGCGCGGGCCGGGGGTGATCTGGGGCATCTCTGGGTGCTGAATTGTACGGTTGGGGCCTCGGGGGCGCTGCTGGACAAGGCGATTGTCTCGACCGCCGACAACGCGCGGATGCGGCTGACGCTGGACCGGTCGATTGCCGCGAAGATCGACCTGCCGCTGGCCACCGGGGCGCTGACCATCAGCCGCTCGATCCTCGGGGAGGACGTGGCAGCGGATGGCGGCGGCACCGGCAATGCCACGCTCGTCGCCCGCACCCCGCGCATGGATGCCGAGATTTCCGGCTGCACGATCCTCGGCCGCGTCACCTGCCGCTCGATCAGGGCCGAGAACAGCCTGCTGACCGGCGATGTCACCGTCGCCCACAAGCAGCAGGGCTGCGTGCGGTTTTCGTGGACCACGCCCGGATCGGTGCTGCCGCGCCGCTACAAATGCGTGCCGTCCGCCGCCGACAACCCGATCCCCCGCCCCATTTTCGTTTCGACCCGCTTCCAGGACCCGGGCTTTGCCCTCCTGAGGCTCTCCACCCCGACCAGCATCCTCGAAGGGGCTGAGGACGGCATGGAGATGGGGGTCGGTTTCGCCAATCGCGACCCGGCGCGCCGGGCCAATATCGCAGACGCCATTCAGGAGTTCTCGCCTTTCGGCCTGACCCCGGGCGTGATCTTTGTGACGTAGGAGAAGACCCATGGCCGGAGATTATTCCAGGCACTCTTTCGACCCCGCCAAACGCTTCTCGCTGATACGGATGCAGCAGGGGCGGATGTTCACCGATGCCGACTGGAACGAGCAGGGGGATATCCTGCGCGCCTCGGACCGGAAGACCGCGACCGATATCATCGGCCATGCCGGGTTTCCCACCGACGATCCGGGGTTTGGGCTGAGTTTCGATGCGCCGACCGGCGCGCTGGTGATCGGGGCGGGCACCGGCCATGTCGCGGGGGTGCGGCATGTCGCGGATCAGCCCTCGCCGGTGCAGGTGGCGAAGATTTCGGGGAACGGGGCGAATGCGGTCTGGCGGATTGACGCGGGCGGGGTGCTCGGGGATGGCGACATTCTGGAAAAACCGGACGGTACCCGTTTCCGGATGCGCGATTTCGATCAGGATGAGGACGGAGTCCGCACTTTCCGCACCACCCCGGCCCTGACGACGAATGACGGCAAGCTGACCCATCTGACCACGGTCACCCGCCAGCCTTTCGCACCCGAAGCGGAGCTGCCGGACCAGGCGGGGGAGTATCTGGCCTATCTCAAATCCACCGATCAGGCGGTCACTGCCCTCGACGACCCCGCCATCCGCGAAGTGGCGCTTGACGGACCCGACACCGCCACCCGCGACCGGACCATCTGGCAGGTGGGGCTGATCTCTTTCGATACGCTGAAGGCGCGCGGTTTCGACGATCCCGATCTGACTTGTCCGGCGCTGCAAAGCCCCTTTGACATCGTCCGCCACAAGACGCCGCAGGGCCGCCTGAAAGCCCGCGCCGAGCTGGCCGATATCGCTGCCGGACCCTGCACCCTGCCGCCCTCGGCGGGTTACCGGAGCCTCGACAACCTGCTTTACCGGGTGGAAATCCACAATGGCGGCGACGCGACGGCGGCGACCTACAAGTGGTCGCGCGAGAACGCCATCCACCGCACCCGGTACCGGTCGATGGATGCGGGCGTGCTGATCGTCGACAGCACGGGCCGGGACGATCTGACGGCGCTGAAGACCGGCGACTGGATCGAGATACGCGACGAGGCGGCGTTGCTGACCGAGGCCCCCGGCTTTTTCGCCCGTATTGACGAGGTGATCGGCAAGCGCGTCTCGCTGGCCGAGATCCGTGACCCCGACACGCTGCTACCGCTTACCGATGCGGGCAATCCCGACACCGACAAACTGCCACCCGCCGCCTTCGTCACCCGTTGGGAAGGCGGGATGCCGAAGAAGATTGCTGACCTCGCGGGTGAGTGGGGCGATCTGGAGAACGGCGTGCAGGTCGGCTTCGAGGACGGTGCTTTCCAAAGCGCCGACCACTGGACCATCCCCGCCCGCGCCGTCTCGGGCGATATCGACTGGCCCCGCCACGAGGTCACCGGCGAGCCGCTGACCCGCGCGCCTCTTGGTCCCCGCCGCGACTATGCCGCGCTGGCGTTGCTGACCCGCGACGGGGCAGGGGTGTGGACGATCACACATGATTGCCGCGCCCTCTTCCCGCCTGCAACCGAGGCCAAGGAGATGCTTCATGCCGGGGGTGACGGGCAGGAGGCGATGCCGGATCCCTTGTCGCCCAACACCCGCATTCCGCTGGCCAAGCCTTTGGCGGTCGCGGTGACGAGGGGCCACGCGGCGGTGCAAGGCGAGCGCATCCGCTTCGAGGTCACCGGCGGAGACGGACGGCTCGGCAACGGGACCAAGATCGAAGTGGCGGTGACCGGGGCGGACGGGATCGCCACGGTCAACTGGTCACTGGATGCCACCAATTTCTCGCAGCGGGTCACGGCAAGGCGGCTGGATGCGGCGGACGGGATCACCCATGCACCGCTGCATTTCAACGCCTCGCTGTCGCGGGCCGATGCGACCTCCTACAACCCGGCCAACACGCCGTCGCTGGCCGGGGCCAATACGGTGCAGAAGGCCATCGAGGCGCTGGCGGGGATGCAGCAGATCGGCTGCTCGACCTATGTGATCACGCCGGAACAGGACTGGGTGGCGATCCTCGAAAACCTGAAACCGCGCGAAAACGCGTCGATCTGTTTCGCCCGGGGCACTTATACGACAGACCGCCCGGTGCGGATGACCAGCTATGGCCATATCTCGATCCACGGGGCGGGGGCGGGGACGGTCGAGATCGTCGTCGACCGGGCCGAACAGGCGCTGGTGATCGAGGATTGCGCCAGCGTTTCGGTTTCGGGGCTGAGCATTTCGGCTCCGGCAGTGGCCTCTGCCATCGAGCCCGCGAACGCCATCAACCGGGGCGGCGCGCTGGATATCGGGCGCTGCGGCGAGGTCGAGGTGCACGGCTGCGCGATTTCCTGCGGCGGCGGCACTTCGGCGGAGCGTTGCTGTCTCGTGGTCCGGGGCCGGACGCGGAAATTCCGCGATCTGGTGCCGACGAAGTCGGTGAAGATCCGCGACAACCACTTCCTCACCGGCCATATGCAGGAGGCGGTGCTGGTCACAGACGCCATCGACACCGACATCGAGGGCAACTCGCTGGATGTGCGGCGCAAGTCCGGCTCGCTGGGGATTGAGCGGTTCGTGAAGGACAAGGCCTGGGTGCGGCGGATGGCCGAGAGCCTGGTCAAAAACCCGGTCAAGGGACGGGGGCGTTCGAAGGAGGGCATCGTCGAGATTGCCGCCAAGGAGTGGCGGATGGGGTTTTCCAGCCCCGTCACCCAGGACGCCTGGGACGAGATGGTCCGCGAGAACCCACCCACTGCCGCGCAGCTGCGCGACGAGGCCGGGTTCAAGGCCTATGCCGACAAGCTGATCGACCGGGCGGTGCAGGATACCAGCCGCCTGCCGCGCTTCAAAAAGCAGATCGACCGGCTGCGCGAAAGCCTCGGCGATGGCGGCAACCGGTTGGATAACCCGAAGGTGCTGCGCACGCTCCTGGTGACGTCCGAGCCCGAGATCTATCGCTTCGATGCCCGCAAGGGCGAGAAACGCAACGTGCTGTTGGAGGCCAATGGACAGGTCATCGCCTTCAACTCGCCGATCAATCAGCGCGACTGGAGCAGTGCCCTGACACGGATAGAAGCGGCGCGGAAGATTGCAAATGCCGACCACCTTCTTAGCGTCGCCCACGCCATGGCCTCGCGCTTTGTCACCGACAAGGCGTTCCGGGCCGGGCTGAGTTCGGCGGAAGCCTGGTTCGCCTCGCTGATCGACGACAGCCCCTCGCTGGCCTGGCAGGGGATCGTCTGCGGCGGGCAGGTGCTGCGCAATGTGCGGGTGCACGGCAACCGGATCCGCGACTGCCAGACCGGCATCCGCGTCGCGGTCAGCCACCGGTTCCAGCCGGTGCATGTCGCGGGCAGCATCACCATCGAGGACAACCGCCTGGAACTGATGGCCCCCCATGTCGAGGCCTATGCGGGCTACGGCATCCTCGTCGGCAACTCGGAAACCGTGCGCATCCTCGGCAACGACTTGAGCCTGTCTTCGCGGCCCAATTTCAAGAATTTCTACGCCCAGGGTATCCGCATCTGGGGCTTTCTGGGCCGCCATATCATGGTGTCACAGAACCGGATCGCGATGGCGACCATGGGCATAAGGCTGAACCAGCTCAGGCCGCTGGACGACAATTTCGTGCCGCTCTGGGTCTTCAGCCAGAATCTGGTCGAGGGGCCGAAGGGCACTATCTTCCACAAGGCCAGCCCGAATTGGGTGAAGCTTGACAATAATCACACTCTGCCGATCTGAGGTGGTGACAGGACAGAGCGCTGTGTTAATCTGGAATTCCTGAAAGTTTGGCAACGTTTATTCTGGTGCCCGGGGGTTCGACGCCCCTTCAGGATTAGCGAGGCGGAGCGGCTATACCGGTCCGCCTCCCGCATATTGGCGTGTCTGCGCTTTGCCTGATCCAAACCGACCGCCTGTCATTCCCCGTTTTCCAAGCCTATCGTGCAAGTTGCCCCCGGCCCGTCGACAGCGCTAGATTGCCGGGTGACCCGCCAAGGACCAAGCCGGAAAGGCCCCAAATGACGTCCATTCATGCCTTCGTTTCAGCCGCGTCCGCCGACGCACCGGCCATCGGTGCCCCGGCGCGACCGTCGCTGTGCTACGGCGCGCTTGCCGACCAGCTGACACGTACCCAAGCGGCGCTGAACCGCCTGGGCGTGGGGCGGGGCGACCGGGTGGCGATCGTGCTGCCCAACGGACCGGAAATGGCGACGGCCTTCCTGTCGGTGGCCGCCTCGGCCTCGGCGGCGCCGCTCAATCCGGGGTACACACGGGACGAATTTGCCTTCTATCTCGAAGACCTGAGGGCCAGGATCGTCTTTGTTGAGGCCTCCAGCACCTCGCCGGTCCGCGAGGCTGCGGCCGCCTTGTCCATCCCGGTTGTCGAGATCATCTATGATGGTGGCGACCCCGCCGGGAGTTTCTCCATCGGCGGCTATTCCGACAGCCGCCCGGCTCGTTCAGGCTGGTCCGAGGGCACGGACGAAGCCCTTGTGCTGCACACATCCGGCACCACCTCGCGGCCCAAACTTGTGCCGCTCTCGACCGCCAATATCCTCGCTTCGGCCCGCAATGTCGCCGCGTCGCTGCGGCTCGGCCCCGAGGATACCGGACTGTCGATCATGCCACTGTTTCATATCCACGGGCTGATCGCCTCGCTTCTGTCCTCGATCTCGGCAGGGGCCCATGTGGTCTGCACGCCGGGGTTCAACGCGCTGAAATTCTATCAGTGGTTCGACGAGACCCGCCCGAGCTGGTACACCGCCGTTCCCACGATGCACCAGGCCATCCTCGCCCGCGCCGCCCGCAATCCCGACAGCGTCGCCGGCGCGCGGCTGCGCTTTGTCCGGTCGTCCTCCTCCTCGTTGCCGCCGCCGGTGATGGCCGAGCTGGAAAGTACCTTCGGCTGCCCGGTGATCGAGGCGTACGGCATGACCGAAGCTGCGCACCAGATGGCCTCCAACCCCCTGCCGCCCGCGCCCCGAAAGCCCGGTACGGTCGGGATCGCCGCCGGGCCGGAGGTGGCGATCATGGATGAGGCCAGCGGGACGCTCAGGGCCGAGGGCGAGCAGGGCGAGATCGTCATCCGGGGACCGAATGTCTTTGCCGGCTACGAGGCCAATCCCGACGCAAACGCCAGCGCCTTCACCGATGGTTGGTTCCGAACCGGCGATCTGGGCAGTCTCGATGCCGGAGGCTACCTGACCATCTCGGGTCGGCTTAAGGAGATCATCAATCGCGGCGGCGAAAAGATCGCCCCGCGCGAAGTCGATGATGTCCTGCAGGCCCATCCGGCCGTCGATCAGGTCGTCACCTTCGCGCTGCCCCATGACAAGCTCGGCGAGACTGTCGCCGCGGTCGTCGTCTTCCGCGAGGGGCTGAAGGCGAGCGAGGGCGAGCTGAAGGATTTCGCCGCCGAGAGGCTCGCCGCCTTCAAGGTCCCGCAGACCATCCTCTTTCGCGACGAGATCCCCAAAGGGGCCACCGGCAAGCTGCAGCGGATCGGGCTGGCGGAAAAGCTGGGGTTATAGAGCGCACAGTCGCCGACGAAAAAGCCCCTCCCGCCCAGCTCTCCACCAGGAGCGAACGGCGCCGCCGGGGCACCTCCCCTCTCCCTCTGGGAGAGGGGATGGGGGAGAGGGCTGCCGAGGCTGGCCTGACGAGACGATGAAAGGGCTCGGGCAATGAAAATCTGCATCTACGGTGCCGGGGCCATCGGCGGCTATCTCGGGGCGAAGCTCGCCCCGGTCGCCGAGGTTTCGCTGATCGCACGGGGCTCGCATCTGGCCGCCATCCGCGAGAACGGGCTGACGCTGATCGAGGAGGGCGACCGCACGGTTCACCGGATCGCGGCCACCGACGACCCTGCCACGCTTGGGCCCCAGGATTTTGTCATCGTCACCCTCAAGGCCCATTCCATCCCTGGTGTTGTCGCGG
This sequence comes from Paracoccaceae bacterium, assembly GCA_050299335.1. GTDB lineage: Bacteria > Pseudomonadota > Alphaproteobacteria > Rhodobacterales > Rhodobacteraceae > JBNKVT01. The sequence goes on along the minus strand of JBNKVT010000053.1, from coordinate 974 downwards.
CCATGCAGCCGCTCCTCGGTCCCGAAACGGCGGTGGTCTTTGCGGTCAACGGCGTGCCCTGGTGGTATTTTCACGGGCTGGACGGGCCCTATCGGGACCGCCGGATCGAGGCGGTGGACCCCGGTGGGCGCATCTGGGATCGTATCGGCCCCAACCGGGCCATCGGCTGCGTGGTCTATCCCGCCTGCGAGGTCACCGAGCCCGGCGTGGTCGCGCACCGCTCCGGCGACCGGTTCTCGCTGGGCGAGCCGGACGGGGAGCGCAGCGCCCGGGTCGAGGCGCTGTCGGAAGCGATGAAATCGGCCGGGCTGCGCGCGCCGGTGCGCCCGAAGCTCCGGGACGAATTGTGGATCAAGCTCTGGGGCAATGCCTCGCTGAACCCGATCAGTGCCCTGACAGGGGCGACGCTCGCCGAGATGGCCGCTGATCCCGGTACACGCGCGGTGATCGCCGCAATCATGACCGAAATGCAGCGCGTCGGCGAGGCACTGGGGGTGCGTTTCGGGATCGGCGTCGAGAAGCGGATCGAGGGCGCGGCGGCGGTGGGTGAACACCGCACCTCGATGCTGCAGGACCTGGAACGTGGCCGCCCGATGGAAATCGAGGCCCTTGTGGGGGCCGTTGCCGAGCTTGCCCGGATGACCGGTCATCCGAGCCCGGTTCTCGACACCGTCCTTGCGCTTGTCCGCCAGCGTGCGCTGATTGCCGGGTGTCTGGCGACATAGAGCAAAACCGGATCAGATTGAAACAATCTGATCCCCGGAATTTGCTCAAGCCTATGTCTCTGGACCAGAATTCTATTGCGGACTGATTCAGTCTGGAACGATTTTGGTCTAGGCCACCGACTCATTACTCCGCAACCAAATGCGGATAGAGGCGAGTTGGACGGAGGCGAGGAAGTTGTCGTCACGCTTGTCATAACGTGTGGCGACCGCGCGGAAGTGTTTGAGTTTGTTGAAGAAACGCTCGGCAAA
>JBNKVT010000052.1:0-158078 GCA_050299335.1 Paracoccaceae bacterium | reverse complement strand
CGGCGGTCGAAACGTTCTTCAAAACGATCAAAGCCGAGCTGATCTGGCGACGGTCATGGCAAACGCGCCGCGAAACAGAAGTGGCCATCTTCCAGTACATCAATGGCTTCTACAATCCGCGACGGCGACACTCAGCTTTGGGCTGGAAAAGCCCTGTCGCCTTCGAAAGGAAAGTGGCCTAAACGAGCACTTGGGGCGGCACAGAAACGTGACAGGTCCAATCCATTTCATCTGTATGGACTGGCGGCACATGCGCGAGATCCTCGACGCAGGTGAGAGGGTCTATACCGAACTCAAGAACCTGATTGTCTGGGCCAAGGACAATGGCGGCATGGGAACATTCTACCGGTCCCGACATGAGCTCGTTTTTGCTTTCAAGTCTGGGGACGCCCCCCACACGAACACTTTCGGGCTGGGCGAGAGCGGGCGCTATCGCACCAATGTCTGGGAATATCGAGGGATCACGTCGGGCGGTGCCGGGCGTCTCCAGGACCTGGCGCTCCATCCGACCGTGAAGCCCGTAGCGATGGTTGCGGACGCCGTTCGGGATTGTTCCGAACGCGGTGATATCATTCTGGACGGGTTTGGCGGATCGGGCTCGACGCTGATCGCGGCCGAGCGGACGGGTCGTCGGGCACGGCTCGTCGAAATCGATCCTGTCTATGTCGACAGGACCATCCGCCGCTGGAAGGACATCAGCCACGACAACGCGGTCCTGGTCGCAACCGGCGAGACATTCGCGGAGCGCGCTGCTGGGTCCGTCCTTTCCGGGAAGGACGGGTGATGTCTGACGAGCGCAACAGCGAAACGTCCTACGAGGTCGGCTATGGCAAGCCACCCAGGGCGACGCGGTTCAAACCAGGACAATCGGGCAACCCACTGGGCCGGCCCAAGGGATTACGAGGCGTGGCAAAAGTGCTGGAGGAGGCCTTGTCGCAGGAAGTTTCCGTGACCGAGGGCGGTCGGACAACGCGCATCACAAAGCGGGAGGCCCTGATTCTGTCGCTCGTGACCAAGGCGATCAAGGGAGACATGCGGGCCGCGGCCCAGACGCTCAGGCTCATCGAAGCCTACGAAGAGCAGCCCAAACAACAAGGGGAAAAGGGAGTGACGATCCATGTCATCGACACGTTTGACGATCCCGAATGACTGGCGCCCGCTTCCGCACCAGGAACGTCTCTACCGGCAGTTCGGGCATAACCATGCCTTCACGCGCGGATGTGCGATATGGCACCGGCGCGCAGGCAAGGACAGCGTGGCCCTGAACCTCACGGCCCGGGACATGTTTCGACGTGTCGGGACTTACTGGCATCTCTTCCCGGAACAAACTCAGGCCCGTCGCGCGATCTGGAACGGGATCGACGGCAAGGGGCGAAGGATCATCGACCAGGTGTTTCCGCCTCAGGTTCGCCGGCGGGTAAACGCAAACGAGATGCTGTTGGAGACCGTAAACGGCTCGATCTGGCAGATGGCCGGGTCAGACAACTTCGACAGTCTCGTCGGATCGAACCCGGTTGGTGTCGTGTTCTCGGAATGGGCGCTGGCCCATCCGGATGCCTGGGACTACATCCGGCCGATCCTGGTCGAGAACGATGGCTGGGCCCTCTTCATCTACACGCCCCGGGGGCACAACCACGGCTACACGACCTGGCTCAATGCGGTCGAGGCGGACGGGTGGTTCAGCGAACGGCTGACAATCGAGGACACCGGGCTTATCTCCGGTGATCAGATTGATGCCGAACGCCGCTCCGGTATGTCGGAAGGAAAGGTGCGTCAGGAGTTCTACTGCAGCTTTGAGGCAGCGCGATGAACAGCTGATCCCTCAAGGGCTGGTGAACAAGGCAATGACCCGAAAGGCAAACCCGCCCGAGCCATTCGACGAAAAGGTCATCGGCGTCGATGTCGCACGGTTCGGAGATGACCGTTCTGTCATCTACTTCCGCCAAAGCCGGGATGGCGCACCGATCCCCTATGAGCGATTGTCGGGTTGGGATACGATGCAGTTGGCTGCCCGGGTTGCAGACTGGATACGGCGCTGGAACCCAGATGCCGTTTTCATTGACGATGGCGGCGTCGGGGGCGGCGTCGTTGACCGGCTCCGGCAGCTTGGGTTCATGATGGCGCAAGGCATTAACTTCGGCGCAAAGTCAGACAGTACGCGGACCGGCGAGAAGGCCGCCAACAAACGCACCGAAATGTGGCTCACGGCACGATCGTGGCTGGAATCCGGATCGCTTCCACGGGACAACCTTCCTGGTGCTGAGCTGTCGGCACCCATGTTCAGCTACAATGCCCAGAACGCTCTTCTCCTCGAGCGCAAGGTCGACATGAAGAAGCGTGGGATTCCCTCCCCCGATGTCGCTGACGCATTCGCATTGACCTTCGCCTATCCTGTCATGGACAGCGACGCGGAAGAAATATTCAACGAGGAATGGGAAGCAGCATGGAACGGTCGAAGCCCCGTCACGGGGTACTAGGCTGCGCAATGGATCAAACCGATGCACGGGTCTGCGGACGGCCTACACGCACCAACACTTAGTCAGTTGGAGTTGACTCGGGCGGGGACCTAAAGTTCGCCGCGGCGACCATGAACGTCCGGAATCCGCCGCTGCCTGCGGACCTTTGTCATTGAGCGTAACAATGGCGGCTGGGTCGTGCTCTTTATTCATGTCATGCGCTTTTCTGCAGCTTAGCTTTGCCATCACAGTCCGGGAAGCGGACACAGCCGAGAAATGCTCCATAGCGGCCGCGCCGTTCGACAAGCCATCCTGCTTCGCAACTGGGACAAGCCTGCTGGGTCTCCCCGCAATCACTGCAAACCAGTTCTCCTCTGGTCAGGTTCTCAGCACCCGGTAGATCGCCGGGATGACCAGAACGGTCAGCAGGGTGGACGAAATCAGGCCGAACAGGAGCGAGATCGCGAGGCCCTGGAAGATTGGGTCGGCGAGGATGACGGCGGCCCCGATCATGGCCGCAATCGCCGTCAGCAGGATCGGTTTGAAGCGGATCGAGCCCGCTTCGATCAGGATCTCCTTCAGCGGGCGGTCCTTGGGCGTGTGGCGGATGAAATCGACCAAGAGGATCGAGTTGCGCACGATGATGCCGGCAAGGGCGATGAAACCGATCATCGAGGTCGCCGTGAACGGCGCCTCCAGCCACCAGTGGCCGCCGAGGATGCCGATGAAGGTCAGGGGTACCGGGGTGAGGATGACGAGCGGCAGTTTGAACGAACCGAACTGGGCGACGACGAGGATGTAGATGCCAAGAAGCGCCACCATGAAGGCAGCGCCCATGTCGCGGAAAGTCACCCAGGTGACCTCCCATTCGCCGTCCCAGAGCAGCGTCGAATGCGTCTCGTCCTCGGGCTGGCCGTGGAGGCTGATCACCGGTTTCTGCAAGCCGGTCCAGTCCTGGGCGTCGAGGGCCTCGTGCACGGCGAGCATGCCGTAGAGAGGGGCCTCGAAATCGCCCGCCAGTTCGGCGGTGACGATCTCGGCATAGCGGCCATTGTGGCGGAAGATCGGGAAGGAGGCACGTTCCTCGCGGACCCGGACCACGTCGCCAAGTTCGACCACACCCCGGTCGCCGGGCAGCACATTGGCCGGGATCGGGGTGGTGAGGAAGCGTTCGTCGAGAACGCGGTCCTGCTTGCCGCGTTCCAGCACGATGGGGATCGGCTGGCGGCCACCGCCACGGTGGGAATAGCCGACAGTGCTGCCTGAATTGAGGATCGAGATGGTGTCGAAAACGTCCGCTTCCTGCACCCGGAAGAACTCCAGATCGTCGGTCGAGACGGTGGTGCGCAGGCGCCGGGCCGGTTCACCCCAGGAGTTGTCGACATCAACGACAAAGGGCACAGAGCGGAAGGCAGCCTCTACCTTTTGCCCGACCGCACGACGGGTCTCGGCGTCGGGGCCGTAGATTTCAGCGAGAAGCGTGGCCATGACCGGCGGACCGGGGGGCGGTTCGACGACCTTGAGGTTGGTGCCGGGGGGCAGGTCCAACTCGTTCAGCCGCTCGCGCAGGACCAGTGCAAGGTCGTGGGAAGTACGCTCGCGCTCGGTTTTCGGCGCAAGATTGATGGCGACGTCACCCTGATAGGGCTTGTTGCGGAAAAAGTAATGCCGGACGAGGCCGTTGAAGTTGAAGGGGGCCGCCGTGCCTGCATGGGTCTGGGCGCTGATCGCTTCGGGGAAATCCAGCACCGTAGAGGCAACAATCTGGGCGACGCTGTCGGTGGTCTCGACCGAGGTGCCTTCGGGCATGTCTATGGTGACCATCAGCTCGGATTTGTTGTCGAAGGGCAAGAGTTTGACGGTGACGTCCTTGGTGTAGAACAGCGTCAGCGAGCCGAAAGTGAGGACGGCGACGACAGCCAGAAACAGCCACGAGCCCGCCTTGTATGCCAGGATCGGGCGGGCGACGGCGGCATAAGCGCGCCCCAGGAGACCACCCTGCCCGCCATCGGCGTGACCATGCGCCGCCCCGCCAGCGAAGCGCAGCATCAGCCACGGCGTGACCATGACGGCGACAAAGAACGAGAAGATCATCGCGGCGGACGCGTTGGCAGGGATCGGGCTCATATAGGGGCCCATCATGCCGGAGACGAACAGCATCGGCAGCAGGGCGGCGACCACGGTGAGGGTGGCGACGATGGTGGGGTTGCCGACCTCGGCGACGGCCCGGATCGCGGCGGCCTTGCGGTCGCCCTTGGGGTCCATGGCCCAGTGCCGCGCGATATTCTCGATCACCACTATGGCGTCGTCGACGAGGATGCCGATGGAGAAAATCAGCGCGAACAGCGACACCCGGTTCAGGGTGTAGCCCATCAGCCAGGACGCGAAGAGCGTCAGGAGGATGGTGACCGGGATGACCACGGCGACGACAAGCGCCTCGCGCCAGCCGATGGCGAGCCAGACGAGGATGACGATGGAGATGGTGGCGAGGCCGAGGTGGAACAACAGCTCGTTGGCCTTCTCGTTCGCCGTCTCGCCATAGTCGCGGGTGATCTCGACACGGATGCCTTCGGGGATCAGGCTGCCTTCCAGCGCCTCGACCCGGTGCAGGATTTCTTCGGCCACGATTACCGCATTTGCCCCGGCGCGTTTGGCAACGGCGAGGGTAACGGAAGGGACGCGGTTGATTTCACCGACCTCGCCACGGGTGACGGTCGAGACCAGAAGATCGGCGCCATCGGTGACCAGGTCAACATCGGCGACGTCGCGAATATAGACCGGGCGGCCGTCGCGGGTGGTGACCAGAAGGTTGCCGATCTCGGCCGGGGTGCGCAGGGTCTCGCCCGCGATCAGTTCGACCTGTTCGCCCCGGTCGCGGACCATGCCGGCGGGGAAGGACATGTTGGCACTTCCGACCTTGCCCGCCAGTTGCTGCAGGGTGACGCCGTAAAGTGCGAGCCGTTCAGGGTCAGGGGCGACGCGGATCGCTTCGGGGGTTTCACCGACGAGGTAGCTCAGCCCGACATCGTCGATCTTGGCAATTTCGGCGCGCAACTCGCGGGCGATACGGGTCAGGTCGTTGGCAGTGACATGCGCGGCGATGTCAGGATCGGGGGCGAGGGTCAGCGAGACGATGGCGACATCGTCGATGCCGCGCCCGACGATCAGCGGTTCGGGGATGCCGACGGGCATGCGGTCGAGATTGGCGCGCAGTTTTTCGTGGACCCGCAGGATGGCGTTGTCGGCAGGCGTGCCGACGATGAAACGCGCGGTGACCAGCACGCCGTCATCCATGCTTTGAGAATAGACATGTTCGACCCCGTTGATGCCCTTGACGATGGTCTCCAGCGGCTCGGTGATCAGCTTGACCGCGTCCTCGGCCTTCAGCCCGGCGGCGGCGACGCGGATATCGACCATCGGGACGGAGATCTGCGGTTCCTCTTCGCGCGGCAGGGTCACCAGCGCGATCAGGCCGAAGGCGAAAGAGGCGATCAGGAACAGGGGCGTCAGCGGGGAGTCTATGAACGCCTTGGTCAGGGCACCGGCTATCCCAAGTTTCTGTGGCTTGTCGCTCATGGCAGAACCACCTGGTCACCGGGTTCGAGCCCAGTGAGGACCTCGACCATCGCGCTGCCGTTCCCTTCGACGCGGTCACCGAGGACGACGGCGCGGGCGGTTTCGCCGCCTGCCATTTCGACAGTGACAAAATCGATGCCGGAGCGGGTGGCGATGGCAGACTCGGGAACCATCAGCGTTTCGCGTTCGCCGATGGGGACTTCGACGAGGATACGGGCATCGACGAAGGCGGTGTCGAGGCCCTCAACCTCGACATCGGCGATAACGCGGCCGTTTTCGATCTGGGGGTACACCTTGGCCAGTGTGCCCGTTTGCGCCGCGCCGCTTGTGGCGATCTGAATGGCGGCCCCTTCCTTCAGGGCGCTTGAATGGCGCTCGGGAACCGCGATGCGCAGGAAGAAACCGCCCGAACCGACGGTCGCCACCGGCTCGCCGGGCAGGACCACGGCATCACGGGTGACCGGCACGGTCAGGACGCGCCCGTCGGCCGGGGCGAGGACCGCGCCTTCATCCCGCTGCTGGACCACGACGCGACGTTCGGCCTCGACAGCGGCGATCTGGCCTCTTGTAACCTCCACGTCCGTGGTCAGCTGGTCGAAAAGCTGCGAAGTGATGGTGCCGCGTTCGAACAGCGACTGGCCGCGGGCAAACTCGGTCTCGGCGCGTTCCAGCTGCGCGTTCAGCGCATCCAGCCGCGCGTCGATGGCATCGATCTGAAAGGCGATCTTGTCGTCATGGATACGCCCGATGGCCTGGCCTGCACTCACCACATCGCCTTCGGTCACGCTCAGTTCCACCAGCGTGCCGCCCAGGCGGGCCCGGGCGACCGAGGTATCGCGCGCCTCGACCCTTCCATAGACCGATTTCCAGACCGTGACCGCGACCGGTTCGATGGTGATCGTCTCGGCGGAAAGCGGGCTGGCGGCGATAAGGGCCGCGATCAGGAAGAGTGCGCGCATGGGATCAGTCCTTAGCTTGCGGTGGCGGATTTGAAGCCGAGAGCCCTAAACACTAGGGCCGCCGGACAAAAGCCCGTAAAGGCCGATTGTGTGAGGTTTGCCCCGACGAAGACCGTAAGCCAGATGAAATGGGGCGAGACCCAGACCGTCAGGGCCACGGACAGAAGCACCATCACGCCGGCAAAGGCCTGGATTGCGTTTTCGAGTGTCATGTGATTCTCCATCAGTATATTATAGTATTCGAATATACTGATGTTTGTACCGGTTTCAAGGGGGGCCGGATGCCCGGCTGGTTCGAATTTTTGGAATTGGGCTGCGGCGTTTTCGCCTGCCATGCCCTGCCCCCTTGGCTGGTCGAACGCCGGTGGCAAAGGCCACCGGAGTCCGGATCATTCTGCTGGTTCGCTGAGCTTCACTTCCTTCAGCTTGTCGATCCCCAGCGCCTTCAGCGCCAGTTTCTCGTAAAACGGCTCGGACTTGCCGGAACGGATCTTGTTCAGGAAATATTTCTCGAACCCGACCTTGGCCGCATGCACCCATTTGCCCGACGACGCCCAGTTGAGATTGCGCGGCGGGATTTGCGGCTGGGCGACGAAGGCGACACCGCCATCGCCGAAATCAGCAAGACAGACAGCGTTCCAGGTGCCCTCGGCAGCCGGTTCCTTGCCCTCTACCAGCCGGGCAATGTTGTGGGCCGTGGCGGTGACCATCGATTCGATCATGAAGCCGGTCTTCGGCACCCCCACTGGCACCGGGGTCGGGCCCATTGGCGGGATGGCGACACAGACGCCGACGCCGAAGATCTCGGGGAAGGCCGGGTTGCGTTGATGCTTGTCGACGAGGATGAAGCCACGCGGATTGGTCAGGCCCTCGATATCACGGACTGCCTCGACGCCGCGGAAGGCGGGCAGGAGCATGGTGAAGACCTGCGGGATTTCGTGGGTCTTTTTCACCGACCCGTCCTCACCTATTTCCGAAGCGTGCACCGCGTCCGCCGTCACCTTGTCGATCTTCGCGTTAGTGACCCATTTGATATGCCGGTTCCGCATCTCGCTTTCCAGCAGACCTTTGGTATCCCCGACCCCGTCCAGACCGAGATGGCCGATATAGGGCTCGGAGGTGACGAATGTCATCGGTACCTTGTCGCGGACCTTGGCGTCGCGCAGCGCCTTGTCGAGGATCATGGCGAATTCGTAAGCGGGGCCGAAACAGGACGCTCCCTGCACCGCGCCGACGACCACCGGGCCGGGATTGGCGACGAGAGCGTCGAATTTCTCCTTGGCGTCCAGCGCATGGTCGATCATGCAGATCGAGGTGGTATGGGCATCGGGCCCAAGTCCCTCAACCTCGTCAAAGGCCAGTTCGGGCCCGGTGGCGATCACCAGGTAGTCATAGTCGAGCATCGACCCATCGCCGAGTTCCAGCTTTTTCTCAGTCGCATGCAGCCGCTTTGCCCCTTGCGGATAAAGGCCGATATCGCGGCGCGACAGTATTTCGGTCAGGTCCGCTTCGACCTTGTCCCGCGTCCGCCAGCCGACGGCGACCCAGGGATTGGACGGCACGAACGAATAGGTGCTGCCCTTGTTGACCACCGAGACCTTGTGTTCGGCCGCGAGCAGATCCCGCAATTCGTATGCCTGGATCGTTCCGCCGAGACCGGCCCCCAGAACCACTACATGTGCCATGGTGTCCTCCGATTTATCGTCCCGCCCGTGCGTCCAGCGCTGCGGCGCGACATCATTTTCGATCTTGTCAGGCACCCATGATATGATATAATTCTAATATGAGCAATATCGAATATTCTAACATGAGAGCCAATGCCAGCGAAGCGTCCGAGCTTTTGCAGGCAATGGCGAACGAGCGGCGGCTCATGGTGATGTGCAATCTCCTCGACAAGGAGATGTCGGTGAACCAGCTTGTCGATCTTCTGAACATGAACCAGTCGGCCCTGTCGCAGCACCTGGCACGGCTGCGGGCCTCAAAGCTGGTCGAAACGCGGCGGAGCGGTCAGCAGGTCTTCTACCGGCTGGCGTCGAAGAACGCCGAGAGAGTCATCAAGACCCTCTACGATATATACTGCGCCCCTGACGAGGACAGAACCTGAACAGCGACCCCTGCCCGCCCAGCGGAACGGGGCTGTTCCGCCTCGCTTTGCTCATCTCGGCATTTTCCAGGAATGCCGGAGAGATATTGATGCCCCAGAGGCCTCGACATGGCCGTCGCCAACCGAGTGGCTGGTTCGGTAGCGCTTGGTCGGCATTGTGAGTGCAGGTGTCGGCGTAGGGAAAAGAAACACGACATCAGGGTTGCCTGAAATCGTGCGATCATGGCGCCTGACGTCCATGACAGCATCGCCGTGAGTGAACAGGCTGATCGACCCGGAGGCAATCTGCGCTTGCCTGCTGGCCGACCCCATTCTGGAGCGGATCGTTACGCCACTTCCGGAAGAACGGCTAAGTACGTCTGTGATCGATCCGCTTCGCGGCGGCGACATCATCCTGATCGACGATCCGCACAAACCGGAGGATGCCGTTTCCGAGTTCAAGCGCACTGCCGTGCTCGACTGGTTCAGATCGACGCTCCTGAGCCGTCAGAACGATCCCGGCTCTTCGGCTACGGGATCGCGGCGGAAAAGCCGGAGAGCGGCAAGCCCTCACGTTACCGGATCACGGCTGTGCAGCAGGTGGCCGATGCCGGGAAAGCCTGACCCCGAACGCGGAACAATACGCGCGACCTGGGAGGAGGTCTTCGGGGCTCCTCCCCCGCCCTATCTTTCGGTCGGGTTCATGCGCAAGGCGCTCGACTACGAAGCGCAGTGCAGGAAACACGGTGGACTGCCCGCGAAAACCCGGTCCACTCTTGAACGGATCGCTGCGGGGGAAGCGGCGACTTCGGCATCCCCGCCGACGCTGCGGCCTGGCGCCCAGCTGGTCCGGGAATGGAATGGCCGGACCTACAGGGTCGAGGTGTTGGAGAAGGGCTACAGGATGGGTGACCGGTCCTGGGCGTCCCTTTCTGCCATCGCGCGCCACATCACCGGCGCCCATTGGTCCGGACCGAGATTCTTTGGTCTGACCGATCGAAAGGGCGGTGGAACATGAAAAAGTTCCGCTGCGCCATCTATACCCGCAAGAGCTCTGAGGAGGGGTTGGAGCAGGAATTCAACTCGCTTCACGCCCAGCGCGAGGCCTGTGCCGCCTATATCGCCAGCCAGAAGCATGAAGGCTGGGTGCTCATGAAAGACCCCTATGACGATGGCGGTCTTTCCGGCGGGGCGCTGGAACGACCGGCCCTGAACCGGCTCCTCAATGATGTCCGGCAGGGCAAGGTTGACCAGATCGTTGTCTACAAGATCGACAGGCTGACGCGGTCGCTCGCCGATTTCGCCAAGATCGTCGATATCCTCGATGCGGCCGAGGCTTCTTTTGTCTCCGTCACCCAGTCCTTCAATACCGCCACCAGCATGGGACGGCTGACCCTCAACATGCTCCTGAGCTTCGCCCAGTTCGCGCGCGAGGTCACCGCCGAGCGCATCCGTGACAAGATCGCGGCCTCGAAGCGCAAGGGGCTCTGGATGGGCGGTCAGGTGCCCTTCGGCTATCATCCGGATGGGCGGACGCTGAAGATCAATGCGGACGAGGTCGGGACAATCCGCATGATCTTCGACCTCTACGAGGCCAAGCGCACCGTTCAGCAGGTGAAGGCCGAGCTGGACCGGCAGGGCACCCGGACCAGGCTACGGAAGCTCAGCGATGGCACCCTCAAGGGTGGTGACCGCTTCACCCGCGGTCATCTCCATCAGATCCTGACCAACCCGATCTATGCAGGGCGCATCCGTCACAAGGGTCAGGTTTTTGACGGCCTGCATCCGGCGATCATAGACCCTGATCGGTTCGACCGGATGCAGGCCATCCTGCAGGAGGGCGCTCGACGTCCGAGGCGGAAATCGGCGCGGTTCACATCCTCTCCCCTGTCCGGCAAGCTATTCGACGAAACCGGCGACCGGCTGACACCCTCTCACACGAAGACACGATCCGGCACGCGGCTCCGCTACTATGTGTCCCACCGCCTCATCGCCCGCAGTGGAGAAGCTGGTCTCGACGGGTGGCGTTTGCCGGCCAAAGAAGTCGAGTAGCGGGTTACGGACCTGTTGCGGACGCATCTCTCCGGACCGGACCTTGCGGTGCAACTTGCACCCCCGGCTGGGGCGGAACGGATCGGCTGGCTCACGGCCCGGCTGGCCGAACTCTCTGAAAGCGCGCCATCGACGCTCATCGACCTGGTCGACAGGATCGACCTTGCGCCCAGTACAATCTCCGTTCGGATCGACGCTGCCATCTTTGCGGAAAAGCTGGACGTGCTCGCGGACGGGCTCGACACAGACCAACTCCTAATCACCCATCCATTCCAGCTTCGCAAACGCGGTGTCGAGACGAAGATCGTCCTCTCCGAAAGCCCGACGGGTATCGACGAAGCGCTGATGCGCAATATCGCCAGAGCACATAACTGGCTCACCAGGATCAGAACCGGTACCAGCATCGCGGAAATCGCCCAAGGCGAAGGTATCTCAACGAGCCGCATTCACCAGATGATCGGTCTGGCCTTTCTTGCACCTGACATCGTCCGCGAAGTTCTGGACGGCAAACAGCCCCTCGGATTCACTTCGGATTGGTGCATGCGCCACACCCTGCCTTCCGACTGGCAGGCCCAGCGTGATCTTCTGAAGACGCTCTGACGCCACCAATCTCAACCTCGTATCGCGAAAATGGCGACCTGAGACGTCGCGCGGATTCCCGTGGTTCAGGTGATTTCTGGCGGAAGGTGACAATGGAGCGGGACTCGCAAACCCCGGAAAATGGTGGGAAAATCTTGGCTTTAGCCATTCAGTCTCAGGAGTCTGGATTGTCTGGCTGGGGAACCTGGATTCGAACCAGGACTAACGGAGTCAGAGTCCGCGGGTCTACCGTTAACCTATTCCCCAGCAGGAAGCGCTCAGATAGCGCGGGTTACCGTGTTGCGCAAGGGGCTAATCGCAAAACGGGGTTACCAGAAGATTAAGAAGCGTCGATCTCGGCCTGCTTCTTCTTCGTCAGGCTGGCTTTGATCGCATCATAGGATTCCGTCACCCACGACCTCAGATCATCGCCCTCTAGCCCCCGGAACGCCGCCCAGCCGCCTCTCGGCAGATGCGGTGCGCGTTCCGCAATACCTGCTTCGATCAGCATTTCGGCCTTGTCCGGGCTGTCGCATTTCAGCGTCAGCCGACCGGCCTCAGGTGCCAGGATCGCGAACACCTTGCCGCCGACCTTGTAGACATGAGCGCCCATCCACTGGATCACCTTCTCGGTCCCCTTCATCCCCAGGCACAGCGCGTCCAGTTCGTCGATTTCCATCCCCGGCTCCCCTTGATGCTTGCAATCGTCACGCTGATACGCCATTTTGCGCCCCATGAGAACGACATGCATCCTCTGTGAGACCTGCATTATCCGCTGACATAAGTCCGCGGCGTCCTTCTCGTATTCCCTGAAAAGACATGATAGGCCGCCCGCGGAGCCAACCGCCATGGGCCGAGACATGATAAAACTCTACAACACCCGCACCAAGACGAAGGAAGCGTTCACGCCCCTCGACGAAAAAAACGTGCGCATGTATGTCTGCGGCCCCACCGTCTACGACCGCGCCCATATCGGCAACGCACGCCCCGTGGTGGTCTTTGACGTGCTCTACCGGTTGCTGCGCCATACCTATGGGCCGGAGGCGGTCACCTATGTCCGCAACTTCACCGACGTAGACGACAAGATCAACGCCCGCGCCACTGAGACCGGACGGAGCATCCGCGAGATCACCGACGAGACCATCGGCTGGTATCACGACGACATGGAGGCGCTCGGCACGCTGCGCCCGGATCACGAACCCCGCGCCACCGAATATATCGACCAGATGGTGGCGATGATCGCCGACCTCGTGGCGAAGGGCTTCGCCTACGAGGCCGAGGGCCATGTCCTGTTCGAAGTGGCGAAATACGAGGGCTACGGCAGGCTGTCGAACCGCTCCCTCGACGAAATGCTCGAAGGCGCCCGCGTCGAGGTCGCCCCCTACAAACGCTCGGCGATGGATTTCGTCCTCTGGAAACCCTCCACCCCCGACCTCCCCGGCTGGGACAGTCCGTGGGGTCGCGGTCGCCCCGGCTGGCACATCGAATGCTCAGCCATGGCCCGCGAGTTGCTGGGCGAGGTCTTCGACATCCACGGCGGCGGCATCGACCTCGCTTTCCCCCATCACGAAAACGAACGCGCCCAATCCTGCGCCGCCCACGGGACCGAGCAGATGGCGCAGGTGTGGATGCATAACGGCTTTCTGAATGTCGAAGGCGAGAAGATGTCGAAATCGCTGGGGAATTTCTTCACGGTGCGGGATTTGCTGGACAAGGGCGTGCCGGGCGAGGTGATCCGGTTCGTGCTGCTGTCGACGCATTACCGGAAGCCGATGGATTTTTCGCAAGAGAAAGTGTCTGAAGCCGAAAACGAGGTAAGTAGAATCTTTGAGCTGGTTCACGGAGAGGACTCTTCAACTCCCTCCTCAAAAGTTATCGAGGCTCTTTCGGACGATCTAAACACACCGCTTGCTATCACGCATGTTCGTGAACTTGTTAAGAACCGAGACATCGGCACGCTGTCAGCGTCGTTAGACCTATTGGGCATCAATTTCCCTCAAATGGAATTTGGTTGGACGGGTCGCAAAATACAATCTGAGACAGTAGACGAAGCAATACGAAACTTGGTCTCAGAAGCGATGGTAAATAGACATACCGCCAGAAAAAATGGCGAATATTCTAAAGCGGATAAAATAAGGGACGCGCTAACCTCAGCTGGTATTATTATTCACGATCATAAGGATAGACCAGCTACCTGGGAATACTCGCGTCAATTTGATCCTTCTAAATTGGAGGCATTAAAATGACCCCCGCTCCAAAACGAGGGACGCGCCCGACCCTGGGTGGGCGCTTCTCCGAAGGTCCCGCTAGGTCACTTTATGGTGCAACCAACTTCCGCCGTCACCGCGTGTCCCCGACATTGCAATGCGCCCTCCCGTGGGGAGGGTCGGGCGCGGCCCGGGCTGGTCGCCCTGGCCTGTGTGGCCGCTATATGCGTGAGTTTCCAACAGTCTCGCCCGCGGCGATATCCTGTAGCGAAGGGGCAGCCCTATGACCAAAGAACGCCTCTACCTCTTCGACACCACCCTCCGGGACGGCCAGCAGACCCACGGCGTCGACTTCTCGACCGAGGACAAGATCCGCATCGCCCAGGCCCTCGACGCCCTCGGCCTCGACTATATCGAAGGCGGCTGGCCCGGCGCCAACCCCACCGACAGCGACTTCTTCGAGCAGCGGCCCCAGACACGCGCCACCTTCACCGCCTTCGGCATGACCAAGCGCTCGGGCCGGTCGGCGGCCAATGACGACGTGCTGGCTGCCGTGATGAACGCCAACACCCCCGCCGTCTGCCTCGTCGGCAAATCCCACGACTTCCACGTCACCGAAGCCCTCGGCACCACCCTCGAAGACAACCTCGAAAACCTCGCCGCCTCCTTCGCCCATGTCACGGGCCAGGGCCGCGAGGCGCTCTACGATGCCGAGCATTTCTTCGACGGCTTCAAGTCCAATCCCGACTACGCCATCGCCTGCTGCAAGGCCGCCTACGACAACGGTGCCCGCTGGATCGTCCTTTGCGACACCAATGGCGGCACCCTGCCCCCGGACATCCGACAAGGCGTCAAGGCCGTCATCGACGCCGGCATCCCCGGCAGCCATGTCGGCATCCACACCCATAACGACACCGAGACCGCCGTCGCCTCGTCGCTGGCCGCCATCACCGCCGGGGCCCGCCAGGTCCAGGGCACCATCAACGGCCTCGGCGAGCGCTGCGGCAATGCCAACCTCATCTCGATCATCCCGACGCTGCTGCTGAAGGAGCCGTTCGCGTCCCGTTTCGAAACCGGCATCTCCCTCGACGCGCTCCCCAAGCTCACCGAAATCTCGCGCCTCCTCGACGACATCCTCAACCGCGTTCCCAACGCAGCAGCGCCTTACGTCGGCGCTTCGGCCTTCACCCACAAGGCCGGGCTCCATGCCTCGGCCATCCTGAAGAACCCCACCACCTACGAACACATCCCGCCCGAGACCGTCGGCAACGAACGCTTCATCCCGATGTCGAACCAGGCCGGCCAGTCCAACCTGCGCGAACGCCTCTCGCTCGCCGGTCTCACCGTCGAAAAGGGCGACCCGCGCCTCCAGGCCATCCTCGAAGACATCAAGGCCCGCGAGGATCGGGGCTATTCCTATGACAGTGCCGCGGCCAGTTTCGAGCTCATCGCCCGCGCCCATCTCGGCCAGCTGCCGAAATTCTTCGAGGTCGAGCGCTACCGCGTCACCATCGAACGCCGCCAGAACGCGCTCAAACACATGATAACGGTCTCCGAGGCGGTGGTCGTCGCGCGGTTCGGCTCCGAACGTGTCATGAGCGTGTCGGAGAGCCACGACCCCGACAGCATGGCCGACCAGGGCCCGGTCAACGCCCTCAGCCGCGCGCTCGCCAAGGACCTCGGCCCCTACCAGAGCCATATCGACGACATGCACCTCGTCGATTTCCGCGTCCGCATCACCAATGGCGGCACCGAGGCGGTCACCCGCGTCCTCATCGACAGCGAGGACAGCAAGGGCCACCGCTGGTCCACCGTCGGCGTCTCGGCCAACATAGTGGACGCCTCTTTCCAGGCGCTCCAGGACGCCATCATCTGGAAATTGATCCGCGACAAGGCCACCCCGGTATGATCTTCTGGCTCCTGCGCCACTGCGAAACCACCGGCCAGGAGCCCGACGCCCCGCTCACCGAGGCCGGGGAACGCGCTGCCAAGGCGCTGGTCCCCACCCTTGCCGCCCTCGGGGTCGAAAAAATCGTCTCCAGCCCCTATACCCGCGCCTGCGCCACGGTCGCCCCGCTGGCCGCAACCGGCCTTCCGCTGGAAACCGACGACCGCCTCGCCGAATGGCGCCTCTCCGGCACCCAATCCGAAGCCTGGCCCGAGATGCTCACCGCCTGTTTCGCCGACCCCGCCCTCTCCCATCCCGGCGGCGAGACCGCCGCCACCGCCCTCACCCGCGCCCTCCAGTCGATCCACGCCCATGCCGACAAGGCCCCGACCCTCTTCGTCAGTCACGGCGCCCTCCTCACCCTCATCCTCTCGCGCTTCGGCCTCAGCGCCTCCCTTGACACGCTCAAGAGCCTCGGCACCCCCGGCCTCTTCCGCGTCGAAGGCAGCACCGCCACAAGCCTCCCCCTCGACGGCCTCCCATGAGCTTCGATGCCTGCGCCGCCCTTGTCCAAAGGGCCGATCCCGATCGCTTCCGCACCGCCCTTCTCGCCCCGCCAGAGACCCGCCCCGGCCTCATGGCACTCTACGCCTTCAACATCGAGGTCTCCCGCGCGCCCTGGGTCACGCCCGAGCCGATGATCGCCCTTATGCGCCTGCAATGGTGGGCCGACACCATCGCCGAAATCTTCGACGGCAAGCCCCCTCGTGCGCACGAAATCGCCCAACCGCTGGCCGAAACCATCTCCCGCCACGCCCTCCCCCGAGCCCCCTTCGACACGCTCATCGAGGCCCGCCGTGCCGATACCGAACCCGCCCCCTTCCCGTCCCTCACCGCCCTTGAGACCTATGTCGACGCCACCGCCACCAACCTCATGCGCCTCGCCGCAGCAATCACCACGCCCGCACCCATCCCGGAAGCCCCGATCCGCGACCTCGCCCGCGCCTCCGGCACCGCCGCCTTCCTCACAGCCCTCCCGGCCCTCATCGCCGCAGGCCGCAAGCCCCTGCCCCTCGGCGCCCGACCGGGACCCATGATCCAATCCCTCGCCGAAACCGCGCTTATCCGCCTCGCCCGCGCCCGGGCGCAGCGCCGGGCAATACCCCGCGAAGCCGCCCCCGCACTCCTGCCTTCGTGGAAATCCGCCGCCATCCTCACCCGTGCGGCAAGCGACCCTGCAGCTGCCCTCAGCAACCGCCTCGCCCCGTCCGAATTCCGCGCCCGGTGCTCGCTTTTGATCCGCGCGCCCCTCGGCCGCTGGTAGCCCCACACAAACGGCGCGATTCCCTGCCCACCGCCCGTTCCGTCACGAAACTGTTGCCCAAGTCTGACAGATTGCGGACAAGTGCCCGGATGACCCCTTCATATAGGGGCTTGCCAGTTAACCGGGGCGAGATATAGTTGCGGCAACGTGACACCCATGTGTCACATCCGGCGAGAGGGAAAAGACAGGGGACCGACGGGGCAGCGCGATGCAGACGAGCCACCATCCGAGCTTCATTCGCAACCCTTCGGGGCTGCGCGATCACCCGGCGCTGGTCCTCAACGCCGATTATCGGCCCCTTTCCTACCTGCCGCTGTCGCTCTGGCCCTGGCAGGAGGCGGTCAAGGCGGCGTTTCTGGACCGGGTGACGGTGATCGCCGAGTATGACAAGGTCGTCCACTCCCCCTCGACCGAGTTCCGCATCCCCTCGGTGGTGGTGCTGCGCGACTATGTCCACCCGGCGAAAAGCACGGCATTCACCCGGTTCAACCTGTTCCTGCGGGACGAGTTCACCTGCCAGTATTGCGGCGCCAAGGGCGAGATGACCTTCGATCACGTCATCCCCCGGGCGCGCGGCGGACGCACGACATGGGAAAACGTCGTCGCCGCCTGCGGGCCTTGCAACCTGTCAAAGGGCTCCAAGACCCTGAAACAGGCCGGGATGCGGCTGCGCAAGCCGCCGCAACGACCCAATCCCGAACAATTGCGCAACGCGGGGCGTAAATTCCCGCCCAACCACCTGCATGACAGCTGGATGGATTTCCTCTACTGGGACGCCGAGCTGGAAGCCTGACACGCGGTCTTCGCCGGGCGGAGTGGCCGTTGCAGGCAGACGCTGAGCGATCCGCGGCGGCCTCAGACGAGTGGCATGCCCTTTTCTACCAGCGTCGCCCAGTAGGAGCAGCCGAAGGGGATGGCATCGTCGTTGAAGTCGTATTCCGGGTGATGGACACCGGCCCCCGGTCCGTTGCCCATGAAAATGAACGCGCCGGGGCGGGCGTTGAGCATGAAGGAGAAATCCTCGCCGCCCATCAGCGGCGGCGTGTCGGGATCAACGGCGGCCTCGCCTGCCACTTCGCGGGCGATGGAGATGGCGAAATCGGTGGCGGGATCGGTGTTGATGGTGACCGGGTAGTTGCGGAAATAGGTGAGTTTGGCCTCTGCGCCGTAGGCCTCGGCGGTGCGGGAGACGATGCGCTCCATCGAGGTCTCGACGAGGTCGCGGATCTCGGGCGACAGGGTGCGGGTGGTGCCGGTGAGTCTGGCGCTGTGGGCGATGACGTTGAAGGCGTCGCTGTCGGTCGCGACCGTGGTGACCGAAAGGACGGCGTTGCCGATGGGATCGACATTGCGCGAGACGATCGATTGCAGGGCGATGATGATCTGGGCGGCGACCAGCGTGGTGTCGACGCAGTCATGGGGCTGCGCGGCGTGGCCGCCCTTGCCGGTGATCTCGATCACGAACTGGTCGGTGGCGGCCATGATCGCCCCCGGGCGGATGCAGAAATGGCCGATATCCTCGTTGGGCATGTTGTGGAGGCCGTAGACCTCCTGGATGCCGAACCGGTCCATCATCCCGTCATTGACCATTTCGCGGCCCCCGCCGCCGCCCTCTTCGGCGGGCTGGAAGATCACCACGGCGGTGCCGTCGAAGCGGCGGGTCTCGGCGAGGTATTTTGCCGCCCCAAGCAGCATCGCGGTGTGGCCATCATGGCCGCAGGCATGCATCTTGCCCGGCGTTTTCGAGGCATAGGGCTTGCCGGTGGCCTCGGGGATCGGCAGGGCGTCCATGTCGGCGCGCAGCCCGATGACCTTGCCCGATCCGGTCTCGCGGCCCCTGATGACGCCGACGACGCCAGTACGGCCGATGCCGGTGGCGACCTCGTCGCAGCCGAATTCGCGAAGCTTGTCGGCGACCAGTGCCGAGGTGCGGTGGGTGTCGAAGAGAAGCTCCGGGTTCTCGTGGATATCGCGGCGCCAGGCGGTGATCTCGGGCAGCATTTCGGCGAAACGGTTGATGACGGGCATGGGCGTTCCTCAGGTGGAGAGATGGGAAATCAGCTTGCGGAGAAAGGCGTCGCAGGCTGCGAGCTGCGCGACCTCTAGATATTCGTCCGGCTGGTGGGCCTGTTCGATGGAACCGGGGCCACAAATGACAGCGGAAAAGCCGCCATCCTGGAACTGCCCGGCCTCGGTGGAATAGGAGACGACCGAAGAGGCATTCTCGCCAGTGAGACGTCGGACCAGGGCCTCGGCCTCACCGTCGGGTTCGGCGCGGCAGCCGGGGACTTGCGCGATCACGTCGATTTCGATGGCGGCTTCGGGGCGGGTTTTCTTCAGCTCGGCCTCGATTTCGGCGATATGGGCCGAATAGCGGGCGATCCAGTCTTCGGTGGACTCGGCAGGCAGGGTGCGGATATCGACGGTGA
Source organism: Paracoccaceae bacterium (assembly GCA_050299335.1). Classification (GTDB taxonomy): domain Bacteria; phylum Pseudomonadota; class Alphaproteobacteria; order Rhodobacterales; family Rhodobacteraceae; genus JBNKVT01. The sequence goes on along the minus strand of JBNKVT010000052.1, from coordinate 138,525 downwards.
AGCTGCAATGCCCGGCGGTGATGTTATGGACCGTGCCGCCTTCGATGCGGCCGACATGCAGCGTGGACCAGGGCGGCTCGTAGGGGTCGCTCGGGTCGGCGGCGGCGCGGTTTTCCTCCGTCCGGGCGGCGATCCATTCGATGAGGCGGGCGGCGGTCATCACGGCGGAGACGCCCTTGTGCATCAGGCTTGAATGGACCTCGTAGCCGGTGATGTTGGTATGAAGCTCGGCAATGCCCTTGTGGCCGTTGACGACCTTCATGTCGGTCGGCTCACCGATGATGGCGGCAGAGGCAGGCGGCAGGTCGGCCCGGAGGCGCTCGATCATCGGCGGGGCGCCGAAACAGCCCACCTCCTCGTCATAGGACAGCGCGATCTGGATCGGGCGCTTGAGACCGGCGGCACGCATCTCGGGGACTAGCGCGAGAACCGAGGCGGCGAATCCCTTCATGTCGCAGGTGCCGCGCCCGTAGAGGCGACCGTTCCGTTCCGTGAGTGTGAATGGATCCGAGGACCATTGCTGGCCATCGACGGGCACGACATCGGTATGGCCTGACAGGACGACACCGCCGGGAATTTCCGGGCCGATATGGGCGATGAGCGAGGCCTTATCGCCGGTCTCGTTGGGAACGAGGCGGGAGGCGATGCCGTGATCGGCGAGATAGTCTTCGACGAAGTGGATGAGGGCTAGGTTGCTGTCGGCGGAGACGGTCGGAAATCCGACGAGGCGGGCAAGGAGGTCCTTGGAGGTCTGGGCAGTTGGGCTCAACGGGGGTCTCCTGGCCGGGTGGTCCCTGGGTGGTTTTCTGGGTGGGGGGCGGGGTGAACCCCGCCCTACGGGGGCCTTTTCCGGGTGGCAGGCGGGGTGACCCCCCCCTACCTAATGCGATGTCGCGGGCGCTCACGGTGGCTGCTCTGTACCGTGGCGTCAAGACCGGAATTGGTGATTGTCAGGGGCTAAGTGTTGGTGTTTAGTGAGGAAAATCACCAAGCCCGGCGCGTTGTGAGACCGGGCAGTATCTGCCGACAGGGGCCATATATGCTGGATGGGGCTGCGCCCATACTGGATGTATCTGATCTGAAAACGATTTTTCGGACGCGGAACGGCGAGGTTCACGCGGTCAACAACGTCTCTTTCTCGGTGGCTCCGGGGGAGCTTTTGGGGGTTGTCGGCGAAAGCGGATCGGGCAAGTCAGTGACCATGATGTCTCTGATGGGCCTGCTGCCGAGCCCGCCCGCCGAGATTGTTTCCGGGCAAATTCTCTATGACGGGCGCGATGTGCGGCGGATGAACGACGCGCAGATGCGGGCGCTCAGGGGCGGCGATATCGGCTTTGTCTTTCAGGACCCGATGACCTCGCTGAACCCGGTCTTCACCGTCGGCTTCCAGCTGATCGAGCCCTTGCAAATCCATCTGAAGATGACGAAGAAACAGGCCCGCGCCCGAGCGGCGGAGCTGCTGGACCTTGTCGGCATTCCCGACGCGCATCAGCGGCTGAAAGATTATCCGCACCAGTTCTCGGGCGGCATGCGCCAGCGGGTGATGATCGCGATTGCGCTGGCTTGTGAGCCGAAGGTGCTGATTGCGGATGAACCAACCACCGCCCTCGACGTGACCATTCAGGCGCAGATCCTCGAATTGGTGCGCGAGCTCAGGCACAAGCTGGGGATGGCGATCATCTGGATCACCCATGACCTCGGCGTCGTCGCCGGGATCGCCGACAGGGTGATGGTGATGTATGGCGGCCAGATCGTCGAACATGCGCCGGTGGGCGAGCTGTTCGCGCGGCCCCAGCATCCCTATACGCAGGCGCTGCTGGAGACCTTGCCCGATTTCGGCGGCGCCGAGGGCGGGCGGCTGCGCTCGATCTCGGGGCAGCCGCCGAACCTGACCGAAGCGCCGGGGTCCTGCCCTTTCGCGGCGCGGTGCCGGCACGTGTTCGAGCGCTGCCATCGCGAGAACCCGCAGCGGCGCGACGTCGGGACCAATCACGATGTGGCCTGTTTCTGGGATATGGAGACAGGAGGGCCGCTGAATGTTTGACGGATCGCAGCCGCTGGTCCGCGTCGACGGGCTGAAGATGCATTTTCCGATCTACAAGGGGTTGCTCAGGCGCCGGGTCGGGGCGGTGAAGGCCGTGGACGGCGTCTCGTTCGATATTTTCGAGGGTGAGACACTGGGCCTCGTCGGCGAAAGCGGCTGCGGGAAATCGACGGTGGGGCGGTGCCTGCTCAGGCTCTATGAGCCGACCGAAGGCGAGATCGAGATCGACGGGCATCAGATTGGCAAGCTAGAGGGCGAAAAACTCAGGAAATACCGCCCGCTGATGCAGATGATCTTTCAGGATCCTCAAGCCTCGCTGAACCCCAGGATGACCGTCGGCGGGATCATTTCCGAGCCGATGGACGAACATTTGAACCTGTCCAGGAAAGACAGACAGGCGCGGGTGCGCGAGCTTCTGGACGCGGTGGGACTGGCGCGGCGCTATATCGACCGCTACCCGCATGAATTCTCGGGCGGACAGCGGCAGCGGATCGGGATCGCCCGTGCGCTGGCGCTGAACCCGAAATTCATTGTCTGCGACGAGCCGATTGCGGCGCTGGATGTCTCGATCCAGGCCCAGGTGGTCAATCTGTTGCAGGACCTGCAGGCGGAATTCGGGCTGACCTACCTGTTCATCAGCCACGATCTGTCGATGGTCCGGCATCTGGCAACAAGGGTGGCAGTGATGTATCTCGGCACCATGGTCGAGCTGGGTCCAGCCGCCGATCTCTACCGCGATCCGAGGCATCCCTATACGCAGGCTCTGCTCTCCGCCGTTCCGACACCGGACCCGGCCAGGGAGGCGACCCGCAGCCGGATCATCCTTCAAGGCGACGTGCCCAGCCCCTCGAACCCGCCCCGGGGCTGCAACTTCTGCACCCGCTGTCCGAAGGTCATGGATGTCTGCCGCCAGCAGGCACCGGAATTCAAGGATTTGGGCAACGGGCGTTTCGCCGCTTGCCATCTCATTGATATGGCGTAGCATCGGGAACATGAATGCGGCCCGGGCGATGTACCCGGACCGCGAAATGTGAAAGTTGAAACAGGGAGTAGTTTCATGAAACTCAAATCGCTTCTACTGGGCGCCAGCGCCGTGGCGATGATGGCGGGTGCAGCCGTGGCCGAAAGGGGCTCGGACGGGCATGTGAACATCATCTACTGGCAGGCACCCTCGATCCTGAACCCGTATTTGTCGAGCGGGACCAAGGATATCGAAAGCGCCAGCCTGGTAATCGAGCCGCTGGGCCGCTACGATCCCGAAGGCGCGCTGGTGCCTTATCTCGCTGAGGAAATCCCCACACTCGCCAATGGCGGTGTGTCCGAGGACCTCCTGACCATCACCTGGAAGCTGAAAGAGGGCCTTCTGTGGTCCGACGGCACCCCGGTGACTTCGGCTGACGTTGTGTTCACCGCCGAATACTGCATGCACCCCGAAGGCGGCTGCGCGCAGCTGGCGAAATTCGAGGGCGTCTCCAGCGTCGAGGCGCTGGACGATCTGACCGTCAAGGTCACCTTCAACGAGCCGAAGCCGAACCCCTATGGCCCGTTCATGGGCGGCCAGTCCCCGATCATCCAGGCCGCGCAGTTCGCTGACTGTCTGGGTGCCAAGGCTCCGGAATGCACCGAGGCCAACTTTGGCCCCATCGGCACAGGCCCCTTCGTGGTCACCGAGTTCAAGCCCAATGACGTGATCTCGATGGAAGCCAACCAGAACTACCGCGATCCGGCCAAGCCGGCCTTCGCCACGCTAACCTTCAAGGGCGGCGGCGATGCGGCGGCGGCGGGCCGCGCGGTTCTGGAGACCGGCGAATACGATTACGCCTGGAACCTGCAGTTGGCCCCGGACGTGCTGGAAAGCATGGCCGCCGCCGGCAAGGGCACCCCGGTCTCGGCCTTCGGCTCGCTGGTCGAGCGGATCGAGATGAACATGACCGATCCCTCCCCGGACCTGCCGGAGGGCGAACGTTCGACCGCGGCGCATCCGCATCCGTTCCTGTCCGACATGCGCGTCCGCAAGGCGCTGTCCATGGCCATCGACCGTGAATTGCTGGTCGAGATCGGCTACGGCCAGGCCGGTCGCGCCACCTGCAACCTGGTCCCGGCTCCGGCGATCTACGCTTCGGACAATACCGACTGCCTGACCCAGGATATCGAAGGTGCCAAGGCACTGCTGGACGAGGCGGGCTATGTGCCCGGTCCGGACGGTGTCCGCGCCAAGGACGGTGTGCGTCTGTCGATCCTCTACCAGACCTCGACCAACGCCGTGCGTCAGGACTTCCAGGCGCTGATCAAGCAGTGGTGGGAAGAGATCGGCGTCGAGACCGAGCTTCGCAACATCGACGCCTCGGTCTATTTCGGCGGTGACCCGGGCAGCCCGGACACGTTCCAGAAGTTCTATGCGGACGTGGAAATGTACGCCAACAACTTCGACGGCACCGACCCGGAATCGTATCTGGCCCAGCATACCTGCGACAAGGCGCCCAAGCCCGAAGCACAGTGGCAGGGCGAGAACATCAACCGCTACTGCGACCCGGAATTCGACGCGCTCATCGCAGAGCTCGGCAAGACCGGTGATCTGGAAAAGCGTGGCGAGATCGGGCGCAAGCTCAACGACATGTTGACCAAGGACTCCTACGTCATCGTGCCGCTGGTGGATCGCGGTCGCGTCTCGGCCCATGCCAACTCGCTGGGTGGAGTGCAGTTGAACACCTGGGACAGCGAGCTGTGGAATGCGGCCGACTGGTACCGCATCGACTGACTGTCTGACTGAACCGGCCCGTGCCCTTCGGGGCGCGGGCCTCTCCGTTCAGGGCGATTATCCGAGGCGTCGTATATGCTGACTTACACGATCCGCCGGCTGCTGGTTGCGATCCCGACGCTTCTGTTCATCTCCCTTGTCATCTTCCTGCTGCTGGAACTGTCCCCCGGCGACCCGATGGCACAGGTCCCCCTGACCGTGCCGCCGGAAGTCCGCGAGAAGATGCGGCTTGCACTGGGCCTGGGCGAGCCGATCCACATCCGCTTCGTCAAATGGCTGCAGCAGTTCTTCATCGTCGAGCCGATGTTCTATTTCGACCATTTCTTCGGCACGACATTCGCCGAGGGTCAGCAGCGGGTGATCTCCTGGCAGACCCGTTCCCCGGTCATGGACATTGTCATGCAGCGCATGCCGCAGACGCTGTGGGTCGTCGGCCTGTCCTACGTGGTCGGCGTCGCCATCGCGCTGCCCATCGGCATCATCTCGGCCTACCGGCAGTATTCCTGGTTCGACCAGATCGGCACCTTCATCTCGATGGTCGGGTTCTCGGTGCCGACCTTCTTTACCGGCGTCCTGATGATCGTGATCTTCTCGGTCTGGCTCGGCTGGTTCCCGTCGATCTACGACACCACCCTCGAGGTCACCAGTTGGGAGACCTTCAAGCTCCAGGTCCGGCAGATGGTAATGCCGGTGACGGTCCTCGCGCTCTATAACGCCGCCCAGATCAGCCGCTTCATGCGCGCCTCGATGCTCGACAACCTCAATCAGGACTATGTGCGCACCGCCCGCGCCAAGGGCGTGAAGGAACACACGGTGGTGCTGGTCCATGTCCTGCGCAATTCGATGATCCCGGTGGTCACGGTCATCGCCCTCGGGGTGCCGCAGATCTTCGGCGGGGCGATCATCACCGAACAGGTGTTCAAGGTGAACGGGCTCGGCCAGCTGCTGATCACCGCGATCTATGCCAACGACATCCCGATGGTGCAGACCCTGACCTTCATCTTCGCCATCCTCATCGTGCTGTTCAACATCATCGCCGACGTGCTTTACGGCATGCTCGACCCTAGGATCCGCTATGACTGAGCCTGAGATCATCGAGGAAGAGCCCCGTTCCCCCTGGCGCGACGTCTGGGATCAGTACAAGACCCACAAGGGCGCGCTGATCTTCACCTTCCTGTTCTTTCTGATCGTCGCCGCGGTGGTGCTGGGCCCGTATATCTGGACCATCGACGCCACCTATATCGACATCCGCGCCCGCAACCAGGGCCCGAGCCTGGCGCATCCCTTCGGCACCGACCAGCTGGGCCGCGACATACTGGCAAGGATGATGCTGGGCGGGCAGACCTCGGTTTCGGTGGGGCTGCTGGCGATGGCGCTGTCGATCCTGCTGGGCACGCTGATCGGGGTGCTGGCGGGGTATTTCCGGCGGCTCGACGGGCTGTTGATGCGGCTGACCGACCTGTTCCTGGCGCTGCCGATCCTGCCGCTGCTGCTGGTGTCGATCCTGCTGTTCCGCGACCCGTTGAGGGCCGCCTTCGGGCCTGAGACCGGCATCTTCATCCTGATCGTCACCGTCATCGGCATCACCTCGTGGATGAACACCGCCCGCATCGTCCGTGGCGAGGTTCTGGCGCTGAAGGAGAGGGAATTCGTCCTTGCGGCACGCTCCATCGGGACGCCCAACAGGCGGATCATCCTCCGTCACATGCTGCCCAACATCCTGTCGCCGATCCTGGTCTCGGCCACACTCGGCATCGCCACCGCGATCATCACCGAAAGTGCTTTGTCCTTCCTTGGCCTCGGTTTTCCCCCCGACTTCCCCACCTGGGGCCGCCTCCTGCTCGACGGCACCGACGGGTTACGCGAATATCCCGAGCGCGTCATCTGGCCCGGCATCGCCATTTCGCTCACGGTAATGAGCGTCAATTTCATGGGCGACGGCCTTCGCGACGCGCTCGATCCGAGAATTCGGGGCCGATAGCGACATTTGAGCCTCCGAAGGGGCCATGCCCAGCGCCAAGATGTTCGGGGGCAGAAGGCCCCGACCGTTCACCCGCTCCGCTTGGGCCCCCTCGTCTGAGAAATCGCCAGCCCCGCCAGGATCAGCCCCAGGGCCGCCAGGAACTGCACCGGCAGGCTCTCGCCCAGGAAGACCATCCCGAAGACGACAGCCCAGACCGGCACCTGATAGTTGACGAGGCTCATGAAGGACGGGCCCGCCGTCCGGATCACATGGACCAGCAAGAGCGTCGCGAAAGCCGTCGGCAACAGCCCCAGATAGATCACCGCTCCCCAGGCCTGCGCCGATGCCGCCTCCGGCCAGCCCTCGACGGCCAGCGCCACCGGAGTGAGGCAGAGCGTGGCCAGGATCAGCGCCGCCGCCGAGAAGGCCGGCAAGGGCACCGGCGGGCAGAGCCTCGTGATGATCGACCCGCAGGCATAGCACCCCGCCGCCCCAAGACAGGCCAGCCGGGCCAGTTGCTCGGCCTCGGTATTGCTCGACCCCAGGATCGAGCCCGGGCCGATCAGCAGCACCACCCCGACGAATCCGACCAGAAACCCGATCCCCCGCCTGAGGCTCATCCGCTCTCCAGGCACGAAGACATGCGCCAGCGGCAGCACCATCAGCGGCACCAGCGCCATGGTGATCCCGGCATAGCCCGAGGTGACGTATTTCTGCCCCCAGCTCAGCAGCGAGAATGGCACCGCGTTGGACAAAAGCGCCATCCCCAGAACATGCGCCCAGATCCGCCGCCCCGTCGCACCCCCCGCCCCCGGCAGCCCGTGGCCAAGGGCGAAGCTGACGGCGGTCAGGATCACCGCGGCCATGGCGATCCGGATTGCGGCGATGGTCAGCGGAGCGAACCCTGGCAGCGCCAGTTCGACAGCCAGAAACGAGCCGCCCCAGATCACCGCGAGCAGGCAGAGGAAGAACCACGAAAGAGGCGTTGGGCGGGGCATGGGAAACTCTCGGAATGAAAGGCCCGCCCTTCTGGACCCGCCCGCCTGGATTGTCCAGAGCCACCTATCCGACCGGGATCATCGTCCCCTGCAGCAGCGCCACCTGCCGCCGCTCGCCACCCTCCTCGGCCCAGACATCGGCGGCCACCACCACCAGCCGCTTGCCCGGCTTCACCACCCGCCCTTCGGCCACCAGACGTCCCGAGGCCGGGGCAAGAAGATTGATCTTCATCTCCACGGTCAGCACGTCCACTTCCGGCGGCATCACCGACAGAGCCGAATAGCCCGCCGCACTGTCCCCCAGCGCGAAGGTCAGCCCGGCATGGCCGAAATCCTGCTGCTGCCGGAACCCTTCCAGCACTGGTGCGGCCAGAGTCACGCGACCCGGCGCCAGAGAAACAATCTCCGCCCCGATCGAGCGCATCATCGACTGGCGGGCGAAACTGTCGCGGATTTTCGCGGCGATCTCGGGGGCCAGCATGTCCATCTCAGGCCTTCCTGCCCCGCCCCTTCTTCGGCCGGATCACGATCCCCCCGCCTTCGGGTCGCTTCACCTCGAAGGCCCCGGTCTTGTCGGCCAGTTCCGAAAGATTGCGGCAGCCATAGGTCCGAGGATCGAAATCGGCCTGAAGATTGGCGAGGATCTTGCCGACCACGCCGAGGTGATACCAGCCATCGCCCTCATCAAGCTGGTTGAGCGCCCGGTTGATCAGCGGCGTCGCCTTCGAGGGCGGCAGTTTCTTCTCGGGCTGGCTCGCCTTGGCATTGGGGGCGGCGTCGGGTTCGGGCAGGAGGTTTTCGGTATAGATGAACCGCTTGCAGGCCATGCGGAAGCTTTCCGGCGTCTTCTGCTCGCCGAAGCCGTAGACATCGAGCCCCTGTTCGCGGATACGCGCCGCCAGCCGGGTGAAGTCGCTATCCGAAGACACCAGACAGATCCCGTCCAGCCGCCCGGCATGCAAAAGGTCCATCGCGTCGATCACCAGCGCGATATCCGAGGCGTTCTTGCCGCGCGTTGCCGAGAAATTCTGCTGCGGCAGGATCGCGTGACGATGCAGAACATCGACCCAGGGCTTGAGATTGGCCATCGACAGGTCGCCATAGATGCGCCGGACCGAGGCTTCGCCGAGACGGGCGATTTCCTCGAAAAGGCCATCGACGATCCTGGCAGAGGCGTTGTCGGCGTCGATCAGGACGGCAAGGCGCTTGTTGTCAGTGCCGTCGGACATGCGTTCAAAGTTCCCGTGTCATGAAGGCGGAATTGGGATCGTCAGTGTAGTCGCCAAAGGGCGCACATGTCGAATAGCCCGCACGGGCATAGAGCGCGCGGGCCGGTGCGAATTCCGGCTGCGAACCGGTCTCAAGGCTCAGCCGCGTGATCCCGGATTCCCTGGCTGCCGCCTCGATATGCGCCAGGATCGCCTTGGAATATCCCTTGCCGCGATGGACGGCCAGAACATGCATCGACTTGATCTCGCCCTCGGTCTCGGAGAGCCTTTTCAACGCCCCGCAGCCGACCAGAGCGTCGCTTTCCCAAACCGACCAGAACCGCATGTCCGGGCCCTGAAGCCCGGAAACATCCATCGCATGCACCGAACAGGCCGGGCTTTGCGACCGCATTTGCTTAAGATGCGTGGCGATCAGCGCCAGCACCTCATCGGAAGTGACCGGGTCGAGCGTGAAGCTCAGCCCGCTCACTCGGCGGCGACCTTCGAAGCGCTATTGATCCAGCCCCACATGCGAACCGGGGTCAGCGGCATGTCGACCTGACGCACGCCCAGTTCCCAGACCGCGTCCAGCGCAGCATTGGTCACGGCGGCCAAGGCACCGACCGTCCCGGCCTCGCCGCAGCCCTTCATGCCGATATCGTTGGCGGTCGACGGGACCAGTTCGGCGCTGAACGGCATCATCGGCAGGTCGTCAGCCCGCGGCATCCCGTAATCCATGAAGGATCCCGACAGCAGCTGGCCGTCCTCGGTATAGGCCACCTGCTCGGTCACCGCCTGGCCGAAGCCTTGCGCCACACCGCCATGCACCTGGCCTTCAGCGAGTTTCGGGTTCATCAGCACACCGAAATCGTCGACCACGGTGTATTTCACCAGATCGACCTTGCCGGTGTCGGAATCAACCTCGACCTCGGCGAAATGGGCGCCGTTGGGGTAGGAGCGCCCCGGAACCACATTCTCGAATTCGGTGACCAGCAACTCCGCCAGGCCCTTCTCCCGCGCCTTCACCGACAAGTCCATCAGCGTGATGCGCTTGTCGGTCCCGGCGACCGAGAATACCCCGTCCTCGAAGACGATGTCGGGTTTGGCCACTTCCAATTCCTCGCCGGCGAGGTCCTTGTAATTGCCGACCATGATATCGGCCGTCGCGTTGATCGAGTTGCCCTGCATGGTGACCGAGCGCGACCCCCCGGTACCGCCACCCTTGGCGATCAGGTCGCTGTCACCTTGAATGAAGCGGATCTTCTCGAAGGGAATACCGGCGCGCGAATGCAGGATCTGGGCGAACACCGTCTCGTGCCCCTGCCCGTTCGACTGGGTGCCGACATAGAGATTGACCATGCCGTCGGCGTCAAACTCGATCTTCGTCGTCTCGTTCTGGTCCCCAAGAATCGACTCGATATAGTAGCTGAGGCCGATCCCCCGCAGCTTGCCCTTCGTCGCACTTTCGGCCTTCCGCGCCGCAAACCCGGCCACGTCAGCCTCTTTCTCGGCGCGCGTCAGCACCCGATCGAAATCGCCGACATCATAAGTCTCGCCGACCACCGTCTCGTAGGGCATCTTCGAAGCCGGGATGAAGTTCTTGCGGCGCAGCTCATAGGGATCGACACCCAGTTCCTTGGCGGAAAGGTCCATCAGCCGCTCGATCAGATAGATCGATTCCGGACGGCCCGCGCCGCGATAGGCATCGACGGGGGCGGTGTTGGTGTAGACCAGTTTCACATTGCTGAACACGGTCTGGAAATCATAGACACCCGGCAGCACCTTCATGCCGACATCGGTCTGGATGAACTGCGCGAACATCGAGTTGTAAGCGCCCATATTCGCAACGGAATTTATCCGCACAGCCGTCAGCTTCTGATCGGCATCGAAGGCCGCCTCGGCCACGGTCACCAGATCGCGCCCGCCATTGTCGGTCAGCATCGCCTCGGCCCGTGTCGACATCCAGCGCACCGGACGGCCCAGCTCACGGGCGGCAAAGGCGACGGCAAAGGTCTCGGGGTGGTTGAAACCCTTCATCCCGAAACCGCCGCCGACATCGGGGTTGGTGACGCGCACCTGCGCCGGGTCCAGATGCATCTTGTCGGCCAACTCGTTCTTCGGCCCCCAAACCCCCTGCCCGTTTACCGAGACATGCAGCCGGTCGGCTTCCCATTCGGCGAAACAGCCGCGCGGCTCCATCGAGGCACAGTGGATGCGGTTGTTCTCCAGCTCCAGCCGCACCGTGTGGGCGGCACCGGCAAAAGCGGCATCGGTCGCAGCCTCGTCGCCAAAGGCCCAGTCGCGGGCGATATTGTCCGGAGCTTCGGGATGGATCAGTGGTCCGCCGGTGGCGGTGGCGACATGGACGGGAAGGTCCTCGTAATCGAAGTCGATCAGTTCGGCGGCATCGGTCCCGGCGGCCACACTTTCGGCGATCACCACCGCCAGCGCCTCGCCCACGAACCGCACCCGCTCATCGGCCAGAACCGGACGGCGCGGCGCCGCCCCCGGGGTGCCGTCGCGGCTGGGTCCGGTGCCGGCCATCATCTCGTTCTTCATCTTCGCGCCGAAATCCGCCGCCGTGTAGACCGCGATCACCCCGGGCGCGTCCTTCGCCGCCGACACGTCCAGCTCCCTGATTTCAGCATGGGCGACGGGCGAGCGGAAGAACACGGCATGGGCCGCGCCCTCGGGCACGATATCGTCGACGAACCGGCCCCTGCCGGTCAGCAGCCGGAGATCCTCGACGCGGTTGGGTGACTGGCTGACACCGAATTTATCCATGAGGAAATCCTTTCCGCAAAACAGAGGGGCCTAAGCTGCGGAAGATAACGGACTGAGCCCCGGTGTCCATGCGCAATGCGGCCAAAAGAAAACGCCCCCGACCTTTTGACAGTCAGGGGCGTTCTTCCAGGCAGGCTGAGAGAGCAGACCTGCCCCGGCAGCCGCGCGCCTTGCCCTAGGCGACAGGGCAGACGGCTCCGCTTGGACTATTCTTCGACCGTCTCCACCTCTTCCTCGCGGTCGCGGGGCGGCAGGCCGAGCAAACTGAGCACCTCGTCCTCAACCGCATCGGTCACCGGCTTGTTGGCGGCGGCCTCCAGCAGGTCGCGCGCCGTCTGTTCGCCATTTTCAACCTCGGATTCCAGCTCGGCCACCCGGGCCTCGGCATCCTCATAGGCGTCGATCAGCATCTCTTCCTCTTCGAGGGCCTGCACCTCGTCATGGGCCGCATCCAGTTCCGCGATTGTGTCGGCGATCTGGGCCTCAATGTCGGGGTCACGGCCGCCAGCCTCTTCAAGCTGGCGGGCCAGGTCCTCGAGCTCGGCCTCGGCGCCGGCGACGCGGTCCTGCGCGGCGAGCAGATCATCCGCGACCTCTTCGCGGCTGCGCTCCGGCTCGGGCAACGCGGCCAGCAATTCCTCGGCCTCCTCCAGCGCCTCGCCAGCCTCGTCGACCGCAAGGATCTGGTCGCGATAGGCCGCGATCCGGCCCACCCGCGAATTGGGCGAGGCATTCTGCAGCGCCTGTTCCGAGGCATGAGCGGCGTTGAGCGCGCCGAGCGCGCTGCGCAGACGTCCGGGCGGCACATGCGCCTCTTCGGTCACCGCGGCGCGTTCGATACGCCGCTGCTGGCCGGGCGGGGTGCTGCGCGGTGCGGTCCGCTGGACGGTCGCGCGGCTGGAATTGCCGTTGCCGCGCCCGGCCGAATTACCACCGCCGCGATTGCCGTCGCCATTCGACGAGGCCGAATGCCCGCCACCGCCGCCGCCATTTCCGCCCCCGTTTCCGCCGCCATTGCCACCCTTGGCCTGGGCGAAATCCGCCGTGGCCAGTATGGTGGCGAGGCCGAGCCCAGTGACCAGAACCAGTTTGCGCATCATTTTCTCCAAGAATTTCGACCGGAAAGCCGGTCGTTCAGTGATCCCGCGCCTGCAGATAGGCGGTCAGGAACAACCCATCGATCCAGGCGACCAGCGCCAGGATCAGCGTCTCGGTCGGCGCCCAACCAGCGAACCCCGCCGAGGTGAGGGCCGCAAGGGCCGCGACATTGCCGACAAAGACCGGACGCGCCAGCCCGAGGCCTCTTCCGGTCGAACCGACCGTTTCATTCTGAATGCGCACTCCCACCGTTTTTCCGATCAGTTGCATCTCTTTTTCCCGTTTCCGCGGCAAGCCGCGCGACCTCTGCCGTGACGTTAAACCAAGCTGAAACCCCTTACGACAAACGTGTGTCTTTCGACCCGGAAAGTAATGGCAGATCGGCGCTGACAGATGGATGACGGGGATTGTCAGAAATGGGAGACCTTGCAGGGCTCGGTATCTTGTCGTTTCAATTCAACCAATTGTTGGCCACAATTCCAAGCCGATTGCAGACCGTTTCCCGTCGCATTTGCCGAATCGTTCCAGTACCAGTCCGCATCGCGAACGGTCTTTGCTACGCGCGGCGCGGTCGTCCCTGCCATATCCCCAATGAAACGCCTTCAGGTGTTGGCGGACATGTCGGCCAGTCCAGAGTCCCCAAGCGTCTCCGACTGCAGTCCCGCCCCCAGTCACACGCCTGCCCGCCCCTTCGCGATCCGTCATGACCGCAAAAAAACGGCCGGGATATTGCCCCGACCGCGTCAGAATTTTCGCTATATTCCGGGTTGCGCCCGCTTACTTTGCCTTTTCCTGCAGGTAAGCCGCCAGAAACAACCCGTTGATTCCGGCGATCGCTCCCAGGACCAGTGTCGGCACCAGTGCCCAGCCCGCGAGCCCGGCCGAACCGATCGCCGCTAGCGTCGCCATTCCGCCGAAGAACAGCGGCTTTATCAGGTCGGACGATCCCAAGCCGTCAGCCATATCGGTCGTTTCAAGGGAAAGGCCCGCTTCTTCAAAGCTTTGCGACATGTTTCTAACCTTGCTTTCTGGTCTGAACCCGCCCGAGCACCTCTCGGAGTTCGTCGGACAGGGACCGGTTTACAATCTGGCTTTCCGAGTCATACATCGCCGCAGTTTCAGGATCACGCACCGAATATCGGCAATGCGAGTCAACCCCGGCCTGAACCAGATTTCCGCCACATTCCCGCCGCAGTTCACCACTGTTTTTGTTATTTTTTACCGCGCTTTACGCCTCGTTCATCAAGTAGAATTTTTCCCGGCGAAAACCTGCTCAACCTCAGGGGGCATGGGCCCGATCCGGCCCCGGGGCCCGGAACCGCCCGCCGAATCCCTATCGCCGGCGCACGGTCGGCGGCCGATTTTCCTCACCCCGTGTCTCCGCATCCGGCAACCGGCGCTCCGGCCCGAGGTTCTCGCCACGCTGCGACCGGCAATAGCCGCGCCGGGGCGCGCCGGCATCGCCCTCCCAGACCGCCCCGTTGCCATCGGCATAAACGGTGATCGTCGCCCCCGGCGGATAGTCTAGCAGCCGTGCTGCCCCGGTCGGGCGCGACTGACCGGAAATGCCGGCCTCATCCTGCCATTGCAGCGCATATTGCCGCCGGTTGTTCACCTTGTAGGCGGTCGGCACATGGGCAAGCACCGTCGCCGTGCGCTGCTCCCCCCGGTCACGTAGCCGCACCGCCCGCCGCGCGAACCGCGCCTGACGCCAGACGAAGAACCCGCCGACCAGCGAGAACGGCACCCCGAACAGCCCCAGCATCATCGCCAGAAACCGGGTCGCGCCCGGCTCGATCTCGTTCAGCATCGGATCGTCGAGCCAGTAGCGCACCGGCACCCTGTCGCCAATCTCGGTGTCGTTATAAGTCCCCCGCCCCACCGAGACCTCGTCCTCCACCGCCACCCCGTCGCGCGTCGGAAACCGGAACTGCACATAGTAACTGACCGTCCGGTCCCCGTCCGAATCCCGCGATTCCCGCCAGTCCTTGCCCAGAACCTCGCCCGTCACCTCAACCCCGTCCCCGGCCAGCCGCATCGCGTTCCGCCCCGCGAACATCGCCCCGACCTCGACCCCGAGCCCGGCGACAAGGAAGATTAGCCCGAACCAGCCGGGGAAACTCCAGAACAGTCGCAAGGCCGAGGGGCGTTTGTCGATGAACTTTGCCATTGGCGATACCTTTCAATCCAGCCTTTCCCTCGCCCTGGGCGCGCGTTAAACAGCCCCGGCGAATTTGCACGAGTATGGTGGCACCCCATGGCAATGGACAAGACATTTGACGCTGGTAAAGCCGAGGCCGAAATCTCGGCCCGCTGGATCGAGGCCAAGGCCTTCGCCGCCGGGGCCAATGCCTCGCGCGACGAAGCCTTCACCATCATGATCCCGCCGCCGAATGTCACCGGGTCCCTGCATGTCGGCCATGCCTTCAACAACACGCTCCAGGACATTCTGATCCGCTGGCACCGGATGCGCGGCTTCGACACGCTCTGGCAGCCCGGTGTCGATCATGCCGGGATCGCCACCCAGCTTGTCGTTGAACGCATGCTGGCCGAGCAAGGCAACGAGGGCCGCCGCGAGATGGGCCGCGACGCCTTCGAGAAAAAGGTCTGGGAGTGGAAGCACCAGTCCGGCGGCACCATCATCAACCAGCTCAAGCGGCTGGGGGCCTCGTGCGACTGGGACCGCACGGCCTTCACCATGTCCGGAGCCCCGAACGCGCCGGAGGGCGAGGAGGGGAATTTCCACGATGCCGTCCTCAAGGTGTTCGTCGAAATGTACAATCAGGGCCTGATCTATCGCGGCAAGCGTCTGGTCAACTGGGACCCGCATTTCGAGACCGCGATCTCCGACCTCGAGGTCGAGAATATCGAGGTCGACGGCCACATGTGGCATTTCAAATACCCGCTGGCGGACGGCGCGACCTACGAATATGTCGAGAAGGACGAGGACGGCACCGTCACCCTCCGCGAGACCCGTGATTATATCAGTATCGCCACCACCCGCCCCGAGACCATGCTCGGCGACGGCGCGGTCGCGGTTCACCCGTCGGACACCCGCTACGCCCCCATCGTCGGCAAGCTCTGCGAGATCCCCGTCGGCCCCAGGGAACACCGCCGCCTGATCCCGATCATCACCGACGACTACCCCGACCCCGATTTCGGCTCCGGTGCCGTCAAAATCACCGGCGCCCATGACGCCAACGACTACGGCGTGGCGTCCCGGGGCAACATCCCGATGTACCGCCTGATGGACACCAAGGCCCACATGCGCGACGACGGCGCCCCCTATGCCGAGGCCGCCGCCATCGCCATGGCCGTCGCCAGGGGCGAGCGCACGCTGACCGAGGCCGAGACCGACAGCATCAACCTCGTCCCCGACGACCTCCGCGGCCTCGACCGCTTCGAGGCGCGGGCAAAGGTGGTCGAGCAGATCACCTCCGAGGGGCTGGCCGTCACCATCTCCGAGACCGTCACCGACGAGGACGGCAACGAAACGACCCGCGAGGTTCCGCTGGTCGAAGCCAAGAAAATCATGCAGCCCTTCTGCGACCGCTCAAAGGTCGTGATGGAGCCGATGCTGACCGACCAGTGGTTCGTCGACACCGCCAAGATCGTCGGCCCGGCCCTTGAGGCGGTCCGCGACGGCCGCACCAAGATCATGCCCGAGAGCGGCGAGAAGGTCTATTTCCACTGGCTGGAAAACATCGAACCCTGGTGCATCTCGCGCCAGCTCTGGTGGGGGCATCGGATACCGGTTTGGTATGGCTTTAATCTTGCCGACCTCGAAGCGTCGGTCACGGGTAACACCTTTGACGCGTCCCCCGAACAGATTGAGCGCCTGAAGTCATTCTTGTCGGCACCGTCACTGTCGCAATTCAGTGTCGCCTCTGAAGACCGGGCACTCGAAGAATTCAAAGGAGCGCTCGATGACGCATGGCACCCGTTCAACGCTGCCGAAGTCGTCGTCGTCGAGAACCAACAGGAAGCAGCCAGCAAGTTGCTTTCCGCGATAGACAATGAGGATGTTGTTTATCCCGTTTGGCGCGACCCCGACGTCCTCGACACCTGGTTTTCCTCCGGCCTCTGGCCCATCGGCACCCTCGGCTGGCCCGAGGAGACGCCGGAACTGAAGAAATACTTCCCCACCGACGTCCTGATCACCGGCCAGGACATCCTGTTCTTCTGGGTCGCGCGCATGATGATGATGCAGCTTGCCGTCGTCGGCGAGGTGCCGTTCCACACCGTCTACCTGCACCAGCTCGTCCGCGACGAGAAGGGCAAGAAGATGTCGAAGACCACCGGCAATGTCATCGACCCGCTCGAGATCGTCGACGAATACGGCGCCGATGCGCTGCGCTTCGCCAACGCCTCGATGGCCGCCCTCGGCGGCGTGCTGAAGCTCAGCGTCGACCGCATCAAGGGCTACCGGAATTTCGGCACCAAGATCTGGAACGCCGCCCGCTTCGCCGAGATGAACGACTGCAAGCCGGTCGAGGGCTGGGACCCGACCTCAGCCACCGCCACCGCCAACAAATGGATCATCGGCGAAACCGCCCGCCTGCGCGAAGCCGTCGATGCAGCACTTGAGGCCTACCGCTTCAACGACGCGGCCCACGCCCTCTACGCCCATATCTGGGGCCGCTTCTGCGACTGGTATGTCGAGTTCGCCAAGCCGCTGCTGCAATCGGGCGACGCCGCCCTGATCGCCGAGACCCGCGCCACCATGGCCTGGGCCCTCGACCAGTGCCTGATCCTGTTGCACCCGATCATGCCCTTCATCACCGAACAGCTCTGGGGCGATATCGCCGAGCGGGCGAAGATGCTGGTCCATGCCGACTGGCCGACCTATACTTCCGAAGAGCTCATCGACCCCGACGCCCATGCCGAAATGACCTGGGTCGTCACCCTCATCGAAACCATCCGCTCCGTCCGCGCCGAGATGCACGTCCCGGCCGGTGCCAAGGTCCGCCTGATCGAGCTCAGCCTCGACGACCGGGGCCGCGCCGCCATGGACCGTAACCGCGCCCTGATCGAACGCCTCGCCCGTATCGAGGCCTTCGAGACTGCCGAAGCTGCCCCCAAGGGCTCCGTCACCCTGCCGGTCGAAGGCGGCACCTTCTGCCTGCCGCTGGCCGAGATCATCGATGTGGACGAGGAAAAGGCGCGGCTGAAGAAATCGCTCGACAAGATCGAGAAGGAAATCAAGGGCTTGTCGTCGAAACTCGGCAACGAGAAATTCGTCGCCAACGCGCCGGAAGAGATTGTCGAAGACAACCGCGCCCGCCTCGCCCAGGCCGAGGACGAAGCCGCCAAGCTCAGCGCTGCCCTTTCCCGCCTCTCCAAGATTTGAGCCCGCAAGCCGGAGGCCCGACAATCGTCTACACCCAAGGTCGGGTGGTTTGGCGATGGCGCTCCTCCGCGGATCAATCTAGCATTGTGAGAAAATCGGGGAGGCTGCGATGAAATTCGGCGCGTCGATCTGGCCCTTTCGCTGGGACCCGCCCTATGGCGATGCCCTCCGCAGGGTGGCGGCGAACGGCTTTCGGGCCACCGAGCTGATCGGCTGGAACCTGGACTTCCTGCGCGACTACTACACGCCAAGGACCATTGCCGATCTGCGCGGCATCCTCGATGGCGAGGGGCTTGAACTGTCGCAATTCGTCTCGACCCCGCATGATCTGTCGAGCGCCGATCCAGCGGCGCGGGCGGCAGCGGTGGAGCACTGGAGGCGTGCCGTCGAGGTCGGGGCCGGACTGGGGGCCGAAATCATCAACATGGTCTCAGCGCACGCGTTCGGGATGAAGGACGGCGTCGAATATCCCCGCATCACCCGCAAGCCGCTGGTGCAGCGCTACGGCGCCGATGTGCCCTCCGGCCTCGACTGGGACCGGAATTATGCCGACTATGTCGCGGCGCTGAAACAATGCGCCGATCTCTGTCAGGCGGCTGGAGTGAAGATGAGCGTCGAGCCGCATCCGGGCCGCTATCTCGCCAATACAGACGGCGCGCTGCGGCTGCTGGAGCATGTCAATTCGCCCGTCATAGGCATCAATCTCGATCCCAGCCACACTTTCCCGGTGGGGGATTTCCCCAATGTCTCGGTCTACCGGCTGGGGTCGAAGATCATCCATTGCCATGTCTCGGACAATGACGCGGTCACCAATGTCCATTGGCGTCCAGGCATGGGCAAGATCGACTGGCGGGCGATGTTGAAGGCACTGTCGGAGGTTGGGTTCGACGGGGTGATCTCGGTGGAGCTGGAGGACGTCCCCGGTGTCTCGCGCGGGGCGCGAATGGCGGCGATTGCCGGCTTCGTGCAGGAGGACGCCACCCAGGAATTCGTCGACGAGACCGTGGCCGGCATGCGCTATCTCAAGCGGCTCTGCGACGAGCTTGAAATCGCATATGACGAATGATTTTCAATATGTTACAATACTTTCTTAAGGCAGATATCAAATGAAGATCGCCGCCATCGACACCCTCCATGCCGATGGCGGCTTCCGCCCGCTCTCCTTTGTCAGGCTCTCGACCGACACAGGCGTCACCGGTTGGGCCGAATATACCGAGGCGGTGGGCAATGCGGGGGTGACGGCGACCATCGGACGGATGGCCGATCTGCTGATCGGCACCCCGGCGACCCGGATCGAACAAGCGATGGCGCTCTTGTATGTCAAGTCCGTCCCGGTCTGGAACGGCATCGCCGCCCATGCAAGAGGTGCGATCTGCAACGCCATGCTCGACGCTACCGCCAAGGCGCAGGGCGTGCCCGTCTCCGCCCTCTTCGGAGGGCGCCTCCGCGACCGCATCCCGCTCTACTGGTCCCATCTCGGCGGCGCACCGATCCGCCAGGCTGGCGCTGTCGGTCGCGCGGAACTGACCGACTATCAGGGATTTGCCGATCTCGCCGCCGAGGCCCGCGCACGCGGCTTCACAACGGTGAAGATGAACCTCTTCGCCCATGACGGCACCCGCTTTCATCCCTGGTCCCCCGGTCACGGGCTCGGCGGAGATTTCCCGGCGCTCAACCCCGACAAGGCGATCTTTGCCGCCCTTGAGCGGCAGATCGAGGCAGTCCGCGCCGGCGGCGGCGCGGATCTCGAGGTGATGATCGACCTCAATTTCAACTTCAAGCTCGACGGCTATCTCGCCATCTGCCGGATGCTGGAAGACCACGACCTGACCTGGGCCGAGCTTGACTGCTACGACCCCGGTGCGATGGCATGGCTGCGGGGACAGACCTCAACCCCCATCGCCTCGGGTGAGTCGCTCATCGGGCGGCGCGGCTACCGGCCGTTCTTCGAGGGCTACACGATGGATGTGGCGATCATCGACGTGATCTGGAACGGGTTTCTGGAAAGCTACAAGATCGCAACCATGGCCGAGACATTCGAGCTGAACATCGCACCGCATAATTTCTACGGCGCGCTCGCCGATTGCATCTCGGCTCATTTCGCCGCCGTCACCCAGAATTTCCGCATCATGGAATACGAGGTCGACGACGTCCCCTGGCGGAACGAGTTCTTCACTCATCCACCGGTGATCGAGAACGGCGAAATGCTGGTCCCCGACCGCCCCGGCTGGGGAACGGATGTCATCGAAGAGGCTGTCCGGGCGCGGCCCTGGGCCGGATAGTGCCTCCGACGCTTGTCAGGGCCGGGGCGGGGCTACATCAATCTGCCGAATTGACCACTTCCGACGCAGACTGCCGGACCCGCGGTTTCTTGCCTGGTTTCTCCGCTACTTGCGGCTCGCTCTGGGTGACCGTTTCGGCCGGGACTGTCTCGGCTTCCTCCGGCTTTGCCTTCCGTGTGCGTGGCTTTTTGGCTGTCTCCGGGGCTGGCTTGCCTGTCTCAACCGTCTTGCTGGCGGCGGTCTTCCGCGTCCGCGGCTTCGGCGCGTCGGATCCGGCTTCAGCTTCCGCCGTTTCCTCCGAAATCTTGTCCTTCGCCGCCGTCCCGGTCTTCTTCGGTACATCCGCCGACTTGGCTTTCGTCGCCCCACCCTTCGCCTTGGCCTTCTTCGGCGCGGGTTTCGGCTTTTCTTCCGCTACCGCGCCGTGCTCGTCCGCCGCTGGGGCCTTGGAGGCGGTCTCGCTTTCCTCGAACCGGAAATCCCGGGTCAGAAAGGCCGGGACGTGGCTGCCCAGACCGACAATCCGGTTCTGGCCACCGCCGCCGCCACTACGCCCGCGTCCGGATGACCGGTCATCCCGACCGCCGCTCCGCTCAGAAGACGGGCCTCTTGGGCGGTCGTCCGACCGCGCCGTGTTTCCGGACCTGTCGTCCTGCGGCCTGCGGTCGCCCTTGCCGGTGGACTTGCCGCGATCGGCCTCCGGGCCGCGCTCGGGTCGCGCGCTCCGTGCGGGACGCTTGGATGGTTCGCTTCGCTGAGGCGATCCGCCCTTCAGGGGATCGTCGATCCGGGGGATATCCTTTTCGATCAGCTTTTCCACGGCGTCGAGATATTTCTCCTCCGCCGGCACACAAAGCGTGATCGACTTGCCCTGCCGACCCGCACGCCCGGTGCGGCCGATGCGGTGGACATAGTCCTCGGAATGGATCGGGACGTTGAAGTTGAAGACATGGCTGACCGACGGGATATCGAGGCCACGGGCGGCGACGTCGGAGGCGATCAGGAGGCGCAGCTTGCCATCGCGAAAACCGTTGAGCACCCGCGTCCTGACCGACTGGTCGAGGTCGCCATGGATCGGTTCAGCGTCGAACCCGTGTTTTTTCAAGGACTTGGCGACGATATCGACGTCGCGCTTGCGGTTGCAGAAGATGATGCCGTTGGTCAGGGCCTCGCCCTCGCCTTCGATCAGCGCTCGCAGGGTTTCGCGTTTCGACTTGTCGGCGGCATCCTTGCGTGGTGGTTTGATCATGCAGACATGCTGCTCGATGGTTTCCGACGCGGTGGCCTGGCGGGCGATTTCGACGCGGACCGGGTTCGACAGGAATTCCTGGGTGATTCGCGTGATCTCGGGCGCCATGGTGGCGGAGAAGAACAGGGTCTGGCGGGTGAAGGGGGTCAGCTTGAAGATGCGTTCGATATCCGGGATGAAGCCCATGTCGAGCATCCGGTCGGCCTCGTCGACAACCATGATCTGCACGCCGGTCAGCATCAGCTTGCCACGCTCGAAATGATCCAGCAGACGGCCTGGTGTGGCGATCAGCACGTCAACGCCGCGGTCAATGAGACGGTCCTGGTCCTTGAACGAGGTGCCGCCGATCAGCAGCGCCATGGTCAGCTTGACGTGCTTGGCATAGGTCTCGAAATTCTCGGCGACCTGGGCGGCGAGTTCGCGGGTCGGGCAGAGCACCAGCGAACGCGGCATCCGGGCGCGAGCGCGGCCCTTTTGCAGGAGCGTGATCATCGGCAGCACGAAACCGGCGGTCTTGCCGGTGCCGGTCTGGGCAATGCCGAGCACGTCGCGGCCCTGAAGGGCGGGCGGGATGGCCTGGACCTGGATCGGCGTGGGGGTGACGTAGCCAGTATCGGCGACGGCTTGCAGGACCTTCGGGTCCAGCTCTAGGTCTGAAAAGCTTGTCATATTTGTCCGTTTGGCGCGGGGCTTCGTTCAGCGGCCGCGTAGGGCTATGCGGCCCCGGAGTGCCGTATTGCGCTCCGATATTCGTGGAGGTGACCTAGACGATAGAAGAGCAAACGTCAACAAAGCCCTAAGATCTCTGGCTGAGGCTTTTTGTCTCGGCAAGCCATTGCCTATTGAGGCTGGCAACAGGACCGAGGAGACTGCGCAACATGGATCAGGATGTCCCCAAGGCCTTGCGCGGGCTGTCGGCGCTGAAGGTGCGCAATATCCGGCACTGGACGGACCGGACCTTCTCGTTCACTTGCGACCGGCCGAAAAGCTTCCGCTTCCGCTCAGGCGAGTTTGTGATGATCGGTCTGGCGGTGGACGACAAGCCGCTGTTGCGCGCCTATTCCATTGCCTCGCCTAGCTGGGACGAGACGCTGGAGTTCTACTCGATCAAGGTGCCCGACGGGCCGTTGACGTCGCGACTTCAGCATCTCAATGAAGGCGACGAGATCGTCATGCGGCCAAAGCCCGTGGGCACGCTGGTGCTCGACGCTCTGACGCCGGGGCGGCGGCTGTTCCTGTTTGCCACCGGCACCGGCATCGCCCCCTTCGCATCCACCATCCGCGACCCCGAGACCTATGAGAAATTCGACCGGGTGATCCTGACCCATACCTGCCGCGCGCGCGCCGAACTGGATTACGGGCTGGATCTGGTGGCAAAAATCCGCGGCGACGACTTGCTGAGCGCGCTGGTCGGCGACAAGCTGATCCATATCCCGACCACCACCCGCGAGGACAGCGACCGGATGGGCCGGATGACCGACTGGATCCGCGACGGGCGGCTGGCCGAGGCAACCGGCGGGCCGCTGTCGCCGGAAACCGACCGGGTGATGATCTGCGGCTCCATGGCGATGCTTCAGGAACACAAAGCGCTTTGCGAGGCGGCGGGGATGGCCGAGGGCTCGAACGCCGAGCCGGGAGAATTCGTGATCGAAAAGGCTTTCGTGGATTGAGCAAAGCTGCGCAAAATGGCCCTGACGGCTCCCTGGTGGCGTGGTGCGTGTGAACACGCACCCTACAGGTGTCGCGAAGAGTACGGTGGCTTGGAACGGCATGGTATTGAAACGACCATTTGAACGGTTACGCGGGCGCGGCGATGGCGGCAGGTTCCGGGCCTGGCCACCGGAGTTGGTGCGGCAGGGGGCGGCCCGGCTCGGGGCGCTGGCCGAACGGGTCGCGGGGCGGGCGGCAGGTGGCGTATCGGCGCCCGATCTCCTGCCAGCGGCCTCGGTCGATCTCACGGGGCTGCGAACATCCATCGTCGCCGATCCCGGGGTCGAGACCAAGGGCATGTCGCGGCGGGACATGCGCGACCAGCTGGTGATCCTTCAGGCGGCCCTGAAGGGGAAATCCGAACTGGCGCTCACGAACGCGCTGGCGATCTCCTATCTGCGGCGCGGCACCCCCCATACGGCGAAGGCCCGGGCGCTGTTCCTGCGGATCTGGCGCGAGGAGGGCAAACATCTGCTGACCGAACTGAGCACCCGCTGGCTGCTTTCGACCCTGCAGACCTTCGCCGATCACGGCGAGACCGAGAGCCAGCGCGCCGCCGGGATCGCCGGGTTCATCTATGGCGGCGTGATGCGCATGTACGAGCACGAACGCGCCATGCTGGGCCTGTCACCCGACCAGACCGCCGACAGCATCACCCCCTCCGCCCGGCCCGGTCTGACCAATACCGGCGGCTTCCGGCTGGGCCACACGGATGCGCTGATCAATCTCAACGCGCTGGTCTACGAATACGCGCTCTGTGACGAGGTCGCGGGGCCGGTGCTGGAGGAACTGCTGGTGCGGGTGCGCGACAGCAAGACGGTGTTCCATCGCATGGACCAGACCCGCAAGAAGCTGAAGGCGTTCAACAAGAACTACCCCAATGCCTGGAGCTTTGCGGAGGAGCCCGAATAAACCCCGCCTCTCAGGCCAACATCTCCTTGGTCGCGGTGAGTTTCAGTTCGGGGAAGTCCCGCTCGATCCGGTCGATATCCCATTGCAGGCGGGTCATGTAGACCGGGTCGCCATCGTGATCCTCGGCGATATGGCCCTTGTTGGCATTCACGAAAGCCTCGACCTTGTCCTTCGGCCCCGACACCCAGCGGGCGGAGGTGAACTGGGTGGGTTCGAAGCGGACGGGCAGCCCGTATTCCAGCTCGATCCGGCTGGCGAGCACGTCGAATTGTAGCGCACCGACCACGCCGACGATCCAGCCCGCCCCGATCATCGGCTTGAAGAGCTTCGCCGCCCCTTCCTCGGCGAATTGCGTCAGCGCCTTGTCGAGATGCTTGGCCTTCAGCGGGTCTCCGGCGCGGACGTTCTGCAGGAGCTCGGGCGCGAAGGAGGGGATGCCGGCGAATTTCAGCGTCTCGCCCTCGGTCAGGGCGTCGCCGATCCTCAGCTGGCCGTGGTTCGGTATGCCGATGATGTCGCCGGCCCAGGCGTCCTCGGCCAGTTCGCGGTCATTGGCGAGGAAGAGGACGGGGTTCGAGACCGCCATCGGTTTCCTGGTGCGCACATGGGTCAGTTTCATGCCGCGCTGGAAATGACCCGAGCAGAGCCGCACGAAGGCCACACGGTCGCGATGCTTGGGGTCCATGTTGGCCTGGACCTTGAAGACAAAGCCGGAAACCTTTGATTCGTCAGGGGAAACCTGGCGCTCGGCGGCGGGGCGGACCTGCGGGGCGGGCCCGTGATTGCCGATGCCGTTCATCAGTTCCTGCACACCGAAGGAGTTGATCGCCGAGCCGAACCAGATCGGTGTCAGGGAGCCGTCGAGGAAGGCCTGTGGATCGAAACCGGCGAGCAGCTCGCGCGCCATCTCGACCTCTTCGCGGAGTTTCTCGAGGAGATGCCCCGGGACATGCTCGGCAATCTTCGGATCGTCCAGCCCGTCGATCTGGATGCTGGCGGCCTTCTTGTTGCGGTCGGCGCGGTCCATCAGTTCGAGGCGGTCGTTCAGGAGGTCGTAAGCGCCCAGAAACTCGCGCCCCATGCCGATGGGCCAGCTTGCCGGGGTGACGTCGATGGCAAGGTTCTCCTGGATCTCGTCGATGATCTCGAAGACGTCGCGGCTCTCACGGTCCATCTTGTTGCAGAAGGTCAGGATCGGCAGGTCGCGCAATCGGCAGACCTCGAACAGTTTCTGGGTCTGACTTTCCACCCCCTTCGCCCCGTCGATCACCATGATCGCGGCGTCGACGGCGGTCAGCGTCCGGTAGGTGTCCTCGGAGAAATCCGAATGGCCCGGCGTATCGACGAGGTTGAACCACCAGTCCCGGTAATCGAAGGACATCGCCGAGGCCGAGACCGAGATGCCGCGGTCCTTTTCCATCTGCATGAAGTCCGACCGCGACCGCCGCGCCTCACCCTTGGCGCGCACCTGCCCGGCCATCTGGATCGCGCCGCCATAAAGCAGGAATTTCTCCGTCAGCGTCGTCTTGCCGGCATCGGGATGCGAGATGATCGCAAAAGTGCGGCGCCGCGCGATTTCGGGCGGCAGGGCGGGGGCGTTGTGGGATCGGTCCAGCATTATCGGGCATATAGCAGAGCCCGGCCAAAGCGCAATGGCTAGAGCCAGCGGCGGGTTTGCTGAAGCAGCATGCGGTACTCGTCGCCGAATTTAGCTTCGAGATAGGCTTCCTCACGCAGGACGACGCCGAAATGCAGCACGGCCCAGAGGACCGGTGCGATCACCAGCGCCCAGTCGATTGAGAAAGTGAAGGCAAGACCGACCTGCAGAAGGATCATGCCAAGATACATCGGGTTGCGCGTAATCCTGAAAGGGCCTGTGCGTACGATCTTCAACGACGGTTTACGCGGATTGACATTGGTCCCGGCCTTCCCGAAGGCGCGGCTGCCAGATAGGGCAAGACCGAGGGATACGAGCAATACGGCGAGGCCCAAGAGAAAACCTCGCAGGCTGAACCAGTCGGGAACCAGGTGTAGCGGCATTACCCATTGCAGAGCTAACGCCAGGACGGGGGCGAGTACCGACGCAAGCGGCGGAAAGATCAGGATGTCAGGACGGTCGGACATGCAAAAGCCTCCAGTAAGCAGTGCTTACCAAATTGGGTCTGACCGCACAAGCGCAAGTTCGGTTCCTTGACAGGTGTGGAAGCTGCGCCGACAAGGTGCGAAACAACGGAACTGCAACGAGGGAGACGACGATGGATCTGGGGATCAGGGGCAAGAAGGCGATTGTCTGTGCGGGGTCGAAGGGGCTCGGGCGGGGCTGTGCCGAGGCGCTGGCGGAGGCCGGGGTCGATCTGGTGCTGAATGCGCGCGGGGTCGAGGCGCTGGAGGCGACGGCGGCGGCGATCCGGGAAGCGCATGGGGTCGCGGTGGAGACGGTGGCGGCCGATGTGACCACCGAGAATGGACGCAGCGCGCTGCTGGAAGCGGGGGCTGGGGCGGATATTCTGGTGACCAATGCCGGAGGGCCGCCGCCGGGGATGTGGATGGATTGGACGCGGGACGATTTCATTGCCGCGATTGATGCCAACATGCTGACGCCGATTGCGCTAATGCAAGCGCTTCTGCCCGCGATGATGGAAAAGGGCTGGGGCCGGGTGGTCAACATCACCTCGCAATCGGTCAAGGCACCGATCCCGGTGCTGGGCCTGTCGAACACCGCGCGGACCGGACTGACCGGGTTCGTGGCCGGAACGGCGCGGCAGGTGGCCCCCTCGGGGGTGACGATCAACAATCTGCTGCCTGGGATCCATGCGACGGACCGGGCTGACGCTCTCGACAACGGCGTTGCCGAGGGACAGGGGATTTCGCTGGAAGCGGCGCGGGCGCAGCGGGCCGAGACGATCCCCGCACGGCGCTACGGCACCCCGGCGGAGTTCGGTGCGGCCTGCGCGTTCCTCTGCTCGCAACATGCGGGCTTCATCGTCGGCCAGAATATCCTGCTCGATGGCGGGGCGATCAACGCAACACTGTAACCGGGTCCGGACCCACGGCTTCGGGTGGGCTTGTCGGGCCGGGTCGGGCTTGTTACATCAAATCCGACTGAAACGGTAATGGTTAGCCAAGACGTGAGCGCCCCGCCCCGCCTGAGCCTCGATCGGATCACCCGCGTCTTTGACGGCCGGGCGGTTGTCGATGGCGTGTCGCTCGATCTGGAGGCGGACCAGGTCACCTGCCTTCTGGGGCCTTCGGGCTGCGGGAAATCGACGACGCTGCGCATCGCTGCCGGGGTCGAACAGCCTACGGGCGGGGCGGTGCGGATCGACGGAGAGGTCGTTTCGGGCGACGGGGTCAACCTGCCGCCGGAGGCGCGGGGCATCGGGATGATGTTCCAGGATTTCGCGCTGTTTCCGCATCTGACCGTCGCCAGAAACGTCGCCTTCGGGATGAAGGGGGTAAAGGATCGCGACGCGCGGTCCTCCGACCTGCTGGCGCGCGTGGGGCTGGCCGGATTCGAGGGCAAGTATCCGCACCAGCTCTCGGGCGGTGAACAGCAGCGCGTGGCGCTGGCCCGCGCACTGGCGCCGCGACCGCGGGTGATGCTGATGGACGAGCCGTTCTCGGGGCTCGACAACCGGCTCAGGGACGATATCCGCGACCAGACCCTGGAGATCCTGAAGGAGGAGGGCACAGCCGTCCTTCTGGTCACCCACGAACCGGAAGAGGCGATGCGCATGGCCGACCAGATCGCGCTGATGCGCGACGGACGGATCGTCCAGGCGGGCGCACCCTATAATATCTACAACAATCCGGTCGATGCCGAGGCCGCGGCGTTTTTCAGCGATATCAACAAGATCCACGGAGTGGTGAAGGATTTTCAGACCGAAACGCCGTTCGGTCAGTTCCTGACACCGAACCTCAAGGACGAGGCCGATGTCGAGATCATCATCCGGCCGCAGCATCTAAAGATGGATTTCGACCGGAACGGCACCGGACCGCTGCCGACACCCTCGGATGGTATCGCCGCCAGGGGACAGGTCGAACGGGCGCGGTTCATGGGAAACCAGTCGATCGTCGAGCTCAGGATGGATCATGACGGATCGGTGCTGAAGGCGACGATCCCCGGCGTGTTCCTGCCCAGGACCGGGACGCCGCTCTGGCTGTCGCTGCGACGGGACCGCTGCTTCGTCTTTCCCTGCCGAAGACAAAGCCGGCTGGAAGACCCCTTCCTCGCGGCCAGGCCGGGGTGACGTAGAGTTCGTTCGCGCAATAGCGACGCGCCATACCATTGACCTTGAACAATATATTAACGCATTCCGCCCCTTAATCCGAACCCCCAATCGCTGCGAGGAAATCCACCGGTTTGAAGGCGATTTTGATACGTGATGCATCAGGAAATAGGCGGAACGCTGCAAGTACGATCCGCTACCCATGTCTCCGGGCCGGACACAATGAAAATGGCGGCCCCTGAAGGATTCGAACCCTCGACCTGCCGATTAGAAGTCGGCTGCTCTATCCAGCTGAGCTAAGGAGCCTTTGGTGTGTGATGACGTTTAATCGGTCAAGTCCTCTTGGGCAAGCGCAGGACAGAAGTCAAAAAGCGCCTGCAGATTGTCGGTCGCGCTTGCCTTGAGAAGCCGGACCGGTCGGGCGCGCCAAATTTGAACCTGCTTGTAGGGGAACGCCCCTTGCGCGTCCCTGAACCTGGATGCGTTCCTGCGTTTCGGATCCTTTCACAGCCAGGGAACCGCGCAGAAAACCCCCGGTCAACGAGGCGGCCTTTTCCCCGAGCGAACGGCACCGAACGGACCGCGAGGGCTTCGCATATTGAGCGGTCCCCCGCCGCATGATCGCCGCGTGCGCCCGAACAGGACGGAGGCTTTGACGGTGACACCCAGCCGCGCTATCGGTGCAGCCAGGCGTGGCAGTCGCCCCTGACCCATCCTCTCGGCCAGCGCGGGGACAGGGCCGGAGCGACAGTCTCACGGCGGAAACGGGCAGTCAGCGGGGCAAGGAGACTTGTGGTGAAATCCCTGATTTCGCTGGCGGTGATCGGCGGCGTCGGCGCGGTGGTCGCGGGTTTCTTCCCGGACGAACACCCCGCCTTCGGGTCGCTGGCGGTGTTCCGTCTCCATCTGGCGCTCTGGCTGGTGCCGGTCTGGATGGCCATCGGATTTCTGGGGATGCGCGTCATGGCGAAACTGGCACTTGCCGGGGCCGGGCTGGCCTGGCTCGGGCTGGTGCCGACCCTGGTGCCACCGGCGACGGTCGCCGAGCCCGAGCTTGTCGGCTACCAGCAGAACCTGCGCTTCGACAATCCGAGTCTTGACGAGGTGGAGGCGGCGATCCGCGCCCTCAACCCGGATTTCGTGACCCTTCAGGAGGTCTCGGGCGCAAATCTCGTGCTGCTCGACCGGCTGCGGGCGGCCTATCCCCATCAAGTGGTCTGTGC
This sequence comes from Paracoccaceae bacterium, assembly GCA_050299335.1. GTDB lineage: Bacteria > Pseudomonadota > Alphaproteobacteria > Rhodobacterales > Rhodobacteraceae > JBNKVT01. The sequence goes on along the minus strand of JBNKVT010000052.1, from coordinate 108,717 downwards.
CTTCGCCGGGATCGGCGGCGTGGCGATCCTGACCCGGCTGGAGCCCTTCGGCTCGCCGGTCTGCCACCGGGGACGAGGGCTGGCCTGGACCGAGGTTCAGACCGGCGACGGCATCGTGACCCTGGCGACCGCGCATCTTCCCTGGCCCTGGCCCTACGAGCAGGAAGGACAGGTCGAATATTACCTTTCGGTGGTGCCGCAGATGCAGGGGCGGGTGATCCTGTCAGGGGATTTCAACAACGTCACCTGGAGCGGGGCAGTGGCCCGGATCGCCGGGGCCAGCCGGACCGAGGTGGTGCGGGGATTGCGGCCGAGCTACCACGATCTGCCGGTATGGCCGGGCCTGCCGATCGATCAGGTGCTGGTGGCACCGGAACTGGCGGCGGAAGTACGTCGTCTGGACAAGGTCGGCTCGGACCACAACGCGCTGGAAATCCGGGTGACATTCCGCTGAGGCGAATTGCCTGTTTGCATTGCAGCAAAAATCTGGACATGATCGCGCCATGTACGCCTCGCATGGATTTCTGCGCTCCGATATCGGCGATGTCGACGTCGTCTGGCACGACGGCCTCTACCATCTCTTTCACCTCGTCCTGCCCAATCACGATTTCATCGCCCATGCGGTGAGCGAGGATGGCATGACCTGGCGGCGGGTACGCAACGCCCTCTTCGTCGGCGAACCCGGAGAATGGGACGACGACATGCTCTGGACCATGCATGTCACCCCTGACCCGGACAGGCCCGGGTCCTGGCGGATGTTCTATACCGGCCTCGCCCGGGCCGAGTTCGGGCGGGTGCAGCGCATCGGGCTGGCGCGCTCCGATGACCTCTATAGCTGGACCCGCTGCGAATCCGGTGCCTATCCGCTGGAGGTCAGCGGCGAGTACTACGAATCCAGCGCCGAGGAGGGCCGCAAATGGGTCTCGTTCCGCGACCCGTTCTTCTACCACGATCCCGAGACCGGCGAGCGGCTGCTTCTGACCTCGGCCCGGGTGCGCCACGGGCCTATGATCCGCCGCGGCTGCGTCGGCCTCGCCCGCGAGACCGCGCCGGACATATTCGAATTCGCCGCTCCGCTCTACCAGCCCGGCCTTTACGACGATGTCGAAGTCCCGAACCTCTTTCGCATGAACGGGCATTATTTCCTGATGGGCTCGATCCGCGAGGATACCAAGATCCATTACTGGTGGTCGGACAGTCTTGATGGTCCTTACGAGAATTTCTTCGACAATGTGCTTCTGCCCAGCGGCAATTACGCCGCCCGGGTCTGCCGGATGGGCGACAAGGTGCTGTTGTTCAACTTCTTTGCCCGCAAGGAGACCCATCACGGCCGCGAGATGATCACCCGCCTGCTGCCGCCGCCCAAGGAACTGCGGCTCGACCGGGACGGGCGGCTGTATCTGAAATCCTTCGAAGGCTTCGACCGGCTCGCCAAGGGCAAGTTCGCCGTTACCAATCCGGCCGAGTTCGACCCCCTTTTCGGCAACCCCAATGCCGAAACCTATGGCGCCGAGGATGGTCTGCACCTGTCCTGCCGCTCGGGCTACGAGGCCTTCCTCATCCCCGGCGAGCACGAGGATTTCCGCCTCAGGGCCCATGTCAAGCTGGAAGGCCCCGGCAAATGCGGGCTGGTGCTGAGGGTCAACGAGGACGGTGACGGCTATTACCTTTCGGCCGACCTCATCAAGGGTATCGTGCAGCTGCGCCACTGGGGGGTCAGCCCCCATGCCGAATTCGAGCATGCCTTCCAGTACGAGACCCTGCAGACCGGCAATTTCATCACATACCCTGACCGCCTGGACTGGGACATCGAGATCGTCGCCCATGGCACCTATCTGGAATTGTCGATCAACGGGCAGGTGACGCTCAGCCTCGTCGATGACGGGTTCCACAAGGGCCGCGTCGGCTTCTACACCGAATCCGCCAAGCTGCAGCTGAACGATATAGAGATGGAGTTTCTGAACCGGGCGGTGTCGGAAGACGAGGCAGTCTACACCGCCACCCGCTCGACCGATCTGCCGCAACCGGTGGCGGACCATCAGGCGGGTCTATGAGCCTTGAGGGAACCGAAGGTCGGCGCTGGCTGTTGGTAAGCGATATCGACGATACGTTGACAGGGGACAGGAAGGCGATGGCCGATCTGGGGCAGGCGCTGAAGCGACGCGCGGGCGATCTGTGGTTCGCGGTCAATTCCAGCCGCCCCTCGGCCAGCGTGGCCCGGACGATTGCCGAAGTCTTTCCGCCCGAGCTTGCGCCCGACGCCCGGATCACCGCGATGGGAACCGAGATCGAGATCGGCGGCGAGATGCTAGGGGACTGGCAGGCGCGGTTCCGCGACTGGCCCCGGGATGAGATTTTCGGGGTGCTTTACGGGCTCGGGCATCAGCCACACAGGGTCGAGTTTCAGACCTCTCTGAAGGTCAGTTTCGCCGTGGAACGCGCGGCACAAGAAGCGGCGATTGCCGCTCTCGCCTCCCTGCCCCGCCAGATCATCCGCTCAGGTCTTAGCGATTTCGACGTCATCCCGCCCGGTGCCGGCAAGGACAAGGCCGCCCTCTTCCTTGCCGAGACCCTCGGCAACGCGCCCGACGACCTGATCGTCGCCGGCGACAGCGGCAATGACCTCGCGATGTTCGCCATTGCGCCGCGCGCCATCGCTGTCGGCAATGCCCGGCCAGAGCTTCTGGGTTCCATGCCCGCCACCGCTTATCACAGCCCCGCCCGCCACGCTGCCGGCGTGCTTGACGGGCTCATCCATTTCGGCGTCCTCGACGCCTCGCCATAACTGAAAAGGACCCAGACCATGCCCCCGAAGACCATAGGCTCGCTGTTGATGATTTCACTGCACGGCTATGTCGCGGGAGAGCCGGAACTGGGTAAGCCCGATACCGGCGGCCAGGTGGTGTTCGTGCTGGAACTGGCCAAGCGCTTCGCGCGGCTGGGCTACCGGGTGGACGTGCTCACGCGGCAATTCGAGGACCAGCCCGAGGAGGACCGGGTCAACGACAATCTCCGCGTCTGGCGCATCCCCTTCGGCGGGCGGGACTTCATCCGCAAGGAGGACATGCACGACCATATCTCGGATTTCGTCTCCAACACCCTGGCAGCGATCCGCAAGCGCAAGCTCAGCTATGACGTGGTGAACAGCCATTACTGGGATGCCGGGGTTTCGGGCCAGAAGATAGCCGAGGAACTGCAGATCCCCCATATCCACACGCCCCATTCGCTGGGCTGGTGGAAGGAACAGGACATGAAGAGCCTCGGCGAGGAAGACACGTCTAACTACCGTTTCGAAGAACGGATACAGAAGGAGTTCGTGCTCTACCGCTCCTGCGACCACGTCATCGCCACCTCCGAGCAGCAGGTGCATCTGATCGAGGACAAGTACGACCTGCCGGGCGAGCATATCACCATGATCCCGCCCGGCATCGACGAACAGCGTTTCACCGCGACCACCCCCGACCGTCTGATCGCGATCCGCGAGCGGCTCGGCATCCGGCATACGGATGTCTATGTCGTCGGCCGGGCCGCGACCAACAAGGGCTATGACCTGATCATCGACGCGCTGCCCTATCTGCGGCAACTGCAACCCAAGGTGCGGCTGGTGCTGGCCGCCGGGGCGAATTCCGAGGAGGACAAGACGTTGCTGGCAGGCTGGAAGGCGCAGGCGCAGACGCTCGGTGTGGCCGATGCCGTCGACTGGCGCGGCTACGTCCCCGACGAAGACCTCGCCGATTGCTACCGCGCCCCGGGCATCTTCGCCCTGCCCTCGCGCTACGAGCCCTTCGGCATGACCGCTGTCGAGGCCATGGCCTGCGGCACGCCGACGGTGCTGACCATCCATGGCGGGCTCTACGAGCAGATCGAGTTCGGCCGCCACGCCCTGGTCGCCGACCCGACCCGGCCGATGGAGTTTGCCGGCATGCTCAACATGCCCTTGCAGCATCCCTGGCTGCGCGACCGGCTGTCGGTCGAAGGTGCGCGCTTCGCGCGGCGCGCCTTCGGCTGGACTGGGATCGCGCGCCGCACGCTGGCGATCTTCGAGCGGTTCCGGGGCCGCTACGCACCGGCCGATGCCGGCGCACTGTCCGCCTGACACGGAGTTCGGAGCTCAAGAGGCAAGGTCGGGCGCACCCACCTGACCTCAGGGCAATCGCAATTGGGTCCGCCTGTCGCTCGAAACAGGCGTGAGACTCGATTTCCCATTCGAGCCAACCCCCAATCCCGCGCCAAACTCACAATCCCGCCGTCCCCATCCTTCCCCGCTCCACCCCCGCACGGTGCGACCAGCACCGGGCCAAGCCCGACCCACCCGAGGGGCGGGCGCGTTGCTGATGCTCGCTCGGAGCGGCCCGCAAGGAAGTGACTGCGCCATAAAGTGGTCCGCAGAGAAGCCCGGACAGCGCCCACCCTGGGTCGGGCTTTGCCCTCATTTCGAAGTCCCGGCGGGGCAAGGCTGGTTTCCGGAAGGTGCAGGATCAAGGCGGGCAAATGAACGCGAAGGACACAACACTTTCATATGCATTGCCCTGCACCTGACCTGGGGAGATCGTCACCCGGGATGAAACCTTTCTCCCCTCGCGCGCGTCAGACTGGGCATGTGCGGTATGTCACCGCGCGAAGCGAATTGTCGGATCCGTCATGCGCGCCATGCTAGGCATATGGAAAACATCTGTTATTCTCGCCTCGTCCAGCTTCGGGGCGATGGCGCGCAAGGGGGAGTGACCGGCGGGATGCATATCGACAACAATACCGGCCGCACCGCCGCCTTCACCCTGGGCCGCGCCCCTTCGGGGGCCGAAACCGTCGTCCTCGTCGTCAAGCAGGATTACGACTTCCCCGATGCCGAGGGGGCCGTCTGCCGCCCCTCCGAAGCCCCCGCCGAACTGATCTTCGCCGATGAATTCTGGGGCGAGCCGGGCTTTTCGGCCCCCCGCCGCGAAATGGATTTCGCCCCCGAAAAACCGATGTGCGACGTGCTTCTCGACGCCTGCGCTTATGCCCCCAACGGACGCCCCGCCGAACGGGTCCGGGTCGGCGTCCAGGTCGGCAGCTGGTCGAAGATCATCGACGTGGTCGGCGGACGGGTCTGGGTCGAGGGCATCGGCGCGCCCTCTGTCTCCGGCATCGAACCCTTCGTGAAACTGCCGATCTCCTATGACTGCGCCTTCGGCGGTACCGACAATCTCGACCCCGATGATGCCCTGCCCGGTGCCTACCTTCCCAACCCCTCGGGCCGGGGCTGGCATCAGGTCGGCAACCAGAACCGCCTGAACGGCCAACCCCTGCCCCATACCGAGGCCCCCGGCGAGCCCATCCGCTCACCCTGGGGGACCTACGCGCCGATGAGCTTCGGCCCCGTCGCCCGCGGCTGGCCGCAGCGGCTGCGTTATGGCGGCACCTATGACCAGAACTGGCAGGACAACGTCTTTCCCTTCCTGCCGGAAGATTTCGATCCGCGCTACCACCAGGCCGCCCCCGAGGATCAACAGATCCCCTACCCGAAGGGCGGCGAGCCCATCACCCTGATGAACCTCACCCCCGAGGGCCGCGTCTCTTTCCGTCTCCCCGACCTCGCCCTCCCGACGGTTTTCGAACGCAAACGCGGCGAGGATGTCACCGGAAACCCGGTCGTCGATACCATCTTCATCGAACCGGATCTGCGCCGCCTCAGCCTGACCTGGCGCTGCGCCCTGCCGCTGGAGAACGACATTTTCGAAGTCCCGCGCGTCTTTCTCGGCAAGCGCCCGAAAGGCTTCTGGCGTGCCCGCGCCCTCGGCAAGCAATATTACCCCTCCCTCGGGGCCTTGGTCCGCTCCAAACGCGGCGAAACGGAGGACGCATGAGTGTGGCCATCCACGCCAGCGGCATGACCACCGCCATCGGGCTGACCGCCCCGGCCACCTGCGCGGCCCTGCGCGCCCGGCTGGACAATTTCACCGAAACCCGCTTCATCTCGCGCGACGGGGTCTGGGTCATGGGGGCCGAGGTGCCCTTGGAAAATCCCTGGCGCGGCATCGCGCGTCTGGTCGAACTGCTGGCCGGGCCGATCGCCGAATGCCTTGAGGCCATCCCCGATACCGATCCCGAAACCATCCCGTTGATGCTCTGCGTGGCCGAACGCGACCGCCCGGGCCGCCCCGCCGATCTCGACGAGAAATTGCCGCAGCTTCTGGCCGAACGGCTGGGCTTCCGCCTGCACCGCGCCTCGAAGGTCATCGCCTTTGGCCAGGTCGGGGCCGCCGTCGGCCTGCGCGACGCCCGCGACCTGCTCGGACAGGGCGCGTCCCATGTCATCGTCGCCGGGGTCGACAGCCTGCTCAACGCCGAGACCATCCGCCATTTCGAACGCCAGGACCGGCTCTATACCGAGGAAAACTCCAACGGCTTCTTCCCGTCGGAGGCCGGGGCCGCCGTGCTGGTCGGCCACCCCTCCCCCGGCACCCTCACGCTGACCGGCCTCGGCTTTGGTGGCGAAGAGGCGCGGCTCGGCTCGGGCAAGCCGCTCCGCGCCGAGGGGCTGGTGACTGCGATGCGCCAGAGCCTCGAAGAGGCGGGGATCGAACTGGGCGGAATCGACTACATCGTCTCGGGCCTCACCGGCGAGCAGTATTATTTCAAGGAATACTCTCTGGCCAAGGCGCGGTTGCTGCGCGGCCCCCGCGACCTCACCTATCTCTGGCACCCCGCCGATGCCGCCGGACATACCGGCGCGGCCTCGATCCCGATCATGCTCGGCGTCTGCCTCACAGCCGGGCGCAAATCCTATGCGCCGGGACCGGTGGCGATGGTGCAAAGCGCCCATGATGACGGGCGGCGGGCGGCGATGGTGTTCAGGATGGACGGGTAGGACGAGACCTCATGGCCAACAACGTCTTTGCAAACGGTCGCGAATTGTCCTGCAAGTCTGGCTCGGGCAAGGCGATTGCCTGCCTGCCGGACGTCTGCATGACCCCGCCCGAAAACCCGGCCACGCCACCAGGTGTGCCAGTACCCTATCCCAATACCGGCATGGCGTCGGACAACACCTCGGGCAGCCGCAACGTCAAGATCACCAAGAAGGAAGTCTCGATCAAGAATTCGAGCTATTTCAAGAAAAGCTCCGGCGACGAGGCCGGTTCGGCGGCCAAGAAGGGCGTGGTGTCGTCGAAGAACCGCGGCAAGGTCTATTTCACCGCCTGGTCGATGGACGTCATGGTAGAGGGCGAGAATGCCGTCCGGCATCTCGACATGACCACCCACAACCACGGTTCTCCGATGAACGCCGCCCCCCAGGTGTTTCAGGACGGGACAGGCGGAGGCGGGGCCGAGGCCGAGCATGAATGCCAGAACGGCTCGTCGCTGCCCCCGGACCAGCAATGTCCCGGCACCTCGCACACCCTGCGCTGCAACGCCATCTATTGCGACGGCTGTATCGATCAGCGCGACGAGAAATGCCAGGGCGAGGCGGATGCCGAACAGGCCGCCTATGACCGCAACCGCGCCCGCGACCCCCAGCATCAGGCCCAAAGCAACGTCGCAGAACAGACCAACAAGGCCTGGGACGAGATCGACGCCAATCTCGGTGCCAATCCCGGGCAGGGTCCGATGTTCGAGGTCCAGGTCACCCAGGCCTATCAGGAACGCGACGATGCGCAGCAATACGGCTTCAAGGCCCATTGCACGGTCTGCCACGTGCTGATCGAGATCGACATCGTCACCGACACCCACATCATGGAGATCAAGTCCTCCTCGCGCGGCTTCAACCTCCAGCAGATGCAGAAATACCAGACGGCCCTCGACCAGTGCCCGGAACTCGCCGGCAAGCGGATCGGCCTGATCGCCCCCGGGGACACCGACCGCGATTGCCACAATATCCGGGCCACCGCCAATAATTTCGGCGCCCACGGCATCCAGGCCCAGCCCTTCGCGCTGCAGAACGGAGGCATCGTGGCGCTATGATCAAACCGGTCCTGACTTTCCTACTGCCTCTGCGCGATACCGAAGCGCCCGACGCGCTGGCGGCCGTCCACCGGATCCTGACCCGCAACATGGCGGCCGTTTTGCGCGAGAGTTTCCGCAGCATCGACGGAGACGGCGCGCCCGAGATCGGTCTCGACACGTTCGACCTTCGCGGTCCGGAGGATGCCCGTGCCCGGCTCAACGGGCATCGCGGCGCGATTGTCGCTTACGGCGTGCAGGCCGGCGGGCTGACATTCGACGTCGATCTGACCGTGGACGCGCCGGAAGACGGTCCCGGCATCCTCGCCCTGAGTTTCGACAAGACCTTCACCGGCCGCTATCTCGCCCGGACCCGGGTCCAGTCCGATATCTGGCCGGTCATCGACAAGCTGATCATCGCCTTCGATGCCGATTTCGCCATCCTCGCCGCCAATGCCGAACCGGCCCCCCTGCCAACGGGCGATCCGGCGGATGCGGCGGCTATCGAAGGCGCGCTCGGGCGATTTGCCCAGCTCTACGCACTTTTCGTGCCCGAAACCGTGCTCGAACAGGGCCGTCTTGCCTGGGCGCTTCAGGCCGCCCGCGCCGAAAAGGTCCCGACCGGCACCGGGCTTGCGGTCATCGAATTCATCGACCAGCCTGCCCTGGCGGACCTCTACAAATGACGCTGCTTTGGAAAACCCCCGCCGCAATGCCCGATCTGTCAGAGGAGGCCCGGTAAGCCATGTCCAATAACGTCTTCGCCAACGGCATGGAGGTCAGCTGCAAGTCCGGCTCGGGCAAGTCCATCGCCTGCCTTCCGGACGTCTGCATGACCCCGCCCGAAAACCCCGCCACGCCCCCCGGCGTGCCGGTGCCCTACCCGAATACCGGGCAAGCCTCCGACAGCACGTCGGGCACAAGGAACGTGAAGATTTCCAAGAAAGAGGCCTCGATCAAGAATTCCAGCTATTTCAAGAAGAGCATGGGCGACGAGGCCGGTTCGGCGGCGAAGAAGGGCGTGGTGTCGTCGAAGAACCGCGGCAAGGTCTATTTCACCGCCTGGTCGATGGACGTGAAATTCGAGGGCGAGAACGCGGTCCGGCATCTCGACATGACCACCCACAACCACGGCTCGCCGACGAATACCGCGCCCTGGCCGTTCATCGATTCGATGGCGATCGCCGAGGACGGCTCGACCGACGATCCCTGCGCCGCCGAAAAGGCCCGCGAGGAAACGGCCTGTGACGGCAAGGACGTCCAGACCCAGTGCGAGAAGGCCGGGCTCGGCTCTCCGCCGGAAGAGGCCGGCCTGACCGGCGGATCGGATGTGCGCTACGGATCGGTCTATTCCGCGACCGACGGTGTTCCGGATTCGAAGCCCAAATCCGGGGAACGCAAGGCTGGCGAGCGTGACGACAGTTCCGCTCAGGTCAATGCGTGGGAGAAATCGCAAAGCGATCCCTGTCTCAGGGCCAAGCGCTGCCGCATGGCGGCCTACAGCAAGAACGAGTGCTGCCCCGGCCAGACCCCGCATCATCTGATCGACGACGCCTATGCCTCCCAAGCGGTCACCGTCGCAACGGGCAAAAAGCGAAAGAAGCACTCCAGCTATTCACACGGCGGCGCGCCCTGCATCTGCGTGGAGGGCAATTCGAACACCAAGGGCAGCCATGGTATGATGCATGCCCATACCAAGCAGTACCTTCTGGACAATGGCTACGACCCCTCATCCAAGACCTCGTTCGACTATACGGAACTGCGCGACAATGCTGCCGATACGGTCGGCAAGGTGTTCCCGCAGTCTCAATGCTCGGAGAAATGCATGAAGGCGCAGATGGACGCCTATTACAAGGACCAGTGCGACATGACCGACGATACCACGATGGACACCAACGTGATCTCGGGACGGGCGGAAGACCAACGCACGGCGCAGATCGCCTGGGCGGCGTCGCGAAAAGCCGCCCTGAGCTAGCAGGGATGAGACTGCCCATGCCGGAAATGACACCCTACGCCACGAAAGGCCCGATATGCTGGAACTCCTGACAGACAAATCCATTATCGCCGCCACCGCCCGGGACCGGGATGTGATTGCCACCGCGATGGGGCTTGACGAGATACTGCGCGGCGCGAAGTCGCCCCATGGCGGGCTGTTCGAGATGGATTTCAGCGCGGCCCGCGAGCGGGGGTTCTGGAATTTCTCGCCGGTGGGGCTGGCCTATCTCGGCCCCGAGCATCTGTTCGTGCTCGGCGAATGGGGCGAGATCAGGGTTTTGACGGATGGCGCGGAAGCAGAAGAGCAATTCACGCCTGCGCGCGGTCCCATGCGTCATCTGCGCAGCGTCGGCGACGTGCTGGTTGCCTCGGGGGCTGCCTGCCACGTCTTTCTCAGGACGCCGCAGGGCCAGTGGCTCGATATCGGCCCGTCACCCGAGGACTTCCCCGATCTGCGCCTTTCGATCTTCGAAAGCATCGACGGGTTTGCCCCGGACGATCTCTATGCCGCAAGCAGCGACGGCAAGATCTGGCATTTCGACGGCGCGGGCTGGCGCCATATCGACTGTCCGACCAATCTGGCCTTTCATGACATCCATTGCGCGCCGGACGGCCAGGTCTATGCCTGTGGCCAGACCGGCATCCTGGCGCGGGGCCGGGGCGACGAATTCGAACTGATTGTACCCGACGATCCGCTGAACGATCTCTGGGGTGTGCGGCTCTTCAACGATGTTGTCTATGCCGCTTCGGTCCGCGCCCTGCTTCAGCTTGGCGACGCCGGACTGGAACCCTGCCTCGGCGCGATGGAGGTTTCGAACACTTTCTATTTCCTGTCCGGGGCGGACGGGGTCCTGTGGTCCGCAGGTGAAAAGAACGTGATTCGCTTCGACGGCACCAAATGGGAACCGGTCGAAGAGGCAGTCTGGACTGTATGAAACAAAGGACGGGTCCTGCCCGGCCTCGGAAAGGAGACGAACAAATGACAAGCACCATTCTTGATCCCAAATCCGGCACGCGCACCCTGAACGGCGTTGCCATCGGCCTGGTAATGGATTTCGATCCCGAAGGCCGCCCGCTGGTGGTCTTTGCCGACAATTCCGATGAAACGGCGATCCCGGCACGCGCAACCGTGCCGCTGACCCGTGACGATATCGGCTGCGAGGTCGCCTTGATGTTCGAAGCCGGCGATGCCGAACGCCCGATAGTCATGGGCCGTATGCTGCGGCCGGCGCGACCGGTATCTGACAGGGCCGAGGTGGAACTTGACGGCAAACCGGAAGACCTCGATCTGACCGCCCGGAAAAAGATCGTCCTGCGCTGCGGCAAGGCCTCGATCACCCTGACCGCCGAGGGCAAGGTGCTGATCAAGGGGGCTTATGTCTCGTCGCGCTCCACCGGGCAGAACCGGATCAAGGGCGGCTCGGTGCATCTCAACTGATGGACTACCGCCCGATCCCCGTCATCCTCGATCTTCATGCCGAGGAGGCCGCCGTCCTCTGGCTGCAGCGCGCCGCCGCAGTCAACGCGCCACATTTCTCGCGCTATTTCCTTAGCCGTCTGGACGAGCGCCTTGAGGCCAATATCGACGGTCTGCGCGAAGCGGGCCGCCATGGCTGGGAGGTGACGCTGGAGGCCTGGAAGGGCACGGGCGGGGCGGGCGAGCTGTTCGCGCTCGCCGCGCTGGCCTTCGGAGCCGGATCGCAGCGCGGCATGACCGAGGTGCTGACTATTGCCGAGGAAGACAAGAAGGAAATGGCCATGCGCCCCATCGTCTCGGCGCTTGGCTGGCTGGAACCGAAGGCGCTTAAGGGTCTCGTGCAGCCGCTGCTCGACAGCCCCCGCCCGGTGGCGCAGGCGGTGGGTCTCGGGGCGTGTTCGGTGCACCGGGTCGATCCCGGCGACCAGCTGGGCGATTTTCTCGCCGATCCCGGCGAGGTCGGGACGCGGGCCCTGCGGCTGGCCGGGGAACTGGGACGCGAGGACCTCAGGGGCCGGGTCCTCGGCCGTCTCGGCGATAGCGACCCCGCGACCGCCTTCCGCGCCGCCTGGGCCTCGGTGCTGCTGGGCGACCGGGGCGAGGGGCTGGCGGGGTTGCGCAATATCGCCGCCGCGCCCGGCCCATACCGGCGCGAGGCCTTCGATCTGGCGATCCTGGCGATGCAGGCCCCGGAGGCGAAGGACTGGCTGAAGGATATCGGCAAGGGCCCCGGCGGGCCGCTTCTGCTGGTCCGGGCGGCGGGGCTGATGGGCCAGTCCGACCTGATCCCCTGGGTGATCCGGCAGATGGAGGAAACAGAACTTTCCCGCCAGGCCGGCGAAAGCTTCTCGATGATCACCGGGGCCGAGCTAGACTATCTCGACCTCGACCGCGACGAACCCGAAGACGCCGCCGAAGGCCCCAATGACGACCCCGACAACCCGCTGGTCGATCCCGATGCCGACGCCGACCTCCCCTGGCCCGACCCCGCCCTGGTCGAGACCTGGTGGGCCGCCCATGCCGACTGCGCTCCGCCCGGCCGCCGCTCGATCCGCGGCCAGGCCTGGGACGAGGCCGGGCTGAACACCGCCTTCCGCGACGGCTTCCAGCGCCAGCGCCGCGCCGCCGCCTTCGGCCTCTCCCTCCTGACGCCCGGCGCAAAACTGCCAAGCTGGAAACACCGCATCGCAGGCCCGATCCCGGAACCCGACCGCCGCCACGAGCTTTTTGAATAGAGCGGGATGTGTTCTTTTGGATTAGTATACCGCCAACACTTTCCGAGGCAGCGATTGCGAAGCAATTGCGTTCGGGAAGTGTTGGCGGTTCCACATGAACACATCCTGCTCTAATGCGGTAGGGCGGGGTTCACCCCGCCTCCCCTCAAGAAAACTGCCAGCTGCCCCCAAGCACCAGCAACCTGACACTTGGCCTCCCCGGCATATTAAGTGGATTGCGTTCTGTTTGAGTAGCTTACAACCCTTGACCCGCAAGGCAGCGATTGCTTCAGCAATCGCGTTTGCGGGTCAGGGGTGGTTCAGCTTGAACGCAATCCACGCAGAGTGCATACAGTCGGACACAAAAGCTGGGGAGCGAACGACATGCAGGCAGAGATCGGTCTTATCGGGCTGGGAACCATGGGCGCCAATCTCGCCCTCAACATCGCCGAGAACGGCTACCGGATCGCCGTCTACAACCGCACCGCCGCCAGGACCGACGACTTCGTCGCCTCCGCCGGAGACCTCGCCGGTAAACTCGTCCCCTGCAAGTCCCTCGAAGATCTCGTCGCCGCCATCAAGCCGCCCCGCCCCATCATCCTGATGGTCCAGGCCGGCGAAGCCGTCGATGCCCAGATCGCCGAACTGCGCGGGCTGATGTCGGAAAACGACATCATCATCGACGCCGGCAACACCAATTTCCGCGACACCCGCCGCCGCACTGAAGCCCTTGACGGCTCGGGCCTCACCTTCATCGGCATGGGCGTCTCGGGCGGTGCCGAAGGCGCCCGCCACGGGCCGTCGATCATGGTCGGCGGCACCCCCGAAAGCTACGCCCGCATCGAAAGCGTGCTGACCGCCATCGCCGCCAAGTACCAGGGCGAGCCCTGCTGTGCCCATCTCGGCCCCGACGGCGCGGGCAATTTCGTCAAGACCATCCATAACGGCATCGAATACGGCGACATGCAGCTCATCGCCGAAACCTACGGCTTCTTCCGCGACGGCCTGCACCTGTCCGCCGGCCAGATCGCCCCGGTCTTCGCGCGCTGGAACCAGGGCCGGCTCGAAAGCTACCTCATCGAGATCACCGCCAAGACGCTCGCCGCCTCCGACCCGGTGACGGGCCGCGAAATGGTCGACATGATCCTCGACCGCGCCGGGCAGAAGGGCACCGGCCGCTGGTCGGTGATCGAGGCCCAGAACATGGGCGTGCCGGCCACCGTCATCGAAGCCGCCGTCGCCGCCCGCTCGGTCTCGGCGATGAAATCCGAACGCGAGGTCGCCGAGGCGCTCTACGGGGCCCGGTCCCCGGCCCTGACCGCCGATGCCGCCCTTGAGACCGATCTCGAAAAGGCGCTCTTGGCCGGCAAGATCGTCTCCTACGCCCAGGGCTTCGCCGTCTTGCGTGCCGCATCGCAAGAATTCTCCTGGGATCTCCCCTTCCCCACCATCGCGCGGATCTGGCGCGAGGGCTGCATCATTCGCTCGGTGTTCCTCAACACCATCTCGGAGGCGCTGGAAGCGACGCCGGACCTGCCCAACCTCCTCCTCGCCCCGAGCTTCGCCGCGATGATGCGCGACTGCGTTCCGTCCTTGCGCAAGGTCGTGGCGCTCGGCGCGACCGCCGGCCTGCCGATCCCGGCCCTGTCGGCGGCCCTGGCCTATTTCGACGACTACACCCGCGCCCGCGGCACCGCCAATCTCGTCCAGGCCCAGCGCGATTTCTTCGGCGAACACGGCTTCGAGCGTATCGACAGCGACACGCCGGGCCATCACGGCCCCTGGGTCGCCAGTTGACCCCACCCCGCCTGGTCATCTTCGATTGCGACGGCGTCCTCGTTGACAGCGAACGCATCACCCTGGCCATCCTCGCCGCCAACCTCGGCCGCCACGGCCTGAATGTGACCGAAGAGGACTGCCTGACCCTGTTTCTCGGCGGCACCATGGCCGGTGTGGCCGAGAAAGCCCGTAGCCTGGGGGCCAATCTGCCCGAGACATGGGTCGCCGACATCTATGCCGAGATGTATGCCCGCCTGCGCGAAGGCGTCGATCCAATCCCCGGCATCCCGGCCCTTCTCGACCGGCTCGACGCCGCTGCCATCCCCTGTTGCGTCGCCTCCAACGGCGCCGACGAGAAGATGGATATCACCCTGACCGCCACCGGCCTCGCTGACCGGTTCGGGGACCGCCGCTTTTCCGCCTACACGGTCGGCATCGCCAAGCCCGATCCGGGCCTGTTCCTGCACGCCGCCGAGGCCATGGGCACCACACCTGCCGAAACCCTCGTCATCGAGGACAGCGCCAGCGGTGCCCGCGCTGCCCGCGCCGCCGGCATGCGCTGCCTTGGATACGCCGCGCAGACGCCCGCGGAGGTGTTGCGGGCTGAAGGTGCCGAGATATTCTCCGCGATGAACCAGGTCCCGGAGCTGATCGGCCTGTAGGCTGCGGACCGCATCCGCGCCGAAAGGGCCGAAGAGACGCCACCGGACGGCGGCTCCCGGGGCGCGAAACCCGCCGGACAACCCACCGCAATACCCACCGGATACCCCGCCGCTCACGGCATTACCAATTGAGCCCGGCCGCCAAAGCCCTTACACCGAGCTCCACCGCCCGACCAGCCATCCGGATGACGCCAGGAGGAGCCGAACCATGTCAGACAGTCTCGCCGATCTCTGCCACGCCCTTCTCGACGCCGCCCGAACCGCCGGGGCCGATGCCGCCGACAGTCTCGCCGTATCCAGCGACGGGCTGTCGATGGAGATCCGCAACGGCGCGCTGGAACAGGCCGAACGCTCCGAGGGTATCGAGATCGGGCTGCGGGTCCTCATCGGCCGGCGCCAGGCCTGCGTGTCTGCCTCCGACACGCGCCCCGAGACCCTCGCCATCATGGCCGAACGCGCCGTCGCCATGGCCCGCGAGGCGCCGGAAGACCCCTATTGCGGCCTCGCCGACCCTGCCCAGCTGGCCAGCGACTGGGACATCGCCGCCCTCGACCTCGCCGACCCGTCGCCCGAACCCGCCGCCGAGAGCCTCGCCGAGGACGCCCGCCGCGCCGAGGCCGCCGCACTGGCCGTCACTGGGATCACCCAGGTTTCCGCCTCCGGGGCCGGCTATGGGCGCTCCGACATGCATGTCGCGGCCACCAACGGGTTTTCGGGCGGCTATGCGCGGACCATGCGCTCGACCTCCTGCGTCGCCATCGCCGGCGAAGGCCTGAAGATGGAGCGCGACCACGCCTCCGAGAGCCGCATCCATGCCGCCGACCTGCCGCCGCCCGAGGAGATCGGCGAAAAGGCCGGGCAGCGCGCGGTGGCGCGTTTCGGCGCCTCGAAACCCAAGACCGGCGCCTATCCGGTGCTCTTCGACGAGCGGGTCTCTTCCTCGCTCATCGGCCATCTGGCAGGTGCCATCAACGGTGCGGCCATCGCCCGGGGCTCCAGCTGGCTGAAGGACGCGATGGGCGAACAGATCCTGCCCGAAAGCCTGACTCTCACCGAGGATCCCTTGCGCCCCCGCACCCCCGGCTCGCGGCCCTTCGATGCCGAGGGGCTGCCGGTGACCCGGCGCGCCATCGTCGAGCGGGGCGTGCTGAAATCCTGGACCCTCGATCTGGCCAATGCTCGCAAGCTGGGGCTCTCCAGCACCGGCAACGCCCGGCGTGGCACCTCCGCCCCGCCCGCACCCGGGCTCAGCAATCTGGACCTGACCCAAGGCGCGCAAAGCCGCGACGAGCTGATGGCCGAAATGGGCACCGGGCTCCTGGTGACCTCGATGATCGGCTCGACCATCAACCCCAATACCGGGGACTATTCGCGCGGCGCTTCGGGCTTCTGGGTCGAGAACGGCCAGATCGTGCGCCCCGTGAACGAATGCACCATCGCCGGGAACCTGCGCGAGATGCTCCGAACGCTGCGCCCGGCCAATGATGCACGGACCTGGCTCTCCACCGTGGTTCCCAGCCTGCTGGTCGAAGGCCTGACCCTTGCCGGCGACTGATCTCGACCTGATCACGACGGCCGCCCAGGCCGGTGGCGAGATCGCGGCGCGGTTCTTCCGGGCCGATCCCGAGGTCTGGCAGAAACCCGGCGGCCAGGGACCGGTCACCGAGGCCGATCTCGCCATCGACGCGATGCTGCGCACCGAACTGCTTGCCGCGCGGCCCGAGTATGGCTGGCTGTCGGAGGAGACCGAGGACAGCCCAGACCGGCTGACCCGAGAGCGCGTCTTCATCGTCGATCCGATCGACGGCACCCGCGCCTTCATGAACGGCGAGCGCAATTTCGGTGTCTCCATCGCCGTGGCCGAGAAGGGCATTGTCACCGCCGCCGCCTTCGCCATGCCGGTGGCGGAGAAACTCTATACCGCCGCAATCGGCACCGGTGCCACCCGGAACGGCACCCCCCTCGCCCCCTCGGGCCGCACCGAGATCGCGGAGGCGACATTGCTGATCCAGCGCGCGCAGCTGAAGCCCGAATTCTGGCCCCGCGGTCTGCCGCCGATACGCCCCGAATTCCGCTCCTCGCTCGCCTATCGCATCTGCCTCATCGCCGAAGGCCGGTTCGACGCCATGCTGACCCTGCGTCCGGCCCATGAATGGGACATCGCCGCCGCCGACCTGATCTGCCGCGAAGCCGGCGGCACCATCACCGATCTCGCGGGGCGGGACCTGCGCTACAATTCCGAAACCGCCCTTCAGCCCGGCATCCTCGCCGCCACGCCCGGACTTCACCAGAGCCTCCGGTCCTTTCTGTAAACGCGCCCGTTGACGAAGCGGAGGTTTTTCTCGGGACGAGCGCCTGAAACGCTTCAGGAAGCCAGCATGTTTTTCGCACCCCTGATTCTGTCATTCCTGCAACTGCAATTCACTCTCAGTAACGCCGCCCCGCCTCGATCCAGGCCCATACCCAAGCATGGTTGGCTTTTACCGCTGGCCTCCGTGTTCTTCGCCACGAAATTGTAACGTGATCGCGTGACAGCGGCTGCGCGGGTTTATGAAACCGCTTTAAACTCTTATTTTCTTAGGTATCGTAGACGTCAGCAACCACAAGGGGACATATGGTCGTGACGGATGGAATGAAGGCGGAATTCAGCCCTGACGCATATGGTACGGCACCTTTGCCCAGTCTGCCGCTCCTGGCGGCGCAATATGCCGCGCTGGGCGACACGCTGCGCCATTTCGCAACCGTCAGGCCGGTCAGCGCCGAAGCCGAATTCCAGGCCTCGGTCGCCGTTGAACGTCTTCTCGCCGAGCAGCGCGACACGCTGGAGACAGTCGCGAACAGGGAAGTTTTCACACGCGGTGACATGATCGCCAAGCTGGAAATCTGGCGGGCCGAAGTCATCGATTGCAAGGAAGAGAATATCGGGTCGGCCGACCGCCTTGTGTTGTCGGTGTTGGAGGCGCTCAAGCGCCAATTCTGACATCGGCCCGGCGTGCACCCCCGGCGGAAGACATCGTCCCCCCAATGATTCCGCCGCGGGTCGCACTTTTCTACCCGGATCTGCCGTCTCTGGCCCCGCGCGACGGGTCCCCGGCAGCAGGGTGAGCGTGCACGGTCTTTGCGACTGGCCGGGCACGCCTCGGGACGCGGGTCCCTCAAACGTCCCCCCCTGGAGGGACCCGCGTCCGCTTTATCCCCCAAATTTATCCCCCAAATTTATCCCCCGCGTTTATCCCCCACGTTTATCCCCCACGTTTATCCTCAAATTTTTTCCCCAGAATTCATCCCTCGAACATCGCCGAGCCCGGAATTCGGACGTATCGCGCAATATCGGCCTGCCTCGCATGCCAAGCCAGAAACCCGGCCCCGGCACCACCTTCCACCATCGCCCGATGCCAACGGCGCTTGAGATTCCTCCGCTGCTTCACTAAGGCTTGCCTCCAGCCAACCGTCCGACCGAGGAGTGCATTTCATGGATGCCAGCCGTTTCGACAAATCCCGCCTGCCGTCCCGGCATGTCACCGAAGGTCCCGCCCGCGCGCCGCACCGGTCCTATCTCTACGCCATGGGCCTGTCCGAAGAGGAAATCCACCGTCCGCTGATTGGCGTGGCCACCTGCTGGAACGAGGCCGCGCCCTGCAACATCGCGCTCAACCGTCAGGCGCAATCGGTGAAACTCGGCGTCAAGGCCGCCATGGGCACGCCGCGCGAGTTCACCACCATCACCGTCACCGACGGCATCGCCATGGGCCATGAGGGCATGCGCTCGTCCCTCGCCTCGCGCGAGGCCATCGCCGACACGGTCGAACTGACCATGCGCGGCCATTGCTATGACGCCATCGTCGGGCTGGCGGGCTGCGACAAGTCGCTGCCGGGGATGATGATGGCCATGGTGCGCCTCAACGTGCCGTCCGTCTTCCTCTATGGCGGCTCGATCCTGCCGGGCCGGTTCAACGGCCATGACGTCACCGTTCAGGACGTCTTCGAGGCGGTCGGCCAGCAGCAGGCCGGGACCCTGTCGAATTGCGAGCTGGAAAAGCTCGAGAAAGTCGCCTGCCCCTCTGCCGGCGCCTGCGGCGGCCAGTTCACCGCCAACACCATGGCCTGCGTCTCCGAGGCGATCGGCCTTGCCCTCCTGAACTCCGCCGGAGCCCCCGCCCCTTATGAAAGCCGCGACCAGTATGGCGAGGCCTCGGGCCGGGCGGTGATGACGCTGGTCGAAAAGAACATCCGCGCCCGCGACGTGGTGACCCGGAAATCGCTGGAAAACGCCGCCCGGGTTGTCGCCGCGACGGGCGGCTCGACCAATGCCGGACTGCACCTGCCCGCCATCGCCCACGAGGCCGGGATCGAGTTCTATCTCGACGATGTCTGCGACATCTTCAAGGACACGCCCTATTTCGTCGACCTGAAACCGGGCGGCAACTACGTCGCCAAGGACCTCTACGAGGCCGGCGGCGTTCCGGTGGTGATGAAGGAACTCCGCAAGGCGGGTCTGATCCACGAGGACTGCATGACCGCCTCGGGGCGGACCATGGGCGAGGAACTTGACCGTATCGAGGGCGATGCCGATGGCAGAGTGATCCATCCGGTCTCCGCGCCGCTGTCCAAGACCGGCGGCGTAGTCGGGCTGAAGGGCAATCTCGCCCCCCAAGGCGCCATCGTGAAGGTCGCGGGGATCGAGGCCGGGGGACAGGTCTTCACCGGCCCGGCCCGTGTCTTCGAGAACGAGGAAGAAGCCTTCGCCGCCGTCCAGGCCCGCGACTACAAGGAAGGCGAGGTTCTGGTGATCCGCAACGAAGGCCCGTCGGGCGGGCCGGGCATGCGCGAGATGCTGGCGACGACGGCGGCGATCTCGGGCCAGGGGATGGGCAAGAAGGTGGCGCTGATCACCGACGGCCGCTTCTCCGGTGCCACGCGCGGCTTCTGCATCGGCCATGTCGGGCCGGAAGCCGCCCATGGCGGGCCGATCGCGCTGTTGAAGGATGGCGACATGATCACCATCGACGCGATCAAGGGCGAAATATCGGTGGCACTCTCGGACGAGGACCTGGCGGCACGGAAGGCCGAATGGACCGGCCCGCGCGCGACGATCTACGCTTCCGGGGCCTTGTGGAAATACGCCCAGCAGGTCGGCGAGACCTACAAGGGGGCGGTGACCCATCCCGGCGGAGCGGCGGAGCGGCATGTCTATGCCGATCTCTGAAACAGGCTTGCCGGACCGTCCGGGCCGGACGCCGCCCGCGCCACCCTGCCAGTCCGGGCGGGATGACCCTGCCGCGCGGCCGAGACCGGGACCGCGCCATTGAGCCCGTTCCGAATTTCGGTGGGACTCGCCGGGCTTCTGGCGCTTGCGGGCTGCGACGGTGTCGGACATTCGGCACCGAACCGCGCCAGCGCCCGTGTGGCAGGCGAGGTGGTCGAACTGGCAGTGCCCCCGGGCTATTGCTTCGACCGCGCCACCTCGGACCGCAACAGCCGAGGCGCGTTCTTTCTCGCCGTCACCTGCGATGCCGGGCCGGGCAAGCGCAATGCGGTGATTACCATTTCAGTTTCGAACAGCGGGCTGAACGGCGACCTCAACCAGCTGGAAACCTTCCTCAGGACCGACGGCGCTCCGGTCCTCGGCAAGAGCGGCGAGCCCGACAAGGTCTCGGTCCTGGCTGCGCGCCAACGTGGCGGCGCGCTCTATCTCAAGATCCGCGACCGGGGGGATCAACCCATCGACGGCGCACCGGAAACCTTCTGGCGGGCCTTTTTCGAGGCCGGGGACCGGATGATCGGCCTGTCGGTGGCGGGAATCGCCGGGACAAGGCTCGACGACGGCGACGCCACCGCACTTCTTGGCGCGGTCGCGGGCCATATCCGCGCCGTCAACCGGGATAGCGGAGGCACCTGAGCCAATGCGCAAACCTCTTGCCGATATCCTCAAGCGCCTCGGCCCGCCGCCGCGTCCAGACATCCCCGAGGCCGACCGCGCCACCGTCCCGCCCCGCTCCCTCTGGTTCCGCCGCCCGGTCCCCTGGTCCGGCGGCAGGATCGCCCCGACCGATGCCGCCGTCCCGGGCCAGATCCTGGCCGAGAAGCTCTCGCTCTTTCACGATGCCAGCGCCACCATGCCCGCCGTTTCCCAGACCGATCCGGGCATCGAGATCGCGACCCCGGGCTTCGACGGCAGCTTCCTGTCGCTGGCCCTTGGGCTCGACCGGGAGGAGGTCACGGCGATCCACGAGCACGACCTCATCCGCCTGACCGCGCGCCTGACCCTCGCGCGGCCCCTGCAGGTCTATGCGCGCCTGGTGCTCCTCTCGGGACCCAACCGCGAGGAAGTCCCCCGCGAATTCCCGCTTGGCGAAACCGGTGGCATGATCGAATGGGACCTCGCCTTCACCGGTTTCGAGCCGATACGGGCCAGGGATGTCTGGATCGACCTGATCTTCGAACAGCCCGCCGACGCGACCATCCACATCGCCGATGTCACCCTGCTGCGGCATCCAAGGGCGAATTTCTGACGGGACTAGATCCAGGCACCCGATCTGCGCCTCGCCAGACGGGACCCCGATACACCCAACAAGGCGGCCCGGAGGTGCTCGCGGAGCATTTCTGGCGCTGTCGGATCACCCCGGACCGCCGCCGCCTCGGCGCAGAGTTGAGGCAAGGCCCCACCCAGGATGAGGGCAGTCCGAACCCTTTCGCTGCATGGCGCAGTCACATCATGGCGGCCCTTTCAAAGCCCATGGCAGCAACGCGCCCGTCCGGGGGGGATACCGCGTCCCGGAAACGCGCGAAAGCGCCGGAAGGACGGGCTTGCCGCACTCGAACCCGAAAAACGATACGGCAGCGCCGCAACGAAAACGCGAAACCCTATGGGCAAGCCCTTCCCCCCCGCGTATAAGGCCGCCACTCAAACCGCCGGACCCGAGCCCCATGCCCGAAGAATTCTACCGAATCAAACGCCTGCCGCCCTATGTCTTCGCCGAGGTCAACCGGCTGAAGGCGGAATACCGCGCCGATGGCATGGACATCATCGATTTCGGCATGGGCAACCCGGACATGGACACGCCCGCCCATATCGTAGAGAAACTGGTCGAGACCGTCCGCCGCCCCCGCACCCACCGCTATTCGGCCTCCAAGGGCATCCCCGGCCTCCGCCGCGCCCAGGCGGGCTATTACCAGCGCCGCTTCGGCGTCAAGCTCGACCCAGAGACCGAGATCATCGCCACTCTGGGTTCCAAGGAAGGCCTCGCCAATCTCGCCATGGCGATCACCGCCCCCGGCGATGTCATGCTGGTCCCCAACCCCTCTTACCCGATCCACCCTTACGGGTTCATGATCGCAGGCGGCACGCTTCGGCACATCCAGACGCTTGAGAATGGTGTTTTCAACCCCGAGGCCTATCTGCGCTCGCTGGACCGCGCCGTGGCACATTCCGTGCCGAAACCGGTCGCCGTCGTCGTCAACTTCCCCTCGAACCCGACCGCTCAGACCACCGATCTGGATTTCTACGCCGAGCTCGTGGCTTTCGCGAAAAAACACGAAATCTGGGTGCTGTCCGACCTCGCCTACGCCGAAATCTATTTCGACGACAACCCCCCGCCCTCGATCCTCGAGATCGAAGGGGCCAAGGACGTCGCCGTCGAGTTCACCTCGCTGTCGAAAACCTTCGCCATGCCCGGCTGGCGCATGGGCTTCGCCGTCGGCAATCCCCGCCTGATCGGGGCGCTGACCCGCATCAAGTCCTATCTCGATTACGGCGCATTCACCCCGATCCAGGTCGCCGCCGCAGCGGCCCTGAACGGGCCGGAGGACTGCATCGGAGAAATCCGCCAGATCTACAAGACCCGCCGCGACACCCTGGTCGAGGCCATGTCCCGCGCCGGCTGGGACATTCCCGCCCCCCCCGCCACCATGTTCGCCTGGGCCCCCCTGCCCCAGCGCTTCCACAATGTCGGCTCGATGGCGTTTTCCAAGATCCTGCTGAAAGAGGCCGGCGTCGCCGTCGCCCCCGGTGTCGGCTTCGGCGAATACGGCGAGGGCTATGTCCGTCTCGGCCTGGTCGAGAACGAGCACCGCATCCGCCAGGCGGCGCGCGGCGTCAAGAAGGTGATCCAGAACGCCGACGCGCTTCTGTCGGACTACGACCCCGACGCCCCATGAGCGGCCATGATTTCGAGCACCAGAAGGCCGAAACCCTCTGGACCGTCGCCGAACTCCTCCGCCTCAACGACGCGCTCACCGAGGGCCAGCACATCACCCTCGACCTGCAATTCCTCCCCGGCGCGGCCGCCGACCCTGACGCCGCCATCCGTGCCCTGAAGATGTTCGGATACAGCGCCTCCCAGACCGACGACGGCGAGGTCGAAATCCAGATTCCCGACGTGCCCTTCACCGCCGAGGCCATCTGGCTCCACGAGGAACGCTGCACCAGGATCGCCATTGAGCGTGGCTTCACTCCCGATGGTTGGGGCTTCTGGGGCGATTAGAGCGGAATCTTTTCAGACTGTCCCAGTCTGAAAAAGAATTTGGTCCAGAGACATAGGCTTGAGCAAAATCCTGGGATCAGATTGATTCAATCTGATCTGGTGTTGCTCTATGGCGCAAATCGACGCCGTCCGGAGCAGGACCCATCCACCCCTTCAGCGTTTGCAAAGCAAAGTCATTCACGGGCGGGATTGAATTCGATCTGGCGCGACATGCGCTAACCAACCGTTAATCCTTCTGGCCGTATCTCGACAGGGCTGGTAGTTTCCGGGCCGGAGACACGCAACCGCCTCATCCACAACCCAATTCCGGAGTTCCGATGTCCGAGCCCAAATCCGACCAGACCCGTCAGGCCGCGCTGGATTATCACGCCCTGCCGAAGCCGGGCAAATTGGAGATCCGGGCGACAAAGCCACTGGCCAACCAGCGAGACCTGGCGCGGGCCTATTCGCCGGGCGTGGCGGAGGCCTGTCTGGAGATCAAGGCCGATCCGGCGACGGCGGCGAAATACACTGCGCGAAGCAATCTGGTGGGGGTGGTCACCAACGGCTCGGCGGCTCTTGGGCTGGGGAATATCGGGCCTCTGGCCTCGAAGCCGATCATGGAAGGCAAGGCGGTCCTGTTCAAGAAATTCGCCAATATCGACTGCTTCGATATCGAGCTTGACGAAAGCGATCCCGAGAAGCTGGCCGATGTCATCACCGCGATGGAGCCGACCTTCGGGGCGATCAATCTCGAGGATATCAAGGCCCCGGAATGTTTCATCGTCGAGAAACTCTGCCGGGAGCGGATGAATATTCCGGTCTTTCATGACGATCAGCACGGCACCGCGATTGTCGTCGGGGCGGCGGCGACCAATGCGCTCCATGTCACCGAGCGGAAATTCGAAGACATCAAGGTGGTCTCGACCGGCGGCGGGGCGGCGGGGATTGCCTGCCTGAACATGCTCCTGAAGCTCGGGGTGAAGCGCGAGAATGTCTGGCTTTGCGATATCGCCGGGCTGGTCTGGGAAGGCCGCGAAGCGGAGATGACGCAGCAGAAGGCCGATTTTGCGCAGGCCACCGACCTTCGGACGCTCGACGAGGTTATCGAAGGCGCGGACCTGTTTCTGGGGCTTTCGGGCCCCGGCGTACTGACCCCTGAGATGGTGGCGAAGATGGCCGAAAAGCCCATCGTCTTCGCCCTGGCCAACCCCACACCCGAGATCATGCCCGAGGCGGTGCGCGCGGTTGCTCCCGAGGCGCTGATCGCCACCGGGCGGTCGGATTATCCCAATCAGGTCAACAATGTCCTGTGCTTTCCCTTCATCTTCCGGGGCGCACTGGATGTGGGGGCCACCGAGATCAATGACGCGATGGAGGTGGCCTGCGTCGAGGGGATCGCGAAACTGGCCCGGGCCTCGTCGAGTGCCGAGGCGGCGGCGGCCTATCAGGGCGAGACGCTGAAATTCGGGCCGGACTACCTGATCCCGAAACCTTTCGACCCCCGCCTGATGGGCGTGGTGGCGGGTGCCGTGGCCAAGGCGGCCATGGACAGCGGCGTGGCGACCCGGCCCCTGGAGGATCTGCGCGCCTATGGCCAGAGCCTGAACCACGCGGTCTTCCGCTCGGCCTTCCTGATGCGGACGGTGTTCGAAGCGGCGAAAAGCTCGGTCCGGCGCATCGTCTTTGCCGAGGGCGAGGACGAGCGGGTGCTGCATGCGACCAATGCGATGATCGAGGAAATGGTCGACAAGCCGATCCTGATCGGCCGCCCGCAGGTGATCGAGGCGCGGTTGGAAAAGGCCGGGCTGTCGCTGATTCCCGGCGTGCATTTCGACCTGGTGAACCCCGAAAACGACCACCGGTTTCGGGAATACTGGATGGCCTATCACGAGGTGATGCAGCGGCGCGGGGTGACGCCGGACCTGGCGCAGGCGATCCTGAGGACCAACACCACGGCGATCGCGGCGGTGATGGTGCGCCAGGGCGAGGCCGACAGCATGATCTGTGGCACGTTCGGCCAGTATCTGTGGCATCTGAAATATGTGACCGAGGTGCTGGGCTCGCGGGACCTGAAACCGGTGGCTGCCCTGTCGCTGATCATCCTCGAAAGCGGGCCGCTGTTCATCGCCGACACCCAGGTCAACCATATCCCGAGTGCCGAGCAGATCGCGGCCACGGTGATCGCCTCGGCCCGGCATGTGCGGCGCTTCGGACTGGAGCCGAAGATCGCGCTGTGCTCGCAGTCGAATTTCGGCAATCTCGACACGTCGAGCGCGCGGAGCATGAGGACGGCGATGACGCTGCTGGAAGAACAGGCGGGGCGGAGTTTCGTCTATGAGGGCGAGATGGGCTCGGATGCAGCACTCGATCCGGAAGTGCGGGCGCGGATTTTCCCGAACTCGCGGCTTAAGGGCCGGGCGAATGTGCTGGTCTTCCCGACCTCGGAGGCGGCCAATGCGGCGCGCAACATGCTCAGGACGATGGCCGGCGGGCTGGAGGTCGGGCCGATCCTGATGGGGATGGGCAACAAGGCCCATATCGTGACCCCGTCGATCACGGCGCGGGGGCTGCTGAATATCGCCGCGCTGGCAGGGACGCCGGTGGCGAATTATGGGTGAGGAGCGCCCGGAAAACCTTCCAGTGGAAGGTTTTCAGCGACGAAGGGCGAGCACGCTTGCGAGCCCCGGGCGGGTGCTGCTGGGCACGGCTTTGCCGCAGGGGAACGTGCTTTGCACGCGTGCAAATACGGGTTACTCCTTGAAAACATTCAATAAAATAGTTAACAATGTGTGTGTTTTCAGGTTTTCGTGGGTTTGGCTTGAGAAGCACGGAGCGTGCTTCGACGTGCCGTAGGGTGCGTGATTTCACGCACCGCCCCGGGCGGGACGCGGCATGATCTATCAAGGTTTCGACGGCGCATGGTGCGTGAAATCACGCACCCTACGGGACTAGCGTCTTCAAAACGCGGTGTGAACAGGCAGCATCTTTCCGAGCGATGGTGCGTGAAATCACGCACCCTACGGGATGCGCGGCGGGATTAGCCCATCCCCCGCGCCACATCCCTTGCGAAATAGGTCAGCACGCCGTCGCACCCCGCCCGTTTGAAGGCCAGCAGGCTTTCCAGCATGGCGGCGTCGCGGTCGAGGCGGCCCAGTTCGGCGGCCGAGGCGATCATCGCGTATTCGCCGGAGACCTGGTAGGCGAAGGTGGGGACGGAGAAGGTCTCCTTCACCCGGCGGCAGATGTCGAGATAGGGCAGGCCGGGCTTGACCATGACCATGTCGGCGCCCTCGGCGATGTCGGCGGCGACCTCGCGCAGGGCCTCGTCGGTGTTGGCGGGGTCGAGCTGGTAGGTTTTCTTGTCGCCCTTCAGTGCCCCGCTGGCACCTACGGCGTCGCGGAAGGGGCCGTAGAAGGCCGAGGCGTATTTGGCGGCATAGCTGAGGATCACGGTGTCCTTGTGGCCGGCGGATTCCAGTGCCCCCCGGATCGCGCCGACGCGGCCGTCCATCATGTCGGAGGGGCCGAGGATGTCGGCACCCGCCTCGGCGTGGGAGAGGGCCTGTCTGACCAGGGCTTCGAGGCTTTCGTCGTTGAGGATGACCCCGTCGCGGACGATCCCGTCATGGCCAAGCGCGTTGTAGGGATCGAGGGCGACGTCGAGCATGACGCCGATGCCGGGGACCGCCGCCTTGATGGCACGGGTGGCGCGGTTGACGAGGTTTTCAGGGTTCCAGGCCTCGCGCGCGTCCTCGGTTTTCAGCGACGCGTCGGTATAGGGAAAGAGGGCGATGCAAGGGATGCCGAGGGCCTCGGCCTCGCTTGCGGCCTCGACGATCCGGTCGATGGAGCGGCGGGAGACGCCGGGCATGGAGGCGATCGGCTCCTCGACACCGTCGCCGTCGCGGACGAAAAGCGGCCAGATGAGGTCGGAGGCGCTCAGGCGGTGCTCGGCGACCATCTCGCGCAGCCAGCCGGTGCGGCGGAGGCGGCGGGGGCGCGCGGCGGGGAAAGGGGCGGGCGGCGGCATCGGGAACTCCGGCATGGGTGTGTCGGTTTCCTTGGCATGATGTGAACCATGCGACAACCTTTTTCGCCTATTGCAAGGCGGGTGGCGCGGGTCGGGTTGCGGGCGGCAGGGAAAGGCGGCATAGGACGATGAGCGGTTGCTGCAAGAGATTGTAATCGCGGTGCGAAGCGTTAGATTCGGGCCGGACCGGAAAGGCAGAGCGAGGCGTGTCTTCACTGACGCAAGTGGAATTCGACAGTTTCTGGAACATCTGGTTCTGGATCATCGTCGTGATCTCGTGGTCGATGAGCACCCACTGGACCATGGGCGTGCCCTATGACGCCATCCAGATGGCCAACCGCCGGGGTGGGATCTGGGCCGAGCAGTGCGAGCAGATGGCGCAGGCGAATATCCACCGGTTCTGCTATTACGGGCAGACCTTCGGGATCTATTTCGCCGCACTTATAGGGTTCCTGCTGGCGATCATCGGGACGCTGGGTTTCTGGTTCAAATACGAGTTTGCCCAGGCGATGTTTGTCCTGGTCGCCCCGCTTGTGGGCGTGCAGCTTTTAGGTTTCGGGCTGGCGGTCAAGGCGCAGCGGCTGGGGCTGACCGGCGAGGCATTGCGGCGGGCCCTGTCGCGGCGGCGATTCTGGAATCAGGTGATCGGGATCGCCGCGATCATGGTGACAGCGGCCCATGCCGCTCTTTACGCGATTGCGCGCGAGACGTTTCTGTATTGAGGCGGATGCGGGGACTTGTTCCCTCTCCGTGACTGGGCTACCTGCGGCGGATGAACCAGCCAGTTTCCACAAGAACATCCGGATCGGATGCGGGACGCGTCTCGGTCGGCGGGGCGCCCGAGGGGTTCGACGCGGTCCTTCTGGCCGAATGGGTGCGCGAGGCCGGAGGGCCGGTCTGCCATGTGGCCCGGGATGCCGGACGGATGGCGGCCTTGCGTATGGCGCTGGAATTTGTCGCCCCCGATCTGCCGGTGTTGGATTTCCCGGCCTGGGATTGCGTGCCCTATGACCGTGTATCGCCGGCGGCGGATATCTCTGCGGCGCGGATGGCGGTGCTGGCGACCCTGGCCGAGGGGTTCGACCGGCCTGCTGTGGTGCTGACGACGCTGAATGCCGCGACGCAAAAGGTTCCGCCAAGCGAGACGGTGGCTGCGGCGAGTTTCACCGCCGAGGTGGGCAAGCAGATCGATGTGGAGGCCCTCCGCGGCTTCCTGGCCCGAATGGGCTATGCCCAGGCACCGACGGTGACCGAACCGGGGGATTTCGCCATTCGCGGCGGGCTGATCGACATTTTCCCGCCGGGGTGGGAGAGCCCGGTGCGGCTGGATCTGTTCGGCGACGTGCTCGATGCCGCGCGGCGGTTCGATGCGGGGTCGCAGAGGACGATTGAAGCCGTGGGTCGGGTGGAGCTTGCGCCAGCGTCGGAGGTCATTCTGGACGAGGCCTCGATCCAGCGCTTCCGGCAGAATTACCGTCAGGAGTTTGGCGCCGTCGGGACGGATGATCCCTTGTATGAGGCAGTGAGTGCCGGGCGGAAACATCAAGGCGTCGAGCATTGGGTAGCGTATTTCCACGAACGGATGGAAACGCTGTTCGACTACCTCCCCGGCCGTCCCGTGGTGCTGGATGACCGGATCGAACCGGCCCGCGAGGCGCGGTACGACTCAGTTCTGGACCAGTACCGGGCCCGCGAGGCGGCGCTGAAGGAGAAGGCGCGGCTGGATACGGTTTACAAGCCGGTACCGGTGGCGGCGCTCTATCTGGATGAGGCGGGGTGGGAGGCCGCTTTGAAGGGGCGGAAGGTGCGGGCGCTGTCGCCGCTGCCGCAGCCCTCGGGGCCGGGGGTGATCGACGCCGGGGGCCGGATCGGACGGAATTTCGCGCCGGAGCGGCAGTTGGAAGAGGTCAGCCTCTTCGGGGCGCTGGCGGGCCATGTGCGCGACCGGCTGAAGGGCGGGAATGTGGTGATTGCCGCCTATTCCGGGGGCTCACGGGAGCGGATGGAGCATCTGCTGGCGGATGACGGGATCGACGGGGTGAAAACCGTTGCGAATTGGCAGGAGGTCGCGGGCAAGGGCCAGGTCTATCTGGCCGTCTGGGCGCTGGAAACCGGGTTCGAGGCGCGCGGCGTGACGGTGATTTCCGAGCAGGATGTGCTCGGCGACCGGCTGATCCGCGCCCCGAGGAAACGGCGCCGGGCCGAAAATTTCCTGACCGAGGCGACGAGCCTCTCGCCCGGCGACCTGATCGTGCATATCGAGCACGGGATCGGACGGTATACGGGGCTTGAGACCATCACGGCGATGGGGGCGCCGCATGAATGTATCGCGCTGGAATATGCCGGGGGGGACCGGCTGTTCCTGCCGGTGGAGAATATCGAGCTTCTGTCCCGCTACGGGCACGAGGAAGGGCTTCTGGACCGGCTGGGCGGCGGGGCCTGGCAGGCGAAGAAGGCGAAGCTGAAGGAACGGATCCGCGAGATTGCCGACAAGCTGATCCGGATTGCCGCCGAGCGGGCCTTGCGGACGGCGCCAAAGCTGCTGCCTCCGGATCACGCCTATGACGAGTTCTGCGCCCGGTTTCCCTATCAGGAAACCGACGACCAGCTGAACGCCATCGAAGATGTGCTGAGCGATATGGCGAGCGGCAAGCCGATGGACCGGCTGGTCTGCGGCGATGTCGGATTTGGGAAGACCGAGGTGGCGCTGAGGGCGGCCTTCGTGGCGGCAATGAGCGGGACGCAGGTGGCGGTCATTGCGCCGACGACGCTGCTGTCGCGGCAGCATTTTCAAAGCTTCCGCGAGCGGTTCCGGGGGTTGCCGGTGAAGGTGCGGCAATTGTCGCGGTTTGTCTCGACGAAGGAGGCGAACGAGACGCGGGCCGGGCTGGCGTCGGGCGAGATCGATATCGTGATCGGGACCCATGCGCTTCTGGCCAAGAACGTGAAGTTTGCCGATCTGGGGATGATCGTTGTCGACGAGGAACAGAAATTCGGGGTGACGCATAAGGAGCGCCTGAAGGAACTGCGCTCGGAAATCCACGTCCTGACCCTGACCGCGACGCCGATCCCCCGGACGCTGCAACTGGCGTTGTCAGGAGTGCGGGACCTGTCGCTGATCGGGACGCCTCCGGTGGATCGCCTTTCGATCCGCACCTATGTCTCGGAGTTCGACGCGGTGACGATCCGCGAGGCGCTGTTGCGCGAACGCTACCGGGGCGGACAGGCGTTTTACGTGGTGCCGCGTATCTCGGATATCGCCGAGATCGAGGAGTTCCTGCGCGAACAGGTGCCGGAAGTGTCCTTCGTGGTCGCCCATGGGCAGATGGCGGCGGGCGAGCTCGATGACCGGATGAATGCGTTTTATGACGGGCAGTATGATGTGCTCTTGGCGACGACGATTGTCGAAAGCGGCCTCGATATCCCGACGGCGAACACGCTGGTGGTGCACCGGGCGGACATGTTCGGCCTCGCGCAGCTCTACCAGATCAGGGGACGGGTCGGTCGGTCGAAGATCAGAGCCTATGCCTACATGACGACGAAGCCGCGCCTGAAGCTGACCGATGGGGCGGAGAAGCGGCTGCGGGTGCTGGGGTCGCTGGATAGCCTCGGGGCCGGGTTCTCGCTGGCGTCGCAGGACCTCGATATTCGCGGGGCCGGGAACCTGTTGGGCGACGAGCAATCGGGGCATGTGCGCGAAGTTGGCTACGAACTGTACCAGGAGATGCTGGAAGAGGCGATTGCCAAGATGAAGGCGGGGGCGCTGGAGGGCTTGAGCGACGCGGACGAGACCTGGGCGCCGCAGATCAATCTCGGGGTGCCGGTGCTGATTCCCGAGGCCTATGTGCCCGATCTGGATGTCAGGCTGGGGCTCTACCGGCGGCTGTCGGGGCTCGATGGCAAGGTGGAGCTGGAAGGCTTCGCAGCCGAGCTGATCGACCGGTTCGGGAAACTGCCGAAGGAGGTCAATACGCTTCTCAATATCGTGCGGATCAAAGGCATGTGCCGCAAGGCCGGGATCGCCAAGCTGGACGGGGGGCCGAAGGGGGCGGTGGTGCAGTTCCACAAGGACAGGTTCGCCAATCCGGCCGGGCTGGTGGAATTCATCCATGCCCAGAAGGGATTGGCAAAGGTCAAGGACAACAGGATCGTGGTGCGGCGCGACTGGACCAAGGCCTCGGACCGGGTGCGCGGCGCCTTCGCGGTGGCGCGGGATCTGGCGGAGATGGCCAGGCAGGGATGATCTGCAGTCGCGACCTTGCATCCGCCTTACGATAGCCGGGGGCGAGAAAGGACCCGCTTTCTTTTGAAGAAAGCGGCCGAAATCTTTGAAAGATTTCGGTTTTTCCAGGCGCGCGCGGGTCGCCGGATGGGCGGGATCGACGCATCGGGGCGGCGCGCTGTCGCATTCCGCTTGCCATGGACGGCGATCTCCGGCGAAGTCTGCATCATGGCGCGTTCCTTTCCTCCGACCCGCGATGTGCTGCTGATCGGCGGTGGCCATGCCCATGCGCTGCTGCTGAAAATGTGGGGCAAGTCCCCCCTGCCCGGCATCCGGCTGACGCTGGTCAATCCGGGACCGAGGGCGGCCTATACCGGGATGCTGCCGGGGCTGGTGGCCGGGCACTACCGGCTGGACGAGCTGGAGATCGATCTTGTCCGGCTGGCCCGTTTCGCCGGTGCGCGGCTCATCCTCGACCGGGTGACGGGGCTTGATCCCGACAAGCGGGTGGCGATGCTGGCGGAAGGGGCGCCTGTCTCTTTCGATATGGTCTCGGTCAATAGCGGGGTCTCACCGGTACCGCCGGACATCCCGGGCGCGGCGGAGATGATGCCGGTCCGGCCCCTGCATGAGTTTGCCACGGCCTGGGAGCGGTTTGCGGCCGCGGCGGACGATGGCGGTGCGGCAAGTGCCGGGGTGATCGGCGGCGGGGTCGGCGGGGTCGAACTGGCGCTGGCTATGGCGCACCGGCTGCGCGGCGCAAATGCGGAACCGGCGGCGGTACAGCTGTTCGAGTGCGAGAACGATATCTTGAGCGGCGATCCGGTGCTGGCCAGGCCGCTGCGCGCGGCGCTTGACCGGGCCGGGATCAGTCTACGGACGGGGTTCGAGGCGCGGTCCTATGCGGGAGGCACTCTGACCGGCGATGACGGCACCGGCGTTCGGGCTGGGTTTCTGGCGCTGGCCACGGGCGGCGCCCCTGCCCCATGGCTGGCCGGAACTGGGCTGGACCTGACGGGCGGGTCGATCACAGTCGGCGAGACGCTGCAATCGGTCACGCACGCTCATGTCTTTGCCGTCGGGGACGCCGCCTATCTGTCCCACGATCCCCGGCCCCGCGCGGGGGTCTTTGCGGTACGCGCCGCACCGGTACTGTTTGCCAATATTCGGGCGGCGGCGACAGGAGACCGTATGACGCCATACCGGCCTCAGCGCGACTATCTGAAACTGGTCTCGCTGGGCGACAGGCGGGCCGTGGGCGAGAAATGGGGCCTGACGGTTTCGGGGGCGGCAGTCTGGCACCTCAAGGACAGGATCGACCGGCGTTTCATGGATAGGGTGACCCGGCGCGGCGGACCGGAGGCGGGCGGACCATCCGGGAACGGTGCCCTGTCCTGACCGTACGCGGCCTTGCGTCTGACGACCCGGTGAGGGCCGACCCCCGCCTCCGGGTCTCAGGCCTCGGCCTCTTCGGCCGGTTCGCCCAGCGCCGGGAAGGCCCGGACGGCGCAGTCGCGGCGGGGGCAGATGCGGCAGGAGACACCAACCTCGGTGATCAGCGAGGGGTTCTCCAGTTCGACGCCTTGAGCGTAGACCAGCCGCTGCGCATCCGGCAGCGCGCAGCCGAGGCCGATGGACATGTGCCGGACCGCGCCGTTATAGCGGCTTTCGCCCTTTTCCAGCGTCCGGGCGATGCAGAAGAATCGTTTGCCGTCGGGCATCCGCGAGATCTGGGTGGTGATCCGCCCGGGCTGCATGAAGGCCTCGTAGACGTTCCAGCGCGGACAGGCGCCGCCATAACGCGGGATGCGGATGCCCGAGATCGAGAAGCGTTTCGAGATGTTGCCGGCGATGTCGGTGCGGATCAGGTGGAAGGGCACGCCGCGCGCGCCGGGGCGTTGCAGGGTGGTGAGGCGGTGGCAGACCTGCTCGAAACTGACGCCGAACTGGCGGGCGAGGCGGTCGACGTCGTATTTCCTTTCCTCGGCGGCCTGCAGGAACGGTGAATAGGGCAGGACGATGGCGCCGGCGACGTAGGATTGCAGGGCGGAGGTGGCGAGATCGGAGACGGAGGCCTGCGAGAACTGCGCCTCTTCGAGGATCGTTTCGACCTCCTGTTCGGCGGCGTGCCGGGCGACGCAGCGGGCGATGGCGAAGAGGCGGGTTTCGCGGGGCAGGGTCTCGGAGACATGCAGGACCGAGCGGGCCTCGTCGAAGCGGACGGGTGGCGCGTCGGGGTCGGGTTCGATGCGGACGAAGACGCCGAAGACGTTGGAGAGATAGGCCATCAGCTGTTCGGACCCGAGCGGCGGCGGGCCAAGATCGCGGCTGACCCGTTCGGCGACCTTTTCCAGAGGGTCGAAATAGTTGCCCTGGATCTGGAGGAAATCCGAGACCTGTTCGCTGGCCAGCCTGGTTTCGCTGCCATCGTCATTGGCCGCCGCCGTGGTGGCCGCCATCATCAGCCGGTCATGGAGCCGCACGACAGCGCGGGCGACGGTCGGGTGGGTGTTGGCGAGCTCGCGGATATCGTGGTTGGTGACGTCGAGATCGTCAAAGAGTTCAGCGGAAAAGACCTGCATCAGGTCGCCGGTCAGCTGCGCCTCGTCATTGGCGGTCAGGTCGCTGATATCGATCCCGAAACGCCGCGCCAGTTTCAGCAGCAGCGGCACGGTCAGGTTCCGCTGGTTGTGCTCGATGAGGTTCAGATAGCTGGACGAGATGTCGAGCTCACGCGCCAGGGCGGCCTGGCTGAGCTTCGCCTGCCGGCGCAACTGGCGGATGCGGCCGCCGATCTGCGGGATTTCGTCAGTCATGTTTACAATCTTTACAAGAGTCGTGAATTCACCTGTAAACATACCACGCCTCATACGTCCCGGAAAGCGAATTCACCTTGTGTCAACCATGCTTGTGTAAGTATTTTACAACCAGACACCGAAACATGGAGCTTAGAGATGGCTTTCGACACGCATCATAACAATGAGGAAGGGATCACCTTCTTCGGCCGCAGCCCTTCCGAAATCCTGAGCGCCTTTCACAGCTCGGGACTGGCGGCGGCCGGATTCAGCATCGCCGGGCGGATCGTTCCGCATTCGGCATGTCTCGTCAGTCAGGGGACGGAAAACCAAACGCTGTTCGGCGGAGAGAAACTCTATGCCGGTACCTTCGTCAAGCGGCTGGCAACGGCCTGATCTGAAAGGACTATTCACATGAGCGACATGCGGAAGGCGCAGGCGGATGCCCTGCGCCAGGACTGGGAAACGAACCCGCGCTGGAAAGGCGTGAAACGCGGCTACGAAGCCGAGGATGTCGTCAAGCTGCGGGGGTCGTTCAATATTGAACATACTCTCGCCAAGCGCGGTGCCGAGAAACTGTGGAACCTGATGCAGGACGAGGATTACGTCAACTGCCTCGGCGCTTTGACCGGCGGTCAGGCGATGCAGCAGGTCAAGGCCGGGGTCAAGGCGATCTATCTGTCGGGCTGGCAGGTTGCGGCCGATAACAACACCGGCGAGACCATGTATCCCGACCAGTCGCTCTATCCGGTCGATTCGGTGCCGAATGTGGTCAAGCGCATCAACGCCACCTTCAAGCGGGCCGACGAGATTCAGTGGCAGAAAGGCGTGCCCGAAGACGAGCAGACCGACTATTTCGCACCGATCGTGGCGGATGCCGAGGCCGGGTTCGGCGGGGTGCTGAACGCCTTCGAACTGGGCAAGGCCATGGTCGAGGCAGGTGCTTCGGGTGTCCATTTCGAGGACCAGCTCGCTTCGGTCAAGAAATGCGGCCATATGGGCGGCAAGGTTCTGGTCCCGACCCAGGAAGCGGTGCAGAAACTGATCGCCGCGCGTCTGGCCTTCGACACCATGGGCACGCCGACCATCCTGATGGCGCGGACCGATGCCAATGCGGCCAATCTGATGACCTCGGATATCGATCCCTATGACGCGGAATTCGTCACCGGCGAGCGGACTTCCGAAGGCTTCTACTACGTGAAGAACGGCCTCGATCAGGCAATTTCGCGCGGGCTGGCCTATGCGCCCTATGCCGATCTCGTCTGGTGCGAAACGGCAAAGCCGGACCTCGAAGAGGCCCGTATCTTTGCCGAAGCGATCAAGAGACAGTATCCGGACCAGATGCTGGCCTACAATTGCTCGCCCAGCTTCAACTGGAAACGCAATCTTGACGATGCGACGATTGCGAGGTTCCAGCGCGAGCTCGGCGCCATGGGCTACAAGTACCAGTTCATCACCCTGGCCGGCATCCACTCGATGTGGAATTCGATGTTCGACTTGGCCCACGGCTATGCCCGGGAAGGCATGACCGCCTATGTCAGGGTCCAGGAACGCGAATTCGCCGATCTGGAGCGGGGCTATACCTTCTCCAGCCACCAGCAGGAGGTCGGAGCCGGCTATTTCGACGCCGTGACCTCCTGCATCCAGGGAGGCGCGTCGTCGGTGACGGCCCTGAGCGGTTCGACGGAAGAAGAACAGTTCTCACCGGCGGCCTGATCCAGCGCGCGGCTGGTTGAAGGCTGAACCTTCCTGATCCCCCGGGCCCGCCGATCCCCAACCGGCGGGCCCGGGTCGTTATGCGTGGAGGCATCCGGTCAGGCTCAGGGTACTGCTGGAACCTTTAAAGATCGGGGAAATTTCCGGCCCTTCTTATCCATTTGTTAACGGCTTTTTCCTAGGGTTTCGCATAGCAGGAACGAGTGAGCAGACGTGACCCAGCTTGTCCCAGGACATTACCGGCCCGGACCAGATCTGTCCGCGGTCTTCGAGGCATTGCCGCACATGACGGCCGTTTGCAGCGAAGACATGCGCATTCTCGAAACCAATGCCGCCTTCCGCCGGTGCTTCCCTCTCTGCGATTCCCATCTATCCAAGGTGATCGGAACCCGTCTCGACACCAACGGAAAGGGCCGATGCGAACCGGGCCAACGCGAATGCCGCCTCACCGCCGCCGACGGGCGCCTGTTCTGGAGCCGGATCACCGTCACAGCCGTGTTCTTTCCGCCCGAGGGGCGTCACTGGGTCATCCAGATCGAGGATATCAGCCGCGCCCGCGCCCGCGAAGACCAGCTGGCCTATCGCGAAAGCATCTTCCGTTTCGCCGTCGCCGCCAGCGGCGAAGGCGTGTGGGACTATGACGCGCGCACCGGCCACCGGTTCTATTCCGAAGAGTGGAAGAAACTGCGCGGCCTGCCGATCGACGCTGACGATTCCACGCTGCACGAAGGGTGGGAGTCCCGCCTCCACCCCGACGACTACCAGCGCATGATGGACGCCAACAGCAAAGTCGACAGTACCGAAGACAGTTTCTCGCATGAATATCGCGAGCGGCACGCGGAAGGCCATTACATCTGGATCGTCTCCCGCGGCAAAGTCCTTGCCCGCAATCAGGACGGACGTATCCTGCGCGTGACCGGGATCGATATCGACATCACGGATCTGAAGAAAAAGGAGGAACTGCGGCGGCTCGAGGTCGAGGAACGGCACCGCACGCATCTGGCCGAACTCGAACGTGCCCAGCGCCAGACCGAAGCTGCACAGCAAATTGCCGAACGCATGTCCCTGCTCGATCCGCTGACGGAACTCGCGAACCGCCGCGCCTTTTCCGAGCGCCTCGGCACGCTCATCGGCGAGGGCAAGACCGCACCCGTTCCGTTCGGTGTGCTCTTGATCGATCTCGACCGGTTCAAGCCGGTCAACGACACCTATGGCCATTCCGCAGGTGATCACGTGATCCGGGTCGTGTCCGACCGTCTGCGCGAGATGGCCTCGGCGACCGATCTCGTGGCACGGCTTGGAGGCGACGAATTCGGCATTATCGCGGTCGGCAGCGGAACCGGACCTGTCGTGGAATATTGTGCGGACCTTGCCGAGCGCCTGAGGCAATCGATCAGTTCCGAGATCCGTTTCAACGACACGCCACTGGAGATCGGCGCCAGTATCGGGATTTCGCTGCATCCCGACCATGGCAAGACCCGGTCCGAACTCCTGCGCCATGCCGATCTGGCGCTCTACCATGTCAAGGAAAGGCGACTGGGCACCTTCGAGATCTTCTCCAACGACATCGACCGCGCCCAGCACGAAAGGGCGGAACTGGAAACCCGGATCCGCGTTGCCGTGAAGGAGGACGCCTTCGAGCCCTATTTCCAGCCCATTGTCGATCTCTGCTCGCACCGGATCGTTTCATTCGAGGTGCTGGCGCGCTGGCAGCACCCGACGCGGGGCCAAGTGCCGCCGTCTGAGTTCTTTCCGCTGATCGAACAATTCGGGCTGCAGCGCGAATTCGGCCACAAGGTGCTGACCCGCGCCCTTGCCGTCGCCCGTCACTGGCCCGAGGAAATCGCGCTGAATTTCAACATCTCGACAGCCGGGTTCGGCGATCCCGCAATGCCGGGCAGGGTTCTCGCCAGTCTCGCCGATACCGGCTTTGATCCCAGGCGGTTCCGGATCGAGGTCTCCGAAACCTCTCTGATCGACAAGCTGGACGTGGCGGCAGAAAATATCGGCAAGCTGCGCCGGGCCGGCATTGGCATAGCACTCGATGATTTCGGTGTCGGCTATTCCTGGCTGAGCTATCTCAGGAGGCTGAAAATCGATGCCCTCAAACTTGACCGTTCCTTTGTCATTCCGATGGAAGAGAACGAAGCGGCGAACAAGATCGTGCACTCGGTCTCCGCGCTCGGAAGCCAGTTCGACCTGACACTGGTGGCGGAAGGTATCGAAACGGTGGAAATCCTGAATGCCGTGCGGGCGGCCGGATATGATTACGGCCAGGGTTTTCTCTATTCCCGGGCCGTGCCCGCCAAGGACGTCACCGCGTTAATAGAGGCTGCCCGTGACGGTTGGCCGATCCCGGTCGCGGATTGATGTCGGACCGCAGCCCATAAGGCGGCTGCAATCCTCCGGGCCTGTCATCTCCGGGGCGGTCCTGCGACAACTGGGCCGTCAGGCAATCTCCACCAGCAGGTCCTTGGCATCGATCTGCGCCCCGGGCTGCACATGCACCGCCTTGACCGTCGCGTCACGGTCGGCATAGAGGCCGGTCTCCATCTTCATCGCCTCTATGGTCAGCAGAAGGTCGCCCTCGCGCACCTCCTGCCCCTCGCGCACCGCGACCGATGCAACGACGCCTGGCATCGGAGCGCCAACATGGCTCGGGTCGTCCGCCTTCGCCACCGGCCGCCTGACGCTGGAGGCCGCCACCCGGCGGTCCGGCACCCGGATCGTCCTGGGCTGGCCGTTCAATTCGAAGAACACCCGCACCTGGCCTTCCTCATTGGTCTCGCCCACCGCCGAGAGGCGGATTTCGAGGGTCACGCCGGGATCGATCTCGACCGAGATCTCGTCCCCGGGCTCCATCCCGTAAAAGAAGACCGGCGTCGGCAGGGTCCGCACCGGCCCGTAATCGGCGTGGCGGGTCATGTAGTCGGTGAAGACCTTGGGATACATCAGATAGCCGCAAAGGTCCTCGTCATCGATCTCGATCCCCAGATCGGCGGCGAGCTCACGGCGCTTCGCCTCCAGATCGACCGGCGCCATCGCCGCTCCGGGGCGCGTCGTCATCGGCGCCTCGCCCTTCAGGACCTTGGCCTGCAAAGCCTGCGGCCAGCCCCCCGGCGGCTGGCCGAGATTGCCACGCAGCATGTCGACGACCGAGTCCGGGAAGGCCACCTCGCGCGCGGGATCCTCGACATCGGCGCGACTGATCCCCTGAGCCACCATCATCAGCGCCATGTCCCCGACCACCTTGGACGAGGGCGTCACCTTGACGATATCGCCGAACATGCGGTTGACCTCGGCATAGGTCGCGGCCACCTCATGCCAGCGCTCCTCCAGCCCCATTGACCGCGCCTGGGCCTTGAGATTGGTGAACTGCCCGCCGGGCATTTCATGGAGATAGACCTCCGAGGCCGGTGCCTCCATCCCGGCCTCGAAGGCGGTGTACTTGATGCGCGCGCCCTCCCAATAGGTCGATATCTCGCGGATCGCTGAAACCGAAAGGCCGGTCGCCCGATCGCCGTGTTCGAGCGCCTCGACAATGGAGCCCAGACAGGGCTGGGAGGTCGCGCCGGAAAACGCATCCATCGCCGCATCGACCACATCCGCCCCGGCCTCGGCCGCCGCCAGCACCGAAGCCGCCGAAATGCCGGACGTGTCATGGGTATGGAAATGCAGCGGCAGGCCGACCTCTTCCTTCAGCGCCTTGATCAGCACCCTTGCAGCGGCGGGTTTCAAGAGCCCGGCCATGTCCTTCAGCCCCAGGATATGGGCCCCGGCATTGCGCAGCTCGCGCCCCATCCCGACATAGTATTTCAGATCGTATTTCGCACGGTCAGGATCGAGGATATCCCCGGTATAGCAGATCGCCGCTTCACAGATTTTCCCAGTCTCGACAACGGCATCCATGGCGATCCTCATGTTCTCGACCCAATTGAGACTGTCGAAAACCCGGAACACATCGACCCCCGATTTCGCGGCCTGATCGACGAATTTCACCACCACATTGTCGGGGTAGTTCGTGTAGCCGACCCCGTTCGACGCCCGCAAAAGCATCTGGGTCATCAGGTTCGGCATCCGTTCGCGCAGGTCGCGCAGCCGCTGCCAGGGACATTCCTGCAAGAACCGATAGGCGACATCGAAAGTCGCCCCTCCCCAGCATTCCATCGAGAACAGGCCGGGAAGGTTATGGGCATAGGCCTCGGCCACCTTGATCATGTCATAAGACCGCATCCTCGTGGCCAGCAACGACTGGTGGGCATCCCGCATGGTCGTGTCGGTGATCAGGAGCCGTTTCTGGTCCAAAAGCCAATCGGCGACGGCCTTGGCCCCCCTCTCCTCAAGCAACTGCCGCGTTCCGGGGGCTGGCGCCTCGGCCCTGAGCACCGGCACCACCGGTTTCAGCGCCTCGGCGGGCGGCTTGGGGCGTCCCGTGGTCTCGGGATGGCCGTTGACGGTGATGTCGGCGATATAGGTCAGGATCTTGGTCGCCCGATCGCGGCGCGGCTTGAAATCGTAGAGCGCGGGCGTGGTGTCGATGAACTTGGTCGTATAGGAATTATCGAGGAAGGTCGGGTGTTTGAGCAGGTTCTCGACAAAGGCGATATTGGTCGAGACGCCCCTGATCCGGAACTCGCGCAAGGCCCGGTCCATCCGCGCAATCGCCGCCTCCGGTGTCGGCGCCCAGGCCGTCACCTTTTCCAGCAGCGAATCGTAATAGCGGGTGATCACCGCCCCCGAATAGGCCGTCCCGCCATCCAGCCTGATCCCCATCCCCGTCGCCCCGCGATAGGCCGTGATCCGCCCGTAATCCGGGATGAAATTGTTCTGCGGGTCCTCGGTCGTCACCCGGCACTGCAACGCATGCCCGTTGAGCGTGATATCCTCCTGCGAGGGCTTGCCCGTCGCATCCTC
Source organism: Paracoccaceae bacterium (assembly GCA_050299335.1). Lineage (GTDB taxonomy): Bacteria > Pseudomonadota > Alphaproteobacteria > Rhodobacterales > Rhodobacteraceae > JBNKVT01. The sequence continues at coordinate 67,528 of JBNKVT010000052.1, read as the reverse complement.
AATCGTCTTGCCCTCGGCCAGCAATATCTGCGCCCGGACGATATCGATCCCGGTGACCTCCTCGGTCACCGTATGCTCGACCTGCACGCGGGGGTTCACCTCGATGAAGTAGAAGTCGCCGCTGTCCATATCCATCAGGAACTCGACCGTCCCCGCACAGCGATAACCGACATGGGCGCAGATCTTGCGCCCCAGCGCGCACAATTCCTCGCGCTGTTCCTGGCTCAGATAAGGCGCAGGCGCGCGTTCCACCACCTTCTGGTTCCGTCGCTGCACCGAACAGTCCCGCTCCCACAGGTGATACATGCCCCCATAGTCATCCCCGAGGATCTGCACCTCGACATGACGCGCCCGCAGCACCAGCTTTTCGAGATATCCCTCGCCATTGCCAAAGGCGTTCTCGGCCTCGCGCCGCCCCTCCAGCACCTTTTCCTCAAGCTCGTCCGGCCCCATGATCGGCCGCATCCCCCGACCGCCGCCGCCCCACGAGGCCTTCAGCATGAACGGATAGCCGACCGCCTCGGCCATCTGCCGCACCGCGTCCATATCGTCGGGCAAGACCTCGGTCGCCGGCACCACCGGCACACCGGCCTCGATCGCCACCCGCCGGGCGGAGGCCTTGTCGCCCAAGGCGCGCATCGTCTCGGCCTTCGGGCCGATGAAAGTGATCCCGGCCGCCGCGCAAGCATCGACCAGTTCGGGGTTCTCCGACAACAGCCCATACCCCGGATGCACCGCATCGGCCCCTGCCATCTTTGCCACCCGGATGATCTCGGGGATCGACAGATACGCCGCCACCGGCCCCAGCCCCTCGCCGATCCGGTAGGCCTCGTCGGCCTTGAACCGGTGCAGGCTCAGCTTGTCCTCCTCGGCATAGACCGCAACCGTCCGCTTGCCGAGTTCATTGGCCGCCCGCATCACCCGGATGGCGATCTCGCCGCGATTGGCGATGAGGATTTTCGAGAAGGATTTCATCTGCCGGGCCCCTGAACCAATGACAATTCCGCTACCTTATTGCACCGCAGCACAAATTGAAAAGCCCTTGTGACCGCTCCCGCTCCGACTTTCGAATAACGGGCCGAAAACCCCGGGCGGGGCACAAAGACCCCGCACCTCCTTCTTCGAAATATTCCCGCCGGAGGCAAGCCGCGCCGAAGGCGCTCATAAGGTGTGCGCCGCAGGCGCTCCGGTTGATGGCCACTTACCTGTAGCGCCAGCGTTTCGCCAGCCTGCGGACCAGCGCCTGCAGGGTTTCGGTATCCGGTGCGCCGGGGTCGAACGTGTCTCCGTACCAGTCCCGGTATTCCTCGTGATCCGGGTGTTTCGGGTCGCCCATCGCCGCCACGAAGGCCTCATATCCCGGCGGCCCGCCGATATCCTCGGGCGGACAGGTGCCGGTGATCCCGGTGAGCCTTGGATAGGCCTCGCCCGCAACCCCGTCCCGTGTCGCTCCGGGTTCGATCCGGTGCTCCCAATCGTCCCCGAAATCGTAAAGATAGGTCAGCCCGGCGGCCCCCGCCTTCGCGATCGCCTGTGCCAGAGAGGTCTTGTCCGAAGGCTGCTCATTGTCGCCGTCCACGAAACCTGGATCGACCCAGCGCGCGCCGCCATACTGGTAGGGCTCTCCGATGCAGAACTGGTAAAGATGCGCATTGTGCCAGCCGAAACCGGCCTGCAGGGTGAGATGCACGCGGTCGAGGGGCATGTCGGCGGGGAACTCGATCTTGCGGCTGACCTCCGGCGCCACGTCCATCAGCGTAACGGTCAATTCGGTGATCTGCATGGCCACCCTCCCCTCTTTTGGTCCCGACCTGTCTTCAAAACGTAGAGCGGCGTCCGTCGATATCGGATTTCGCGACGCCATTCCGACCGCTGTTCCGCGCCACATGGAATGCCCCGCCATCCGGCAGCACAGATCCCGCCGCGTCGCGCCATCGCGCCGCAGGCGCTCAAAAGGCGTGCGCCGCAGGCGCTCCGTTGATAACAAGAGCCTCACCTCACCCCTCGCCCTCCCCGGTCGCCTCCCCGCCCTTCGGCGGCGGCGCCCAGGCCCGGTGGCCGCGCGACTTGCCGCGATCCTCCCCCCGCCGCATCAGCGCCGCCTTTTCCTGCAGCGCCAGCTGTTCGCGGGCGCGGTCGAGATAGGCCTGGTTGTCGAAGACATCGACCCCCGGCGTCCACTCCTCGGCCAGTTCGCGCAGCATCCGCCGGTCCTCTTCCGCGAAATCCCGCGCCGTCTTGGCCACTTCGAACGGGTGGTGGCCCAGCGCCTCCAGCACATAGCGCCCGGCCAGGACCGAGGACTCAAAGGTCTCGCGCACGATCTGCCGCGCCCCGGCGGCGTAAAGCTCGTAGGTATGCACCCGGTCATGGGCACGGGCCACCACCGAGACATGGGGGTATTCGCGCCGGACATGGGCCGCCAGCCGGGTGGATTTCTCCCGGTCGTCCATGGCGATCACCAGCACCTTGGCCTCGGCGATCCCCGCCGCCTCCAGCAGTTCCGGCCGGGTCGGGTCGCCGAAATAGGAGGCAATGCCGAATTTCCTCAGCCCGTCCACCGTCTCGTTGTGATAGTCGAGCACAACCGTCCGGTAGCCCTCGCGCAACAGCATCCGGTTGACGATCTGCCCGAACCGCCCCAGCCCCGCGATGATGATCGCGCCCTTTTCGGTGATCTCGTCCGCCTCGCGTTCCTCTTCGCCATAGCGCGGATGGATGAACCGTTCATAGGCGATGAACAGAAGCGGTGTCAGCAGCATCGACAGGGCGATGATCAGCTGCAGATTCTGTCCGTAAACCTCCGGGATCACACCGGTTTTCAGCGAGAAGCTGGTCAGCACGAAGCCGAATTCGCCCGCCTGCGCCAGCGACAGCGCAAAGAGCCAGCCCTCGCGGCCCCGGATGCCGAAAACCCGCGCGATCCCGATCAGAACGGCGCCCTTGACCAGCATCAGGGCCAGGGTCAGGCCGAGAATGGTGAAGAATTCCGAAAACAGCACCGCGAACTCGATCCCGGCACCGACGGTGATGAAAAAGAGCCCCAAAAGCAGCCCCTTGAACGGTTCGATATCGCTTTCCAGCTCGTGGCGGTATTCCGAATTTGCCAGCACCACCCCGGCCAGGAAGGTGCCCAGCGCAGGCGAGATGCCGACCATGGTCATCAGCAGCGCCGTGCCGATCACCAGCAAGAGGGCGGCAGCGACGAAGACCTCGCGGATGCGGGCCAGGGCGATGAAGCGGAAAACCGGCCTTGTCAGGTAGTGGCCGCCGAAGATCACCAGCGCCACCGCCGCCAGCACCACCAGCGTTCCGGCCCAGCCCGGCAGCGCGTCGATGAAACTGGTGGCCGCCCGCATGACCTCGGCCCCTTCCTCGTGGCCGGGCAGCGCGTCGCCCCCCGGCGCGGCGTGGCCTGCATCTTGCCCACCGCCGAACCCGCTCCCCGCCGGGACGCCATTGGGCAGCAGGGTGGTTCCCTGCACCGCCAGCAGCGGCAGCAGAGCCAGGATCGGGATCACCGCGACATCCTGGAACAATAGCACCAGGAACGAGGCCCGTCCGCCCTCGCTGCGGGTCAGCCCCTTCTCGTTCAGGGTCTGCATCACGATCGCCGTCGAGGACAGCGCCAGGATCAGCCCGCAGGCAAGGGCACTTTGCCAGTGGTCGGACAGCAGCGACACCGCCAGCGCGATCACCAGCGCCGAGCCCAGCACCTGCAGCCCGCCGAGCCCCAGCAGCCTGCGGCGGAGGTCCCAGAGGTGCTGCGGGTCCATCTCCAGCCCGATCAGGAACAGCATCATCACCACCCCGAATTCGGCGAAATGCTGCAGGCTTTCGGTATCCCCCTCGCCCCAGCCGAGGATCGGCCCGATCACCACCCCGGCGATCAGGTAGCCCAGCACCGAGCCCAGCCCGAAGCGGTTCGCCAAGGGCACCGCGATTACGCCTGCCAGCAGGTAGACGAAGGCCGAGATCAGAAAAGTTTCCACCGCCGCCCCCCTTCCAGCAGATGTTCGAGGTCTTCGTTGAGGAAGTCCAGCTTGCGGGCGCGATCAACCGGCAGCTTGTCCTCGACAAGCGCGGTCAGAAGCCGTTTCCATTCGGTGACGATCTCCGGCACCACCCCCGCCTCTTTCGCCGAGCGCGCCCCGAACACGGTGAAGGGCGGCAGCCAGACCATGCCGCAAAGGGTCGCGGTCTGCTCCATCGGCGCCATCAGCTGGCGGATGGTGAAATTGTTGTAGCCCTTCTTCGAATAGGCTTCCTCGCGCCCGCCCGCAGTCACCGCCGACATCATCAGCTTGCCCTGCAGCCGGTCGCCGCCCCGCCCATAGGCAAACCCGTATTCCAGCACCAGATCGAGCCATTCCTTCAGGATCGCCGGGGTCGAATACCAGTAGAGGGGATGCAGGAAGATCACCATATCATGGGCCGCCAGCCGCTTCTGCTCGGCCTCGATATCGATGTCGAAATCCGGGTAGCGCCCATAGAGATCGACCAGCGTCACCCCCTCGACCTCGCGTGCCGCCCGCGCCATCGGCAGGCAGACCTCCGAGACCGTCTGGTTCGGATGGGCAAACAGGATCAGGATCTTGCGAGACGCGGCAGACATATCCATCCGGTTCCGGGAGAGGCAGCTTCAACTTTATCGCACGCCTAGAGATTGTCGAGAGCCGCGCGGTCGCCCCCGGGCATTCCCGGCCTATCTGCCGAGCTGCGGCAGCGCAATCTCCGGTCGTGCCCGTTCGTCGCGCGTTTCCTCCAGCCGCGCGCCGATGATCCCGATTGCGACTACCCCCAACAGAATCAGACCCAGGACAAACACCAGACGGCTCATCCCGTTCCCGCCTCCGGCCCATTGTCGCGGAGGTCGTGGCGGTCCCGCGCCGCCGTCATTTTGCGACACAAAGAATGTCCGCTTCAGCCCCGGCCGCTTGAACTGCTTCAGAAACGCCACCACCTCGGCATGGGCATCTTCCAGCCCCGTCCGGTCGCGGATCGTCGCGCCTTCCTCGTGCAGCACCGCATTGCGGACAGAGGCAATGAACCGCGCCCGTTTGACAATCCGTTCGGGCAGGTCGCCCTCAACCGCGTTCAGTTTCTGGTGCAGCCCCCGGCCGTCCGCCCCGAGCCGGGATTCGAGCAGCGCCTCGATTTCGCGCGAAAACCTGATGACGGTCTCAATATCCGACATGAAAATCCTCTATGACAATGCCGCGATGATGACCCAGTTCATCTTTCAATGAAAGGGTACAGGCGGGAAATCCGGCCCGCGGCCCCGGTTTTATGCCCACCGGAACATCTTGCGAACACGCACTTCCAATTCCGGGCATTAACGATTACGATTCCGCCCATGAGTGACTGGGACGACACCGAATCCGCTGCCTTCGATGCCTGGGAAGGCCAGAGCCTGTCTTCACGGGCCATGGCCGCCCGCCCTGCCCCCTATCTGGACGAGTTGAACCCCGCTCAGCGCGAGGCCGTCGAGGCGCTGGACGGCCCGGTTCTGGTGCTGGCCGGGGCCGGCACCGGCAAGACCAAGGCGCTGACCACCCGCATCGCGCATCTGTTGAACACCGGCCGCGCAAGGCCCAACGAGATCCTCGCCGTCACCTTTACCAACAAGGCCGCCCGCGAGATGAAATCGCGGATCGGCGGGCTGGTCGGCGGGGTGATCGAGGGCATGCCCTGGCTCGGCACCTTCCATTCGCTGTGCGTCAAGCTGTTGCGCCGTCACGCCGAACTGGTTGATCTTAAATCGAATTTCACCATTCTGGATACGGATGACCAGTTGCGCCTGCTCAAGCAGCTGATCCAGGCCGAGAATATCGACGACAAGCGCTGGCCCGCGAGGATGCTCGCCGGCCTTATCGACCGCTGGAAGAACCGCGCCTGGACGCCGGAGAAGGTCCCCGCCTCGGAGGCCGGGGCCTATGACCGGCGCGGTATCGAGATTTATGCGCAGTATCAGGCGCGGCTGCGGGTGCTGAACGCGGTCGATTTCGGCGACCTCTTGCTGCATGTCGTCCGCATCTTTCAGGAACACCCCGACGTGCTGGCGAAATACCAGCAATGGTTCCGCTACATCCTCGTCGACGAGTACCAGGACACCAATGTCGCCCAGTATCTCTGGCTGCGGCTGTTGGCGGGCGGCCACAGGAACATCTGCTGCGTCGGCGACGACGACCAGTCGATCTATGGCTGGCGCGGGGCGGAGGTCGGCAATATCCTGAAATTCGAGAAAGACTTTCCGGGGGCGACCGTGGTTCGCCTCGAACAGAACTATCGCTCCACCCCCCATATCCTTGCCGCCGCCTCTGGCGTGATCGCCGGGAACGAGGACCGTCTCGGCAAGACCCTCTGGACCGAGGCCCCAGACGGCGAGAAACCCCGCCTGATCGGCCATTGGGACGGCGAGGAAGAGGCCCGCTGGACCGGCGAGGAAATCGAGGCCTATGCGCGGGGGACGCGCGGGCTGGACCCGGTGTCGCTGAACGACCAGGCCATCCTTGTCCGCGCCTCCTTCCAGATGCGCGCCTTCGAGGACCGTTTCCTGACCATCGGCATGCCTTACCGCGTCATCGGGGGCCCGCGCTTCTACGAACGGCTCGAAATCCGCGACGCCATGGCCTATTTCCGCGTCGTCGTTTCCCCCGATGACGGGCTGGCCTTCGAGCGGATCGTCAACACGCCGAAGCGCGGGATCGGCGATGTTGCCCAGCAGCAGATCAACCTGATCGCCCGCGAGAATGGGGTGTCCCTGCTCGATGCCGCGAAGATCGCCGTCGATGAGGCGAAGATGACCGCCAAGGCGCGGGGCGAGCTGTCGAAGCTCTGCGACAGTTTCGACCGCTGGCGCGAGATGCTGCGGCTGGGCGAGGTGACCCATGTCGAACTGGCCGAGATCATTCTTGATGAGAGCGGCTATACGGATTTCTGGAAGAACGACAAATCCACCGAGGCGCCGGGGCGGCTGGAAAACCTCAAGGAACTGGTGAAGGCGTTGGAGGAATTCGAGAACCTGCAAGGGTTCCTCGAACATGTTTCCCTCGTGATGGAGAACGAGCAGGAGGGGGCCGAAGAGAAGGTCTCGATCATGACGCTGCACGCCGCCAAGGGGCTGGAGTTCGACTGTGTCTACCTGCCGGGCTGGGAGGACGGGCTGTTTCCGTCGCAGCGCTCGATGGACGAAAGCGGGCTTAAGGGGGTCGAGGAGGAGCGGCGGCTGGCCTATGTGGGGATCACGCGGGCGCGGAAGCATCTGACGATCAGTTTCGCCGCCAACCGCCGCGTCTACAACCAGTGGCAGTCGGCGCTTCCATCGCGGTTCATCGACGAGTTGCCGCCCGAGGCGATCGAGGTGCTGACGCCGCCGGGGCTCTATGGTGGTGGCTTTGCCTCTGCCGGGGAGGTTCCGGGGGTGATGCGCGGCTCGGATCTGACCGAGAAGGCGGCGCGGGCGGATGTCTATAACTCGCCGGGCTGGAAGCGGATGCAGACCCGGTCGGGGCAGCGGGTGCTGTCGCAGCCGCGGGAGGCGCGGGGTCTGGTGATCGATGCGGAGGCTGTCTCGGAATTCGGGATCGGGGAGCGGGTGTTTCATCAGAAATTCGGCTATGGCGCGGTGATCGAGATCGAAGGGGACAAGCTGACCATCGCCTTCGAGAAGGCGGGGACCAAGAAGGTCGTCTCCAGCTATGTCACCGCCTCGGATTCGGTGCCCTTCTGAGGTGTTTGCACGCGTGCAAAAACGGGTTTTGCGCTGATTTTGTTGGATAAAATAGTTTACAATGGGTGAATTTCCGCCCGAACGGCTTGCCGGGGCCCGGCGCGGACGATCCTTCCGCTACCAGCCCCCGATGCACTCCGCCAACCCTGTTGGCGGCTGACCGGTCAGAATTCGTCTATGGAATCTTCGATTTCGGCCTGGATATCGGCGGCGGCCGTGTTGAGGCCGTCCCGGATATAGACCAGCACGACGAGAACCAGACCCACGACGGCAGCGGTCAGGACGACCCAATCGACGGTGACCGCACCTGCCTCGTCGGACACGAAGGCATTTCCGATCTTGAAGAGCTTCATTTCTGTCTTCCTCTCACAGGACCATGCCCGGATCTTTGTCCGGCCAGGTCGCAATACGCGTCCGTCGCGGAATTCATAGCGCGAGAAAGCGGCAGGATTGCGACAATTTCGTCAGGTCCGGGGGGCGAAAACCGGGCTGATGAGGGGCGGGAGGGGTGGCGATGCGGCAGGGAATTTCCGGCTTGCAGACGTCGCCGCCGCACCGGTTCCAAGCGATCACCGGCGGGTGACAGCCCCCTTGCGGCGCCCCACACTCCCGCTCACGCCCGGATGACATATTCCTTGGTCGTCGCCTCCACTACCTCCCAGGTGCCGCGAAAGCCGGGGCGGAGGATGAAGCTGTCGCCGGCGCGGACCTCGTGAGCCGCGCCACCCTCTTCGGCAATGATCGAGTGGCCCTTGAGGATGCGGCAGTATTCCCATTCGTCATAGACGATCCGCCACTTGCCGGGGGTGGAGGCCCATGTCCCGCAATAGAGGCCATCGCGGTCCTCGACGTTCCAGGTAGTGAATTCGGGATTGCCCGAGATCAGCCGGTCGGCGGGAGGGTGGTCGGCCTCGGGCGTGGCGGTGGGGGTGAGGCGGAGGAAGGTGGCGGGCATGGCGGGGTCCGGTCCTGGCTGAGGGCGGCATCGCGCCCTTGCCTTGGATCATGCCGGGGGACGGCGCGCCTGTCCATGGATTGGCGCAGGTCTGGCCGGCCTATCCCGCAGGATGCGACAGTGCGGCGATAGAGCCGCACTGGGCCGGAAAGCGCGGCGCGGGTGGCGCTGCGCGTCCCGATCGGACCGGTCAGTCGACCAGTTTGAGATTGCCCGCGGATTCGCGGCCGTCACGGCCGGATTCGAGGTCGAAGGTCACTTTCTGACCGTCGTCGAGGCCGCTGAGGCCAGCGGCTTCGAGGGCCGAGATATGCACGAAGATATCCTTCGAGCCGCTCTCGGGCTGAATGAAGCCGAAGCCTTTGGTGGGGTTGAACCATTTCACGGTGCCATTGGCCATCGTGATGTCTCCTTGATGAATCGCTGCCCGCATTGTGCGGCAGCCCGGCGCAGTCTTGTCGATCGAAGAACTGAGGCCGGTTAGGGAGACAGAGTGTCGAAAGCTTTAACGTAGCAGGGGGTACATGGAGGGGATTGCGGGGAATAGCAAGGATAATCGGTGAGGGGGGTGGGGTGTTTCAGGGTGAAACTGGGGGTAAGCTGTTCATTTTGTTTGGTTTTGATGTGTTTAAAAAGTATGAACGGGCGGAGCCCCGGGGTGTGTTTCGGAATGGCGGAGTTTGCTGGTCGGTGGCATACACGGGGTGTAAGTGATGGGTGAAATCACCCATCATACGCTCGCTTGCATTACGTGTATGAATCAGATGAAATCCCAACATACAATTGAGCTTGATGAAAAATACAAAAAGCACTATGTTCTCTATATGTTCTTGGATCGGTCAAAAAGATGATCACAAAATCTGCTTTCTTTGAGATGCACGAGGATGGGGAAACACATCGCAAACAGTTTTCGGCACATTCTGGAATTCAAAAAAACAAATCTAGCCCCACATTTTCAATACCGTTTGATAATGGTTTAGGACAACATTTCACAAATAAAACGGGACGTCCTCTTCGTTGGAATGAAGCGTACAAGCAACACTATTGCTTTCTTCAAAATCAGGATGCGATAGATGAGGCCGAATCTTGGGAAGCCGCTCAAGGAACACGCGTATTTATAAGAAGCCTACTTAACTCTGCAATTGCTCTAGATTTCAATTTTCGAGACAATCAATCAAGAGAGAAAACTCACTTTGGGCAGTTGGAGGAACGAGCCAAACACAACCAGGACGCCGATGCAATCACCACAATCGTGGATGCCTTTGCTGAAACTATAGATGACGTGCACCATCTGTCTAAAGCTGACCTCATTTGCGCAGTACCGGCACTGGAATCAAAACTGTTTGATCTGCCACGTACCTTGGCTTCAGAATTGAGCGCTCGAGCGGAAATGGCGGATATAACTCCGCATATGAAGCTAAAGGGGAAGGAGAAATCGGCAAAAGACTGCTCAATGGAACAAAAATGGGACACTTGGTCTGCTGCAGATCTTAGCATTGAAGGCTTTGATGTGTCAGGAAAAAAGGTCATTCTTTTGGATGACAAGTATCAGTCTGGAGTAACCATGCATATTATCGCAGCTTGCTTGTTCGCGCGAGGAGCTGCAGAAATTCATGGACTTGTGGTTGTTAAGACACTGCGTGACACAGATAATCTAAATGTCGTTTAATCCTGATATCCATGAGCTTTCGGTCGGCGACGCAGGCTACCCACAAGCGTTGATTGAGCGCCTTGGGCCCCGCGCACCCAAAAGGCTATTCTGCATGGGTAATTTAGAGCTACTAGAAAAAAAATCTGTTGGATTTTGTGGCTCCCGAAAAGCATCTGAAAAAGGTTTACAAACGGCTGAGGATTGCTCGGCGCAAGCCGCACTGTCAAACGTCGTGGTGATTTCTGGAAACGCGGCTGGTGTTGACCTCCATGCTCATAGGGAAGCTTTAAAGTGTGGTGGAGAAACTATTTTGGTTCTGCCCGAAGGCATTAAGAGCTTCGGCATTCGAAAGCCGTTCCGGGAGTATTGGGACTGGTCGCGTGTTTTGGTCATAAGTCAATTTGAACCGGATACTCCATGGCGAGCATATAATGCTATGGCACGAAACAAGGTTATTCTTGGCCTAAGCTGTGCAATGGTAGTTATTGAAGCTGGGGAGCGTGGCGGCACATTGAATGCTGGAAAGTCCACTTTAGATGCAAACCTTCCTTTGTTTGTTGCGCAGTATGAAATTGCTGAGGAAAGTGCTCGCGGAAACGAAATTCTAATTAAATTGGGGGGTATCCCTCTAAATCGACTCAAATCTACAAACAGAGCGAATATGAGCAAAGTTTGGGACAGTTTTAAGGACCCAAACTGCGCGCGCCTACAACCAAAGCTACTTTAATAGCTACCTCGCAAACTTCTTATACTTGATCCGCTTCGGCTCCACCGCATCCGGCCCCAGCCGTCTGATCTTGTCGGCCTCGTAATCCTCGAAATTGCCCTCGAACCACTCCACGTGGCTGTCGCCTTCAAACGCTAGGATATGCGTGCAAATCCGGTCAAGGAAAAAGCGGTCATGGGAGATGACGACGGCGCAGCCGGCGAAATCGACCAGGGCGTCTTCCAGCGCCCGCAGGGTCTCGACGTCGAGGTCGTTGGTGGGCTCGTCGAGCAGCAGGACGTTGCCGCCTTCGCGCAGGAGCTTGGCGAGGTGGACGCGGTTGCGTTCGCCGCCTGACAGCAACCCGATCTTCTTCTGCTGGTCGCCGCCCTTGAAGTTGAAGGCGCCGACATAGGCGCGGCTGTTCACCTCGGCGTCGCCGAGCTTGATAATGTCGAGACCGTCGGAGATTTCCTCCCAGACGTTTTTCGACCCGTCCAGCGCGTCGCGGGACTGGTCGACGTAAGACAGTTTCACCGTGTCGCCGAAGCTGATGGTGCCGTCGTCGGGGGTCTCCTGCCCGGTGAGCATCCGGAACAGCGTCGATTTGCCCGCCCCGTTGGGGCCGATGACGCCGACGATGCCGCCGGGGGGGAGTGCGAAGGTCAGATCGTCGATGAGGAGGTTGTCGCCGAAGCCTTTCTTCAGGTGCTCGGTCTCGATGACCCGGGAGCCGAGGCGGGGGCCGTTGGGGATGATGATCTGGGCGCGGCCGACCTTTTCGCGCTCGGACTGGTTGGCGAGTTCGTTGTAGCGGTCGATACGGGCCTTCTGCTTGGTCTGGCGGGCCTTGGCACCCTGGCGGATCCATTCGAGTTCGCGTTCGAGGGTCTTCTGGCGGGTCTTGTCCTCGCGGGCCTCCTGTTCGAGGCGCTTGGCCTTCTGTTCAAGCCAGGCGGAGTAGTTGCCCTCGTAGGGGATGCCGCGGCCGCGGTCGAGCTCGAGGATCCAGCCGGTGATGTCGTCGAGGAAATAGCGGTCATGGGTGACGATCAGGATGGTGCCCTTGTAGTCGATCAGGTGCTTTTGCAGCCAGGCGATGGTTTCGGCGTCGAGGTGGTTGGTCGGCTCGTCGAGGAGCAGCATTTCGGGGGCTTCGAGGAGGAGCTTGCAGAGGGCGACGCGGCGTTTTTCGCCGCCGGAGAGGGTCTTGACGTCGGCGTCGTCGGGAGGGCAGCGGAGGGCCTCCATGGCGATGTCGACCTGGGAGTCGAGGTCCCAGAGGTTTTGCGCGTCGATCTGGTCCTGGAGTTGCGCCATTTCTTCGGCGGTCTCGTCGGAATAGTTCATGGCGACCTCGTTATAGCGGTCGAGGAGGGCCTTCTTGGCGGCCACGCCTTCCATGACGTTGTCGCGGACGGTTTTTTCTTCGTCGAGCTGGGGTTCCTGCGGCAGGTAGCCGACCTTGGCGCCCTCGGCGGCCCAGGCTTCGCCCGAGAAATCCTTGTCGAGCCCGGCCATGATGCGCATGAGGGTCGATTTACCGGCACCGTTGACGCCGACGACGCCGATCTTGACCCCGGGGAGGAAGTTCAGGCGGATGTTCTCGAAGCATTTCTTGCCGCCGGGATAGGTCTTGGAGACGCCATCCATGTGGTAGACATATTGATAGCTGGCCATGGGGGTCTCCTTTTCCGGTTTGGCGGAGTGATAGACGAGGCCGCGGCGCGGGGCAATGCGGGTCTGCGCGTTAACCCGTTAACGGCTTGGGGCTCGCAGGGGTCGGGAGGATTTTGCTAAAATTGTCGGTATGGAATGGATGAGTGTGGATATGGCACGCAAGGTGCTTGGGGTTGGGCCTGGGGCCTCGGCGGGAGAGGTGCGGGCGGCGTGGAAGGCACGGGTGAAGCGGGATCATCCGGACCGGGCGGGCGGCTCGGCGGCGCGGCTGATGCGGGCGAACCTGGCTTATGAAGTGCTGATGGCTGGAAGCGGGGAAGCTCGGGAGGCGGAAGTGGCGAAACCGTCGAAGCCGGAGCGGCGGAGTGGGCGGCGAGGGCCGAAAGGGGTGGCGCCGGTGCCGGAGGGGGCACAGGCGCAGGGCGAGGCGCAGCTGGCGGCGGCGCGGCAGCGGCAGGCGTTCTCGCAGGCGGTTGCGGGGAACGGGGGGTTTTATGTGGACCCCAGAAGGGTGCGGGAAGGGGCTGCGGTCGGGGCGCAGCATGTGGCGAGCGGGGTGGAGATGGACGGGCGATGGGTGCTGTTTGTCGTCGAGGCTCCGATGCAGGCAGGCGACAATGAGGTGGCTTTGCCGCTGGGCGAGCGTGACTGTGACCGGCCGGTTGTGGTGCGCTTCGAGGCGGCGGAGCGGGGCGGCGGGCGGATCGTGCTGGGTGAGGCAGAACGGGCGGTGCATTTTCCCTGGGCGGAGGCGGTGGAGATCGCGTTCCGGGCGGCCTGAGGGGAATGTTCGGCGGGGTTTCGGCTGCAAGCGGGGCTTCAGCAATAAAGAGGATCTGCGGCGCGCCTTGAGGGTGCGCAGGTATGACTTTCCGTTCGAACGGGTACTATTAAAGTCTTAAAATACGGGTATTTCAAGTGATAAACGTCACTTGAAATATCATGCTTCAATCTTGAAATACAAAATTTACATACCACATACTTAATAAAAGACATGTTGCAAATATGGAGGATTTTCACTTGAGATACCTTCCGCTCTTTCTACAGTCAATTCCACTATCACTTAAAACCTTCTGGCGTTACCTGCTTATTCTCCCCCTTCTTGCCATCGCCGCCCTTGTCGTTTCACTGGTCGGATTGTTCCCAATCGTCGGTATCTTCGTCCCCGGCACCGTCAGCGCGGGGCTGGTGATCATGGGGCTGCGCTGTGCCTTGCGGGCGCGGGGGCATGGGAATGAGCTGAACGGGTTGCAGCTGTTGGTGGTCAGCGTCATTTTCGGGATGCTCAATGTCGCGGTCGGGCTGGCGGTGCCGCTGGGCGGCTGGGTCGTGGGTACGGTGCTGGAACTGGCGGGGGTCACGGAGGATCCCGGGGCGCTGGTTGTCGGGTTGTTCGTCGGGCTGTTCGGGGTCTCGGTCTATTGGAGCGGGATCCTGCTGTTCGTGTTGCTGCCGCAGGGAATCGCGACGGCGGTGATGGCGGTGCCGATGACGGCGGCGGCCTATTCTGCCAATTCGCGCAGCCACGGGACGCGCCTGTTCTTCGGATTCGGGGCGGGGGTGCCGAGCCTTCTGGTGGTAACGGCAGTCTGGCTGATCGGCGGACATTTCTTTTCGATTTTCGGCGAGGTCTGGACAACGCTTGGGCTTATGGTCACCGCACTCTGGGCCTTCGTGCAGGGCGAGAGCCTGCCCTGGGAGATCACCATCAACCGCTGGTCCGCCCTTGGCGGCACGCTGTTCATGACCTGGGCTTCGAGCTGGTTCTTTGCCACTGCCGTGCTGGCCTGGGAGCGGAAGGTGGAAAGCGGCAAGGTGCAGCGTCAGGCGCGGATCGCGGAGAGGCAAGGCGAGGCGGTCGATCTCAGGGCGATGCGGGCGCGGCGGATGCGAGGGTCGGGTGAAGCCGGGGAAGTGTAGGGGTGCCGGTCAGGGGGCTTGCCGGGGTTCCAGGGCAAAGGCGGCGACGTCTTTCCAGACCGCCTCGGCCTGGAGGTCGCGGAAGAGCCAGTGCCAGCCTTCGGGGTAGAGGATGAAGTCATTGTCCCCGGGAATTCGGTCGTGGACGCGTTTGATCTGGCGGGGCGGGAATATCTGGTCCCTGGCGCCCATCAGGGTGAGGGTCGGCAAGGTGACGCGGTGGGTGGTGGCTTCGGCGGCGTCCATGAGGCGGATGAGGCCGTAAAGCTCGCGGGCCGAGGGGTCGGCGATCTTGCGGGGGTTTTCAAAGGCTTCGACCATGGCGTCGTAATTGTCCGTGGGCACGATGCGGACGATGCCGTCGCCGGTGAAGCGTTTTTCCGGCATCAGCACCCCTGCCCCCCAGCCGACGAGGCGGTAGGCGGGGTTGACCTCCTGCCCGCCGGTGATGGCCGGTCCGGCAAGGATGATGCGGTCGGCCTGGAGGTCGCGAGCGGCGGCGGCCAGCACCACGCCGCCGCCCATCGAGTGGCCGATGACGGTCAGCGGCAGGTCCGGGTGGTGGGCGCGGAGGCGGGCGGTGACGGTGAGGAGGTCAGCGATCAGCGTCTCGTGGCCGGGCCAGCGGCGGTAGCTGTCGTTGAAGCCGAAGCCGCGCTGGTCATAGGCATAGGTGGTGATCCCCTGCCCCGCCCAGTGGCGGGCGGCGCGGTAGAAGGTCTGTTCGCCGGTATCACCGTAGCCGTGCAGGGCGAGGATGACGGCGCGGGGACGGGTCTCGGCGGTCCAGGTTGTCAAGTGAAGTGCCACGCCCGCAGCGCCGGAGACCGCCCCGCGGGTGATCTCGGGACGGGAGAGCGGCGGCTGTTCCTCGATCGGCCCCCCGGCGCAGGCGGCGAGGCCGAGGGCGAGACAACCGGCGATGAGGGAGCGGAGGGCGGACATTGGCAGGGCTACAGTTGCTTGGGGGTGCGTCGATCTGGCCGTTCAGGTGTAGCGGACCGGGCGGCGATTGGGAACGGGGTGCCTGCGCGGAATTGACTTCGGAGCAGGGCTTGAAGCAGAACGGGCGGGAACTGACCCCGGGGACCGGCTTGTTTCACGGACTTCCATTGGCGACGCGCGGCCTGAGGGTCGGATTGCTCGGCGGCTCCTTCGATCCGCCGCATCAGGGGCATGTGCTGATCACCCGCCGGGCGCTCAGGCGCTTCCGGCTGGATTTCGTCTGGTGGCTGGTGAGCCCCGGGAACCCGCTGAAGGCGGACGGGCCGGCCTCGATGGCGCGGCGGCTGGCGGCCTGCCGGGAAATCATGGGGCATCCAAGGGTGGTCGTGACCGATATCGAGGCGCGGCTGGGGACGCGCTATACCGCCGATACGCTGGCGCGGCTCGGGGGGCTTTATCCCGGGGTGCGGTTCCTGTGGCTGATGGGGGCGGACAACATGGCCGGGTTCCATCGCTGGGACAATTGGCGCGGCATCATCGAAAGCGTGCCGATGGGGATAATGTCGCGGCCGGGCGAGCAGATCGGTGCCGGGCTGGCACCGGCGGCGCGGGCGTATCGCGGCGCGCGGGTGCCGCTGCGCGGTGCCCCGGGGCTGGTGATGCGGACCGCGCCGGCCTGGTGCCTGCTGAGCGGGCCGATGATGGAACTGTCCTCGACCGATCTGCGCCGCAAGGGCGACTGGGTGCGGTGAGACGCCCCGCGCCCTGCTCTTCGCCGATGCCAGCCCCCGTGCCGCCTCTGCGGCCATCCCGGCGCCCGCCTCCGGGAGCCCGAGAGGACAGCCCCCCAGGAAATCCTCGCATAAGACGCGCATAAGAAACGTGAAACTGCCTGCCCCGATCTCACGACGATCCCGCAAATACCCGCTTCCCGACGCCCGAGCTCCGATCCCCGAGTTCCGATCCCCGAGTTCCGAGATGAGACCGCCCTCGGGTGGGCGCTGTCCGGGCTCCTCTGCTACATCGCTTTATGGCGCAGTCGCATCCGAACGGCCCGCTTTCAGCCCGTGGCCGCAACGCGCCCGCCCCTGGGGGAGGGCGGGCGCGGCCCGGTGCGGGTCGCATCGTGCGGGGGGTGAGCGGGGTGCGATTGTGTGGCGGGAGGACGTTTGGAGCGGGATTGGCGATTGAGACCTGTGCGGAAGAATGTGGCCTCGGGGTCGGCGGCACGGTCCGGGACCTGCGGAGGCGGCTGGCCGTCAGGGCCCGGGGCGCATTTCGTCCCGGGCGTGGCGCCCTGCGCCGCATGGTCCGGCGCGGCACGGGCGCCGGAGCGTCTCCGACGGGTGATTGCATCCCTGCCGCGCATATGCGATCCCGAATTTGCGCAGCGAACCTGGACCAGAGGCCTTGAGCGAAGACGACATTCCAGAGCCCGACCGGCTGGAGGACGCGCCGCATCCGCGCGCGGCGGCGCGGCTTTTCGGGCAGGCGGCTGCCGAGGCCGCCTTCCTCGCCTCCACCGAAGGTGGGCGTATCCATCACGGCTGGCTGCTGACCGGCCCGCGCGGGATCGGCAAGGCAACCCTCGCCTGGCGGATGGCGCGGCATCTGGTCACGCAGGGCGAAGCGGGACCGGGGCTATTCGGTGAGGCCCCTGCCCCGCCCGACAGTCTCGACATGGACCCCGAACACCCGGTCTTCCGCCGCAGCCTGGCACTGGGCGAGCCGTCGATCCTTCTCTGCCGCCGCGGCTGGGACGAGAAGGCCAAGCGTCTGAAAACCCAGCTGACCGTCGACGAGGTCCGCCGCCTCAAGGGGTTCTTCCAGCTTTCCGCCACCGAGGGCGGCTGGCGCGTGGCCATCATCGACGCCGTTGACGAGATGAACCCCTCCGCCGCCAACGCGCTGCTGAAAATCCTCGAAGAACCTCCCGCCCGTTCCGTCCTCCTCCTCGTCTGCCACCGCCCCGCCGCCATCCTGCCGACCATCCGGTCACGCTGCCGCGAATTGCGCCTTTCGCCCCTGGGCCCCGAGGACATGGCCGAGGCGCTCGGTCAGGCCGGTTTCGGCTCGGGCCCGCCGGATGCCGATCTGGCAGCCCTGGCCGCCGGATCAGTAGGCGAGGCGGTCCGCCTCTTGTCCGATGGCGGCGCCGAGTTGTACCGCGACCTGATGGCATTGATCGCCGAGGCCCCAGGGCTGGACCGGCTGAAAGCCATAGCCCTTGCCGAGACCGCCGCAGGTCGTGGCAAGGAGGCGCGCTATGACCTGATCGTCCGGCTCCTGTCACTGCTGATAGCCAGGCTGGCGCGGCTGGGCGCCGGGGCCCCGCCCGTCGCGCTGGTTCAGGGCGAGGCGGAACTGGCGGCAAGGTTGGTGCCGGGACCCGAGGCCGCGCGGATCTGGGCCGAAGCGCTGCAGGAGATCACCGGCAAGGTTGCCCATGCGCGGGCGGTGAACCTTGACCCCGCTGGGGTGATCCTCGATATGGTGCTGAACATCGAAAAGACCGCCGCAGAGGCCGGACGGCGCGCCGCCTGAGGTGCCGAGGACAGGAACCATGCCAGCACCCGAGCCAAACCCCGAAATCGTCGACAGCCACTGCCATCTCGATTTCCCCGATTTCGACGGCGAGCACGAGGCCATCGTCGCCCGCGCCACTGAGGCCGGGGTCACGCGGATGGTCACCATCTGCACCCGTTTGCGGTTTCTCGGTCAGGTGGTGCCGTTGGCCGAACGCTTCGACGGCGTCTTCTTCGCCGCCGGGACCCATCCGATGCATGTCGCCGAGGAACCGATGGCGACGGTCGAGGACCTTGTCGCCGTCGCCGCCCATCCCAAGATGGTGGGGATCGGCGAGACGGGGCTGGATTACCACTACACCTCGGAGACCAGGGCGGTGCAGCAGGAGAGCCTGCGCCTCCATATCGAGGCCGCCCGTCAGACCGGCCTGCCCCTCATCATCCACGCCCGCGCCGCCGACGAAGACATGGCCCGCATCCTGACCGAGGAACATCGCGCCGGGGCCTATGCTTGCGTCATGCACTGCTTTTCCTCCTCTGCGGAACTGGCCGAGGCGGCGCTCGATCTGGGCTTCTACCTGTCGATGTCCGGCATCGCCGCCTTCAAGAAATCCGGTGAGCTGCGCGAGATCTTCGCCGCCGCCCCTCTCGACCGCATCCTGACCGAGACCGACGCGCCTTATCTGGCCCCGCCGCCCCATCGCGGCCAGCGCAACGAACCGGCCTACACGGCCCATACCGCCCGGGTCGGGGCCGAGGTCTTCGGGCTGTCCTACGAGGATTTCGCCAAAGCCACCTCGGCCAATTTCGACCTCCTCTTCGCCAAGGCCGCCGCCTGGAGCCCGGATGCCTGAGCTGCGCGCCACCATCCTCGGCTGCGGCTCGTCGGGCGGGGTGCCGCGACTGGGCGGGCATTGGGGGAATTGCGATCCGGAGAATCCCAAGAACCACCGCCGCCGCTGCTCGCTGCTTCTGGAGCGGTTCGACGCGGGCGGCACCACGCGCGTCCTGATCGACACGACGCCGGACCTCCGCGCACAGCTTCTCGATGCCGGGGTCGGGGTGCTGGACGGGGTGGCATACACCCATCCCCATGCCGACCACATCCACGGGATCGACGATCTCAGGATGGTGGTGTTCAACCGCAAATCCCGGCTGCCGGTCTGGGCCGATGCCGAGACGGCGAACGAACTGGTCGAGCGGTTCACCTATGCTTTCGTGCAGCCGGAAGGCTCGGCCTACCCGCCGATCCTCGATCTTTTCCGGATCGAGGGGGAGGTGGTTGTGGAAGGGGACGGCGGCGCGATCACGCTGGAGCCGTTCGAGGTACGGCACGGGGCGATCAAGGCACTGGGGTTCCGGATCGGACCGCTGGCCTATCTGCCGGATGTGTCCGATATGGACGATGCGGTGTTCGGACGGCTGGAGGGTCTGGAGTGCTGGATCCTCGACGCGCTGCAATACCGGCCGCATCCGACCCATATCAACCTGGAGACCGCCGTTGCCTGGATCGAACGTTCGGGTGCAAAACGCGGTGTGCTGACAAACATGCACATTCCGCTCGATTACGAGACCGTGGCCGCCGAGACCCCGCCCCATATCGACCCGGCCTTCGACGGCATGGTCCTGAGCTACCGGCTCTGATGCTGGACATCTTCCTCATCATCGCACCGGTCTTCCTGGTCGTTGGCGCGGGCTATGTGGCGACCCGATTCGGGCTGTTCCGCGACGAGTTCGTCGACGGGCTGATGGTCTTCACCCAGAAGTTCGCCGCCCCGGTGCTGCTGTTCCGGGGCACGATGAGCCTCGATCTGGCGGCGGTCTTCGACTGGCGGCTGCTGGTGGGCTTCTATTCCGGCGCGATCCTGTGCTTCGGTCTGGCGATTGTCGGGGCGCGGGTGATCTTTCACCGCCGGCCGGGCGAGGCGGTGTCGCTGGGCTTCGCCGCACTGTTCTCGAATTCGCTGCTCCTGGGGCTGCCGATCATGGAGCGTGCCTTCGGGCCGGGGTCGCTGGCGCCTAACTACGCCATCATCTCGATCCACGCGCCCCTGTGCTATCTCATCGGCATCACGGTGATGGAGATCTCGCGGGCCGACGGGGCGCGGGCGGCGGAGACGGCGCGGAATGTCATGCGGGCGATGTTCAAGAACGCGCTGATGATCGGGCTGGCGCTGGGCTTTGCGGTGAACCTCTCCGGCGTCACCCTGCCCGAGCCGGTGGTGGCCGCGGTCGACATGGTGGCCCAAGCGACCTTGCCGGTGGCGCTGTTCGGGATCGGCGGGGTGCTGACGCGCTACGGGCTGACCACCAATCCGGGGCAGGTCGGTATGGTGACGGCGCTGTCGCTGCTGGTGCATCCGAGCGTGACCTATCTGCTCTGCACCCAGGTCTTCGACCTGCCGCGGGGGTTCATCAATTCGGCGGTCCTGACCGCGGCGATGGCACCGGGGATCAATGCCTATGTCTTCGCCAGTCTCTATGACCGGGCGAAGGGCGAGGTCGCCTCCACGGTGTTGCTCGCCACCGGCGCCTCGGTCGTGACGGCCTCGGCGTGGCTCTCCCTCCTCAACGCCTGGCCCTGAAGGGTGGTCTCCTAGACCAAAATCGTTTCAGACTGAATCAGTCTGAAAAAGAATTTTGGTCCAGATTCAAATGCTTGAGCAAAATCCTGGGATCAGATTGTTTCAATCTGATCCCAGGATTTTGCTCTAATGGGCCGGATCGCCGTGGCTCTCGCCACGGGCTCCAATTCGAATCGGCACGCAGGGCCTCCGCGACCCGCATTTTTTCAAAAAATGCGGCCGAAATTTTTGAAAAATTTCGGGTCCAGGCCCTGCCGGGACGGTGCGTGCAAGCACGCACCCTACAGATTGTCCGGGGCTCCGCCCGTTCGCGGCTCAAAAACTCCCCCGGACCTTTTGCCGGCCCTGCGGGCCGGACCGCCTTCCGGGGCTCCGCCCGTTCGCGGCTCAAAGGTCCCCCGGACCTTTTGCCGGCCCTGCGGGCCGGACCGCCGCTCACCCCACGAAAGCCTTCTCAAGCACGAATTCACCCGGCTCGGAATTCGCGCCTTCGCGCAATCCAGCCGCCTCGCATATCGCCTTCACATCCGTGTTCAGCCCCATCGAGCCGCAGATCATCACCCGGTCGGTCGCCGGGTCCAGCGGCGGCACGTCCAGGGTCTGGTAGAGCCGGCCAGAGGACATCCAGTCGGTGATGCGGCCCATATGGGCGCTTTCCTCGCGGGTGGTGGTGGGGAAATAGATGGCCTTGCGCTCGGCCTCCTCGCCCACCAGCGGATCGGCGGGGAGTTGTTCGATCAGGTTGCGGCCAAAATCCAGATCGGCGAGGTCGCGGCAGGTATGGGTCAGGATCACCTGGTCGTAATTCTCATAGACCTCCGGCTCGCGCAGCAGCGAGGCAAAAGGCGCGATGCCGGTGCCGGTGGCGACCATGTAAAGCCGTTTGCCGGGCAGCAGTGCATCCAGCACCAGCGTCCCCACCGGTTTGGGGCGCAGGATCACCTGATCCCCGACCTCGATCTTCTGCAGCCGCGAGGTCAGCGGCCCGTCAGGCACCTTGATCGAGTAGAACTCCAGCGTCTCGTCCCAGCTGGGCGAGGCAATCGAATAGGCGCGCAGCAAAGGCTTGCCGTTCTCCCCCATCAGCCCGATCATCACAAACTCGCCGGAGCGGAAGCGCAAGGACGCCGGACGGGTCAGCCGGAAGGAGAACAGCCGGTCGGTCCAGTGGTGGACCTCCGTCACGGTCTGGGCGTCCGGCAAGACGGGGGTGGCCCTGGTGGTCTTTTCGGTGGCCTGTAGGTTCATGGCAATCCTCGGGTCTTGCGCACCGGCTCTCCGGTGCGGGCGTTTCTTGAAATGCGGAGCCTCTCAGGCCGCGTTGGTGATATGAAGCTGGTAGCTGAGGTCGTGGGTGACCGCCTTCCAGTGCTCCTCGGTCTGGCGGGTGGCCAGTTCCGACGGGATCTCGATCTCGTCGAACCCGACCCGGAGTGCGTTGCGGAACTGATCGCTCAGCACATGCCCCACCGCCCGGAGCCTGCCCTTGTAGCCGAGCATCCTGAGCTGCCGGGCCACGGAAAAGCCGCGCCCGTCGGCGGATTTCGGGAAAGCGACGCGGATCAGCGCGATACGGTCGAAATCGCCCGACAGCGCGGCGGGATCGGCATCGTTGGCCAGATCGACCGCCACCGGGCCTTCAGGGGCTTCGGCCAGCGCGTCATGGGCGACCACGGGCAGGTCGGCGGAAGCGTCTTCATTCACGAAACCGGTACGGTCGATCAGCTGCGGCATGGGCGTCGTCCTTTGCACACGTCCGTCGGCATCGTAATGGATGCCGCATTCATCCTTGTCCTCTCCCCGCCAGCGGCCGGCGCGCGGGTCCTCGCCCTCGCGCACCGGGGTGGTGCAGGGGGCGCAGCCGATTGAGGGGTAACCACGGGCGACCATCGGATGGGCGGGAAGCCCGTGTTTCTCCATATAGGCTTTGATATCGGCAGGGCTCCAGTCGGCCAGTGGGTTGATCTTGACCTTGCCGTAGCGGTCCATCTCGAAGATGTCCATCTTCGCCCGGCGCCCGGACTGGTAGCGTTTCCGCCCCGAGATCGTCGCCGTGAACCCCGCAAGCGCCCTTTCCAGCGGCACCACCTTGCGCAAGCTGCAGCAGGCCTCGGTATTCGACATGTGCAGCGCGTCCCAGGGGTCCTTTTCCTTCAGCTCGTCGGCATCGGGATGGATATGGCGCACATCCGTGAGCCCCAGCAATTCGGTCACCTCGCGCTGATAGTCCAGCGTCTCGCGGAACAGCATCAGCGTATCGACCATCAGGATCGGCGTCGCCGGGTCGATCCGCGAGACCATGTGCAGGAGCACGATGGATTCCGCCCCGAAAGACGAGACCAGCGTGATCTCGCCCTTGTATTCGGCGATGGCGGCCTTCAGCACATCCTCGGCGGATTTGCCGGTATGGGCGGCGTTCAGGTCGCCGATGGCGGGATCGGGGACGAAATCTTCGGTTGCATCAAGCAGCATGGACCTGAGCCTCCTCATCATAGAGCGCGGCCTTGAACGGGGCCATGCCGGTGCGGCGATAGGTTTCGAGGAAGGTCTCGGACGCGTCCTCGCGGATATCGAGGTAGGCCCCGATCAGCCGCTCTATGGCCGGGACGATCTGGTCATAGGCGAAACCGGGACCGGTGCGCTCGCCGATGGTGGTGGTCTCGGTCCCGTCGCCGCCAAGGGTGATCTGGTAATTCTCCACCCCGGCGCGGTCGAGGCCGAGGATGCCGATATGGCCAACATGGTGGTGGCCGCAGGCGTTGATGCAACCCGAGATCTTGATCTTCAGGGGGCCGATATCGCGCTGGGCGTCGAGATCGGCGAAGACTTCCGAAATCTGCTGGGCGATCGGGATCGATCGCGCCGTCGCCAGCGCGCAATAGTCCATGCCCGGGCAGTTGATGATATCCGAGATCAGCCCGATATTCGCCGTCGCCAGCCCCGCCTCCTTCAGCGCCTCATAGATCGCCGGCAGGTCGGCGCGGTGGACATGGGGCAGGATGACGTTCTGCTCGTGGCTGATCCTGAGCTCATCGAAGGAATACTTTTGCCCCAGATCGGCCAGCACCCGCATCTGCGCCGAGGTCGCATCCCCCGGTGTGCCGCCCGTGGGCTTCAGCGACACGGTGACGATGGCATAATCCGCCTGCTTATGGGCAATGACATTGGTGTCGAGCCAGGACCGGAACCCCGCACCGCCGTCGAATTCCGGCACCGCGCGGCCTGTCTCGAAGGCGGGCGGGGCAAAGCTGGCATTGATACGCTCGACGATGGCGGGATCGACATCCGGCAGGAAGCGGTCCTGACGGGCGAAATTCTCTTCGATCTGGGCGCGGAGCTTGTCCAGCCCGGTCTCGTGCACCAGGATCTTGATCCTCGCCTTGTACTTGTTATCGCGGCGCCCGTGCATGTTGTAGACCTGCAGGATCGCCTCGAGATAGGGCAAGAGGTCAGCCTTGGGCAGGAAGTCCCGGACCACCTTGCCGACCATCGGCGTCCGGCCCAGCCCGCCACCGACGATCACCTCATAGCCCGGCTCTCCGGCCTCGTTCCGCACCATCCGAAGCCCGATATCATGCGCCTTGGTCACCGCCCGGTCATTCGGCGAGCCGGTGACGGCGACCTTGAACTTGCGCGGCAGATACTGGAATTCCGGATGATCGGTCGACCACTGCCGGATCAGCTCGGCCGTGGGGCGCGGGTCCTCGATCTCATCCGCCGCCGCCCCGGCAAAATGGTCCGAGGTGACGTTGCGGATGCAGTTGCCCGAGGTCTGGATCGCATGCATCCCGACATCGGCCAGCGCGTCGAGGATTTCGGGGACATCGCGCAGTTTCGGCCAGTTGAACTGGATGTTCTGCCGCGTGGTGAAATGCCCGTAGCCCTTGTCCCAGGTATCGGCAATCATCGCCAGCTGCCGCATCTGGCGGCTGTTCAGCGTCCCGTAAGGAATGGCGATCCGCAGCATATAGGCATGCAGCTGCAGATAGAGCCCGTTCATCAGCCTGAGCGGCTTGAACTCGTCCTCGGTCAGCACGCCGTCGATGCGCCGCTGCACCTGAGCGCGGAACTCGGTAACCCGGTTGCGGACGAAGGCCTCGTCGAAATTGCTGTAGCTATACATGCGCGGGTCCTTTCGCCTCGGCGAGGAGGTCATTCGTGGTGGCGATCCGGGCGAATTCGCCCGACAGGATCGCCAGTTCGGTATCGTGAACGGTTTCGGCGGAGATATTGCGGCCATCGGGTGCGGTCACCGGCCAGGCATGACAGGCATCCCCCGCCAGCGTGACCTGAAAGCCCAGATTGGCGGCCATCCTGACGCTGGTCGAAACACACTGATGCGTGGTGATCCCGGCCACGACGAGCTCGGAAATCCCCCGCGCCCGCAGCCACGCCTCGAGATCAGTGCCGATAAAGGCCGAGTTCACCGACTTCACGATCGCCTTTTCCCCGGCAATCGGTTCGTACCCGTCCCGCGGCGCATGCCCCGGCTGGTCGGCCCTCAGTGGCGAGTTAGCCTTCGTCGAGGCATGCCGCACATGCACCACCGGCCACCCGGCCTTGCGCCATGCACCCAGCAGCTTCAGCCCGTTCGCCTCCATATCAGGGTTGTTCCGCGCCCCGCCCCAATAAGCGAGATCGTCGAACCCCTTCTGGATATCGATGAGCAACAGCGCGGCAGGCATCGATCAGCCCTCCGCCTGCTTGCCGTGAAAATAATTCGAAGGCCCGCGTGTCCGGAACGCCTCGCGAAAATGCACCGGGGCGGGGCGGCCTTCGGAGAGATCGACGTCGGCGAGATAGATGCCGACCATGACATGCTCGTCCTTCATCGCCTCGGCCAGCAGCGCCCTGGCGGCCTCTTCGGTCTCGGCGACCTTCGCCTCGCCATGCTCCCGGCTCCAGCCAGAGCCGGTGAAATAGACCACGTCGCCTTCGAAAAGGTCGTTCGCGGTGGCGATCTGCGGAAGGAATTTGCGCGCCATTGGTCCCTGCCTCACTTGCTACCGCTCAATATAGGATATTTTCCCTGATATTTGCCATATGCGCTTGCAAATAGGGACAATATCCCGATGATAGCGGATACACGGGACAAATTTTCGCAACTCGGAGGTTTTCAGGAATGGCCGCCCAACTCGACGCCCTCGACAGGAAAATTCTCTCGGTCCTGCAAGAGGATGCCAGCCTCTCGATGGACGAAATCGCCCGCCGCCTGGGGGCCTCGAAAACCCCGGTCTGGAACCGGATTCGCAAGATGCGCGAGACCGGCGTCATCCGCAAACAGACTGTCATCGTTGACCCCGAGGCAATCGGTCTCGAAAGCTGCTTTTTCGTCCTCGTCCGCACCTCGCAGCACGACGCCGACTGGCTGGCGCGGTTCCTCAAGGCCGTGCAGGCCCGCCCCGAGGTCATGGAGGCCCACCGCCTCGCCGGCGATATCGACTATATCCTCAAGGTCCGGGTGACCAATGCCCGCGGATATGACGCGTTCTATCAGGCGCTTATCAAGGATGTGAGCATCTACAACGTCACCTCGCTCCTGTCGATGGAAGAGATCAAGAACACCACCGAACTGCCGGTCTGAGCGCCCCCTTCGACTGGCCGAAAAACGCACTCCGCGCCTCCTCGCGCAATCGTGTCCTGACATTCCCACGCCCCTGCCTATGACTATAGCGCCATGCGTCACGCCACCCGGATCACCCGCCGCGCCTTCACCGCCGCCACCCTCGCGGCCCCGCTCCTCGCCCGCCCCGGCCGAGCGGCGCAAGACAAGTTCGCCGACGTGCTGGCAAAGGCCGAAAGCCTCGACCAGCTCCACTCCCTGTCGCTCTCCGTCAACGGCGATACCGTGCTGGAGGCCGCTCTCCGCGGCGCCCCCCTCACGCGCGCGGTCAACGTCAAGTCTGTCTCCAAGACCCTTCTTGCTACCCTCACCCTCATCGCCATCGACAAGGGCGTCCTCACCTCTGTCGATCAACCCATCCTCCCCCTTCTCGGCACCCTCGCCCCACGCGAAACCGACCCCCGCGCCGAGCAGATCACCATCGACCACCTCCTGACCATGCGCAGCGGGCTCGAACGCACCTCGGGTGCGGGCTACGGCCCCTGGGTGAATTCAAACCACTGGGTCCGCTACGTCCTCACCCGCCCGTTCCGCGCCCAACCGGGTGCCCGGATGATGTACTCCACCGGCGACTTCCACCTGCTCTCGGCTGTACTGACACAAATCTCCGGCCGCTCCACCCTGTCGCTCGCCAACGACTGGCTCGCCCGCCCCCTGGGCTTCGAGTTCCCCGCCTGGACCCGCGACCCGCAAGGTATCTACATGGGTGGCAACAACATGGCCATGAGCCCCCGCAGCATGATCCGCTTCGGAGAAATGGTGCTGGCGGGCGGACAGGCGGGCGGCAACCGGATCGTCTCCGAAACCAGGCTCAGGGACGCCTGGGTGCCGCGCGCGCGCTCGCCTTTCTCGGGGCACCGATATGGCTATGGCTGGTTCCTGACCGAGATGGCAGGCCTCGAGGTCGGCTTCGCCCGCGGCTATGGCGGCCAGATGATCTATGTCATCCCGAGGGCCGGCGCGGTCTTCGCCGTTACGTCAGACCCCAGCCGCCCGGCCCGGTCGGCAGGCCATGCCGGCGACCTCAATCAGCTTCTGGAACACGATATCCTGCCGCTGATCCGTTAAGAGAGCGCCTATCTGAGGCGGGGCCGAGGGCGGCGGTGCGGAGAAGGAATTCCTTGCCGGGGAGAGGACGGGTCAGAGGGTAGACTGAAGGCTTTGTACGCGTGCAAAAACGGGAATTTCATTGATATTGTTGGATAAAATTGTTACTAAGGTGTGTATTTTCCGGGTTTGTTCCAGATCTGCACGTCCTTTCTGACATTCCCAAATGCTGCGGCCTGACCAGCGGCAGCTTTACACGATATTCACTCGCCCCAATCCGCGCCGTCTTGTCATTTTGCCGACTAGCAGCGGCGTCTGACCCTTTTGACCTCTAGGCGGGTCGAGGGCAGCGCTTTTTGACCGGCGATTTGCAGATATTCCCGAGCCTCCCCACGCACCACGTCGCAGCTGTCGAAGCCGGACGACTTGAGCATGTTTTCAACAGTCACTCCCCAGTTTTGCCACGCATTCGTGTAGTCAGGATCAATTGAAACCGCCTTGTGGAACTTCATGATCGCATCTTCATAGTGCTCAAGATGATCAAGGCTTTGCCCCCATTTGTTCCAGGCTTCTGAATCGCCGGGATCGATCTCGACAACCCGCGCGAATTTGTCGGCCGCATCCCCGTGGTGACCCAACCTTTCAAGGTTGATCCCCCAGTTGAACCAGGCAATGGCGTATTCGGGATCGACGGCGGCCGAGCGTTCATACATCACCATGGCCTCGTCGAAACGTTCAAGGTTTGTGAGGCTGAGCCCCCAGTTGTTCCACGGATAGGGGTCGTATGGGTCGAGTCCGGCTGCGCGCTGGAACTTTTCTATTGCCTCTTCGTCGCGGCCCAGGGCTTTGAGAGCGACCCCCCAGCCTTCCCAGGCCTGTCCATCGCCCGGATCAAGCTCGAGCGCATGTCTGAACTTTTCTACTGCCGCCTCATATCGGCCGATATCGTTGAGGCTGATACCCCAATTGAACCATCCGTTTTCAAAAGCGGGATCAATCTCGACAGTGCGCCGGTACTTCACAATTGCTTCTTCATGAAGCCCAAGGCCGCGAAGACTGCTGCCCCAGCTGTTCAACGCATTGATATGATCCGGATTTATTTCGACCGCACGCTGGAATTTTTCGATCGCCTCTTCGTACCGGTCGAGGTTATTCAGGACGAAACCCCAATTCGCCCAGACGGACGCATCTCCCGGATCAAGTTCAGCTGCGCGTCGCAAGCTTGCGTCGGCGTCTTCGTAATTTCCGAGTTTGGCCAGGCTGAAACCCAGATTGAACCAGCCACTTGCGAAGGTCGGATCAATTTCGACCACACGCCGGTATTTTTCTACGGCGTCTTCGTGGTGACCTTGTTGGTCGAGCGTATAGCCCCAATTGAACCATGCCCCGACATAACTGCGGTCGATTTCGACCGCTTGCCGATACCTGTCCATTGCGTCTTCGTAGCGTCCCTCCCTGGCGAAAGCGTCGCCAAGTCGTTTCAGTCTGACAGCCGCGTCCCGATCAATTTGAGCATCGACCAAATAGCTTTCGGGCCAGGCATCCTGTCTTTCGACGAAACCGCCCATCTCACCATGCGCGTCAGTCGGTGAGACCGATAGAAAGACGACGAACAAACAGACCGCGCAAACTGCCTCAGTCGAAACTATGAAGTGTTTTTTACAATGCATTTCTTATCCTTTTGAAAAGCCTGTCTTCGGAAAATCCTTCTTGAGACTCTAAGGGTCCGGTCGCTCTATTCCGCCGCCTCCGTATAGGCCTCCACCGGCGGGCAGGCGCAGATGAGGTTGCGGTCGCCGTAGACGTTGTCGACGCGGTTGACCGGGGCCCAGTATTTGTCGATCCGGAAGGCTCCCGGCGGGAAGCAGCCCTGTTCGCGGGTGTAGGGCCTCTCCCAGTCGGAGACGAGGTCGGCCATGGTGTGGGGGGCGTTTTTCAGGGGGTTGTTCTCGGGGTCGATCTGGCCTGTGGCGATGGCTTCGGCCTCGGCGCGGATCGCCAGCATGGCGTCGCAGAAGCGGTCGAGCTCGGCCTTGGTTTCGCTCTCGGTCGGCTCGATCATCAGGGTGCCGGCGACGGGCCAGCTCATGGTGGGTGCATGGAAGCCGCAGTCGATCAGGCGTTTGGCGACGTCGTCGACGGTGACCCCGGCGCTGTCCTTGAGGGGCCTTGTGTCGATGATGCATTCATGGGCCACCCGGCCCTTGTCGTTGTGGTAGAGCACGTCATAGGCGCCCTTCAGACGGGCGGCGATGTAGTTGGCGTTGAGGATCGCCACTTTGGTCGCCTGGGTGAGGCCCGCCCCGCCCATCATCAGGATGTAACTCCACGAGACCGGCAGCAGCGAGGGGGAGCCGAAGGCGGCGGCCGAGACGGCCATGCCGTCCTCGGTGGGGTCGGAGGGGAGGTGCGGGGCGAGGTGGGCCTTGACACCGATGGGGCCCATGCCGGGGCCGCCGCCGCCATGGGGGATGCAGAAGGTCTTGTGGAGGTTGAGGTGGCTGACGTCTCCGCCGATATCTCCGGGGCGGACGAGGCCGACCATGGCGTTCATGTTGGCGCCGTCTATGTAGACCTGGCCGCCATGTTGGTGGGTGATGGCGCAGACGTCCTTGACCGTTTCCTCGAAGACGCCGTGGGTCGAGGGGTAGGTGATCATGCAGGCGGCGAGGGTGTCGGAATGGGCCTCGGCCTTGGCGCGGAAGTCGTCGAGGTCGATATCGCCGTTCTCGGCGGATTTGACGACGACGACCTTCATTCCGGCCATCTGGGCGGAGGCCGGGTTGGTGCCGTGGGCGGAGGTGGGGATGAGGCAGACGTCGCGGTGTGCCTGTCCTTGGGCTTTCAGATAGGCGCGGATGGTCAGGAGGCCGGCGTATTCTCCTTGCGCGCCGGAATTGGGCTGCATGGAGATGGCGTCGTAGCCGGTGATGGTGCAGAGTTTGGCCGAGAGGTCGTCGATGACCTCGCGGTAGCCGTCGATCTGGTCGGCGGGCACAAGAGGGTGGATGTCGGAAAACGCCGGCCAGGAGACCGGCATCATCTCGGCCGTCGCGTTCAGCTTCATCGTGCAGGAGCCTAAGGGGATCATCGCCCGGTCGAGCGCGAGGTCGCGGTCGGCGAGGCGGCGCATGTAGCGGGTCATTTCGCTTTCGGCCCGGTTCATGTGAAAGATCGGGTGGGTCAGGTAGGTACTTTCCCTGAGCAGCCGCTCGGGCAAGTGATAACCGGCCTCCAGCCGGGTCAGGTCGCCCACCGCCCCGAAAGCCCTGAGGACCTTGCGGATGATCTCGGGGCGGGTGCGTTCGTCGAGGCTGATGCCGATGCGGTCTTCACCCACCTTGCGCAGGTTCACCCCCTCGGCCCGTGCCGCGCGCAGGATCACCCCCTGCATCGCGCCGACCGCCACCGTGATCGTGTCGAAATAGTCCTCGGGCGAAACGTCGAAGCCCAGCCCCTCCAACCCCGTCGCCAGAAGCGCGGCCTTGCGGTGCGTCCGCTCGGCAATCGCCCGCAACCCCTCGGGCCCGTGAAACACCGCATACATCGAGGCCATCACCGCCAGGAGCGCCTGTGCCGTACAGACGTTCGACGTCGCCTTCTCGCGCCGGATATGCTGCTCGCGGGTCTGGAGCGACAGGCGGTAGGCGCGGTTGCCTTGAGCATCCACCGAGACCCCGACGAGGCGGCCGGGCATTCCGCGCTTCAGGGCGTCCTTGACGGCCATGTAGGCCGCGTGCGGGCCGCCGAAGCCGAGGGGGACGCCGAAGCGCTGGGTGGAGCCGACGGCGATGTCGGCGCCCATTTCGCCGGGGGGCTTCAGGAGGGCGAGTGACAGCGGATCGGCGGCGATGGTGGCAAGCGCGTCGGCACCGTGGAGGGCCGCAATTGCTTCCGAGAAATCATGGACGTCGCCATAGGTACCGGGATACTGGAACACCGCCCCGAAGACCGCCGCCGGATCGAGATCGGTGAAGGGATCACCGGTTATGACCTGCCAGCCCAGCGGCTCGGCCCGGGTGCGGATCACGTTGATGGTCTGGGGGTGGCAATGGTGATCGACGAAGACGGCCGTCGCCTTCGACTTCGCCGAGCGCTGCATCAGCGCCATGGCCTCTGCCGCCGCCGTCGCCTCGTCCAGCAGCGAGGCATTGGCGATATCGAGGCCGGTGAGATCGCAGACCATGGTCTGGTAGTTGAGGAGCGCTTCCAGCCTGCCCTGGGATATCTCGGGCTGGTAAGGCGTGTAGGCGGTGTACCAGGCGGGGTTTTCGAGGATGTTGCGCTGGATCACCGGCGGCACCACCGAATCGTAATATCCCTGCCCGATCAGCGACACGAACACCTTGTTTTTCTTGCCAACCTCGGCGAGCTTGTAGAGCGCCCCCTGTTCCGACAGCGCCGGTCCGAATTCCAGCGGCTCGGCCTGCCTCAGCCCCTTCGGCACCGTCTCGTCGATCAGCGCGTCGAGGCTGGCGGCCCCCACCACCTCCAGCATCGCTTCCATCTCGGTCGGCGAGGGTCCGATATGGCGGCGGTTGGCGAAATCATAGGGTTTGTAGGAGGACGGGGTGTAGGACATGGGGAACTCCGAGGGGGTCGGTATGTTTGGACGACGGCCGGAACTGAGCCGAACCTCCCCCCTAACCCCCCTCCCAGGGGGAGGGGGGAACGCCCCTCTCTCTCTGGGAGAGGGGTTGGGGGAGAGGATTTTCTGACCGACGCGCCGGGCCTAACGTGCCCCGGAACGTGGCGGCCCCGGTCGTGCGGGATATCCCCGTTCTCCGCGTCATTCGATCAGCTTCTTGTATTCGTCCTCGTCCATCAGCCCGTCGAACTCCGAGGCATCGGCGAGGCGCATCTTGAAGAACCAGCCATCCTCCAGCGGATCCTCGTTGACCTTGGCCGGATCGTCGACAAGCGCCGTGTTCACTTCGGTGATTTCGCCATCGAGAGGGGCGACGATCTCGGAAGCTGCCTTGACGCTTTCGATGGTGACGATCTCGTCCCCCTTGGCCACCACCGTGCCCTCCTCGGGCAGTTCGACGAAGACCAGATCGCCCAGCTGCTCGGCGGCATAGGCGGTGATGCCGACGACGACCTCGCCACCGTCGCGGCGCAGCCATTCATGTTCTTCGGTGAATTTGATCATGTCCCTCTCCTATCGCTTGTAACCCGGCACAATGAACGGCAGCGCCGCCACCCGGACCGGCAATCTTCTGCCCCGGACCTCACCGAACACCAGCGTACCGGTTTCGGCAAGAGCCGCCGGGACGTAGCCCATCGCCACCGGCCCGCCAACACTTGGCCCGAAGCCGCCCGAGGTCACCCGGCCAACCTCCGGCCCGTCCTCGGAGCCGTAAAGCACCGTGCCGTCGCGCATCGGCGCCCGGCCCTCCGGTGCCAGTCCGACCCGCTTGCGTAGCGCCCCCTGTTCCAGTTCGCCCAAAATCCGCTCCGCCCCCGGAAACCCGCCTTCGCGGTCGCCACCCTTTCGGCGCGCCTTCTGGATCGCCCAGGACAACCCGGCCTCCACCGGCGAGGTCGCGGCATCGATATCATTCCCATAAAGGCACAGGCCCGCCTCCAGCCTGAGCGAATCCCGCGCCCCGAGGCCGATGGGTTCCACCGCCTTCTCGGCAAGCAGACGGTCGGCCACGGCCACCACATCCGCCCCGGCCAGCGAAATCTCGAACCCGTCCTCGCCGGAATAGCCCGAGCGCGAGACAATCGCCTCGGCCCCACCGATCCGCATCTCGCGGATATCCATGAACCGCATGTCCCGGGCCCCGGGCGCGATCGCTTCCAGCACCGCGCCTGCCTTCGGCCCCTGCAAGGCCAAAAGCCCCCGGTCGAGCACCTCAAGCCCGTCGCCGAATACCGCCCGCATCCGCGCGAAATCCGCCTCCTTGCAGGCCGCGTTGACGACGACATAAAGTGCGTCACCCAGCCGCGAGACCATCAGATCGTCCTCGATCCCGCCGGCCTCGTTGGTGAACAACGCGTAGCGCTGCCGCCCGTCGGCCAGCCCCAGCACGTCCACCGGCACCAGGGTCTCGAAAGCCCTGGCAACCGCGTCCCAGCCGTCGCCCCGGATCAGCGCCTGGCCCATATGCCCGACATCGAAAAGCCCGGCCGCCTCACGGGTCCACAGATGCTCCTTCAGCACGCCGGGCCCGTATTGCACCGGCATCTCATAGCCCGCGAACGGCACCATTTTCGCCCCCCAGTCGAGGTGGCGGTCGTAGAGCGAAGTTCGTTTCAGATCCAAATGACGCCTCCCGGACCGTATCGGCCCCTCAAAGCGCCCCCTCTGTCCTGTCGCCTGAGATCGCTATCCCGTCGGCGGGTGCCGCTGCACCGCTCTCCAGAGTCTGTTCGCCATGCCGGTCCTGGGGCCTGAGAGTTTCCGAGGCGGTTGCTCCTTCGGCATCGGGTCATCC
The DNA here is from genome assembly GCA_050299335.1 of Paracoccaceae bacterium. Lineage (GTDB taxonomy): Bacteria > Pseudomonadota > Alphaproteobacteria > Rhodobacterales > Rhodobacteraceae > JBNKVT01. Next base: position 33,716 of record JBNKVT010000052.1, on the reverse strand, counting down.
GATTCTCCCAGCATGCGCGGGGCAAGATAGGGCAGCCCGGGCTGGCTTGGCAAGCGAAAGCCCGAGGCCACGGCGAAGGATCGTTCAAGGGTCAGGGGATGTCCGGCCGGCGAGGCTGGGGATCGGGGACGGTCCGGAGCCCATGCGTTTCGCCCCCGGGGCAACGTGCGAGACGCGCTATTTCAGCTTGCGTCCGTAAAGCTCGAACCTGTGCGAGACGATCTCATAGCCGAGTTTCGCCGCGATCTCCTCCTGCAGCGCCTCGATTCTTGCCGAAGTGAACTCGATCACATCGCCGCTGTCGACATCGATCAGGTGGTCGTGATGGGCGATATCGGCCGGTTCGAACCGGGCCGGTCCGTCGCCGAACGCGTGGCGCTGGATCGCGCCGCTTTCCTCGAGCACCTTCATCGTCCGGTAGACCGTCGCCAGTGACAGCGACTGGTCCTGCTTGACCGCCCTTTGGAAAATCTCCGTGGCATCCGGGTGGTCCGTCGCCTCGGTGAGAATTTTCAGGATCACCTGCCGGGGCCGGGTAATGCGCAGACCCGCCTGGCGCAGGATACGTTCGTAGTCGGTTGGGTCATTGGCCATATTGCGAATATGCCTCCAGTTGCGACGCATTTGCAATTTGAAAGTGGGAGGGCGGCGGAATGGATCGGGCCATAGTCTCACCGTGCCGCGCCTGCCCGCCTGCCCCGCCGCCATCTCGGCCAATGCCCAACCCGGTGGCAACGCCGTGCCGCGCCTCTTGCGCAAGTCCAATTGTCCCAAGGAAGCGGGACGACCGTAAGCCGATCCCGCCATCGCCAAAATCCTTCCTCACTATTGCGAACGATTTGCATTTGCATTAAACCCCGGTCATAGTGATTCTAATATCCGCAAGGACCAACATGATCCGCAAACTCGCCACTCTCATCTGCTTCGCTGCCGCCCTTTCTCCCGCCCCGGCGCTGGCGTTCAAGGTCGTGACCACCTTCACCGTCTTTGCCGACATGGCCCGCAATGTCGGCGGCGACGCCGCCGAAGTGGTCTCGATCACCAAGCCCGGTGCCGAGATCCACAATTACCAGCCGACGCCGCGCGACATCCTCAAGGCCCAGGATGCCGACCTGATCCTGTGGAACGGGCTCAATCTGGAGCTTTGGTTCGAGAAATTCTTCGCCAATCTCTCCGATGTGCCCTCGGTCACCCTCACCGAAGGTATCGCACCGATGTCCATCTCCGAGGGCCCCTATACCGGCAAACCCAACCCCCATGCCTGGATGTCGCTGTCGGACGCGCAGATCTATGTCGAGAATATCCGCCGCGCCTTCGTCGAACACGACCCCGAAAACGCCGACGCCTACAACGCCAACGCCGCCGCCTATACGTCCGAGATCGAGGCCCTCGCCGCCCCCCTGCGCGCCGCCATCGAAGCCCTCCCCGAAGAGCGTCGCTGGCTGGCCTCTTCCGAAGGCGCGTTCTCCTATCTCGCCCGCGATCTCGGCCTGAAGGAGCTTTATATCTGGCCGATCAACGCCGACCAGCAGGGCACACCGCAGCAGGTGCGCCACGTCATCGACACAATCCGCGCCGAAGGGGTCCCGGCGATCTTTTCCGAAAGCACCGTCTCGCCCGATCCCGCCATCCAGGTTGCCCGCGAGACCGGGGCGAAGTATGGCGGAGTGCTTTATGTCGACTCGCTGTCCGAGGCGGACGGGCCGGTCCCGACCTATCTCGACCTCTTGCGTGTCACAACCGAAACCGTCGTGAAGGGTCTGACCGAGTAATGGACGCATCTCCTGACACAGCCGGCGCCCGGCGCCCTGCCCCCGGGCCCGGCGCATTCCCGGGCCCCGGCCTGAGCGTCGAGAATGTCACCGTCACCTATCGCAACGGTTTCACCGCGCTGACCGATGCCAGTTTCGAGACCCCGCGCGGCACCATCACCGCCCTTGTCGGCGTCAACGGCTCCGGGAAATCCACCCTCTTCAAGGCCATCATGGGCTTCGTGCCACTGGCCAGGGGGGCTGTCACCATCCTCGGCCAGCCCGGCCGCAGCGCCCAGCGCCAGAACCTCGTGGCCTATGTCCCGCAATCCGAGGATGTCGACTGGGACTTCCCGGTGCTGGTCGAGGACGTGGTGATGATGGGCCGCTATGGCCACATGAACTGGCTGCGCCGGACGACGCCACACGACCACGACATGGTCGAACAGGCGCTGATCCGCGTCGACATGCTGAAATACCGCAAGCGCCAGATCGGCGAATTGTCCGGCGGCCAGAAGAAACGCGTGTTTCTCGCCCGTGCGCTGGCGCAGGAGGGTCAGGTCATTCTTCTCGACGAGCCTTTCACCGGCGTCGACGTCAAGACCGAGGCGCAGATCATAGCACTTCTGAAGTCCCTGCGCGACGAGGGCCGGGTGATGCTGGTTTCCACCCACAACCTCGGCTCGGTGCCCGAGTTCTGCGACCGCGCCGTCCTCATCAACCGCACCGTGCTGGCCTCGGGTCCGACCGAAAGGGTCTTCACCCGCAAGAACCTCGAACAAGCCTTCGGCGGCGTGCTGCGCCATTTCATCCTCGGCGGCGCCGACCTCCACCACGACGAGGCGGAAGACAAGCGTCAGGTCACGGTCATTTCCGACGACGAACGCCCCTTCGTCATCTACGAGGATCAGGAATGATGTCGGAGCCGGTCGCCCAACACCGGAATGAAGCGCGACCGGGCAGCATCCGGAACCGAAATCTTTCAAAGATTTCGGCCGCATTTTTTGAAAAAATGCGGGGACAGCGGCCCGTCCGGGGCACCACAGGCCTTTGCCATGTTGCTGTTTGAACCCTTCACCTACAGCTACATGGTCAACGCCATGTGGGTCAGTGCCCTGGTCGGCGGCATCTGCGCCTTCCTCTCGGCCTATCTCATGCTCAAGGGCTGGAGCCTGATCGGCGACGCCTTGTCCCATTCCATCGTCCCCGGCGTCGCCGGCGCCTATATGCTCGGCCTGCCCTTCTCCATCGGTGCCTTCATCGCGGGAGGCCTCGCCGCCGCCTCGATGCTGTTCCTGTCCCAGCGCACCAAGCTGAAGGAGGACGCCATCATCGGGCTGATCTTCACCTCCTTCTTCGGGCTCGGCCTGTTCATGGTCTCGCTCTCGCCGACCTCGGTGAACGTCCAGACCATCATCCTCGGCAACGTGCTGGCGATCTCGCCCGCTGACACATTGCAGGTCGCCATCATCGGCTTCGTCACCCTCTCGCTTCTCGGGGCAAAGTGGAAAGACCTCATGGTCACCTTCTTCGACGAGACCCATGCCCGCTCCATCGGCCTGCCCGTCACCGGCCTCAAGATCATGTTCTTCACGCTCCTTTCAGCCTCCACCGTCGCCGCCTTGCAGACCGTCGGCGCCTTCCTTGTCATCGCCATGGTCGTCACCCCCGGTGCCACCGCCTATCTGCTGACCGACCGCTTCCCGCGCCTCATCCTTCTCAGCATCGCCATCGGTGCCGGCACCTCGTTCCTGGGCGCCTACGTCTCCTATTTCCTCGACGGCGCGACCGGCGGCATCATCGTCGTCCTGCAGACCCTGATCTTCCTCGCCGCCTTCCTCTTCGCCCCGAAATACGGTCGCCTGGCCGCCGCCGCCCGCGCGAAGGAGGCCCTGTGACCGAGACCCTCACCCTTCCCTTCCAGTTCCCCTTCATGCAGCAGGCCTTCGTCATTTCGACCCTGATCGCCATCCCCATGGCGCTGCTGTCCTGCTACCTCGTGCTCAAGGGCTGGGCGCTGATGGGCGACGCCATCAGCCACGCTGTCCTGCCGGGGATCGTCATCGCCTATGTCCTCGGCATCCCGCTGGTCATCGGCGCCTTCGCCGCCGGCATGACCTGCGCCGGGGCAACCGGCTGGCTGAAGGAGAATTCGCGGATCAAGGAAGACACCATCATGGGCGTGGTGTTTTCCGGCATGTTCGGCCTCGGCCTCGTCCTCTATGTCGCCATCGAGACCGAGCTGCATCTCGACCATATCCTCTTCGGCGACATGCTCGGCGTCACCTGGGCCGATATCGTGCTGACCGCCGCCATCTCCGCCGCCGTCACGGCGATCCTCACCTTCCGACACCGCGATTTCCTCTTGCTGATCTTCGACGAGCAACACGCCCGCGCCATCGGCCTGCCCGTCCGCCTGCTCCACTACGGATTGCTGGCGCTGATCTCGCTGACCATCGTCGGTGCCCTCAAGGCCGTCGGCATCATCCTTGCCATCGCCATGCTGGTCGCCCCTGGCGCCATCGCCTATCTCTGGACCGACCGTTTCGGCGTCATGTTGCTGGCGGCCACCGCATTCGCCACCGGTTCGAGCCTGACCGGCATCTATCTGAGCTTCTTTCTCGACAGCGCCCCGGCGCCAACCATCGTTCTGGTGATGACCGCGCTCTTCATCCTGTCCTTTGTCCGGCTCGCCCTCAGACACCGCACTGGCCAGAGTTAACTGAAGATCGGTAAAATTGCGCATATTAACAGTGTCTTGTTAACCGTTCCATTTACGTCTCATCAAGATTCTTGTGGTTAATCTCACCCCAGAAGCCATCTGTACGGCTTCATTGGCCCCGTGTGGGTTTGTTGCACAAAGTCCCCGTGGTTAACGCCGCGGATGCGTAAAAGGTAAACTGGGTAACGAGGTGTGCACCATGCTGCGCAGAACTCTGACGACATTTATCAGTGATGACCGCGGCGCTGTCGTGATCGACATGGTCGGGATCTCCGCGATCCTGGTTGCGTTGACCGCTTCGGTCTTTGGTCTTGTAATCAGTCAAGTCGGCGATACTGCGCACATCATTCAGTTGAAACTCCAAACGGGGCCCGCTGAGGCGGGTGTCGTCCTGCACACCGATATGTTGCCGCCCTCGGCGGTGAATATCGAAACTGATGGCTGATCTCCAGCGGCTGTCTGAATCGGCTGGCACCCTACACCAGCAAAGGCCGGGCGATCCTGCAAAGGGTCGCCCGGTTCCGTTCCTGGGCGTTCCGGGCCCGCAAGACCAGACACGCAAGTTTCTGTCTTTCGCGGTGCCGGAAACAGACGCGATCGCTTCATCCGTCTTCTCCTTTCGGCGTGGGCCGGAGTCCCCGCGAGCGGGCCAGGCCATCGCATTCGTTGTTTCGGACACGCAAACCGTATTCCGGGCACAAGTCCCCAACATGCGTCTCCGTGCCCAATCCCGCCTGACAATGGTGCACTGCCCTCCCCATCGCGCGGCTCAGCCTCTGAACCGTGCGATCAGCGACCCAAGCAGGGCCTGTCTCCCGGCGCTTTCGCGCCGTCAGGGCTGACGCGCTGCACCGGGGCGTTTCCGGACCACCTCCGCCAGGGCGAGCAGGCGTGCGCGCCGGGTCGGCGCTGAAATCCTTCCACTGGAGGGTTTTCCGGGCGCGCCTCACGCCTCACGACAGGCGCCTTGCTGGCGAATGTTCTGAACGGCCCGCGGAAAATCCGGGCAGCGCTGATCCAGAGCCGCCCTGTTTGGACCTTCCGCCAGAGCAAAACCGGATCAGATTGAAACAATCTGATCCGGTTTTGCTCAAGCCTGCATTCCTGGACCAAAATTCTTTTTCAGACTGCGACAGTCTGAAACGATTTTGGTCTAAATACTGCCGGAGGTGGGGGCCGGGGCATCCTTGTCGGAGCCGGTGCCGAACAGGCCAGACAAGGCACGGCGGACCAGGTTGGTAACCTTCGGGCGCGGCAAGGTTTCGAAGGGCATCGGACGACAGACCTCGGCCGCGGCAATGCCGACACGGGCGGTCAGCGCTCCGTTGACCACCCCTTCGCCGAACCGGCGCGAGACCTTGGACAGAAGTCCACCGCCTGCCACCGAACCAATCAGATCGTCACCCACCGCGACCGCGCCCGTCGCGATCAGATGCGCGGCGACGGCGCGCAGGAGCCGCAGCGACCCGAAGCTCCCTGCCCGGCCGCCATAGATCCCGGCGATTCGGCGGATCATGCGGATATTGACAATGAGCGCCGTCGCGACATCGGCCAGCGCCAGCGGGATCAGCGCCGTCGCCCCGGCCACCTGACGCGCCGCCGCCTCGATCTCGCGCCGGGCCAGATCGTCGAGCGGTGCCAGCAATGCCCTCTCCGTCACCGCCAGCACCGCATCGGCATCGAGCAGTTCGTCCCGCTGCGCCGCCAGCGTCTCCCGCCCCCAGCGCAGCTCCTCGCGCGTCCGGTAGAACCGCCCGATATCCTGCGACAGCATCCGCGCCGCCGCGAGATCGCCGCCCGACGCCACCTCCCGGCTCCGATGCTGCAACCGGTCGATCCGCGCCAGCCGCCCCAGGGCGGCGATCTCGCGCCAGACCACCACCGCCAGCATCGCCAGAACCACCGCGCCCAGCAGCAGCGCCAGCCGCCCCAGCCAGACATTCCGCGTCAGAAGCCCGGTGGCAAAGTCCCAGGCCGCCACCGAGACCGCCATCCCGACCAGACCCGCCAGAGCCCATCGGAACAGCCGCCCGGTCAGCGAGGGTCGCCGGGCCGCGATCCGGGTCAGGGCCTGCATCGCCGCCCCCGAACCCTCGGGCACCGGCGGCGCCTCGCCCGGGGTCAGTGCGGCCTCGGGCAGGTCATCGGCATCGATCAGCACCGGTTTTCCGCTCATCCCGTCGCTCCCTTCCAGGTGAACTCGATATCAGGCAGGCCTTCCTCGTTGTCGCCCTCGGTGCCCCCGGTCACCACCAGCCCCTCGCGCAGGTAGAACCGCCGCGCGCGGTCGTTCGCGGCGAAGGTCCAGAGGGTGAAGCCCGGGACCAGCGCCTTGGCGTGATCGAGGAGCCGCTTGCCGACGCCCCGCCGCCGATGCGCCCTGTCCACATAGAGGCAGGACAGGAAATCCTCCTCCAGCGCCACGAACCCCGCGATCCGCTCCGCGCCGTCCGCCACCCAGACCTGCCCCCGGTCGATCTTCGACAGGATGAAGGGCGTGTCCTCGGCCGCCGCGTGTCGCGACGGAAACCAGTCCGTTTCGGCAATCCAGCCACGCATGATCGCCGCGCAGCCCGCCGCATCCCCCGGAATCGCCCGCCGGATCATCCGAGGCGGTCCCCGATCAGGAACTCCGCCGCCCGGTCGAGCCGGATATGCGGCGGTCCGTCCCCCGGCCTGAGGCTGAGGACCGGCGGCGCGAAGCGCATCACCCGGTAGTCCCGGTCCAGCCATGTCTGCACCCCCCGCCGCGCCGGGGTCAGGAGATGCGAAGGATCCTCGGGCAGGTCCCCGGCATGGAGCGCCGCCTCGCGCCCGGTTTCCAGAAGCTGCCCCCGCACGCAATCCACCTGCTCGCCACCATGGCTCAGCGTCTGTTCGATCGTGGCCCGGATCGCGGCGATGGCGATCGAGGCCGTCTCCGCCCCCTTGTAGTCCGCCCGCCGCCGCGCATCGTCCAGGAGGGCGGCCATGATCGCCGCCAGCCGTGCGTGCTGGGTGTGGTGCAGGTGATCCGCCTTGGTCGCCGCGAACAGGATCTTCTCGATCCGCTTGCCCAGCACCATCGACAGAACCGCGTTCCGCCCCGGCCGGAAGGTCGCGAGGATCCCGCTCATCGCCAGGCGCAGGTCCTCAATGGCCCGCGGCCCGGCATTGATCGCCCCCAGCGCGTCTACCAGCACGATCTGCCGGTCCAGCCGGGCGAAATGATCCCGGAAAAAGGGCTTCACCACCAGCCGCTTATAGGCCTCAAACCGCCGTTCGAAACCCGCGTAGAGCATCTTCGAGCGTACCCGTTCGGGCCGTTCCAGGGGAGCAAAGGTCAGCGCGGGTGCGCCCTCCAGATCCCCCGGCATCAGGAAGCGCCCGGGCGTCACTGCCGAGAACCCCGCCTCCCGGCAGGCCCTGAGATACCCGGTATACCCCGCCGCCAGCGCGCTTGCCGCCGCCTCGTCGAGATCGGCGCCGGGATCGCAGCCCGCAAGCAGGCGCAACCAGTCCCCGGCCAGCCCCACCCGCGCCGGAGACCGGGCCGCGGCAAGGGCCGCCCCGGACCAGTCGGCATAGCTCTGGGACAGGAGCGGCAGGTCCAGCAGCCATTCCCCGGGATAGTCGACGATATCGAGATGCACGGTGCGCGGCGCTTTCAGCCCGCTCAACAGCCCCGAGGGCGCGACCCGCAACGACAGGCGCAGCTGGCTGATCGAGCGGGTGCTTTCCGGCCAATGGGGCGCAGGCCCGGTCAGCGACGCGATATGGCCCTCGTAGTCGAAGCGCGGCACCGCGGCATCGGGCTGCGGCTGCAGGAACGCCGTCAGAAGCCGCCCCTCGGCCGCAGAGGTGAGCCCGGGCATCCGGCCCCGGTTCAGGAGATTGGCGATCAGCGAGGTGATGAAAACGGTCTTGCCCGCCCGGCTCAACCCCGTCACCCCCAGCCGGATCACCGGCTCGAACAGCAGGGTTTCCACCCGGGACTGGGTCTCTTCGACCCGCCGCGCGATCCGGTCGGCAATATCGGCGATGATGGCCATTGATCCTCGTTCCGGCTTGTCCCTGATATAGGAGCCGGTCCCGGGGATGAACAGATAGCGCCGCTTTAACCTCAATGAAATCAATTAGCCGTTGCATCCCGGTTGCCGCGCATTACATGGTGCGGACAAGGCGCGATTGCCGCCCCCCAACAACCGCCCGCAGGAGACGGCCCGATGAGCGACGACGACAAGGACAAGCAGGACACTTCGCGCGACCCGATGGCCGACAAGCTGATGAAGGCGCGCCAGATTGTCATCTGCGAGGAGATCGACCAGAAGATGGCCCGCCGGGTCGTCGCCCAGTTGCTGGCGCTGGCCGCCGATGGCGACGATCCGATCACGCTGTTCCTGAATTCGCAGGGTGGCCATGTCGAATCCGGCGACACGATCCACGACATGATCCAGTTCATCACCCCGCGCGTGCGAATCGTCGGCACCGGCTGGGTGGCAAGTGCCGGCACCCATATCTTCCTCGCCGTACCCAAGGAAGATCGCCTGTGCCTGCCCAACACCCGTTTCCTCATTCACCAGCCCTCGGGCGGGGTCGGCGGCAAGGTCACCGACATCTCGATCCAGGCGGCCCAGATCGAGAAGATGCGCGAACGCCTCGCCCAGGTGATCGCCAAGGCCACCGGCCAGCCGATCGAGAAGGTGCGCAACGACATCGACCGCGACCACTGGCTGAACACCGACGAGGCGCTGGAATACGGCATCCTCGGCAAGGTCATCCGCTCGTCCTCCGAGCTCGGCTGACCCGCCGGGCCGATGCCCCGCTACGCCTTCCTCGTCGAATACCACGGCGGCCCCTTCTCCGGCTGGCAGCGTCAGGACGACCTGCCGACCGTCCAGGGTGCGGTCGAGGACGCGCTGCGCCATCTGGAACCCGATCATCCCGGCCTCACCGGGGCCGGCCGCACCGATGCAGGGGTTCACGCCACCGGCCAGGTCGCCCATGTCGATCTCGCCCGGGACTGGGACCCGTTCCGGCTGTCCGAGGCGCTGAACGCCCATCTCCGCCCCCTGCCCGTCGCCATCCTCGTCGCCGCCCGCGTTCCTGACGACTTCCATGCCCGTTTCTCGGCCACCACACGCCGCTACGTCTTCCGCCTGCTTTGCCGCCGCGCCCCCCTGACCCTCGAAAAGGGCCTCTACTGGCACATCCGCCATCCGCTCAAAGCCGCGCCGATGCGTGAGGCCGCCGCCCATCTGATCGGCCGCCACGACTTCACCACCTTCCGCTCCTCGATCTGCCAGGCGAAATCCCCTCTGAAGACCCTCGACGCGCTCGACATCACAGAAATCCCCCGCCCCGACGGCACCGAATACCGTTTCGAGATCCGCGCCCGTTCCTTCCTGCACAACCAGGTCCGCAGCTTCGTCGGCACGCTCGAACGCGTCGGCGCCGGCGCCTGGCCCCCCGACCGGGTCCGCACCGCCCTCGAAGCCCGCGACCGCAGCGCCTGCGGCCCGGTCTGCCCGCCGCAGGGGCTCTATCTGGCCGAGGTCAGCTACGAAAAAGACCCATTCCGCGAACGCTGATCTCCTCCCCGTCCCCTGTCCTTCTTCTTCGGTCAAATACTCCGGGGGGTCGCCATTGTTTGCGCCATTGATCCGAGCAAATATGGCGACGAACGCCCCGCGTGTCGCCCCGCGTCAGCGGGGAGAAATCCTTCCTCAACGGGTCACTGACGCGCGCCGCCAAGACCCCTCCGCCGCACACGCCTCCGGGCGCTTCTGCCTCGGCGCTCGCAGGCGTGCGCGCGCGTTCGCCGCTGAGGACCGTCCCCCAGACGGTCCTCCGGGCGCGGCTCACCCACGTCGTATCTCGACCTTCTTCGCTTCCGGCTCCTTCTCGACCATCCGCGCCACCTTCAGGGTCAGCACCCCGTCGACAAAGGTCGCGTCGATCTTTCCGGCATCGGCATCCGCCGGCAACCGGAACGAGCGTTCGAACGAGCCGTATTCGCGCTCGGAAAAGAAGAAATCCTTGCCCTTCTCCGCCTTCTCCGACCGTTTCTCGCCCTTCACCCTCAGCAGGTTCTGGTGCACCGAGACATCGACATCCTCGGGCTTCACCCCCGGCAATTCGATGGTGATTTCATAGACGTTCGCTTCCCCCGAAGCCTCCGAGCGTGGGGCAATCCAGTCGGCGATCCTCTGGCCGAAATTGCGGAAGGGTTCATAAAGCGACGGCCAACGACCGGCGGTATGCGACGATTCAACCATGCGATCCTCCTATAGTCTGGCTGATTTTGTATCGAGATTACCCCCTATCCGCGCCGGGCACCTTGATTCCGGTCAATCCCGTGCCTGTCGTCAAAGAAAAAGCCTGCCCCCCGAAAGGGACAGGCCTTGCGTTTCAACAGGCAAAGGGCTCAGAGCGCCTCATCGGTGATCGCATGGGTCCAGGCGCCTTCCGGTGCCTTGGTGATCACCGGGTCCGAGCCGCCCGACAGCAGACTGTCCACGGTTCGCTGGTAATCCGCCGCGTCCAGCGCCCCGTTCGAGCCCGCCGTCAGCTTGGCGATCTCGCCCATCATCCGGCGCTGATGCTCTTCGGTCTGGGCCCCGGTCTCGTCATATTCCAGCACGATATCGGCGGCGGCATCCGGGTTCTCTTCGGCCCATTTCCACCCCTTCATCGAGGCGCGGACAAAGCGCACCAGCTTGTCGACCTCCGCCGGATCGTCAAGCTTGTCTTCCAGCACATAAAGCCCGTCCTCCAGCGTCGCCACCCCCTGATCCTCATACTTGAAGGTCACGAGATCGTCCGGGCTGATCCCGGCATCGATCACCTGCCAGTATTCGTTATAGGTCATGGTCGAGATGCAGGCTGCCTGTTTCTGCAGCAGCGGATCGACATTGAACCCCTGTTTCAGCACCTCGACCCCGTCTGCCCCGCCCTCGGTCGAGATGCCGAGATGGCTCATCCAGCTCAGGAACGGATATTCGTTGCCGAAGAACCAGACCCCCAGCGTCTTGCCGGGAAAATCATCCGGACTGGCCACACCGGACTCCTTCAGACAGGTCAGCATCATCCCCGAGGACTTGAACGGCTGCGCGATATTGACCAGCGGCAGGCCCTTCTCACGGGCCGCCAGGGCGGCCGGCATCCATTCCACCGTCACATCCGCCCCGCCCCCGGCGATCACCTGGGTCGGCGCGATATCCGGCCCGCCCGGCTTGATGGTGACGTTGAGGTCCTCTTCGTCGTAATAGCCGTTCTCCAGCGCCACGTAGTAGCCCGCGAACTGCGCCTGGGTGACCCATTTCAGCTGCAGGGTCAGATCGTCAGCAGCAAAGGCTGAACCGGTCATTGCCATCAGCGCGATCGTGCTTGTTGCCAGTTTTCTCATCTTCTCTCTCCTGTTGATGCGGGTTCATCCGCGTTGCGACGGGTGCCAGAAGGTCACCCCTTTTTCTATCGTGGCCACGAGCGCGTACAGCACCGTGCCCGTCAGCGCCGAAACCGCTATTTCGGCCCAGACCATGTCGATCCCGAGCCGCCCCACCTCGGTCGAGATCCGGAACCCCATACCGCGGGTCGGCGAGCCGAAATAGTCGGCGACAATCGCCCCGATCAGCGCCAGCGTCGTTGCGATCTTCAGCCCGTTGAACACGAACGGCATCGCCGCCGGCAGCCGCAGATGCACCAGCGTCTGCACATGGCTGGCCGAGTAGGTCCGCATCAGGTCGCGCTGCATCTTGTCGGTCGCCGCAAGCCCGGCAAAGGTGTTCACCAGCATCGGGAAAAACACCATGACGACGACCACCGCCGCCTTCGAGTGCCAGTCGAACCCGAACCACATCACCATGATCGGTGCGACGCCGACAATCGGCATCGCGGCCAGAAAGTTCGCCACCGGCAGGAAGCCGCGCCGGAAAAAATCCCACCGGTCAATCACCAGCGCCGCCGCCACCCCGGCCGCAACCCCGATCCCCAGCCCGGTCATCGCGCCCTTGACCACCGTCTGCACCCAGTCGATCCACAGGATATCCGGCGACCGCACAATCGCCGCCCAGATCGCACTTGGTGCCGGCAGGATCGCCGCCGGGATATCGAAGGCCCGCACCACGATCTCCCATAGCACCAGCACCGCCACCCCGAAACCCGCCGGGGCAAGGATCACCGCCGGTCTCATGCCTGCCCCCCGCCCATGGCGCGCACCGCCAGCCTCTCGATCCCCGTCACCGCCCTGATCAGCAGGGCGGCAAGGATCGCGGTGGCAAACAATGCCGACCACATGATCATCGGCTCTCCGAATTGCGACCCGATCAGCATCCGCGCCCCCAGCCCCTTGATCGCCCCGGTCGGCAGTTCCCCGACGATGGCCCCGACCAGGCTCGCCGCCACCGCGATCTTCAGCGAGGCGAAGAAATAGGGGGCCGAGGCCGGCAGCCTGAGCTTCCAGAATTCCTGCCCCCGCGAGGCCCCGTAGGTTCGGAGCAGGTCCTGCTGCATCCGGTCGGGGCTGCGCAATCCCTTGACCATCGACACCAGCACCGGGAAGAAACTCAGGTAAGCGGCAATGATCGCCTTCGGCACCGACAGGCTGCCTGCCCCCATGGCGTTGGTCAGGATCACGATCATCGGCGCCAGGGCCACCACCGGAATCGTCTGGCTGATGATCGCCCAGGGCATCAGCGTCAGCTCCGCCCAGCGGCTGAGCACGATGAAAACCGCCAGCCCGACCCCGAACACGATCCCGAGCGCGAACCCCGCCAGTGTCGACTGCAGCGTGATGGCCCCGTGATAGACCAGCGAGCGGTTCGAGGTGATCTTCTTGCCGAAGGTGCCGTCCGCCAGTTCGGCAGCCACCTGGAGCGGTGTCGGCAGGACCGGGCGCTTCTGGGACAGGGTCTCCGACACGAGCTGTGAAAAGCCGATCGTCTCTCCGGCCCGCTCGGCCTGGTCCCGGACAAAGGGCGCGTTCATGATGACGGCGGCGACGTACCAGACCACGATCAGGGCCGCCAGAACGGTTGCCACCGGGATCAGGGACGAAGCGAAACCGCGCATGCTCACACTGCCCCCTCTGCAAGAGAAGGCAAATAGCGGCGCTCTCCGCGAGGCGGGCGCCCCATGTCGGGCAAAGCCCGCCATGGCCTTGTGTGCAAGGCACACAAGGCGTGCGTCTTCGACGCACGGGCGCCCGCTGGCCCCAGCTCCGCGCTCATGCCTCATGCCCCGCACGCAATCCCTCGCGCACCCGATGCGCGATCTCGATGAATTCGCGGCTGTCGCGGATATCCAGTGGCCGCTCCGCCGGCAGCGTGCTGTCGATCACATCCGTCACCCGCCCGGGCCGCGGGCTCATCACCACGATCCTGGTCGACAGATACACCGCCTCCGGAATCGAGTGCGTGACGAAACAGATCGTCTTGCCGGTCCGCTTCCACAACCCCAGCAATTCCTCGTTCAGATAGTCCCGCACGATCTCGTCCAGCGCCCCGAACGGCTCGTCCATCAGCAAGAGGTCCGCATCAAACGCCAGCGCCCGTGCGATCGAGGCGCGCTGCTGCATCCCCCCCGACAGCTGCCAGGGATACTTGTTCTCGAACCCCTTCAGCTCCACCAGGTCCAACACCCGGGCCACCCGCTCGGTCATCTCGGCCTTGTCATACCCCATGATCTCAAGCGGCAACCGCACATTGCCGCCGATGGTCCGCCAGGGATAAAGCCCCGCCGCCTGGAAGACATAGCCATAGCCCCGCGCCTTCCGCGCCGCCTCGGGGCTCATCCCGTTCACGGAAATCGCACCACCCGTCGGCCTTTCGAGGTCCGCGATGACCCGCAGAAACGTCGTCTTCCCGCAGCCCGACGGCCCGATGAACGACACGAACTCGCCCCTGCCGATCTCCAGATCGACATCCTTCAGCGCGTGAACCGGCCCGTCATTGGTCTGAAAGGTCAGTGACAGGTTTTCGGCGCAAATCACCGGGGAATTTGAGGCACTCGTCACGTCGCTAGGATCCTTTGCATTCACCTTCGGCTTTCACCGGTCCCGCCCTCCGCCAGAAGGAGATCGACCGTGTCCTTGGCCTCTTTCAGACCCGCACCCGTCATGCCGCGCACTTCCTTGATCGCTTCGATGTTGCGGCCTGCCTGCAATAGCCGGTTCACCCTGTCCAGTTGCTCGGATGTCAGTTGCGCCAGCACGTCGCGGGGTTGCTCGCGCACCGGACCAGCACCGACGTGCTTTGTCCCCTTGCCCTCCGCCAGCCCGCTCCAGATGCCGCAGCAATAGCCGAGAAAGACCAGAAATGCGCCGAGAAACCCGCCCACCGACCAGGCGAAAATCGCGCAGATCACCAGAAAGACAGCCGGTAATGCGCGGTTCATCCAGGGCGGTCCGATCATCCGTCACACCCCCGCCGGAATGTTCAGCGGATCGCGTTCGACCTTGCGCGGCGAGTTCAGCTCCTTCCACTTCGACAACGCCGCCGCCGCCGAAGAAAACGCCGGGCGCGGCACGAATTTCCCCCGTCCGGGCTGCGGCTGCGAGTTCTGGCCCCAGGCCCAGATCACGTCGCCGCGCGACAGGGTATAGCGGGCCTGCGCCGTTACCTTCATCCCTTCCCAGACCGAATAGTCCAGCACAGATTTCTGGTTCGAGGCGCTCAGCGTCTTCGAAATCTTCGGGTCCCAGACGCAGATATCCGCATCCGCCCCCGGCACCAGCGCGCCTTTTTTCGGGTAGATATTCAATATCTTGGCGATATTCGTCGAGGTGACAGCGACGAACTCCTCCGGCGTCAGCCGCCCGGTCTCGACCCCGTAGGTCCAGAGCACCGCCAGCCGCTCCTCCAGCCCGCCGGTGCCATTGGGGATCATGCAGAAATTGTCGCGCCCCATCCGCTTTTGCTCGGTGGTGAAGGCCGCATGATCCGTCGCCACAACCTGCAGCGACCCCGCCGCCAGCCCGGCCCAGAGCCCGTCCTGATGCTCCTTGCCCCGAAACGGCGGCGACATCACCCGTTGCGCGGCATGGTCCCAGTCCTTCGACAGGTACTCGCTGTCATCCAGCGTCAGGAACTGCGCCAGGGGCTCGCCATAGACCCGATGGCCCTTCTGCCGCGCCCGGCGGATCGCCTCATGCGCCTGCTCGCAGGACACATGCACGATATACAAAGGCGTGCCCACCGCATCGGCAATCATGATCGCCCGGTTCGCCGCCTCGCCCTCGACCTCGGGCGGACGGGACAGCGCATGGCCTTCCGGCCCGGTGATCCCCATTTCCAGCATCTTCTTCTGCAACAGGTCCACCACATCGCCATTCTCGGCATGGACCATCGGCAGCGCCCCCAGTTCCTTGCAGCGGGCGAAGGAGGCGAACATCTCGTCATCCTCGACCATCAGGGCCCCCTTGTAGGCCATGAAATGCTTGAACGAGTTGACGCCCATCTCGACCGCGTCCTTCATCTCGGCGAAGATACTCTCGTTCCACCCCGTGATCGCCATGTGATAGCCGATATCCGAACAGATCTGCGGCGCCGACTTACGGTGCCATTCGTTGATCGCGTTCTTGATGCTGCCATCCGCCCCCGGCAGGCAGAAGTCGATCAGCATCGTCGTGCCGCCCGCCGCCGCCGCCCAGGTGCCGCTCTCGAAGGTCTCGGCAGCCGTCGTCCCCATGAACGGCATCTCCAGATGCGTATGCGGATCGATCCCTCCGGGGATCACGTAAGCCCCCTCGGCATCGACATATTCGTCGCCCGTCAGGTCCGGCCCGATCTCTCTGATCGTCTCGCCCTCGATCAGCACATCCGCTTTGAAGCTCCGGTCCGCCGTCACCACCGTCCCGCCCTTGATCACCTTGGTCATGGTTTTCTCCTCTGCCAGCATCGGATATTCAAAATTCTCTCTTCTGCGCCCTCGAGAGAAAACTTTCGTGTGAAGCGCCCGTCATGTGTGGTCACGGTCATAGTCTGGTGTAAAAACATCTTGCCGAGCACATCTGGCCCGACTTTGCCGGTAAACGCGCCAGACAGGAAACCAAACGATCCCAGATCAATCTCGTCTTTATCATCAAACCGCGCCACAAGCGGTTCCATTGTGGATAGGTCTTCAAGGTTGCCAGCCAGCCAGATCTTCCGCTCCAAGTCGGCGTAGACAACTTCGTTCCCGTCAGAACTCAGAGACCAGCATCCCATTCCGAGCGTGGTCCCGGATTCAGGATCAGTCACCCCGGCATTCACGCCTTCAGATCGTGCTTCCTCGACTTCTTGCGGGGAATGACCCTGGCCTGTTTCGGCGATATGCCAGTTACGCCAACTTTCCGCCTGCGCGGGCCTGGTCAGACACGCAACCGAAAACACAAGCACCCAAAGCCCGACGACAAAGAGCCGTAGCGGATACAATTGGTGCGAAACCTCGGTCACGTGTCTATAGCTCCCTTCTTCTACTTCCCCCGCACCCCGGCCAGCGGATCGCCCGCCACCTCGCCGATCTGCGAATTCTCCTCGTCGCTGAGCGGGCGGACCTGCCACCCCTCCTTGCCCAGCTCGGCCACATTACCCGCCGGGATTTCATCCTCGGTAATCCCCGTCACCGCCTTTGCGAACATCGCCGAGACCTTCACCCGCTTCGCCTGCTTGGCCTTGCCGTGATCGTCCTTGCCGCACATGAACTGCCAGACCCCGTCCGCATCATGCGCGATCATCTTCAAGGGGCGCTTGCCCCGCATCACATGGTTGCAGGCGAGGCCGGATTTGGCTTGGGGGGTGGGGGTGGTCATGGCTTAGTTCCTGAAGTCCATACATTCGATTTGTTTGACGGCGTCCAATACGCCTTCAAGCGGAAATTCCGCATCGAAGGCATTCGTGTCATTGGTCACGCGAACAGATGAGTTGCTTAGCATCATAGCAAGAGTTTTGGGGTCCAAAGGTCCATTGTACCCACCTCCCGCGTAGCTGAATTCCCCAAGGACCAGTTCGTCCCCTTTCTCAAAGACAGCATGGAAGTTGGTTTTCGGACCAGCGAACGGCTCACCGTTGGCAATGCGCAAGTAGGTAAATACGCGAGGAATAGTGCGCTCATTTCGGATGATACACGAGATGTATATTCCGGTTCTGTCCTCGAAACGGAAATAGGCTTCAGTAAACCGGTGTTCGCCCTTCGTAGCTTGAACCGGTCCATGAGCAGCACCAAGTTCCAGATACTGCACCTGCCATGCCTGAGCTTTGGCGCCATGCGCATTTCCCGAAATCAGGGCAGCGCCGCCGAAAGTCAAAAACGCAGCAATTCCTTTCATTTGTGAAGTCGGTATACTCAGGCGCGCTGCAATCTTCGGTCTCATCCGCCTCACCGCCGTATCCCCGGGTCGGCCATCGCCCGGACCGCGACCATGGCGATGCGGATGACGTCGATGGCGGCGAATGCCACGATGAAAGCATAGGCGGTCCAGGCCAGTTGCGAGAAGGCGTAGCCGACGGGCGGCTCGCCGACCGGCGTGCTGCGGTCGAGGAAGAGGGCGACGAAATCCTCCACCGGCCAGGCGCCGGCGATGGTGTAGCCGATCACCGAGAGCAGGATCACCAGAAGGATGTTCAGCTTCGCCATGGCGATAGCCCCGGCCACCAGCACGAGCGGAAACAGCGGCTCGAAGAAGAAGGTGCCGAACCGGTCGAGCACGCCGAGCGGCCCGGGGGCGGCGGAAGCCACCGCGTAGGCATAAAAGCCCAGGCAGGCGACGGTGAGATAGATGGAAAACTTGTCGGTAAACCTGATCACTCCACAATCCCCGCTGTTTCGACCACCGCGTGCAACAGAACATCCGTCCCGGCGGTGGCCCAGTCCTTTGAAATCTCTTCGGCCTCGTTATGGCTCAGCCCGTCGACGCAAGGGCACATGACCATAGCCGTCGGGGCCACGTCATTGATCCAGCAGGCATCGTGGCCCGCGCCCGAGATGATGTCCATGTGGGAATAGCCCAGCCGCTCGGCCGCATCGCGCACCGCCTTCACGCAGGTCTCGTCGAAGGCGGGGGGTTCGAACTGGCCGACCACCTCGGCCTCGAAGCCGACGCCGATTTCCTCGCAGAGACCCGGGGCGCGGGCCATCAGCTCCGACTCCATCCCGTGCAACTTGTCGGGCAGGTGCGAGCGCATGTCGACGGTGAAGACCACCTTGCCCGGAATGACGTTGCGGCTGTTGGGATAGACGTCGATATGGCCGATGGCACCGACCGCGCCCGGCTGGTTCTTCATGGCGATCTCGTGGACCAGTTCGGTGATCCGCGCCAGCCCCCGCCCGGCGTTCTTGCGCATGTTCATCGGCGTCGAGCCGGTATGGCTGTCCTTGCCGGTCACCGTGCATTCGATCCACCTGAGCCCCTGGCCGTGGGTGACGACCCCGATATCCTTGCCCTCGGCCTCGAGGATCGGGCCCTGTTCGATATGCAGCTCGAAAAAGGCGTGCATCTTGCGGGCGCCGACCTCTTCGTCGCCCTTCCAGCCGATGCGTTCCAGTTCGTCGCCGAACCTCAGGCCCTTGGCGTCGACCCGGTCATAGGCCCAGTCGAGTTGGTGCCGCCCGGCAAAGACGCCCGAGGCCAGCATCGCCGGGGCAAAGCGGGTGCCCTCCTCGTTGGTCCAGTTGGTGACGACGATCGGGTGCTTCGTCCTGATACCGAGATCATTGAGCGTGCGGATGATTTCCAGCCCGCCGAGCACCCCGAGCACCCCGTCATACTTGCCGCCCGTCGGCTGGGTATCGAGATGGCTGCCCACATAGACCGGCAGCGCATCGGGGTCCGTCCCCTCGCGCCGCGCGAACATGGTTCCCATCTGATCGAGCCCCATGGTGCAGCCCGCCGCCTCGCACCAGGACTGGAACAGCTTGCGGCCCTCGCCATCCTCGTCGGTGACGGTCTGGCGGTTGTTGCCGCCCGCCACACCGGGGCCGATCTTCGCCATCTCCATCAGGCTGTCCCACAGCCGGTCACCGTTGATCCTGAGGTTTTCTCCCGGCGCTGCCATGATGTCTCCTTTCCAAGGCGCGGCGGGTTGAAACCCGCCCTGCATTTGCTCAAGGCGCGTGGTTGCGCGGGTGCGCTTATTCCAGCCCGTCCAGCACCTCGCCGATCACCCCCACCAGTTGGTCGATATGCGCCTTCTCGATGATCAGCGGCGGGCTCATGGCGATGATGTCGCCGGTGGTCCGCACCAACACGCCCTTTTCATAGCAGGCCAGAAACGCCGCGAAGGCCCGCTTGGTCGGTGCCCCGGCCATCGGCTCCAGCTCGATGCCGCCGATCAGCCCCTCATTGCGCACATCGATCACGTGGCGGCGGCCCTTCAGCGAATGCAGGGCGTCCTCCCAATAGGGCGCCATCTCCGCCGCCCGCTCGAACAGCGCCTCCTCGCGGTACACCTCCAAAGTCGCCAGCCCGGCAGCACTCGCAATAGGGTTGCCGGAATAGGTATAGCCGTGGAACAGCTCGATCATCCCCTCGGGCCCGGTCATGAAGGCGTCATGGATATCGGCCGAACACAGCACCGCCCCCATCGGAATGACCCCATTGGTCAGCCCCTTGGCGGTGGTGATCATGTCGGCCTCGATGCCGTATTTCTCGGCCCCGAAACTGGCCCCCGTCCGCCCGAAGCCGGTAATCACCTCATCGAGGATCAGCAATATCCCGTGTTTCTTCGTGATCTCCCTGAGCCGCTTCAGATACCCTTTCGGCGGCAGGATCACCCCGGCGGACCCGGCGATCGGTTCCACGATCACCGCCGCGATCGTCGAAGGATCATGCAGCGCGATGATATCCTCCAGCGCCTCCGCCTTCTCGACCCCATGCTCGGGCAGCCCGCGCGAGAACGCGTTGCGCGCCACGTCATGGGTATGGGGCAGATGATCGACGCCGGTCAGCAGGCTCCCGAAGAACTTCCGGTTATTGACGATCCCGCCAACGGAAATCCCACCGAAATTCACCCCATGATAGCCCTTCTCGCGCCCGATCAGCCGCGTCCGCGCCCCCTCGCCCCGCGCCCGGTGATAGGCAATGGCGATCTTCAGCGCCGTCTCGACACTCTCTGACCCCGAATTGGTAAAAAACGCATGCGCCATGTTCGCAGGCGCCATGTCCACCAGCCGGTTGGCCAGTTCGAACGCTTTCGGATGCCCCATCTGGAACGCGGGCGCGTAATCGAGTTCGCCCACCTGCGCCCGGACCGCTTCGGTGATCTTCTCCCGGCAATGCCCGGCATTGCAGCACCAGAGCCCCGCCGTCCCGTCCAGCACCTGCCGCCCGTCGGCGGTGGTGTAATGCATGTCCTTCGAGGCCACTAGCATTCGCGGCGCCCCCTTGAACTGGCGATTGGCGGTAAACGGCATCCAGAACGCCCGCAGGTCGTTCGGCGTGGCACTGGTTCGGTCGGACATCGCGGCCCCCTGTTGGCTGAGACGGCGCTCCTCCTTCGGGAGGCCTTGGGCGTGACGCTACCACTCTTGACCAAACAGTCAATATTTTGTTGCAAAGCAACACGCTTCGGGAGATGAATGCCCCCATGAAGGCGCAGACCCGCATCCAGCAGGAGAAATCCGAAACCATTCTCGAGGCCGCGCTCGAGGTCTTCTCCCAGCACGGGTTTCGGGGGGCGACGCTCGACCAGATCGCCCGGGCGGCGGGCCTGTCGAAACCCAACCTGCTTTACTATTTCCCCTCCAAGGACGCCATCTACCAGCGGCTGATCGACCGCCTGCTGGAAAACTGGCTCGCCCCCCTGCGCGAGCTCGACAACGAGGGCGACCCGATCGAGGAGATCCGCAGCTACATCACCCGCAAGCTGGAGATGTCGCGCAATTTCCCCCGCGAAAGCCGCCTCTTCGCCAACGAGATCCTCCACGGCGCCCCGCGTATCGAGGACAAGATCCGGGGCCCGCTGAAATCGCTGATGGATGAAAAGGCGGCGCTGATCCGCCTCTGGGCCCGCGAGGGCAAGATCGCGCCCGTCGACCCCTACCACCTGATCTTCTCGATCTGGGCCACGACCCAGCATTATGCCGACTTCGACGCCCAGGTGCGCGGCATCCTCGGCGAGGGCGATCCGATTGACGATGCGGCAACCTACCTGACGCGGCTGTTCACCCGTGGCTTGAGACCCGACTGAGCTCAGCGCCCGAGCGCCGCCGCAACCGCGTCGCGCATCTCGTCAAAGGCCTCGGCCTCGCGCTGCCAATGGGCGAAATGGCCGCCGTCCCCCAGTTTCCGGGCCGCCTCCGCACCGATCATCGCCGCCGCCGCATCGGCGCTGCCCATATGGTGAAGCACTTCGGACACCATATCCAGAAGCGCTCCCCCGGTCCTCACCCCGAGGATGTCGCACAGCATCCGCAGCCGGGGACAGCCTTCGGCCAGTTCCCGCCACGCATGGACGGCAAGGTCGTCGGAGGCAAAGGAGAGGGGCGCGAGCCAATAGGCCAGATAGGCGGTATCGCGCAGGGCAGGCCCGGGTCCGGCCAGATCGAAATCGAGGATGCCGACCGGCACACCGTCGGCGAACACCATGTTGTAAGGGGCGAAATCATTGTGGCAGAGCGTGTCGCACCGCGACGCGTCGGGATAGCAATAGGCCCAGTGATCCGCCTCGTCCCGGGCGAAGCTGGCCAAGGCCGCCTGAAACCCGCGCAGCATCTCCGCCGCCGCGAGCAGCGCCCGGTCGCTTGTCCACAGATGCCTGGGAAAATCGGTCTCGCCGGGCAAATAACTCAGCATCTCCCGGCCGGCATCGTCGATGCCGAGGAAACGCGGCGCGGCCCGGAATCCCTGCGCCTCCAGATGCCGCAGCAGCCGGTGTACCGACGGGCTCTGCCTGTCGGTCCGGCGCCGCACCGTGTCGCCGACCCGCACCACCCCGGCATTCACATTGCCGCCAGCCAGCGGGATCTCTTCCTCGCGATCGGCCATTCCCGGCTCCTCATCCGTCCAGTCGGGCCCCTTGCCACGCGGCCGCCTCTCGCCCGGGCCGCCGCCCCGATCCGCGTCACGCGGCATCCCATCCACGCCCCGCCCCGTCCCGATCCGCGTCCCGTCCCGTCCCGTCCCGTCCCGTCACATATCCCGCGCCCGCCGCCGCAGCCAACCCATGAATACGTCCAGCCGCTCGGACACCCGCCCCGGCACTGTCACCATGTGATAGGCCAGTCCTACATCCGGCAATTCGCAGACCTTCACCAGGAGCCCCCGCGCGATCTCGCGTTCGACCAGGGATTTCGGCTGCACCGTCACCCCCAGCCCGGCCTCCGCCGCCGCCATCACCAGATCATTGGTCATCAGCACCGTCACGTCGAGGCTGGAATAATCGATCCCCTCCTGTTCGATGATCGTGCGCCGCTCCACCATGTAGCTTTCGATCAGCCAGGGCAGATCGGTGACGTCGCGCAGGCTTTCGACCTTGCGGTCCCCGATCAGGTCCGGATGCACGACCGCCCAGTAATCGCCGTCGGTCAGCAGTTCCGCGTCAAGGCCCGGCCAGTCGCCGTCGCCATAGCGCACCGCCAGGTCATAGTGATCGGCCCGCAGGTCGATCAGCTCGGCGCTTGGGTTGATATTGATCGGGATGTCCCGGTGCAGCTGCCAGAATTCGCCGATCCGGGGCATCAGCCAATGGGCGGCAAAGGCCGGCGTCACCGAGACCATCAGCGGCCGTTCGATACTATGGGCCCGCAGTTCCTCGATCCCCTCGGCGATGGTGCCGAACCCGTCGCGCAGGCGCTCGGCCAGCCGCCAACCGCTTTCGGTGACCGCGACACCGCGTCCGCTGCGTTCGATCAGCTGTTCGCCGAATTCCTGTTCGAGGCTGCGGACATGCTGGGCGATGGCGGCATGGGTGACGTTCAGCTCTCGTGCCGCGAGGCTGAAGCCCTTGTTGCGCGCCGCCGCCTCGAAGGCGCGCAGCGCCGCCAGCGACGGGATCCTGCTCCACTCCATGTTATGTAAGTTCAGGTTTCATTTCAGCATTCTTATTGCTTTGCCAGGCCTCGATGTAAACCCTATTTTTATCGTATGAAACGATGAGAAGCGGAGACATCAGATGATTGAACTACTTTCAATAGCCTACCGGACGGCCTCGCGCGAAGAAATCTGGAGCGGCAGCGGCACCCGGCTGAACACCACCTCCCCGGTGACCGCGGAACGGTTCGACGAAATGAAGCAGCGCCATGACAGCCTGCCCAGGCGGCGCTCGGTCCTTCAGCGGTTTCTGGGCAAAGCCTTCGGTGGCGGAAATTAACCCGACGGAAACTATTTTTCATCGTGATTTCAAGGCATTGGCTTTGATTTCACGGTGAAACGCCGCGATTTTGCCAGATCACGCCTTCAGCAACAGCAGGATACTCACCACCACCAGCCCCATGCCGACCAGGACCAGCGGCGCCGGCCAGCCATGGCCGATGACCCCCTCCAGCAGCGTCACCCAGACCGGCGTGAGATAGGTATAGGCCATCACCTTGGCCCCGGGCAGGCGCAGCGAAGCGAATTGCAGCAGAAAGAAGGTAATCCCGGAGGCCACCACCGACAGATAGGCCAGCGCCATCCAGACGATCCCCGGCAGCCCGGCCCAGTCGGTCGCTGCCAGTTCCGGGGCCGCATAGATCGCCAGCACCACGAAACCGCCCATCAGCGTGCCGAAGGTCGAGACCAGCGGCGGCTCGCCCCGGTTCAGCCGCCTGACGAGGGCCGGCACCGCCGCATGGCCGATGCACCCGACGAAATAGATCGCCTCACCCCGCCCGAGATCGAAGGCCAGCAAGGCCGCGAGATCGGCCCGGAAGATCACCCAGATCGCCCCGACGGCCCCGATGGCCAGCGCCAGCGCCATCCGGCCCGTCGTCACCTGCCGCAAGAGCAGCCAGCCCACACAGGCCGACATGACCGGGGTCAGGGTGAAGACCGCCGCCGTCGAGACCGGCGTGGCGGTCTTCAGCCCCTCGAACATGGTGACGAAATAGACCGCCATCAGCGCCCCCAGAAGCAGGAACCGCCAGGGCGCCCGCAGATAGGCGCGCCGGAAGCCGGGCCCGAACCCGATCACGCAGCCGATCAGCACCCCGGCGATGGCAAAGCGCAGCGCCATGAGGGCCGCGGGGTCGACCAGGGTCGCCATCAGCCCGCCCAGGGTGAAGGACCCCGCGATCAGGATGGAGAAGGCCAGCATCGCGGCGTGGCCAGGGCCTTGAGACGACGGCAAACACGACCTCCGATGCCTGGAAATTCCGGCGCAAGAGACCCCAGGGGGGCGGTATTGTCCAGAGATCGGGCCTACCCGCCCGAAAGAAAACCGCCCCGGTCAGCGTCCGGAGCGGTTCGAGGGGCGCGGGCACACCGGGGCGGGGCCTGCGGGTTGGGGAGTCAGCTCGGGCAGGGGGCGGTATATTGCTGCCCGGTGCTCGTATTGCGGTAGACGCAGTTGCGGGCCTGCTGGGTGCCGACCTGGCTGCCCACCGCCGCACCGAGCGCCCCGCCGATCAGGATCGCTTCGGTTTCGTCCTCGTCCCCGACAAGGGACGCCCCGGCGGCGGCACCCGCCAGCGCGCCGATCGCGGTGTTCTGATCCGGTGTTCCGCACCCGGCAAGCATGAGGGCGGCAATCGCCGCAATCGTTGGTTTCTGCATGGTATCCTCCTGATGTCTGATAGTCATCAAACGCGGTTGCCGGGACATTTGTTCGGGATTTCCACAGCGGAACCAGTCACATGTTGCGAACAATGGTTACAGATGCTCGCGCTCTGGCACACGCGCCGGTCCGTCCCGCCGACGCCGCGATCGGTCCGGGACCCCGGTTCGACAGCTTTCCCGCATGTTGGCAGGCTTTTCCGGGCAGGACCGGCGGTATCAGGTCACCTTCGGTGAAGGAATACCACGCGGTGCGGCACTGGTGGGTGGCCCTCCTACCACCCCGCGCACTCGGCTATTTTCTGCGCAATCTGGCAAGAGCCGGTCGCTCAGGGCAGCGCCTCGCCGATACCGGTCCGGCGCGGACCGCACGCGGATGCTACAGAAAATCCGGGTTCTGCGTTGCCGTCCAGGCCAGCCGGTCCGCCAGCAGCTCGCACCCGCTCCGCATCCGCGCTGCCGCGCGGTCGGGGTCCTGCGCCAGCATGCGCCACCCCCCTGCCTGCTGGCTTTCGCCCTCGCGCGTCTCCAACCGCAGGCCCGGCGGCCAGAAGCCGGTGCTGTCGGCCATCGCCGAGACATAGGCCAGAAACCGCGGCCACATGAGATCTCCCTCGCGCCAGGCGGCCTTGAAATGCAGCTGGGTCGGCTGCCGCAGGACCCCGATCGCCCCGGGCGGGCGCTGACCGATGATCCGCTTCCAGATCTCGTAATCGCCGCTGGAGTCGAATTCCTCCGGCCAATAGCCGTTTTCCGCGAAACATTGCCGCCGGTGCATGACGCAGCCCGCCGGGATCACGTTCTGCACGTTCATGAACCCGTGACGGGCGCCGGGGTCCCGGAGATTGACATAGGCCGGCAGGATCACGTCGTCCGGCCGTACCCAAAGCGGCCGGCTGTAGGCCCACATGATCCGCTCCTGCCGGAAGAGGCGGCCGAGATTGGACAGATGGTCGTGAAACATCAGATCGTCATCGGAATGAAAGGCGATCAGGTCGCCCTTCGCCTGCCGGAGCGCGATGTTGCGGTTGGCATAGCCGAAACCGGGGCCCTTGGGCAGATCGAAGAACCGGATACGCCGGTCGCCAAACCGCTCCAACACCACGCCGGTATCGTCGGTGCAGCCGTCTCCGACCACCAGGATCTCGAAATCCTGCTCCTTCTGCGCCAGGACCGAGGCCACCGACAGCGCCAGCAGGTCCGACCGGTTATGGGTCGGCAGCAGGACCGAGTATCGCGGCATGTCCTACCAGCCCTTCACGCCGGGCCCGAAGGAATGGGGAATGAGATCGGTATCCAGCGGCAGGCGGTACTTGTCGGGATTGGCGTGGTCGTAAGGCCGGCTCGGCATGTTGAGGATCCGGGCGTCGCGGTGGCCGAAATTGTGGTCGGCGTGCCAGACGAAGGCCGGGATGCGCAACAGGCTCCGCCGGGCGTCGCTCATCACGAGCCGGGACAGCTTGCCGCAGGTGGGGCTGTCGGGGCGGACATCGTAGAGGACTACCTCCAACTCGCCGTCAATGAGGAAATACCGGTCGGCATGGGTCTTGTGCAGCGCCCAGCCCTTCACGATCCCGGGCCGGATGGTGACGGTATAGATAAAATTGAGCGGCTCCTCGTCCCAGTCCCAATCGGCAGAGAAGACCTCGACCAGGGTACCTCGGGCATCCGTGTGAACCGGCGGATACCGCGTCTGGACACCGTCGATCTCCTGTATCAGGGGCTGGCTGTCGGCCTTGGTCGTGACCTTGTCTTTGTCCGCCGCCGCCAGCGTCCGTTCCAGTAATGTCTGCATTGTGCCGCCCAAGTTTCCGCCCCGATATTCCTGGCTCGGCTCCGTTCCGCCTCCGTGGCTCGGCAGCCTCGCTGCCGCGCAACATGTCAGGTTCCGTTCGCGGTGCCAAGGATCCGCAGCGCGTATTCAGGCAGACCATTCCTCAAAAAAATCCGACACCGCGCTCCGGGATCGAAGCGCGGTGTCGACGTCAGGCTGGCCGCGAATGCGTAGGCTCAGAGCCCCGATTTGCTTTCGGCCACGTAATACGGGATCACCGCATCGATCCGGGCCAGCAGCGCGTCGAGACGGCCGTATACCGCCTCGGCCTTGGCAGCGCCTTCATTCGGGGCCATCGCCTCGATATCATTGCGCAGTCCCGACCAGTCCTGCCGCAGCGCGGCGATCTCGGCCTTGACCTCGGGCGAGGTCGGCGCGGTGATACCGACCGCCGGCATGCCGTTCTGCAAGGCATCGAACGAGGCCTCGAACCGCTCGACGGCGTTGTCGAGACGGCTTTGGCGTCCCATCACCGTGTTGCCGGTCAGAAGCCCGCAGGATTCCTTGGCGATCTGCTGCGACAGGGTGCGCTGCCGCGCCGCGAACTGGATCGTCTGGGCATCATTCTGCAGCAGCGCCGGCGGGATCGAGTAATGGTTGATCGTGGTCGAGATCAGGTTCTTCGACACATGCATCAGATTGAGGTTCTGCCGCGAAACGAAATCCGGCCCTTCCTGCCGCTGCCCCTTGCCGAGCCGGGTCTCCGCCTCGATCTTGTAGGGCTCCCATTGCAGGGACACGCCGCGGATCCCCGCGAGCATCTTGCGTTGCTCTTCGGCGCCCGTCAGGCCAAGTCCCGGATCGCCATCCTTGAGCGCCGTCAACAGGTGATCGAATTCGGCGATTGCCTCCGCGAGCGTGGCCTTGTGGGCCTCGGCATTGCTGCCGGCATCGATCAGGCAGACATTCACCGCCACCCGCTGGGTGAGATAACGCAGCCGGTCGCCGAGATCGATCCGCTCGGCGCCCGCGAGATACACCGCGCCGGTGGAACTGTCGCTCTGGGCCGCGACCGCGGTGGATACCGAGGCAAGGCCGAGGCCGACGGCCGCGAACACACCGGCCCTGTACATACTGGTCATGAAATGCGTCATGGCAGGCTCACCCATGTCTCGACGCGGCGGTTGATGGAACGCCCCGCGTCATTGGTGTTGCAGGCCGAAGGCGCGATTTCGCCGTAGCCGGTGGTTGTGAAGGAAATGTGATCCAGCCGGTTCCCGGCCTTGGCCTTCAACGCCGCCAGCACCTGATCGGCCCTGGCCCTGGACAGGGTGATATTCGGCTCGAAAGCCCCCACACTGTCGGCGAAGCCCACAAAGCTGACCTCGGTGCCCGCGGGCTGGTCCGCCAGATAGGCCGCCAGCCGGTCGATATCGCGCAGGCCGCGCGGATCGAGCTCGGCCGACCCCGTCCGGAAACGGAAGGTCGAGGACAGCCGGTCCGAACCTTCCATGTCGGAAATCATCGTCTCGACGATGTTGTTCTCGAACCGGTCGGCACCACTGCCGCGGATGCGCCGCGCCCGCGGGCTGTCCGGCCCCTGGGGCTGACGCTCGACCGCGAGATCGATGAAGCCCGACTGGTTGATGACGATCGAGGCCGCATCCGATGTGGCGAAGTCGACGAATTGCGCGGCCAGCTCGGTGTCCATGTCGGCGCGGTTATACATGAAGAGCCGCCGGAACAGGGTATATTCCTCGGTCTTGACCGAGAAAGCGTCCGGCGTGGTGCCGATGCCGCATTCCGAGATCAGCGACACCGCGCGCTGTCCGCGCTTGAAGGCGAAGCCGACATAGGCCAGCGCGCCGGGATTCTCGCCGACATAATTCGCCGCCGTGACGTTGTCATCGGCGGTGAAGCTCGAGAACAGGGTCGGGCGGTTGTCGTCGCCGAAGATGCCGGAGACGAAGACCTCGGTCTCGGCCTCATCCTCCAGGGTCACCGGCAGGATGGCGAGGTCCTCGCCGCCCAGTTCGCGCCAGTTGGTGATCCGGCCCGAGTAGATGCCCGCAAGATCGGCCATCGAGATCGCGGTCACCGGGTTGGCCGGGTTGACGATGACGTTGAGGCTGTCGACGGCGATGATATGCTCCTGGCTCGGGTCGATCATGTTCCCAGCCCCGTCAGCGGCCAATGCGCGCGCCTCCTCCGGCAGGATGCGGCGGGTCGAGACCCCGAGATGCGCGGTCTTTTCCAGCAGACTGTCGAAAGCGTCCTCGGAATCGCCGGAGCGGACCTCGAAGGTCCCCATCCGCTCGCCAAAGCCCTGCTGGCCGACCAGCGTGGTGGCGAAGATGTCGTCGCCCTGGGCGCTGGCCACCTGGGACTCGGCCCCGGTGGTGGTGGCGAAGCCTTCCAGCAATAGCGGCAGCATGCCGCGGGCGATCGTGTCGGCCCCGGCGACGGTGATATCGGCCTCGACGGTCTCGAGAACCGGACAGCCGGCACCGTGGCAATTCACCAGTTCCGACGAGATCTGGATATCGCCCAGAACCGTCTGCAACAGGTAGTTGCCTTCGTTGAAGCTGATCAGCTCCCCTTCGAAATTGACCGTCCCATCCGTTGAACGCAACTGGACCGGATCGGCCTGGGTCGCACCGGCGAAGATACAGAAGGCAGCAGCGAATGCCCCCCCTGCCCGACCGGTCCGGGTTTGATAATTACCCCTCAACGTTTCACTCCACTCCGTAAGTCTGTGCGCCTGGTTTCTGAGCTCTGGCGCGGTTTCCGTCATGCCTTTCCGGCTGATTTGACCTCGTCATCATACACATTTTCGCAATGATTCAGGCGAAATAATGGCTGGGGCTTTCACTATTTGTATTAAATTGATATTCTAATATTCGATATATTCATCCAAATTGGGATGCCAACCTGGCGCTTGTGTCCCAGGGCCGTCTACAGCTAAATAAACCCAATTCAGAGTAGGGGGCGACCATGGATGGTCCGGTTGTTTTATGCATTCTCGATGGCTGGGGTCTTAGCGAGACCCGCGAGGCCAATGCCGTCGCCCTCGCCGACACGCCCAATTTCGACCGGATCATGCGCGACTGCCCCAACGCCACGCTGGTTGCCAAGGGCACCGATGTCGGCCTGCCGGAGGGGCAGATGGGCAATTCCGAGGTCGGCCATACCAATATCGGCGCCGGCCGCGTCGTCTGGATGGACCTGCCGAAGATCGACAAGGCCATCGAGGATGGCAGTTTTGCAAAGGCCCCCGCCCTTGGCCGTTTCATCGCGAGGCTGAAGGAAACCGGCGGCACCGCCCATCTCGCCGGTCTCGCCTCGCCCGGCGGGGTCCACGCCCATCAGCGCCACATCGCCGAGGCGGCGCGGGTCATTGCCGGGGCCGGGGTGCCGGTCCTCGTCCACGCCTTCACCGACGGGCGCGACGTCGCTCCGAAATCCGCCCTAACCCAGGTCTCGCGTCTCGCAATGGACCTGCCCGAGGGCGCTGCCATCGCCTCGATCTGCGGAAGGTTCTTCGCCATGGACCGCGACAACCGCTGGGAGCGGGTGCAGGAGGCCTTCGACCTCATCGTCGCGGGCAAGGGCCACAAGTCCTGGGATGCCAATGCCGCGATCCAGGCTGCCTATGCGCGCGGCGAGACCGACGAGTTCATCGCCCCCACCAAGCTCGCTCCCTGGAAGGCCCCCACCGACCGAGACGGACTGCTCTTCCTCAATTTCCGCGCCGACCGCGCCCGCGAAATCCTGTCGGCGCTGGCAGATCCGGAATTTGCCGGATTCGACGTCTCCGCCCGCCCCCGTTTCGCCGCCCTGTGCGGCATGGTCGAATATTCCGAACGCCACAATACCTTCATGGACGTGATCTACCCGTCGGAGGATATCGCCAACACCATCGGCGAATGGGTGGCGAAGCGGGGCCTCACCCAGTTTCGCATCGCCGAGACCGAGAAATACCCCCATGTCACATTTTTCCTCAATGGCGGGCGTGAGACGCCCTTCGAGGGCGAGGTCCGCTACATGGCCCCCTCGCCCAAGGTGAAAACCTACGATCTGCAGCCCGAGATGTCGGCGCCGGAGGTCACGCAGCACCTGGTCGATGCGGTCCTGCACGGCGGCTACGCCCTCATCGTCGTCAATTACGCCAATCCCGACATGGTCGGACATTCCGGGGACCTGGATGCTGCCATCGCCGCCTGCGAGGCGGTGGACCGGGGGATCGGGGTCCTGCTTGCCGCGCTTGAGACGGCCGGCGGCCGGATGCTGCTGACCGCCGATCACGGCAATTGCGAGATGATGGTCGATCCTGTCACCGGCGGACCCCATACCGCCCACACGCTCAACCCGGTGCCGCTGGTGCTGGTGGGCGCGCCCGAGGGTGCCGCGATTGCCTCGGGCCGCCTCGCCGATCTGGCGCCGAGCCTCCTGACCCTGATGGGCCTCGACATCCCGCCCGAGATGACAGGCAAGGTGCTGGTCTCGGGGGTATAAGCCCAAATTATCCGGGCCCGGGAGGCCGGGATGCCCCGCCAGGCCCCTATCTCGCGTCCGGTAACAAGAAATTTTTCGCCCGCATGTGCAAGGCGCTGGCCAAACCACCCCCATTTTGCGCTATAAGGAAGGGTGAACAGACCGCGGCGGCCATCCGGGCACGCGGGGGGCCCGACGAGAGGCTCCGCGAAACACGCGGAATTTGAAACGATGAGGAAAGCTCTGGAATGAAGAAGTTTGTCATGGCGGCCACCGCCGGTGCGCTGACCGGTATTGTCGTCGCCACCCAATACGCCGCCCCGATCGTCGCCCAGGAGACCAGCCGCGAGCGCACCACCTACGAGCAGCTCGATCTTTTCGGCGACATTTTCGAACGCATCCGCTCGGCCTATGTCGAGGAAGTCGACGAAGTCGATCTGATCGAGGCCGCGATCAACGGCATGCTGACCTCGCTCGACCCGCATTCCTCCTATCTCTCGCCCGACGACGCCAATGACATGCGGGTCCAGACCCGTGGCGAATTCGGCGGGCTCGGCATCGAGGTCACCCAGGAGAACGGTTTCGTCAAGGTGGTCTCGCCGATGGACGACACGCCGGCGGACCGCGCCGGGGTCGAATCTGGCGATTTCATCACCCATGTCGATGGCGAGCCGGTGCTGGGCCTGACCCTGAACGAGGCCGTGGACCTGATGCGCGGGCCGGTGGGCTCGGACATCATCATCACCGTGGTCCGCGAGGGTGTCGAGGAGCCCTTCGACCTGACCCTGACCCGCGACACGATCAAGCTGCAGGCCGCCCGCTCGCGCCTCGAGGGCGAGACGGTGATCATCCGGCTGACCACGTTCAACGAACAGACCTATCCGGGTCTTGAGGACGGAATCACCAAGCAGGTCGAGGAACTTGGCGGCATGGAAAACGTCAATGGCTTCGTCCTCGATCTCAGGAACAATCCCGGCGGTCTCCTGAACCAGGCGATCGCGGTGTCGGACGCGTTTCTCGACGCCGGCGAGATCGTCTCGACCCGCGGCCGCGACCCGCGCGATTCGGAGCGGTTCAACGCCACGCCGGGCGATCTGGCCGACGGCAAGCCGGTGGTGGTGCTGATCAATGGCGGTTCGGCCTCGGCGTCGGAAATCGTCGCGGGGGCCCTGCAGGACCACCACCGCGCCATCGTCGTCGGCACCCGCAGCTTCGGCAAGGGCTCGGTCCAGACCATCATGCCGCTTCAGGGCAATGGCGCGATGCGCCTGACCACGGCGCGCTACTACACGCCGTCGGGCCGGTCGATTCAGGCGCTCGGCGTCGCGCCGGACATCATCGTCGAACCGCGCCCGGTCTCCCCCGAGGAGGAGGAAGCCCAGGCCGCAGCCGCCGCCCGCCGCACCGAGGCGGACCTGCGCGGCTCGCTGTCGAACGACTCCCTGACCGAAGACGAGCTCTTGCAGCTGGAAGAAGAACGCCAGGCCGCCGAGGACGCCGCCAAGCGGCGCCAGGACGATTACCAGATGGCCTATGCGCTCGACATCATCCGCGGGCTTTCGGTCATCGGCCCGGCGCAGTAAGGCCCCCAGGAACCCAGGACCGCCGACCGGCCCCAACCGGTCGGCGTTTTCATTTGCAAAGGCCCGGCCCATGACTGAGGACGAAATCCGCGCCCTGCCCTACCGCCCTTGTGTCGGCGTGGTGCTGATGAACCCCGAGGGCCTCGTCTTCGCCGGACAGCGCCTCGACAATCCCGACGATGCCTGGCAGATGCCCCAGGGCGGCATCGATCCCGGCGAAACGCCGCTTCAGGCGGGCTTACGCGAACTCGGAGAGGAAACCGGGATCGCTCCGGATCTCGCCGAGCTTGTCGCCGAAGCCCCGGACTGGCTCCATTACGACCTGCCCCAAGACCTCGTGCCGCGCATCTGGAAAGGCCGTTTCCGGGGCCAGAAACAGAAATGGCTGCTTTTTCGTTTCACCGGCGGGGATGCCCAGATCGACATCGCCACCGAACATCCCGAATTCCGTGCATGGGCCTGGATGCCGCGCGCGCAGCTTCAGGAAAAGATCGTCCCCTTCAAACGCGACGTCTACACCGCCGTCTTTTCGGCCTTTGCCCCCCACTTTCCCTGACCCCCCACCTTCCTGTCGTCGATAAGGATGCCGGGGGAGTCCGCCGGTCCCCGGCGGGCGGGGGCGGCGCCCCCCGGAGGGGGGGGGTGGGCGGGCCCCGCCTGCACGAAGTGGATGCGACGGCCCCCCGCAACGATGAACTCGGTGTCCAAAGCCTTGAACGAAACACGGTGGGTCTGGAACTGCGGG